>CACYQT010000010.1 GCA_902776645.1 uncultured bacterium | reverse complement strand
TAAAGGCGAAGGCTGGAATGCCGATGTTTTGGTGACGGATAAGAAAAATGGAAGGAAATACGCTTTGCAAGTTGTCTATTCTTCTAAAAAGACGTATATAGTGGATTATGAAGAAAAACAGAATTGTTTTAAGCGAGATGGTGATATAAAATGCGCGTGGTTGTTTAGAAAACTACCATTACCTTCAAAGGATGATAATTCATTTGAATTAAATGATTTCAAACGTTCTCAAGCTACTTTGAGAGAAGATCTTCCAATGTTTGAAGTGGACTGGGATGATCCCAAAGAACCAAAAGTTTATGGTTTGCCTTTGGAGAAGTTCATTACAGAACTTTTCTATAATCATTACAGACTATGTAATAATGTCTTGTTATTGCCTGAACAAACCATTTACATTGACATATTGGCATATAGATGTTGGAATACTAATTGTCATTGGCCTTGGCATTTATACAAACTTTCTTCTGATTCGTCCCATGCAGTTGATATTCATGGAAATATACATCCGTTTAGCTGGAGTGGACTATATCCAGAAGGAATACAGTTTTCCGATGCAGTTCAGCAAGAACTGAAAAAATTTCTTCAATCTTCGGATGGCCGTGAGTTACGTTTGTGTGATTTTGTAATGGTCAATAAGGCGACATCTCCATTTTATTCTTTCAAATGCAGGCGTTGTGGACGATTAATCCATGGAAATGCATTAAATCAATCATTACAGACTGTTTGCTCAATCCCTGTCAGGATTTCTTTACCGGAGAGTTACAGAAGTATTCCATTCCTTCATAGATGCTATTCTCCTAACAAAACTTTTTGTCCCAAATAAAGTAAAAAAGAGCTTATGCCAAGTGATCTTATCTGACTAAGAGCGTCATTGCTATACAAATCCATGAGGTTGCAACGGCGGGACGCCGTCGTTACTTCGCGCGGCCGTGCAGGAGCGCAGCCCTCCCGCCACTTGCATTGTCATAAAGCACGACTATAGTATTTTTTTTTATGTATTTTATAAATGTTTGTTTGACGGATGTTGAATATGGCGAACGTAAAAATCCATTGTCCGAACTGCCATCAGGAATACGATGTTGACGAAGCCGCTCTTGGCCACGAAGCGGAATGCGAGGCCTGCAAGAAGACGTTTGTCCTGCAGGCGGATGCGCCGTCGGAACCACCGCGACGTAAAACGAAAACGATCGTCTCCGTCGAAAAAAAGACATCATTAAAGCACATGAAATGTGAGATGTGCGGTGGTTCGGATCTTGTCAAGCAGGACGGCCTGTTCGTCTGCCAGCATTGCGGGGCGAAATATTCCGTCGAAGAGGCCAGAAAGATGATGGTCGAAGGCGACGGCGACGTCGTAGTCTCCGGAACCGTCAAGATCGACGACAAAGAGAAGCTTGAGAACCTCTACACGTTGGCGCGGCGGGAGTACAATAATATTAATTTTCATGATGCCTTAAAATATTATGAAATGATCTTATTAGACGATCCAAATAATTGGGAACCTGTTTTCATGATAGGATTAATCAAATATGGCCAAGGAAATCATGATTGGGAAGATCTTGCCAATGATTTGACGTTATTTTCAAATAAGATTGATGAATCCGTTAAGCTGCTGATGGAGAGCGAAAACGAAGAGGACAAAAGTGGAATATTAAAGAATGTGATTATAAAAATAACATCCAATCTTGCATCTAAGATGAAAGAAGCAGTTGATCAAAAGCAGGATAGCTTGAGAAAAACTGACAATTGGAATGATGTGAATCGGCAAATTTATATTGACAATATCAATAAAATTGCATTGTTATATGAAAAAATAGGAGATATCTGCCATCAATATCTCCCTGATGAAAAGACAAAGACATTGCAGAATTGGAAATTGGCATGTGCTTATGCATTGTCAGAAGTCATTCACAATCAAGTTGCAGTGAAAATTATGAATGAAGAGCCCGGGTATGTTCCGCCGCCCATCAAGACAGTAGGAAAAGGCTGTAGTGTATTCCTGTCACTGTTGTTAATAGTATTTGTTGTATTTGGTATTTTGTTCTTTATTGCTTTTCAGGATGGTTATTAATGCCAGAACCGCGTGGCGGTGACATAACATAGAACCGCGTGGCGGTGACATAACACAGAACCGCGTGGCGGTGTCATAACACAGCCGTGGGTGATGCGCACATCGTGCGCGGAACCCACGGTTGATGCGTTATTTATGCCAGAACCCCGTAGGGGTGGCATAACACAACCGTGGGTGGGTGATGCGAATATCGTGCGCAACCCCCACGGATACGCAAATCAACGGCGGGCACAAGCCGACGACGGCGGGACGCCGTCGCTACCCACGGGACGCCGTCGCTACCCACGGGACGCCGTCGTTACTCCGCGTGGTATTTCACGTTGTCCAAATAGCAGACGGCGTCGGCGTCGGCGTTGGCGACGAAGCCAAGCCAGTTGAAACAATGCCATGACGACGTGAACATCGGAACGCTGAAGGTCTGCGGCGGCTGGTCGGGCAGGGCAACCGTCATGGCCATCGGGGCGCCCGGCTGGCCAAGCGTCAGAACCATGTCCACATGGAACCATTGCGCAAGCGGAATCGGCGTGAGGAGATTCATCTTGTCGGAACTGTCGCGATAGCAGAGCTTGTCTTCGAAGAAATAGACGCTCGGGCCGGGCGTCATGCCGTCGCGGAATTCGATGTAGAATTCGATGTCCTTTCCGCTCTTGAAGTCGAAGCTGAGGAAGGCCTTGCCGTTGCTGGCGGAGGGGCCGAGATACAGATACGGATTGAACCGCATCGTCAATCCCTTGACGTCCTTGAACTTGAGACAATGGCGGCCTGTGCAGGCCGTCTCATCCGTCACGGCGATGCTGTCGCCTTTGTTCTCCAAGGAGACAATGCCCCACCCCGGCTGGGCGCCGACGGGCAGCTTCTCGAAATCGTCGTCGATGACGATTTCGCGGGCGGGCGGTGGCGGCGTGAATTCAAACGGCGCGGCGGCGACGGCATCCGCCAAGGCACCCCAGGCGGCGTCGTTGTCGCGCAGGACGCCCGCTTCCGTGTAGTCGAACGGGATGAAATCGATCTTCTTGTAGGGCGAGCCTGGCTTGAAATGGAAATCGCCATGTTCGGCATCGACGAACAGCGGATCCTCCACGACGTCGCCTTCGCCGTGACCCGTGGCCTGCCATTCCTGCAACGTCCTGCCGTTGAATGTCATCGGGACCTTCGTGTTCCAATAGAGATTGTGATGGACATCGACATTCCGGTCGTCAATGGCCTTGTTGAACAGTTGCGAATCGTTGTCCCAGTAGATGATGTTGTGGTGGAGGAAGAAACTGCGATGGTCTTCGATGCGGCTGCGGACGATCTGGTTGTTGAGGCTGAAGGCCAAGATGTTGTTGTGGAAGTTGTTGTCGCGTCCGTAATGCTGATGGATGCAGCCGAGTTTCACGTGGTGGACGAGATTGAAAGCCTCTTCGATTTCGGCGCTGCCTTCGTCGGTGTAAAGGCCCCATCCGCCTGCGCCGTAGTAGTCGTAGGAATAGACGTGGTGGATATGGTTGTGGGAGACGGTCGTGCCGTCGGAGCGGCCGAGCGTATAGACGCCGCCCATGTCCGAGAGGACGCCTTGGCCGATGTCATGGATGTGGTTGTAGTCGATGTGGTTGCGATGGGTGACGGTGTCGCGGTAGCCCCATGTCCATCCCATGGCGATGCCTGTGTAGAAGAAATCGCCGATCTCGTTGTGCGTCAGCGTGTTGTCGCTGGCGTGGCCGATCCAGATGCCGTGGGCGCCGTGATGGAGGCGGCCGCCGTGGGCGATGATGCAGTTGTGGACGGTGACGAAATCCGTCACCTGCGAATGGTCTTCCGGAATGACGGACGTGCCGATTTTGACGCCGCCGCCGCCCAAATCATGGATATGGCAATGCGTCATGGCGACGCGATGGCAGCCGAGCCGCCACCAGAAGCCCATGATGCCGATGGAACCGATTTCGCAACGGTCGAAGGAGCAGTCTTCGACGAAATCGCCTTGGATGACGGCTTCCATGTCGACTTCCGCCTGGCCGGCGTTATGTCCCGTCAACGGAAGGATATAGGCGGCGTTGCGGAAGGCCAGTCCGTCGAAATGGATATTGGCGATCGGCGAAGCGGCTTCGCCTTTGAACTGCAGGAACGATGGCGTGACGGGAACGGAGAGAACCGTGCTGTCAGGCGTTTCGCCGGGCAGCGGGGCGTAGGTCAATGTGCCGTCCGCGGCGACAAACCATTCGCCGGGCGCCATTTGCAGCGTGGGCATGTTTTCCAGATGGTAGCGCTGACGCGCGCCCCAATGGAGGAACGGCCAGCAGGTGGCGCCTTCCAGCATGACGAGGCCTGTCTCGAAATCGACGGATTTGACGTGGAGGCGGCCGCTCTCCCATGAATGGTAGGCGACGACGACGACTTGCTGCAATTCCTTCTGGCTGAGTCCTTTCAGAACCGCCAAATCATCAGGCTCCGCATAGAAGGCGGAGCGGCGGAGATCGACGGCGTTGCCGTCGGAATCCGTCGTATAGCCGCCGTTGTTGAGCATGTAGAAATACTCATGGCAGGGCTTCTCCTTCGGGAAGCGGACACGCGTCGCCAGACAGCCGTCGACATAGAGCTGCTCGACGGCGCCGCAGGGGAGCTTCGCGGTCCAGAAGCCGTTGGGCTGTACGACGATGCCGTTGACGCGCAGGCCGCCGTCGAAGATGACGGTGTCTGGCTGTTCCGCGCGGAACGTCAGTGGCGCGTCTTTGGTGCGGCTGTCCGCCGGCGTGAAGACGACAGGCTCCTTCAGCGGATAGACGCCCGGGGCGAAGCGGACTTCGACCGCTTCGCCTTTATGCGCGCGGGCCTCCGCGACAGCGGTGGCGAAGGAGTTCAAGGAACCATTGGGGGAGACGGTGATCTGGTAGGTGGAGGCCATGTTTTTTTTAGTGTGAAGGGACGAAAGGGACAGAAGCGACGAAAGGGACGGTATGGCTTTTAGCTCGCGGGAGCGGGACCCTCCCTTGCCGTTCCCGCGGGAGCGGGACCCTCCGTTAGGCGCCGTGGTGGAGTTCGACGCGTTCGAGCAGTTCGTCAAGCCATTTGTCTTCGCCGCAGTGGCGGGCGAACTTCTCGTAGTTCGGCGTGTGCATGTCCGTGCCGCCGGAGGAGAGCAGCTTGTGCTTCACGCAGTATTCGCGGTAGAACGGCGTGATTTCTTCCGGGAAGCACGACTGGGAGCATTCGATGCCGTCGAGCTGGAAAAGGTCGCAGAGGGCGTCCATGCGGTTCACGTCGTTGATGTGGAAATAATGGTAGGGATGGGCGATGATCACGATGCCGCCCGCGCGTTTCACGATCGGAATCACGTAGTCGTATTCCGGATAATGCGGGACGTCGACATACTGCTTCGTCAGCTCTTTGTAGCCTTCCTTATCCTTGCAGAAACCGCGCTGGATGCAGGTCTCGACCATGGTTCCATGGCGGACGTGCGTATTGCCCTGTTTGTCGATAATCCGTTGCGGACGATAGCTTTGCAGGACTTTCATGCGCTCTGCGTCGTCGAAATCGTATCCGAGGCGGACGAGATTGGCGGAAATCGCCGTGCCGCAGGCCACCTGCCATGCGCGGTAGGTCTTGAACAGATCGACGAGTTCGCCGGTCTCCTGGCAGGGAAGGTTGAGACAGACGAGATCAAAGGTGCCCATGGGGGAGTGGACGGTCAGTTCCGCGCCCGCGACGAAAGGGACGTCCGGATATTTCTTCGCGCATTCGAGCATGTCGCCATAGCCGTCCATCGTATGGTGGTCGGTAAGGGCGAAGGCGCGCAACTTCCTTTCACGAGCGAACTTGAAGTATTCTTCGACGGGCGTCAGGGCGTCATAGCTCCACTGGCTGTGGAGGTGGAGTTCGAACGATGCGTATTCGGCCATGGTGGTTCCTTTTTATGGATGATTGTGTGTGGGAAAACTGGAAAACAATACAGTAACGTCATAAATTAAACGTTCAAGATATTTTTAACCACGAAAGGCACGAAAATCACGGAAAATACAATATCATAGAAACCACAGAATACACAGATTACACAGAAAAGCCTCGCAGACGTCGGCCATAGTTCTGAAGATTTTGTTGACAATATGTGATTTTGTTAAAGGAAGAATCGGAACGGCCTCCGTCTGCTCGGCGGTTTGAATCCGCTGACGCGGAGCTGAAAGTGAAAGCCCTCTCCGTCGCTGAAAGCGACACCTCTCTCGGAGGGCGAGGCTCAAGGCCCTCTCCGTCGCTGAAAGCGACACCTCTCCCGGAGGGCGAGGCTCAATGCCCTCTCCGTCGCTGAAAGCGACACCTCTCCCGGAGGGCGAGGCTTATTTAAGGAAATATAGCATGAAATTCATTTTTATAACGGATACGCATTATGGCGGGCCTGATGATCAGGGCTATCGCATGCAGGCGAGATACAACTGCCATGCGGAGGAACTGCTCGACCGGCTGGCGGATTTCATCCGCGCGGAAGGCGTGTCGTTTGTCCTTCATGGCGGGGATCTTGCGGATTGGGGGAAACGCGACAACATGCGTCTGGCGGGGCGGTTGATGAAACGCCTGCCGTGTCCTGTCCATCTGACGCTGGGCAACCATGATCTGACGGAGGACGATTCCGTCGCGGCGTGGTTGGAAGAGACGCCGCAGCTGTTTCCCGACGGCGCCATCGATTTCACGATTATCGAAGGCGGTCTGCGGATCGACGCATTATGTTCGAACTGGGGGCCGCGGCCTGCCTTCTGGAATATCAAAGAACCGCAGCTGTCGTGGTTTACGGAGGAGCAGAAGGCGCGACTTTTCGGCGGACCGCAGGATCTGCCGCGGATCATCGTCAGCCATTCGCAGCCATGCGGCCTGCCGACGGAACAGACGGGGCTGGACCATGATCTGCATGCGCCGCACGAACCGTTCCTGCGATATGTCCGCGAAACATGCGAGGCGCTGAAGCCGTTGGCGTGGCTGGGCGGCCACAACCACATGACGATACGGCGGCAGCTTGCTGAAACGCAATTGGTTACGGCGCCCGCCTTCAGCGAAACGCCGTTCGAAGCGAAGCTGTTTGAATTCAACGACGGGAAACTGTCGATGAAGACGATCACGTTCGCCGACATGCTGGATTTCCGTGCGTCATATGACTTCAACAAGACGTTCGTGCAGGGCAGAGCGTGCGACCGATCTTTTTAATGCTGAATGCTGAATATGGCGTAAAACGCTTGTTTAGTGGGAAGAGACGGTTATATTGTATGAAAAGCGTCCGTCGCGGAGTCGATGGACGATGAACAAGAGCCCCTATAAAAGGAGAACAACGATGGAACTCAAAGGAAGCAAGACGGAAAAGAATCTGTTGACCGCGTTCGCCGGCGAATCGCAGGCCCGCAACAAATACACGTATTTCGCAAGCGCCGCCCGCAAGGAAGGCTATGAACAGATCGCGGCGATTTTCGAAATGACCGCCAACAACGAAAAGGAACACGCCAAACTCTGGTTCAAAGAGCTGAACGGCATCGGCAGCACGTTGGAAAATCTGCTGGCCGCCGCGGCTGGCGAACACGAAGAATGGACGGAAATGTACAAAGAATTCGCGGAAGTCGCCCGTCAGGAAGGATTTACTGCGTTGGCCGCGCGTTTTGAAATGGTCGCCGCCATCGAGAAGCGCCATGAAGAGCGCTACCGCAAACTGGCCGCGAACATCGAAAAGGGCGAAGTCTGGGTGAAGGTCGGCAAGAACCGTTGGGAATGCCGCAACTGCGGCCATGTCTACATCGGCGAGAAGGCTCCGGAAGTCTGCCCCGTCTGCAAGCATCCGCAGGCGTACTTTGAAATCGAGGCGGAGAATTATTAGTGATTAGTGGTTAGTTTCTAGGATTCTAGATTTCTAGGCTTCTAGATTTCTAGGCTGCTAGATTTCTAGGCTGCTAGATTTCTAGGCTGCTAGATTTCTAGGCTGCTAGATTTCTAGGCTGCTAGATTTCTAGGCCACTAGATTTTATGTGCCTTCCAAGACGGTTGTCTTGGAAGGCCATTTTTGTATTATTTTCTCTTCTTCAAATAATCCGCCTTAATGGTCTGCCAGATGATGGTGGCGGCAAGGCGGGAGCCGTCGGCGGAGGCATGTTCGCCGTCGGGACGGTAGAGCTCAAGAGACGGATTTTCGGCGAGGCGTTTCCACCATTCGACGCCGACAGGGGCGAGCAGGGCGTTGATCTCCTTCGCGCAGGAAGTGTAGGCGTTCGTCAGTTCCGCCTGCTGTTCGGGATGGCCTTTTTTCGCCCACGTCATGTACATGACAGGCGTCGAACCGGCCTCTCTGATCCATTCGCCGAGCTTCGCAACCGCTTCGTGCATCGATTGTTCGGGCCCGAACGGATGCGTGTATTCCTGCAGGACGACGTAGTCGTAGCGGCCGTTCTGGATGTTGAAACGAATCTGCGGCTCCTTCACGTGCTGCGACAGATGCCATCCGCCAAGCGTCAGCATCACGACGTCGCAGCGGACGTTGTCCTTCAGCGCCTCCTCCGCGAACAGCTTCGGCATGGAGTTGACGTAGGTGTGGCTGTTGCCGATGAAGAGGACTTTGAGATCGACCGCATGTTTGTTGGCGATGGGCTGGACTTCGGCGGCGGACAAAAGCAACGTGGAGACGAGAGCGAGGGAGACGGTGGTTTTCATGGCGGTTTTTCGGAAAAAGAGACGACCTTTTACGATGGTTTGAGTACAAAAACGGAAAAAACGGTATATGTTAATCTAATACTGTTTGCCGTTGTGGCAAGCCAATGTAGACAGCTTAAAGCTGAAAGCTTAAAGCTGAAAGCAAAAGGCAAGCCATTGTGGAATGCTGAATGCTGAATGCTGAATGCTGAATGCTGAATGCTGAATGCTGAATGCTGAATGCAAGGAGCGCAACCCTCCCAAGCCATAATCGTTGCTTCGCAGAAGCGACTTAAAAGATGTCTGTCGAACCTGTCAACCAATCCATTGCCGATGCGGCGTACGATGAATCTCCGTCATTCATGACGGAGCAGGTCATGACGTATCTCGGCAACAAGCGCGCCTTGCTGACGTTCATCGGCGACGCCGTGCAGCTTGTGCAGGAGGCGGTCGGGCGTGAGAAACTGTCGATGTTCGACGTGTTCTCCGGTTCGGGAATCGTCGCGCGATACTTCAAACGGTTTGCCAGTCGCTTGTACGCCAACGACTTGGAGGCGTACAGCGAATGCGTCAACAACTGCTATCTGACGAACCGCTGCGACGTCGACATGAACGCTTTGCGCGACACGCTGCTGGAAATGGAGGACCGCATCGTGGCGAATCTGCACGGCGGCGTCATCACCGACCTGTATTCGCCGTTGGACGACGACAACATCCAGGCTGGCGAACGCGTCTTTTTCACGCGGCGGAACGCAATGTTTCTGGACACGGCGTGCCAGGAGCTTGCGCAGATGCAGGATCCCACGCGGACGTTCCTCATGGCGCCGTTGATCTACGGCGCAAGCGTCCACGCGAACACGGCGGGCGTGTTCAAAGGGTTCTACAAGAACAGGGAAGGCACGGGGCAGTTCGGCGGCGACGCGCAGAACGCGCTGTCGCGCATCCGCGGCGACATCGAACTGTTGCTGCCTGTGTTCTCGAATTATGAATGCGATTTCGAAGTCTATCGGAAAGAGGCGTTGACGGCCGCGACCGAAATGCCCGAAGACGTGGATTTCGCCTATCTGGATCCGCCGTACAACCAGCATCCGTACGGTTCCAACTACTTCATGCTCAACTTGATGATTGATTACAAACGGCCGGAGAAGATTTCGCGTGTGGCGGGAATTCCGCTGGACTGGAACCGCTCCGCCTACAACCAGCGACACAAGGCGCAGGAGACGCTGTTCACGCTCGTGGACAATGTCCGCGCGAAGTACATTCTGATTTCATATAATTCGGACGGTTTCGTGAAGTACGACGATTTCGTGGAGCACCTTTCAAAACTGGGCGACTTGACGACGATGTCGACGGACTACAACACGTTCCGCGGCTGCCGCAATCTGAGCGAACGGGGGCTTCTAGGCTTCTAGGCTTCTAGGCTTCTAGGCTTCTAGGCTTCTAGGCTTCTAGGCTTCTAGGCTTCTAGGCTTCTAGGCTTCTAGGCTTCTAGGCGGCTAAACACCTAAGCTATTCACTGGCAGGCGGCTCTGAAGGAGCTGCCGCTGGTTGCTGCTCAGAAGGCTCAGTTTGCTCAGAAGGCTCAGCAGATTCTGCTGGTTTAGAAGGCGGCATGTTTTTCAGAGTGTCTCTCAATTTCTGGTAGTTGTTGTTGCCGTTTTCGCGCCATTCATGGATGACGGCGGAGACATCCGCCGGATCGACCTTTTCATCCGATAGTGTCTTGCCCAACATATCCAGACATGGGCTGAAGGTGAAATTTGCGTATCCTTTTGCGGCTGTATGGCCTACGCTCATCAAGATCATCGTGAAAAAGAGCAAGGCGACAACCGTCATCAGGCTTTTGGTCAAAAGCGTGGCGGGCCAACGCCAGATGATGACAAACGGCGCGACCGCCAACACGAACATGACGAATGTCATGAAGATGCCTTCCAAAGCGAGTCCCGTCATGGTTGGTCACCTCCTTCCATTTTTGGAACTTCCTCCGGCTCAGAAGATTTCGGTTGTTCCACAGGCTTTTCATGAAGTTCCGACAAAGCATCTTGCAGATATTGGTGCAACGGCTTGCCTGATTCGACGCTTTTGAATTTGTAATCCGACAGAATCTTTCCGACTTCGCGGCCATGACCGTCATCGATTAACTGGCAGATGTCGTCAATCAGTTTTTGGTTGCGTTCCGTGCGGGCTTTCATCCAGGCGTTGTGAGCCTGATTCATATAGATGATGACAATCACCTGGATGATGATTAGCAAGATGAGAAAGGGATGCTTCATAAATGCTGAATGCTGAGTGATTAGTGATTAGTGATTAGTGATTAGTGATTAGTGATTAGTGATTAGTGATTCTTTTGCGTCGGTGGCTTGACAAGCGATTTGATGGCGGTGAAGATGGTCATTCCGCCGATGAAGAGGAATGGCAGCGGGAAGAGCATGAACAGGGCGAAGAACCACGGGATGGATCTGGAAATCACGGCTTCCGTTGGATTTGCGGGATTGACAAGGCAGGTTGTCTCATCGCCTGGTTGCAGTTCGTGGACGGTTTTCCGCATGGATCCGACGCCGACGTTGCTGCTCATGTCCGAACGGAAGAAGTCGTAGCGGTTGCTGGTGTAATGCGATCCGTTGACGTCGTATTGGTATTGAACATTGATTCTATAAGAAGCGCCTTTGGAACTGCGGCTGCGGTCCAGCTGGCTTGAGACGATTCGTGCGGGCGTAGGCGTCCAGCCGCCGCTGGCGATCACGCCGGAAAGCGGTTTGATGCAGAGCATCCATGCGGCAATGCTTCCTGCGCCGAAGAATATCAGGCCAAAAATGGTGAGGAAGATAAAGCCGCCAATGGTCTCTGGTGCGGTAGGTGTTGATGCAGAATGAGTTTTGTGTTTCTCGTCTGGCGGCTCCGTGACGGGCAGGCCGCTCTGCGCATCGACGAGCGAGAGGGAGAGCCTGTCGGCAAGCCCATGGGCGTCCTCCCACAGGCGTTTGGCATTTCCATGATCCAGAATGTTGTAACGTGAACTGTCCTTCAGGACGACGTTCAATTCATAAGAGTCATAGCTGCTGTTTTTGTTGTAAACGCGCTCCTTGAAGATTTCCAGATGGTCCAATTGTTTTAAGGAAATGCCAGAACCGTCTCGCGTAAAGCCCTTTGAGTAGAACATGCCATCAACCATGTCGAAGAGCGGGAAGGTTTTCTTCAGGATCATGGCGAGACTGCCGAGCAGGGCGATACTGGCGAAAAGAGCGCCCATGATGAGCGCTGGCCAGATAAGACCGTCGGAGCTGAACAAGCCCATGCAGAAGATGCCTGTCCCGATGGCCATGAAAAGAATGTACCCAAGATGGAGTTTCCACGTAGCCTTGACGGTAATGGAATCCTGCCGGAAGACGAGACGCATGGATTGGAAACTGACGCCGCCTGGAACAAGCGGGCCTTCGTGTTTGCCTGGAATGTCCACGTATGGTTCGCCTTGTTCGTCTTTAATGGAGAGCGCAAGATTTTGTGCGAGCTGCTTGGCGTCCTTCATGAAATTCTGGCGTCCTCCATGGGCCGTGATATGAAGGCGGTTGCCATCCTTCATGACGGCGTTCAGTTCGTAGCAGAAGCCAGGAGACATCTCTATTTCAAGGATCTGCAGATAGTCGATGTCTTTTGTGGAGACCGCTGATTCCGCGTGGCGACGGCCTTGTGGATAGAACCTTCCGTTGAGTGTGTCGAAAACAGGCAGCTTGCGTGTATTGAAAAGGCAGTAGATGATACAGGTAAGTGCGATCAATTCAAAAATGCTGCCAAGAATGAGTAATGGCACGGCAAAAATATCAAAATGCAAAAGCGCAATGATGATGGGAACACTGGATATCATTGCGAATACCAACAGGCCGAAAAAGAACCTCAATGTGTATCGCACAATGACATCGTCTCTGCGGAACACAAGCCGTTTCGTCTGCGTGGAGGACAGATTTTTGCTGAGATGCTTTTTTTCTGTAGAAGGCGTAGGCATTGATGATGGTTTGAATGGTATTGGCATGATATTACCGCCTGTGGCGGTGCTGATGGCTATATGTGTTAGGCAGGTTAATCCAGTCGGAAGAGGCGTGTTTCGAATGGCTGAAGCTCAACGGTCAGCGAATCTGTTTCCAGCGGTTCGCCCGCCGGAAGCAACGGCGTGACGCGGCGTCTGCGGGGGAGGCGGAGGCGCTTTTCGCCAGCCGTGGCGGCATGGATGGCGAGATAGTGGTCGTTCGCGTAGATGACATCGTCGGAATCGCAATAGACGAAGACGTTCGCCGTCTTGTAAAGAGTGCGCAACGCGGCGGTGTCGAGAGACGGATGACTCTCATCCACAAGGAGATACGGTGTGTTTGCGGATTTTAGCGTTGAAATCGCTTCCGTCATCGCCTCCGTCATGAATGGAGCAAGCATGACAAAGGCACGATATCGATTGCGGACGGCGGAAAAATCGGAGATGTCGTAAATCGCATACGGAGCGCCGGCCAGGCCAAGCGGACGGCGGTTAAGGGAGGCGATTTGCGACGACAACGGCGACGAGCCGTCGAAATGCGAATAGTTTGTTTCGTCGATGAAGACAGCGACCTGCGCGATGCTTTCGCGGTGGTCGTCCTTCATGGCGGCGACGGCGATGGCGCGCAAGTCCTTCATTTCCTGCATCATGGTGGGTGTGGCATACCAGCCGCCCCACATGTCGAACCACCATGAATTCGTGCCATGTGTCAACTGCCGTGCGATATTGGCGCGAAGCAGCCATCTGGAGACGTCCGGCGATTTCGGACCAAGCCAGATGGGCTGTTCGTAAGTGCCTGGAACAACGGAATTCGCGCGGCATTGGCCCGGAAATTTCGAGAGATAGGTCCGCGTGTCCAATTCGGTGAAATAGGCCTTGCCGTGCAGCAGCAGGGAGTTGAGAACGGTCATGCACGGCCAGTCCTGTCCGGGGCTGCGCGTGTTCATGTAGGAGGATGGCGAACAGAGGAAATCGACGTCGTCGCTGGCCAGAATCGTCTTCACGGCCATGTGGCACGACATCCAGTGGGGCGTTTCGAACGTGTAGCCGTAGAAACTGCCGACGGCGAGCTGGCGGTTTGTGCGTTTTTTCACGACGCCCGCCAAATAGACGATATCTTCCGCGACGATTTGGCTGAGAAACTGGCGGTAGGCGACGGCGTCGTCTGAACGGCCGCCACGGGCGGCGAATTCGTCCCGCGAAGCTTTTCCGATGCTGCCGCGCTGATCGAAGGAGAACCACTCCTCCGTGTTGCCGCAGGCGATCTGGTAGCCGACGAAGTGGTCTTTCCACGGTTGTGCTTCGACATGGTCAATTAGTTGCAATAGAAAGTCTTCCGATTGTTTTCGCCATAGTTTTGAGGAGAAGCATGCGCGGCGGCGATTGCCTTTGAAGCCTGTGTCGTTCAAATCGTCCGGATGTTCGTCCTCCCACCATTTCGGCAGCGACATGTTCACACGCGGGAAGATCATGGCCTGCGGGCAGGCGGCGAGAATCTGCGCGACGGAGCGGTCGAAAACGCTGTAGTCCGCTTCGCCTTTGACATCGAAAATGCCCGGCGAGAACGGCTTGATCTGCGATGTCTCGTTGATGGTCTGGCCACCGAAAAACGTCGCGAACGTGAAGAGCGTGTAGCCCGCGTCCGCGAAGTCCTGATAGCGGTTGTTCTCTTCAAAATACGTGATATAGGCCATGCCGACCTGCGGCTGGTCGTTGACGAAAAGCGTTGGGACGCCGTGGTAATCGGCTATGCGGGAGGTGACGGACATGTTTTTTACGTGTCGCGGGAAATCAACAGCTGTTGATTTCCCGCGCAATTTGTTGAATTACAGACTGTTGATGAAATCCGAAGCGAGCTTGGCGTCGCCCGGATAGGGATAGGTCACATTGCCGATGGTGATGGAGGTTTCAGGGCCTTTGCCCGCGAGAATCAGGACATCGCCTTCGGCCATGTCCTGCAAGGCTTTGCGGACTGCGGCCTCCCGTTCGACGATGATTTCGCATTTTCCGTTGTCGGCCTGGATGAGCTCCGCCAGCGTGCGGCAAAGTTCGTTGGGATCTTCGTCGCGCGGATTGTCGGACGTCACGTAAGTCAGATCGGCGAGCAGGGCGCTTTCATGGGCCATGCCGCGGCGGCGTTCGCCGCGATTGCCGCCGACGCCATAGAGGATGCGAATCTTGCCGTCTGGATGGCGGATGCGCATTTCAGTCAGCAAGGCGTTGAAGCTGATGGAGTTGTGGGCGTAATCGACGATGACCGTGCGGCCTTTTTTCGAATAGGTTTCGCTGCGGCCCGGAATCTTCGTGGCGGCGATGGCTTGGGCGGAGACGGCTGGATCCAGCCCCATCAGATAGACGACGGCGAAGGCCGCCAAAGCGTTGCTGACGTTGTAGACGCCTGGCATTCCGACGGATGCGCAAACCGTCCAGGCTGGCGTGACGACCGTGAACGCCATGCCGTCGGCCGTCCGCTGGATGTCTTTCGCATAGACGTCTGCGCCGCTGGCTGGATTCGTAGAGAAGCTGATGACGCGTTTGCCGTTGCCTTCGTGCGACGCCTTGACCATGTCGTCGAAGCATTCGACATCCTTGTTGAGGATGGCGTTTTCGTAGCGTTTGACGATCTGCCGTTTGTAGAAATAGTATTCCTCCAGCGTGGCGTGCTCTTCGGCGGAACCGATGTGATCCGGTGCGAAATTCGTGAAAATACCATATTTAAACGGTAGCCCAGCCGCGCGGCCTTCCTTTTCGCCTATGCTGGAAAGCTCCAACGCGAAGGCGCCGCAGCCGTTGGCTTCGGCACGTTTGACGCATTCGTGGACGATGGGGGCGGGCGGCGTCGTGAAGCCTTCGTTGTCCGTCGGCTCCTTCCCGTCGAAGATGCCCATGGTGGAGACGAACGCCGTCGGCTTGCCGGTGGCTGCCTTGACGGCGTCGTAGATGAAGTGCGTGGTGGTGGTGGTTCCTTTTGTTCCGGTGACGGTGATGATGTCCATCTTCCTCTCTCCTTTGAGATTATGTTGTGTATCCCCCCGTCCTGAAGGGCGGGGTTACCTCAGATTTCGTCTTTTCAGACGATTAATAAGGTATTCTGCTTTAAGCTTTTAGCTCCGCGAAGCGGTATTAGCAGCCAAGCTTGCCGCGGAGGTTTTCAAGGCTCTTCTTGAGGCTGTCGAAGGCGGGCAGGTCGCCGGAATCGCGTTCGACGGCGTACCATTCGACGTTGGAGGCGCGGCAGGCGGGCAGGATGCGCTGCCAGTTGAGATTGCCGTCGCCGACTTCGCACATCTGCAGCGTGCTGCGGTTCTGCGCAAGTCGTATGTCCTTGAAATGCAACACAGGGCAGCGGTTTGGAACCGCCTCGATGTATTTGACGGGATCCGCCCCCGCGCGGGCGATCCAGAACAGATCGAACTCGAACCAGACGGACGGCGACAAGTTTTTCATGAGAAAATCAATGGGCAGGAAGTCTTCGCACTGCACGAACTCATGGGAATGGTTGTGGTAGCCGATGGTGATGCCCGAGTCTTCGAATTTCTCCGCGATGCCGTTGTAGCGTTTCACGAAATTCTCCCACAGGGCGCGGTCCCATTTGACGTCCTTCCCCGGGAAGAAGCCGCCAATGGCTACATATTTGCAATTCCACATCTTATGTTCGTCAATGACTTTGTTCGGATTGCGTTCCATTTCGCCGATGCCCGTGTGGGTGACGGCGCATTGGAGGCCTTCGCCTTCCAGAATCTTCTTGATTTCCGTCGCGGCGATGGGACCGTGGGCCGACAACTGGACGCCGTCATAGCCCATCTTTTTCACTTTCGCGCAGGAATCCGCCAGACCGGCGGGCGTCTTCGTGAATTCGCGGACGGTGTACATCTGCGCGGCGAGAAGCGCCTTTTTCGGGGCGGGCTTTGCGGCGGCTTCCTGTCCTTTCAGGTTGAGGCCGAGCGCCGCGGCGCCAAGCCCCATGCATTTGAGCATGTCACGTCTGTTCATGATTTTTCCTCTTATAGTTTTTCTAGGCCTCTAGGCTTCTAGAATTCTAGGTTTCTAGAAGTATAGAAATACTTTTATTCCAGCATGATGGAGCGGAGCTTCGCAATATCGTCCTTCGTGAAACCAAGGCCGAGAACATAGTTCTCAACCTTTTCCGTCATGTTGGCGCCCGGCAGGGCGTCGAAGACTTTCACAAGATGGTTGAAGCGTTTTTCATGGTTGAAATTGACATCGCGGTTCCAGAAGCCCGTGACTTCCCAGTCGAGATAGAGATCCTCCAGCGGAACGCCGAGCAGGGCGTTGATGATGAAGGCGACGGCACCCGTGCGATCCTGGCCCGCAATGCAATGGAAATCAATAGGATAGTTCTTTTCATCCAAGAAGACTTTGAAGACTTCCTTGAAGGCGGCCTTGCCGGAGGTGCTGCCCATGCCGCCATAGGCGGAGGAGGAGATGTGGAACCACGTGGCGGCGTCGCCCATGGGGGAGCCTTTCATGCCGAAGCATTCGGTGGAAGAACGGAGATCGATATCACTCTTGATGCCAAGGGTTTTCGTCATGTATTCTTTCATTTCGTCGTCGAGGCGGTTCTTGCCGGGCTCGAAGCCTTTTTCATATTTGTAGAGGTTTTTGAGATTGTCGGAATCGAAGGCGATCTGCTGCTTGAGGATTTCCGCGCGGGAGAGGGCCTTGCGCGGCTTGCCGCAGGCGAGGCCGCACTTCTTCGCGTCGCTGAAGGCGACGACGGCGATGATGTTTTTGCCCTGCTTGACAGGAATGTCGATCGTGTTGTTGCGGACGCGGGCCTTCGAATGGCCGTTGCCTTGCCGCATGTAGTCGATGACTTTCACGTTGTTGACGGCCATGCACCAGTTCCAGTCGGCGGCGCAGCCGATCTGCATGTAGCCGTCGCGCGGCGATTCGAAGACCTGCATGAACAGCGCGGGTTTGCCTGCGGAGGGATTTTCGATGGACAGTTCGCCGTTGTCATCGACGGTGCGGATGGTTTTGTTGGCGCCGAGGAAGGTGTCCGGAATATCCGTCAGTTTCAGGAATTCGGCGGCTTGAGCGGTTTTAATCTTCCCTTCGGGGCAGAACGTCGTCCATTCGGGCGAGATGGAATAGCGGACGTATTCTACGGGCTGGACGTGGGCGAGTTCCGCCTTCGCCTTTTCGATGCGATCTTTCAGAAGTTCTTCGTCTCCGGAGATTTCCGGATGTTCACCGATGGCTTCCAGCTTGCTCAGGAAGAGACGATGCGCGTTGTTGTTGAGGCCGGCCGTGCGATAGACGATGCCCTGGCGGACGCGGCGTCCGTCCAGGCCGACGCGGCCGCCGAGATCGCGGACGTTCGGCACGCCGTTGATTCTCAGCAATCTGGGGGCGAATTTCTCCGTGGAGAACGTCGCGACGGGTGAATCGAACGAACCGTTTGCAGTGACGGCCGTGACCTTCCAGTAGTAGGTCATGGCGATTTTCAGATTGTTCAGTTCGAGCTTCGGCTCCGTGACGGCGACGGAGATGGCCGGAACGAAATCCTTCTTTTCGGAAATGACGACGTTATAGGATGTTACGTTTTCCGCAACGCTTGTCCATTTCAGTTCGACGGTTTTCGGATGGTAGCCTTGCGATTTCATCTCCTCGCGCTTTTTCGCGTCCGCGAAATAGGCGATTCGTTCGTCATGCGGCATGTTGACGTACTTTTTCTGGATCGTGTGGAGCAACCGCATGCCGGCGCCTTCCTTTGGAGCCGTGATGGTCACTTTTTCGACGGGATTGGCCTGGGGCGCTTCCGTGAGGGCGGTCACTTTCGGGCCGTTCGGATAGAAGAGATAGATGGGCGCCTCTTGGTCTGGCAGTGCGAAAACGGTCGCGCAGACGGCGAACAACAGCAGGGAGAGAAGATGTTTGGTTTTCATGGTGACTGGTTGATTGGAGTTCTGGAGGTTGTTTATTATTTATAGTAAAAGCGAACAACAATATTTTAATATGGGATTCCATTTTATCAAGAGGGAAAAGAAGAAGATTTGCAAAGGCGGTTGAAGGCGGGTAAATTATGGGAATATTTAAATCGAAACACACAGGCCAAGGGCGGGACGCCCTCGTTACTTCAAAACAAAAGGAAAAAGCAATGAAACTGATTCGCGGCGGTTTGGTCAAGACGATGGCGTATGGCGACATCGAAGACGGGCAGATTCTCATCGACGGCAACAAGATCGCGGCCGTCGGAAAGGACCTGGAGGTTCCTGAAAACACGGAAGTCATTGATGCGACGGGATGTATCGTGACGCCTGGCCTGATTGACGCGCATACGCATATCGGCCTGCACGAATACGCCATCCGCTGGGAGGGCAACGACGTCAATGAAAGCTCCAAGCCGCTGACGCCGGACATGCGGGCCATCGACGGCATCAATCCGCGGGACGAGCAGTTCGACGACGCGTTGGCGGCAGGCGTCACGACGGCCGCCATCGGGCCGGGCTCCGCCAACGTGGTCTGCGGAACGTTCGCCGCGTTCAAGCTGTACGGCGATTACATCGATGACATGGTCATCAAGGATCCTGTCGCGATGAAATGCGCGTTCGGCGAGAATCCGAAAGGCGCGCATGGCCAGAAGGGCCGTTCGCCTGTGACGCGCATGGCCGTCGCTGCGTTGCTGCGCGGCCTGCTGATGAAGGCGAAACGCTACGTGGATGAAATCGCTGAGTCTGAAAAGGATAAGACGAAAAAGCGCCCCTACGATCCGGAACTGGAGGCGATGGTTCCCGTCATGAAGCGCGAGATTCCGCTGAAAGTCCATGCGCATCGCGCGGACGACATGCTGACGGCCATCCGCATCGCGCATGAATTCGACGTGAAGATGACGCTGGACCATGTGACGGAAGGCCATCTGATCGTCGATCGCCTGGCGAAAGAGCATTATCCCGTGCTGTGCGGGCCGTCCTTCGGAGGCAAGTCGAAATTTGAATTGAAGGACAAGACGTTCGCGACGCCCGGCATCTTGAACAATGCCGGCCTGACGGTCTGCATCATTACGGACGCTCCCGTGACGCCGTTGAACTATCTCCCTCTGTGCGCGGGACTTGCGGTGAAGGCCGGCATGGACGAAGAGGCCGCCTGGAAGGCCATCACGATCAATCCCGCCCGCGTCATCGGCGTCGACAAGCGGATCGGCTCGCTGGAGCCCGGAAAGGACGCGGATATCGTCGTCTTCGATTCCAATCCGCTGCATGACATCCAGTATCATGCGAAATTCGTGCTCATCAACGGCGAAATTGTGATGAAATGAAATGAGCCAAAAACAGGGATTCAAGGGATTCAAGGGATACAAGAAATTGGATTCGGCCAAATCAGAGCTTTCATGGATATTCACTCATTAAAACAGCTGCGCACGTTTCTGTATGATGCGTACTGGCCGCCATTTGCGCCCGAACTGGCGTTTGACGCGAAGCGCGGCGCGGAACTCTGCCGCGCCGCCGGGGCGGATTCCGTCCGTTTCGGAAGCATCGGCAAATACGCCTTTTATCCAAGCAAGATCTATCCGCGGCATCCGGACTTGAACGGCCACGATCTGTTGCAGGAGATGATCGACACGGGCATCAAAGTCGTGGCGTACATTCCTGTCGCGCATGGCGCGCCCGGCTGCTGGGTGCGGGAGATGTATCCGCAATGGATCTTCCGCGACGACGACGGCAACGAACTGGAGCCGCGTGGGCAGGCCAGCCATTTCGGCGGCGAGCGGCTCCTATCCCTTTGCGCGTTCGGCGATTACGAGGAGAAAATCCTGCAGGTCGTCGATGAAATTCTCTCGTACGACATCGTCGCCGTGTATCTGGACGGGCCGTATCAAGGATGGTGCGTGGAGAACATGATCTGCCAGTGCCCCGCCTGCAAGGCGCGTTATCTTCGTGATACAGGCAAGCCGTTGCCGCGCAACGATGAAGAGGATCGCTGGGACGAATACCAGCTGTGGAAACGGAAGAATCTCCTGGGGCTGTTGCGGAAAATCCATGCGAAGGCGGCGAAAAAAGGCCTGCCGCTCATGATGAACCGCACGGCGGCGGCGTTCTGCGGGACGAAAACGGAACTGGCGATGCTGGCGGAAGTCGATTGCTTTTTGATTGAAAACAATCGCGGCGGCGTCGCGGGGGCGAGCCTCGCCCATGTTCTCGGCAAGATGATCTGGAACTACACAAACGCCCATGCGCATCATCCACGGCGGTCTGACGAGCAGTTCGAGAAAGCGACGCTTGCGAACGGATGGCGGACGATGGCCATCGGCGGCAGTCCGATCGTGTCCTATGCAGGCCGTTTCTTCCGTTCTGACAAATACATAGGGTATGTCAAGAAGATGTTTGAGAACGGGCCGGTCGATCCGTTTTATTTTGAACCGGAGCCACGACGTTTCGCCTGTGTCTTCTATCCGAACGACGAACGGCTGCGGTCGCATCAAAAAGCGAAAGACGAATCGTCCGGACGGATCACGGACATGCTGGCGGCGCGGGGCATTCCCGTCATGGAACTGCCGGAAGCTCTGCTTGGCGCGGCAAGCGGCGAAGAAGAATGGTCGTTCGCCGCGAACATGATGCAGCCGAACGCTTTGGACGAATTCAAGGTGATATTCATTTCGCGCGACATCACGTTGACGCCGCAACGGGAGGCGTGGCTGAGGGCGTTCATCGAAAATGGCGGCAATGTCGTGTTCAGCGGGCGGATTCCGCCCGCGTTCACGGATGCACGGCTGAAGCCGTTGGAGGAACGGACGACAAAAGCCTTCGAACTGCAACGCTGGGGGACGAAACGCTACGATTCCTATCTAATCGCCGACTGGCATTACGACTGGATGACGCAGACGGAGTGTCGTGTCATGGAAGTGCCTGGAGCGGAAGTGAAAGCGCAGAGCGTTTTGTTTGACCGGCAAGGCGAAATCCGTTGGGATTCCGTCTTCGTCAAGACGATGGGGCGTGGTCGGTTCATCGTCTTCGATTCGCCGATTGAACAGTTGCTGTCTTCTGATAATGAAGAACTTGGGCGATTTTTCCGCGATGTCGTGTTCATTGGGCAGACAATTCCGTTCGAACTGCTGGATGCGGACGGCCCCGTCACGGTTTGTGTCTGGAAGCATTGCGTCATCATAACCGCCGCCCGGAAAACGAACGTGTCCTACCGTCTGGGCGGGGAACGGCAGAACACGACAGTGGTCGACGGCTGGACAGGCGTCTGCCTGGAATAAGGCTCGCTCCGTGCTGCCTGCCCGCGGGAGCGCGCCCCTAGGTTTCAGCAGGTTCCGTAAACGCCTTGTTGAACTGCTCGAAAAGCATGAAAAAGAGCACAATGGATGCGATATATGTACCAAGTTTCAGTATTGGAGTCGCAACGACGGTACAGCAGTTGACAATGCAGAATGCAAGGGCCAGTTGAGGACTGACATAATTTGCACCTAAAGCATTCAGTTGTTTGGCAAGTTCCCAAATGGCGACAAACTGCCAATAAAAACCAAAAAGGGGAATGAACTGGAATCCCGCCATCTGACCGGCGGTGCATCCCTTCTTCGGACCGATGTAACGCCAGTATCTGACCATCAATTTATAGTCATTGATTATGATCATGACCAATGGATACAAACCGCATAGGAGCACAAAGATTGCAAGTTTGAAGTAGAAAACAGCGGCGTTTCTTCTTATTGTTATTTGAGAATGAGATGTATTCGGGAAAAATACAGTCTGGGGAAACTGTGGCGTTTCTTCAATAAATCGTATTTGTGAAAATGATGGCATTTGCGGGTAGGATTGCGATTTACGAACGAACAACAATGTTCCAATGACAGCCAAAAGCAACGAAATGACGCAGACAATCATGCCAATGATCATCCATTTTTTGAGTTCTTTCCAATACCGCCGCATTTCCTCTTTTAATCCTTCATCTGGAACGGGCAGAACGGTTGCCATGATTTCAGAATTATCCGTATTGGAATCCATATCGCCACCTCTCTGAATTTGTCTGTTCCCAAATTTCTACTGCCTTCTGTTTGAACGGCAAGACGCGATGGTAATTGATTGATACTAAAATACAATGAAAAATGGATAATTCAAATAAAAAATGATTTGATTTAAAAAAAAAGTATAAAAAGGCCATTTTCTAGTTTCTCATAGAAAATGGCCATCGTGGAATAACGTTAATTACGCATCAGGGAACAGTTTGCGGATGTTGCGGAAGTTGGCGTCCGCGATCATCTGGCCGAGAGCGGGCGTGGAGCGGACGGAGACGATCGGCGTGGATTCATAGCCGCCGCGGAGGAACGCCTCGAAGGTCGGAATGTAGCCGACGGCGTCGTCGCAAAGCTCTGCGATGAAGGTATATTTGGCTTTGGACCATTTTTTGATTTCAAAGCCCCATTCGACGAACAGTTCGCCGGGGGCGCCGCAGAAGACGGCGTCGCCAAAACGCATGGCCTGGACTTCGCGTTTGATGGTGCCTTCGTCGGAATACGCGTCATAGCGTTCCAAGAGAGCCGCTTCCGCGCCGCCCGGGGCGGTGGTGTTCTGCTTCGCGCGGGCCTGCGCAAGACGCATCTGGACGACGTAGTCGTTTTTCGGATATTTCGGTACGTCAAGAATTTCGCTGACGGTTCCAAGATCCACGGACTTGCTGGGATAGGCCTTTTCGATGATCGCCATGGCCTTTCCGGCGAAGGCGCGGCCCATCTGTTCGGACTTCCAGATGCCTTTGCCCGGATACGGGCAGTTCTGCAAGTACGGGCAGTGGTTGATGTTGCCGCAGGCACCCTGCACGTAGAGGACGATCAGATCGTCGCCATAGACCTTCTGCAGCGTCTCCTGGATGACGGCGGGGAAGTCGGCGGAGATGAGCGTGCCGCCTGTGACGTCGATATGGACGGTGTAGTTGCAGATGACGGCGAACGGCTTGGCGTTGAGCTCTTCCTTGAAGACGATGGCGCCGAAAATAGGATCGATGTTGCTGGCCGGGCCTTCGCACTTCAGCGCACCGCCAGGGCCGAACTGTTCGGAGCAGTTCTCCATGCGGAAGCGGCGGACGAAGGCGAGGCCTTCCTCCTGTTCCGTGCCGATGCACATGACGGCGTCTTTCTGGCTGTTGGCGGCATCGATGGCGGCCTGCGCCATACGGGCGGGAACGCCTTCATAATACTCTTCATTGCGCGGGCAGTTGGCGTTGGACGGACGGAGATCCGGCCCCGTGTGGGTATGCGTGGAGCAGATCATCACGTGGGATTCGAGAATGCCCGTCGCGTCATGGACGATCTTGCGGACGCGCTGGCAGACTTCGGCCGTCATCGTGATGAGATCGCAGGTGATGAGGGCGACGCGTTCATCGCCGCTTCCCGCCACAATCGCCTTGGCGCGAAGGGGATGGATGATTCCCGTGGAGACGCGTTTGTTGAAGTAGCCCGCCAGGCAGGTGCCGATGGGCGGCGTGATGTCACTCTGCGCAACACCGACTTTCAATGTCTTGATTTCATCAGCCATGTTCATTTCTCCTTGTTGTTAAAATGTTGTATTTGTTTTCGTGAAAAAGAATCAATTGTATATCATGCTCTGGCAAGTTTTGAAAAATCGAGTTTAGCAACATTCTCCATTGCTTTTTTCAGGGAATCATTCTTTTGGGCATCTACCCTGAAAACTTTGATGTCATGCTCAAGTTCTTCCAAATCAGAAAGTTGTCTTTTCATACGCTCCTCATAGCAAGTAAAGCTTGATTGATTTTGGCTTTCCTGCATAAGCGCCTTAAATGTTGCAATGACAATACGAAGCCTTGGTCCGAATACAGCATAGTCCTCTGGAGAAATTGTCTGGAAAGCTTCATGAAGTTGATTGCAAAGCGAATCCACTTCATTCATCAAACAAGTCATTTCCTCGTATTTTTCCGTGAACTTTTTCATCTAGTGTTCTTGAACTAAGCTATGTTTTTTTACTAAAAATAGTGCAGTTTTCATGTCATGCAAATCTGTATGAGTTTTTTCCATGTACAGACTTTTTGAACTACTAACCACTAATCACTAACCACTAACCACTAAAATAATTCATTTCTCCTTGTTGTTGTTTGGGGTGTCTATCCGTTCGAGAGAGAAGTCGTCAAGCCATATTTTGCCGCGATTGCCGTTGAGACCAGCGGCAATGGAAATATTCATAAGTCCTTCGGGAACTGTCAGTTCAACGGAGAATTGCTTCCAGTCAAACGCTTCCCGCGGGAAGGCAAGCGACCGATATTCGACAGGCTTTCCTTCTCTGAAAAGCTCCAAACGGAGCGTGCCGTTCATCCAGCCGATCGTGCCCGGCTGGATGTTGTCCGATTTCACCCAGCAGGAAAGCTTCCATTTCGAACCGACCGATAGCAACGCCAATGGGATGTTCTGCCGGACGAGGCGGTATTCGCCGTCGAAACCTTCGATGCGCAGGGCGGTTTTGCCGCTGTGGAAGGTCGTGGTATCCAATGCCGCGCCTTTCGGGATGTTCCATCCGGCGTTCGGGGGGAAAAACTGAACCATGTCTCTAAACCATTGTTTTTGCGCATATTCCTCAAAATCAAGATCATTGAGCAAAGACCGTTTGGAGGGAGTCTGTTTGGCGAACGACGGAATTTCAGGGGAGGGGCCGCCGTTTTCATGTGTCGTGAGGCAGGTGGAGAAAAAACGCCATTGGCCGTATGCGTCATTTTCCGGCGGCGGACCGTCATGCCAGGCGATGAAGAAATTCTTGTTGTGCAGGAAGACATTGGCGGGCTGCATGGGGGACTGCCATTTGATGTCCCGCAGACGGAAATAGCATTTATACTGTTCGTTGACATTAATCGGTTTTCCCCAACTGATATGAGGCATGCCAACCCGATTGTTTCCCTCAAAGCGTATTTCCTTGATGTCAAATGGGTTGTATTTCCCTTTCGTCTGCATGGAGCGTTGTTTGTCCGACGTTCCTTTCTGAAGGATTCCGTTGTCGTCGGACATCGTGGCGGTGTATGGATCTTGGAAGGCGGTTGTCGCCATCCAGGCGGTGAAGCTGCGATTCCCTGCGGCAGGCTGGCGGTTGCGGATGCCGCAGACGAAGCCAATGGAATCTGTATTGTTCATTCGGTATTCTGTATAATAGTCGATAGGCGAACCCATGGTTTCAAAACGGTTGAAACCACGCATTGTGCCGAGGAATTGCAGGCGGATGGTGCCGTCTTCCATACGTGTGATGCGGGAGAACGGCTCGGCGGCGTCATTGGCGGAATAGCGGAGACGGTCTTCGCCAAAGCCTGCGTCCGTATAGAGGCTTGTCTCCGAGATGAGATTATATGTTATCGTTTCACTCCAGCGCCCTTTGACTGTTCTCCATTCGAGAAGGTTGCCATTGCGACCAATACGGAATCGATTCAATCCTGCCGTGTAGATATATTGCCCGGGCATGGATTTCAATGACTTGTCAAGTTGCGCTTTGTGGCTGAAGGAAGATGATTTCAATTCAAACGTAAACGGACAGGCGCCGAATTCAGGCACGGCATCCAGCATTTCCGCGATGAAGACATGTGGAACGTGTTCGTCTCCAACACGATCCAAAATGAAAACAGCGGCGGGAAGGGCCTGCGGATTGAAGAGAAGGGAGACGGAGCCGTCTTGCGTGGCGAATGTGATATTGGCATCGTGCGGAGAGAGTCCGAACGGCCAGAAAAGCGAATTCCAAAGGACGTTGCCGCCCTGCGCCATGTAATAGATGTTGCGGACGACGCCATTGCAATTTGGATGGCGTGTGCGGAAGCGGTCGAACCAGACGCCGTTGGCGGCGGAAGCAGCCCAATCGCATGGTGTCCCTTCTGGAATATCTAAACGCAGAAGCAATCCTTTCCCAATATTTGTCGTACGGGAATCAAATTGCGTGAAATCCGGCAGTGGCGTGCGTTCACCATTGTCTCCAATGGCGAATGCTTTGAATGCAAGTTGCTGAGTCCCATGGAATTCGATAAATGATTTCGGGACAGGCGTCAGTTTCTCGGGCAATCCGCCGAAACGATAGACGGCCATGCCGAAACGATAGACGGCCATGCCGGATTCCGGGACAGGAAGACATAAATAGGTCCCTTTTGTGACGGCTTTGACAGTTATTCCATTAAGGATATCAAAGACTTGCGTTGTCTTGCGGAACGGTTCGGGAAGTTTGGAAAGAGGAATGCTGATGGCGCCGTCGATGCCAGTGTAATAGGGTGAAAGGCCGACGACGGCGATGGATGCACGCGGCCCCGCACCTTTATCCCATGCGTATTGAGCAGGCGGATTATCTGTCTGGTTGGCGGTGCGTAAAACAGCAAATATGTCACCGGGAGCACTCACAGAAAGATAATCCGCGTCGCCGTCGCCCATTTCGACGAGCGAGTTGCGGATTTTCAGGATTTGGCGGATAGAGTAGCCGTGACCATCCTCCATGTCCTGATAGACCATAGGAATGCCTGGTATCCAGGCGGATATGGCCATGGCGCGGCGCATGCCGCGGTCATACCAGTATTCCGCGCGGAGGGAATCATGGCTTTCAATGTGGCGGAGACGGATCTGGCCGGGCAGATCCGTGCATTGCTGTTCGTGGAGCCAGCGGCGCAGGTCCTTTACGAACGTTTGCGGATCGCGTTTGCGAAGGCCCTGCATCATGTCGTAGCAGAACGTGAAATCATAGAGGCAGTCGCTGATGGCGCCGAAGACGTTGGCGCCTGTTTCGGCGAGCGTCGCGGCGGCAGGATTGAATTCGCGCGAGCCGTCTCGAATGGCCTTTTGCATATTAATGCCTCCTGGTGTAAGCGACTGGCTGGCACGGGAATAGGGGATATCGGGATTCCAGTTCGGAATCTTGCTGCCGCCACAGGCATCGATGCGGTAGCCGTCGATGCCGTAGGTCTTGACGTAGTGCCGCGCGACGTCTTTCATGTAGTCGATCCAGCTTGGCCAGTTGAAATCGAAGCACCAATAATTGAGCGTGGAGCCATCTTCCTGCTGGACAAGCCATTCCGGATGATCTTTGGCCCGCTGGTAGGTGTTGGAGCCGCCGTGCGGGACGATGTCCTGCCAGACATGCATGCCGAGTTCGTGTGCGCGATCGACAAGCTGTTTGTATTGTTCAGGTGTGCCGAGGCCGTCTTGGAATTTATAGTAATCCCGTGGCCAGTAGGGGCTTAGATCTTCCAATGGCAACAGCCAGATGGCATTGCAGCCGAGTTCGGCGATACGATCCAACTGCTTGATGCTCGGTTCGAAGCCGCCCCAATCGGACCATAGGCTGCCGATGGAGCCTTTCGGATGGAAGGAGTATAGCGTGGCGCGGCGAACCCAGTCCGGACGGTCCGCCGGCGGGACGAGGCCGCGGTCGTGATGCCATTCGTGGATACGCGTCAAGGCGGTCTCCGCGTCGTTGTCCTGCAACCAGAGCCAATATTCGCCAAGTGTCTGGTAGACATTCGGTTGCGTATGGCCTTGGATGTCCGCGAAGAGAGAGGCGTCAACGGCCTCGTCACGGTTTTCAAGCGTCGTGTTCGTGTTGTCAAAGCCTGTTGCCAATTCGTTGGTTAGGAAGAGGAACGAACGTTTGGCGGCCAGTTGGAAAATACAGGCCCGCGAGCCTTTTCCCGCACGATGGACGGCATGGTCTTTCAGATCGTCGTATCCGATTCTTTCGCGCGTTGTGCGATTGGCTGGCAGTTCGTAGAACATGCCTACGGCCATGGGAATGCGGAACCACCGCTGCTGGAAATGGCGAATTTTCGACGGCTTGTCGCCTGTCCAGGCGATTTCAAACCAACGTCTTAGCTGTCCTTTTTCCGGAAAAAGCTGCGTGAAGACATGGACGGACCAATTGCCGTTCACGACATCCAGCCGCAACGTGTCGTCCGCCGTCTGGACGGCGTCCTGCAACTTCCATGGAGAATCTTCCGGCAACCATGCGCCGTCTTCTCCTTTGATGTTCATCCACAGGGCGTTGGGCTGCGCGACGGCGACCATGATGCCGTTGTGTTCCAGTTTCCGGATGGATCCGTCCTGCGGCGAAAAGGCGACTTGCAAGTCTTTGTCGCCGAAAATGATAGCATCATCCGTCTTTTGCAATGGAAGGGCTTGCGCAACGGCAAACAGCGGCAACAGAATGGCGAGAATGGCTTTGTGCATGGTGATGAATCCAGAATGATAGGAGGCTAGAAGGCTAGGAGGCTAGAAGGCTAGGAGTCTAGAAGGCTAGGAGGCTAGGAGGCTAGAAGCCTAGAAGCCTAGAATGCTAGAAGCCTAGAAAACTAGAAGCCTACAGTATTTGCTTTAAGCTTTAAGCTTTAAGCTTTTAGCTCTTATGCGCAATACACGCCGCCGTTGATGTCCAGCGTGGCTCCCGTGATGAAGCCGTCGTATTCGGAGGCGAGAAACGCGACAGGGCGGGCGACGTCTTCGGCATTGCCCGCGCGGCCAAGCGGAATCTGCGAGACGGTGAGGGCGGCGGATTCCGCCGTCGTGTGGGTGTTGTGGAAACGCGTGCCGAGCATCAGGCCTGGCGCGACGCAGTTGACGCGGATCTTGCGGTCGGCGAGTTCGCCGGAAAGGGCGCGCGTCCATGTGATGACGGCGCCTTTGCTCGTGCCATACACCAACGATCCCGCGTGGCCGCCTTTGCGGCCAGCCAGCGACGCGAGATTGACGATGCTACTTCCACCTGTGTTTTTCGCAAGATACGGGACGGCCATCCGCGTGACGATCATCATGCTTTTCAGGTTGACGGACATGACTTTGTCCCAAAATTCGCTGGTGATGTCCTGCAGCCAGACGCGTTTGACGAGATCGCCCGTATTGTTGATGAGCACGTCCAGGCCGCCGAGAAACGCGGCGGCGTCATGGACCATCTTGACGGCGTCGTCTTCTTTCGTGAGATCGGCCTGGAAGGCGGCGGCCCGTTGGCCGGCCGCCTGGGCTTCTTTGACGAGCGCTTCCGCGCCGTCTTTGCTGGTGAAATAGTGGATCGCGACGTCACAGCCCTGACGGATCAGTTCGCGGGTGATCGCCTCGCCGAGGCCTTGTCCGCCGCCTGTGACCAATGCACGTTTGCCTTTTAATGAGCCCATGATTATTCCTTTTTTTCTAGATTTTCTAGAAGCTCTAGATTTTCTAGAAGTTCTAGAAGCTTTTTTAAGAGTTATTTGTCCGTTCTAAACGGCGCGGCTGGCAGGCCCGCCGCATTGACCAAACTGACAGGCGGATTCATCCCCCACGCATAGCGGACATACTGCGGCTGAGGAACTTGCGGCGATGACACGACCACGCTGTCGCCGTCGATCGACGCATCGCACCACACGAACTTCTTATCCGCTCCCGCGATGGCGAAGCCTGCCTGCTTGCCGTCTTTGAACTGCAGGCCGCCATAGACATAATCGAATTTGACGCGGATCTTGTCGCCTTCAACCGTCGCGGATTTGAAGAGCGGCCCGCAGACTTCCAACGATGTGTCGCCATAGCAGTCATGGCCGGCCCAGCGGGCCAGACGGCGGCCGACGTCCTGCTTGTTGTGCGGATGAACGTTCGCCTCTTCGCCGATGTCGATGGTGACCGCCATGCCCGTATGCGGCAGCGACAGCGCCTTCGCCTGCGATTCGCGGAAGAACGCCCAGCCGCCGCCCACGTTCGGATCGTTGCTGCGCGCCATGTAGTTCGGCAGCTGCACGAAATAGAACGGCAGCGAATCGTCCTTCCAGTATTTCCGCCACGACGTGATGAGCGCGGGGAAGAGGATGTCATGCTGCGGCGCGTTGCCCGAATTCGATTCGCCCTGATACCAGAGGAAGCCTTTGATCGGTGTCCGCACATAGGGATGGACCATCGCGTTGAACAGCACGAACGGCAGGCGGTAGCCGCTCGGCAGGTTGCGGGACAATTGTTGGGGCTCGCGGCCTGCCTCAACCTTGTATTTCCATGATGTCGCAAGCCGTATGCTCTTATTGCCTTGCTGGAGCGTCAGCGGCCGCGGGTAGGGCGGATAGAAGCCGCCATGGCCGATCTCCACTGTGATGCGGACGGCGATCGTGTTCTTTCCCGCATGCAGCATCTTGCTGGAGAACGGATAGTTGTGACCAACCCATTCGCGGCCGTCGTTCTGCTTGCGGCCGATTTCAATACCGTTGACGTAGGCGACGCTGTTGTGCTGCACGAAGCTCAACGCCAGCATCGACGGATGCGCAAAGTCCCAATCCGCAGGAACTTCGACCGTCGAGCGGAACCAAACGGAGCCGTCGATGTTCACGCCTTTCTGCTTGATGGACGACGGGACCGCCATGGACGGCCAGTCGGAATCGTCATAGTCTGGTTTGGCCCATTCGAGGCATTCCGGTTTGATGCCAGGATCTTTGTAGATGCCGTCGTGATAGACCTGCATGCGGACTTTGTCATACGTCGCCCAATCCGTGAATTCCTCCGGTTTCAAATCCTTCAGCGGCTGCGGCAAACGCGGATCCGACCGCAGGACTTCTTCCGGAACGTAGCATTCGCAGCCTGCGGAACCGACGCCGCAGCTGATGATGGCGATCGGTACTTTGTAGCGTTCGATGATCTCCCGTGCGAAGAAATATGCCGCCGCCGAGAATTTCGGCGCGTTGTGCGGCGTGCAGAGCAGCCATTGGCCGACGCCTTCCGTCTGCGGGACCGACGACAGGGCGTGCGCGACGGTGAAAAAGCGCATCGTCGGATAATCCGCCTTGGCGATTTCCTCCCGTGCGTTCACGGCTTCGGGAAGCCGCAGTTCCATGTTGGACTGACCGGACGCCAGCCAGACGTCGCCGACCAGTATGTTCTTCAATACCAGTTTGTTCAGACCGGTGATGACCATCTCTCGCGGCTCGGCGGAGGCGGTCATCGGCTTGAGCGTCGCCGTCCACTCGCCATTGGCGTCCGCCGTCGCGTCAATTTTCTGGCCGGCGAATTCCACCGTGACAAGTTCGCCCGGGCTCGCCGTGCCGTATATGGGAACGTCATGGTCGCGTTGCAGCAGCATGTTGTCCGCGAAAATCGGCGGCACCGCCACATCGCCCATGCACGGAATCGCCACCGTCGCCGCAAGCCCCAGTAGAATCGTGTTCAATACTTTCATCGTCTAACGCCTTTCTTGTTGTCAGGATTCCAAAAAGTTGTTTTCAATATTATATTATAGCATCAATTCAGTCCGCATACCAAATATTTTTCCATGAAACACACGAAAAACATCGTCATGCTTTTCCTGACGGCCATCATCTGGGGCTTTGCGTTCTGCGCCCAGAGCGCCGCCATGGATTCCATCGAACCGCTCGCCTTCAACATGCTCCGTTCCATTCTCGGCGGACTGGTCCTTATTCCCGTCATCCTGTTTCTTGATAAACTTAAAACCCAGAAGGACAAGGAGATCGAAAAATCATACCGCCGAAAAGACTTGCTGATCGGCGGATTATGCTGCGGTGTCGCGCTCGGGACGGCCAGCGCCATGCAGCAGATCGGCATCAAATACACGACCGTCGGCAAGGCCGGTTTCATCACGGCCTGCTACATCATTCTCGTGCCGATCTTCGGCATCTTCCTGAAAAAACGCTGTTCGTTTTTCGTCTGGATCAGCATCGTCATCGCCGTGGCGGGGCTTTATCTGCTGTGCATGAATGAAAGCTTCAGCATCGCCAAAGGAGACTTGTTCGTCATCGCCTGCGCGTTCCTTTTTACGTTCCAAATCCTTTTCATCGACCATTTTGCGCCGAAATGCGACTGCGTCCGCTTAGCCTGCATTCAATTCTTTGTCGCGGGAATCCTCAGCCTAATCGGCATGTTTTTTCTGGAGGAGATGCCGAAGCTGTCGCAGATCAACGAGGCGCTCATTCCCATCCTCTACGCGGGCATCATGTCGTCGGGCGTCGCCTATACATTGCAGATGGTCGGCCAGAAGAATTTCAATCCGACGATCGCTTCTTTGATCATGAGCCTTGAATCGACGTTCGCCGCCATCGGCGGCTGGTTGCTGCTCCACCAGAAGCTCACAGCACGCGAATTGTGCGGCTGCGCCTTGATGTTTATCGCGATCATGCTGTCGCAAGTGCCTTCCGCCTCTCCTCGCGAGGCGACGGGAGGCGATAGCTGAAAGCTGAAAGCTGAAAGCTTAAAGCAGGATGATTGCCACATCGCGATCATCTGATCGGATAATACATACGACAGGAGCATCCTGTTTCAAGGCTGACAAAAAAAACAAGGGCTGTTGCTTGCCTTTTAAGGTCTTGCAACAGCCCTTTTATTACAATTGCTCAGAAACGCGGCGTCCGATTTATCTTCCGTAGACGGCGATTTCCACGAAGCGCGTGTCTTCTTCGGCTTCACCGCCGTTCGTGTAGACGCGGACGTAGCGGGCCTTGGTGCCTTCATGCTGTCCGTCCGCCTTCTGGGCGTCAACCAGTTCGCCCCACCAGCCGGCCTGATAGGTTGGATCCTTTCCTTCGCCGAGGCCTGCGCTGTTGTCGTAGTCGTTGTTGAAAATCGTGCGGCAGTTTTCCTTCATTTCCGCGTCGTCGGCGATCTGGACGATGACGTCGCGATAGACGACGGCGTTCTTGTAGTAATGCCAAACGACGACGCAGTAGATTTCATGAATTTCGCCGAGATCGATCTGCACCCATTGCGGCTCGCCGGGGAACATTTCGACGTAGTCTTCTTCGTTGCTCTTCTTGTTGCCGTCGGTGACTTGCGAGACGGTTCCGCGCATGGGCTCTTCATCGCCGAGATTGGACGTAACAGGCTTGTTGAGGGCGAGATTGACGAGATCGGCGGGCACCATGAAGTCAGGCCGTTTTTCGATTTCGCGGTAGTTCGGCGGCGGCTTGAAGCCTTTCGGATAACCGGGCGTGGCGCGCGTGACGGCGTCAGGCGTGAGGCCGAGATCCAGTGGGACGAGTTTGATACCGCCTGCCAGCAGGGAGTGGATCTGGGCGTTGATGGCCTGTTCGAGGGAGTGCGTCGTCGTGGAAGCACCCGTGATGGCGTCGACGGCGTTCGGCGCGTCAACGGTCGAATCGATGACGATTCCGGGCTGGCCGTCCACGATCATCGGCAGGTTGTTGAACTGGCTGGCCCATTTCGGATCGGACATCATGCCGCCGAGGCCGGGCGTCTCCTGATGGTCATAGACGCGCAACGCCTTGATGCGCTGCTTGTCCGGCGTGACGGCGAGAATGCCTTTGAAGGGGCCTTCATGGCCGTGGCCTTCGATTTCGAACAGGATGGCGACGAGTTCGCCCGCTTCATCTCGGGCCTCCAGCATCTCCAGATCGCCGACCTTCTTCTCGGTGACCATCTTGCCGAACTTCTCCGTCACGACTTTCTGCGATTCGCCGGAGACGAGCAGGCCGGACGCGTCCATGATGGCGCGGATGCGGTTGAATTTCTCATTGGCCGCCATTCGGCCTTCCCACATGAGCGGCGGGAACGTCAGCAGCGTGGCCGCGATGGCGCAGAGGACGAAAACGTACAGAATGGAATAGATCGGTGAGTTTTTCATTTGGCGGCCTCCTCCTTCGCCTTGGGGGCGAAGAGCATGTCCAGCGAGGGGGCGATGCAGTCGGCGATGAGTATTGCGAAAACCATGGCGAACGGATATTTGGCGAAGCAGCGCATGAGAATGGACAGCGTGCCGACGATGAAACCGTAGATGATCTTGCCCGGCCAGCGGCGCGGAGCGTTGCCCGGATCGACCGCCAGCAGGATTCCCGCCAGCAGGAAGCAGTCTTCGGAGAAGATCAGCTGGAGGTTGCCTTCAAGCGGAAGCTTCTGGTCCGGAATCACATACGTCGCGAGAAGCCACGGCATCAGCGCCAACGGCAGGTAGATGAAGAGGGAGGAAGGATTGGAGAGGATCTGGATGGCGAGGCAGCCGAGCAGCAGCCAGATGCCGTTTTCCCACGCGACGCCGCCTTCGATGGCGTTCAGATTGCCCATGGAGGCTCCGGCCGTCGTGGCGGGGTAGCTGAAGAGGATCATGGCCGCGCCGATCAGCGCGGGATTGAAGATGGCGTTTTTCGCGCCGCCGAAGACTTCCTTCGCGAAGACCGTGCCCGCGATGGCGGCCAGCAGGATGACCCACCACGGCATCGTGGGCGGCACAAGCAGCGAGAGCGCAAGGCCGTAGACGAACGCGCCGCCCGTCACGGGCTTCTTGCGGACGGCAGAGAACGCGAATTCGACGACCGATCCCGCAACGCCTGCGATGAGCGCGAGAACGAGCGGTTTCCAGCCGAAGACGCCTGCGCTGAAGCCGACCAGCAGCAGCGAGCAGAGCAGCAGGGCGGTCAGATAACGGGCCTGCGCGGCGGCTTTTTCATCCGATTGCCAATTACCGATGAATAGTTGAAGTTGATGCATATTGATTCCTGATTATCGGATGTTAGAACTCGTCGGCGAAGATGTTTTCATTCTTGAAGCCTTTCTGTTGCAATGTCTTGCGGGCGGCTTCGAGCATCTTGGGCGGGCCGCAGAGGAAGGCTTGGCGGCTGGGCGAGGCGTTTTCGGCCAGTTCGCGGGCGACGCTTTCGTGGATGAATCCCGTGGCGCCTTTCCAGTCTGGGCACTTCTCCGGTTCGGAGAGGGCGTAGCAGATTTTCATGTTGGGGAGCTTCTCCGCCATCGCCTTGAATTCCGCTTCGTAGAGCAGCTGATCCGTCGTGCGGGCGCCGAAGAACAGCCAGCAGGGCTTCTGCGGGTTCGTGGCGGCCACATGGCGCAGGAGGGAGCGCATCGGCGCCATGCCGACGCCGCCGCCCACGCAGACGAGCTCGCTGTCCGCCGATTCGTCGAGAACGAAATCTCCGTAGGGGCCCGTGAAGGTGACTTCGTCGCCTTCCTTGACGCTATGCAAGTAGGTGGAGCCGAGGCCGTTGGGAATCAAGCGGACCAGCAGTTCCACTTCGTTGTCGTTGGCGGGGACGGATGCGATGGAATACGCGCGGAAGACCGTCTCCTTCTTGTTGGGAACCATGACCTGCACATACTGGCCGGGGCGGAATTCGATCTTTTCGCCGGGGGCGAGCTTCAGATGGATTTCGCGGATGTCCGTCGTCATCATCTTGCATTGGCCGACGGTCGCCTTGAACTGCCTGATGCTCAGATATTCGGGCTTGACCTGTATTTCGATGTCGTTGCGGATCTTCACCTGGCAGGCGAGACGCGTTCCGTTCTTCTGCTCCTCTTCCGTAAGGTATGGCTCCTCCGTGGGGAGAAGCGGGCCGCCGCCTTTGATGACGCAGGTCTTGCAGAAGCCGCAGGAGCCCTGGCCGCCGCACGCGGACGGGATGAAGATGTTATGGTCGTAGAGGGCTTCGAGCAACTTGCCGCCGCCTTCCACTTCGAACGGCTCGCGGTCGTTTACCTTTACTTTACAAGTGCCGTAGTTTCCGAACAGCTTGTTGGCGATGATGAGGAGGATTGTCAGGCCGACGCCGATGGCCGACAGCGTGATGATTGCTTCCAAGTAGATCATATCAGCCAAGCTCCACCATTCCCGTGAATCCCATGAACGCCAAGGCCATCAGGCCTGTGACGATGACCGTCGAGCCGAGGCCCTGCAACGGTTCCGGTATGTCCGCTTCTTTCAGTTTGTTACGGATGCCGGCCATCAGGCAGATGGCGAGGCAGTAGCCCATGCCGGAGCCAAGCGCGTAGACGCTGGTCTTGACGAAATTGAAATTAAGCGTCGGATCGATCATGAAAAGGCTGACGCCGAGGATGGCGCAGTTGACGGTGATCAGCGGCAGGAAGATGCCGAGGCTGAAGTAGAGGGCCGGCGTGAAGCGTTCCATGATGATCTCCAGCAGCTGCACGAAGCCCGCGATGACGAGGATGAAGATCAGGAAGTTCAGATGCGTCAAGTCCGCGTCGCCGAAGAACTTGGAGCCTTTCACCAAAAAGCCTTTGTATACGGCGTAGTTGAGCATGGCCGTGCAGAACGTCACGAAGGTGACGGCCACCCCCATGCCGAACGCCGTCTTCATGTTGCGGGAGATCGCGATGAAGGAACACATGCCTAAGAATTTGGACAGCAGGATGTTGCTGGTGAACATTGCCGCCAGGAAAATCAGCAGGGGACCGCCGGGAGTGAAGATGTCCATGTCTTTTAATTATTGGTTAAGGGATTGAAAGGATTCACGGGAAGAGTGGCTATGATGCCAAATCAAATCTACAATTTAATATACTTCCATCAATTTGCAAGCATGGCAGGCGTGAATCTTTATGACTGCCTATGCTTTCGGATGGGCCTTGTGATAGACGTCCATGAGATGCGCGATGTCGACATGCGTGTAGATCTGCGTCGTGCTGAGGCTTGCGTGGCCGAGCATCTCCTGCACCATGCGGAGGTCCGCGCCGTTCGCAAGCATGTGCGTCGCAAAGGAATGGCGCAATTTGTGGGGCGTGCAGTCGATGGGCAGTCCGGCCTCCAGCAGATAGGATTTGAACCACCGTTCGATGGTGCGCGTCGTGAGCTGTTCGCCGCGTTGGTTTCGGAAGAGCGGCCCATGGTCGCGGCGATTGGCGATTCCGATCGACTGGCGGATCTCCAGATATTCCCGCAGCGCCTTCTCCGCGTAGCTTCCCATGATGCAGATGCGTTCCTTTCCGCCCTTTCCAAGAACGCGGAAGTTCTTGGAAATAAAGTCGATGTCTTCAAATTTAAGATTGGCGGCCTCGCTGATTCGCAGGCCCGCGCTGTAGATCATCTCCAGAATGGCCGTGTCCCGCGCGGCAAGAAACTCGCATTCGCGGCGACCGTCCGTCTCGCCTTGCAAATTGGCCTGCTGTTTGTCCCAATATGCTTTGGGCGCTTTCAGAAGTCGTTCCACCTGTTTGACATCGAGAAAGACCGGCAGGCGGCGGCCGCCGCGCGCGCTTTTCACTTGGCTGAACGGATTGCCTTCCACGGTGCCTTCCCGCATGAGAAAACGGAAGAAAGACCGCATGCTGGACATCTTGCGGTTGACCGTCGCCCGCGAGAGGCCCTGCGCCGTCAGCTCCATGGCGAAATGTTTCGCATGGCGGACGGCGACGGCTTTCCAATTGCATGCGCCGTCGGCCGTGATGTGAGGCGTAAGATGCAGGAAATGCGCGACATCCATGAAGTAGTTCTTCACGGTGTTTTCGCTGTAGCCTTTCTCCGTCCGCAGAAAGCCGACGAAGCCAGTCATCTGTTCGTCTTTGCCGAGCAGATCGCGTTCTGGGGAGAGATCTATGGTGTCTTTTGACATTGAATGAAGGGATTCAAGGGATTCAAGGGATAAAAGCCAGTGGTTAGTGGCTAGTGGCTAGTGGCTAGTGAAAATCAGAGGAGGATTTCCAGCAGCAGGAGGATGGCGGAGAGCCATGCGAACCAGCGGGAGAGATCACGTGAGCGGTCCGCAGTGGTAGCGGCGGGAGTGGCGGCCTCTACGGATTTTTCCGTTTTCAGCATCTGGCGAAGATCCTCCAGATTAATGGTTTCCGTCATTGATTCACGCAACGGGACGGATACGTCGCAACGGACGGCGCCGTCCATGAAAAGGGCTGGTCTGGACGTGTCCGCCTCCGTGCCGTCCGCGAGAACATGCTTGTCTCCGCATGTCAGATGGATTTGGCCGAAATCCTGCGGGACGGCGGCGACGGTCAGTTCGTGCAGGAGCGGGAGGAAGGAGTTCGTCAGCGGGAAGTCGCTCCATTCGCGGGAGAAGCCGAAGGCGAAGAAATGGATCCGCCCGCGGCCGACGTCTCGCGACAGGAGGAGCGGCTGCCCTTCCAGCGAGTTCAGCAGGACGGTCGTGTCATGCAACGGCTTCAGGCGGTGATGTTTGCGGATCGGGAAGAGATAGAGGTCATGGTCGGTCCGGTCGCCGAAGACGTCGCCGAGCGGCGAATCGGCGGCGACGGGGCCGACGCCGAGAACGGCGTTGCGGCTGGCCGCTCCGGTGATGCCATTGGACTGCGCCAACGGCATTTCAGCCTTCTGGAACGTCCGCAGGGCGGCGCTCGCGGAGCCGCCGCCCGTCGCGAAAATGACGCCGCCTTTTTCCGCATAGCCATGCAGGGCGGCGGCGGTCGCGTCGTCGAGCAGCTCGGCGGACGACAACAGGACAACCACTTGGTAATCTGCGAGATTCGTGTCTATCAGCGAATCGACATGGCCTTCCGTCAGCTTGTATTCGCTCAAGCCTTCCTCCGCTCCGGCGGCGAAGGCCTTCTGCGTGAAGAACAGCTCCTCCTCCGATTCGGCGGTATCCGACGGCACGAGCAGGATGGAAACGGGCGGCTTGCCGGCCGTCCAGAAAAATCGCGAATCATCCTGCGAATAAGCGTCTTCCGACAGGATGGCGCGGCCCTGTCCGGACGGCGTCGCGTTTTCGATGACGAACGGGCAGCGGGCGACGGCTTTCGGGCGGATCTCCACGTCCTGCGGCTGGATTTCCTGCCCGGGCACGGAGAGCGACAATGTCCGTTTCTGCGGTTTCAAGGAGAAATTCTGGACGCTGACGATGATCTGCAAGCGGTTCCGTCCCAATGTCCTGCATTGGATGTCCGAAACGGCGGCGTTGTCCGAACGGGGCTGTTCGGAAGCGTCGAGAAAGACGATTTCCACATCAGGGGGGACAAACGGCATGCGGTGGTTCCAGTCGCCAAGCTGGAAGTCGGAGACGATGACGAGGCGGCGTTTGCCGGTCGTCCCCAACATGGCGACGGCGTTTTTCAACGCTTCGTCCGGGATGCCGCCTGTGGCGGTCGCCGCCCATCCGTCCGCCAGTTTTTCGACCGGATGGCGGTCTGACGACGGAGGCGTTTCCGCCAGAATTCGCGACGCGAAGACGATTCCGCCCGTCTTCCATCCGTCCATTTCAACCAACGCCTCGTGGAACAGCCGACGGCCGTTTTCAAGGCGGTTACCTGTTGACATGGAAGAGGATGCATCAAGAAGAAAGACGGCGGTTTTCGAGTCCGTCTCGCTCTTGGCCTCCGCGGGCGGCGTCCATTTCGGACCTGCCAGAAGAATGATGACGGCGGTCAGAAACGCGAGGCGGAGCAGCAGTCGCAGGATGTCGCGAAGGCGTCTGCGGCCATCCTGCGGGATCTGCGAATGGCGCAGAAAGCGGACGGACGGAAAGACGACCGTCCGCAACCGCTGCCGATTGAGCAGATGGAGGATGACCGGCCCCGCCAGCGACAGCAGCAGCCAGAACATGAATGGATGGGCGAAGGTGAGCATTTATAGTAAGGTAAAGGACATAAGGGACATAAGGGACATAAGATTTTAGGCTTTGCGGTGGTTTAGGAAGGCGGACAGAGCGTTTTCCAAACTGGCGGACGTGTCCGCCAGCAGATGGTCCGTCTGCGTCGACAGACAGTCCGAACGGACGGATTCGATGAAACGGGCCATCCTCTGGCCGTATTCCTCCGCGATGAGCGACGGCGTCGCGGCGATGCGTTCGTCCGTCTCGCTGTCCGCGAAATTCGTGGCTTCGTTGAACGGCAGCGAAATTTCGTCGTGGTCGAGAACGTGGAACAGCATCGTGTCGCGATGTCCGAATCGGAGCATGCGTAGATGGCGTGCCAGTTGGTCTTCAAATCCATGGAAATCAGACATCAGCACCATCATTCCGCGGCCTTTCAGGTAGTCGGAGGCCTGCGCCCAGGCGGTGGGATGGTCGGCGACGCCATTTGGTTTGACGCGGGAGAGCTCCGCCAGCATGGCGGCCAGCGATTCGGCATGCTGTCCGGCGGACGTCTGGCTGAGCATCTTGTCCGCATAGATGAACAGGCCGACTTGATCTCCTTGCCGCCGAGCAAGATACGCCAAGCAGGCGGCCAGAATGGCGGCGTAGGCGAATTTGGAGCAGACGGCGTTTTCGCCTTTGTAGGCCATGGAGGCCGATGCGTCCAGAACAAGTGCGACGCGCATGTTCGTCTCCTCCTGGAAGACCTTCATGCAGACTTTGTCCTGCCGCGCGTAAAGCTTCCAATCCACATACTTGAGATCATCGCCGGGCACATAGCCGCGGTATTGGAGGAATTCTCCACCATAGCCGCGGCAGACGCTGCGGTGCGCTCCTGTGAGAAAGCCTTCGACGGCGATTCGCGCCATGAGCGAGAAATCGCCGATGCGGCTCAGGAGAGCGGGTGATAATAGTTCTGAAAGCGTTGGTTCCACGGTGGTTATCTGACGATGTCCAAAACGATGTCGGCGCGGTTGGAGAGCATGCCCGTGCCGCCTTGCGCGAGAATCTTGCGGATGTTCGGTTCCGTGTCCGCATAGAACACGTTGGTGCGCAGGCCGAGCTGGCGGCAAAGAGCGTAAGTGCTTTCATCGGAATGCTCGATGGGCGGCTGGACGAAACGGCATCCGATCTCCTTGCTGAGCTTCAGATTGTCCGGATCGCAGCGTTCCTTCCAGCCGGGCGTGTAGCAGACTTCGATTCTGGGATCGAACGACTTGACGAGTTCGATGGTCTCAAGTTTGTCGATGGTCATGAAGCCTTGGTCGAACATGTCGTAGTCGCAGTAGAGGCGGCAGATCTCCTTGATGCCGTCCGGTTGGGCGTAGACCTGGATGTTCATGCCGGCCTTGCCGCGGAACTCCTGGAGGATTTCTTCAAACGTCGGTATCTCAAGATGTTCGTAGATAGGGGCTTTCAGCTTCTCGCGGCCGAACGCGTAGTAGGAGAAGTTGCCTTCCTTCAGCTGGGCGAGAGTCAGATCCTCCCCACGGCCGGTCAGATTGGACGTCCTGTCCAGCGAATTATCGTGCAAGATGAAAGGAACACCGTCAAGCGTCGTCCGCAGATCGAATTCGATCATGTCCGCGCCCCATGCGACGGCCTTGCGCATGGCGAGGGCGGTGTTTTCCGGATAGCAGCCGGAAGCGCCGCGGTGGGCGGTCACGATGACATGGGCCCAATCTTCGTATAAAGCGGTCAAACAGGTGTACATGGTGATTTTTGCTCCAAGTTTTTTCTGTTTTGGATTAGTAAAACATTTAATTTGGTAATATAATATAAGTTTGCGTGAGTTTGAATCTCCCTTGAGAAAAAAATAAAGGAAAAATCCCATGAAGAAACACTTCGGCATCTTGATGACGGTTGTCTGCGCGATGGCGTTCGGCTTGGAAATGCCGTCCATTTTCACCGACCACATGGTCCTGCAACGCGCGGCGGAAATCCGCGTCTGGGGAAAAGCCCCTGCCAATACGGATGTTATGGTGACGTTTGCGGATAATGCCACGACCGTGAAGGCGGGGGCGGACGGCAAATGGCTCGCCAAACTGCCGCCGCTCGGCCCAAGCGCGGAAGGGCGTGACATGATCGTAAATGGTGATACGGAGATCACCATTCATGATGTACTGGTCGGTGACGTGTGGCTCTGCGCGGGCCAGTCCAACATGCAGTTCACCCTGAAGAACACGGACGACATCGCGCCGATCATCGAATCCGCCGAAAACAACGCCATCCGTCTGCTGCAAGTCCCCTGCACATGGAGCCGCACGCCGAAGGACAACGTGAAGACCGCATGGAAGCTCTGCAATCCGCAGACCGTCCCGAATTTCTCCGCCGTCGGCTATCTGGCGGGACGCGAACTGCAAGAGCAGGTGAAAGTCCCGATGGGGCTCGTCCAGATCGCGTGGGGCGGTTGCCGCGTGGAGGCGATGACGCGGCTGGAAGATTTTGATAAGGTGTTCGCGTTGAAGAACGTAGCCGAAAAAGTCAAGGCGGAGGTCGCCGACATCAACGCGAAAAAAGACGAAGAGCTCCGCAAAGACAAACAGCGCCTTTCCACCGTGCTGTACAACGCGATGGTCCATCCGCTTGGCCCGTTCGCCGTGAAAGGCCTGCTCTGGTATCAGGGCGAAGACAACCATTCGGAAGGCGACATCTACGACGCCAAGCTGAAGGCGCTCGCCGTTTCGTGGCGTCGTTGCTTCGCGAATCCGACGATGCCGATCTACATCGTCCTCCTGCCGCCGTGGCAGTACGGCAACGAAGAAGGCACGCGCATCCCGCGCTTCTTGGCGGCGCAACGCCGTTTCGCGGAATCCGATCCGTATGCGGGCTTCATCGTCACGACGGACTGCGGCAATCCGTCGGACATCCATCCGCGCAACAAGATCCCGCTGGCCTCCCGTCTCGCCAAACTCGTCCTCTACAAGAGTTACGGTATTGGTGACGAAACGAGTCTCGCGCCGACGTTCAAGTCCGCCGAACGCGCGGACAGCCGCGTCATCGTGACGTTCGACAATCCGAACGGCCTGAAATCGCGTGACGGCGAGCCGATCTCCTTCCTGCAGCTCGCGGGGGAGGACGGCCAGTTCGCCGCCGCCAACGGCGTCGTCGAAGGCGATAAGCTGATCGTTTCCTCTCCTAACATCGCCAATCCGAAGAAGATCCGCTTCGGATGGGACAAGCTGGCGAACCCGAACCTTGTGAACAAGGCCGGCAATCCCGTCATGCCGTTTGAAGAAGAGATAAAGTAATCGGGAGGGTCCCGCTCCTGCGGGAACGTTCGGGAGGGTCCCGCTCCTGCGGGAACGTTCAGGAGAGTCCCGCTCCTGCGGGAACGTTCGGGAAACGGCGGCAATCAACGATAAAACCAAAAACATCTTCCGGCAAGGAGAAACGTTTTGTCAATACGCAGCATCATCATCGGAATCTTTCTAGCTTGCGTCATGTGCGCAAGCTGCTACTTCAACGACTACGTCGTGCGCCCCGGCACGATGATCGCGCATCTTCTGCCCGCCGTGGCGTACGGCGGGCTGGTCTTGTGCGTCATGCTGATCAATCCGCTGCTGCGGCTGTTTGGTGCGCGCGTCTCGTTCAAAGGCCGTGAAGTGGCGGCGATTCTCGCGCTGTTTCTGATCTCCTGCGGCATCCCTGGCTGGAGCCTCGGGCAGATGTTCCCCGGAACTGTCATGTTCCCGCACTACGACAACAAGATCAATCCGTCGTGGTCCGCCATGGAGGTACTGAACTACGCGCCTCAGCAGATGCTCTGTGACGCATCCGGAGACGAAGGCGAAGCGGCGGTCGTCGGCTACATCACGGGCATGGGCGAAGGCGACAAGCATATCAAATTCACGGAAGTCCCGTGGAAAGTGTGGCGGCGGCCGTTCCTCTTCTGGGGGCCGATCGTGTTCTCTTTCCTGCTCGGCATCTTCGGGCTGGCCATCGTCTTCCACAAGCAGTGGAGCAAGCATGAGCAGTTGCCGTATCCGATCATCCAGTTCGCGTCGTCGCTGCTGCCGGACGAAAATGGACGGCTGGCGGCTGTCTTCAAAAACAAGCTGTTTATTATTGGATTCGTCTTCGGCGTGACGGTCCTCCTGAACAACTACCTGTGCCGTTTCTTCCCGCAGCAGCTGATTCCCGTGAAGATGAATGTCGATATCTCGCCGTTCGCGCAGCTCTGCCCGACGATTCTGCGCGGCAAAGGCGGCATGATGTTCTGGCCGCAGTTCATCTACACGGTCATCGGACTGGCCTATTTTCTGCCGTCGGAAGCGTCGTTCTCCATGTGGATCGGACCGTGGCTGTACTGCCTAGTCGGCGGCATCTTCGCGACTTACGGCATCGAGCTGCGCTCCGCGCGCATGATGGGCCTCCAGCCGGAGGTGTTCATTTTCGCGGGCGGCTATTTCGGCATCCTGCTCATCATCCTCTACACGGGGCGCCAATACTATAAAAACACGCTGAAACGTGCGCTGTTCCGCAAGACGGACGACGATATTCCGGGCTACGCCGTCGCCGGCATGCGGATGTTCATCATCGGCATGATCGTCTTCGTGACGATGCTTCACATCGCGGGCGTCCACTGGACGATCGGCATCCTCTACGCGATCATCTCCGTCATGGTCTATACAGTCGTCAGCCGCGTGTTGGCGGAGACAGGTGCCTTTGAAGTCGGCACTTACGTGTATCCATGCGTCGTTTTGTGGGGGCTTTTCGGCGAAACGGCCCTCGGCCCGAAAGTGCTCGTGACGCTGTTTTTGGTATCGACCGTCCTGCTGGCGGCGCCCGGATGGTGCGTCATGCCGTTTTTGAACCACGCCATGAAGCTGTCCGAAGGCAACAAAGTCAGCCTGAACAAGACGGCCAGCTGGGGCGTCATCGTGATGATTCTGGCGATTCTCGTCTCGATTCCCGCGACGATCTACTGGCAGTACGACCGCGGCGCGTTGATCCCGCACTGGCCGCGCGCGTCATCCATCTATCCGTTCCTGAACTGCGTGGAAATCGTCAACAAGCTTCGCGCGCAAGGACTTGAGGAGTTCGCCATGGCGCAGCACGGATGGTCCCACTGGCAGAACATGTCGCCGTATTGGAACTGCATTTGGACGTTCTTGATTTCCACTGGCTTGGCGCTGCTTGTGGCGTTCGGCCGCCTCAAATGGACATGGTGGCCGCTCCATCCCGTCATTTTCATTTTCTACGGTGGCCATCAGGGCATGCTGATGTCGTTCTCCTTCGGGCTTGGCTTCTTCCTGAAGTGGATCTTCACGAAATACGGCGGCGGCCGCGTCTACCAGCGGAGCAAGCCGTTGTTCATCGGCCTGATCGCGGGCACGCTGATGGGGCAGTTCATCCCGATGATTGTCGGAACGCTGTACTATGTGTTTACGGGGCAGACGGTGTGACCCGTGAAGACATAGGCTTATGGCCCAATGGCTTAACGAGTAAATATGTTGGCTAAATACCATGAAAATACAAACATTACATCTGAAGAACTTCCGCTGTTTTGACGATTTCACGATTAAATTCAATGCAGGAGATTCAGAACATGGCGGTTTGACGGTGCTTGTCGCTAAAAATGGCGAAGGCAAGACCGCCATTCTGGATGCTGTCAACATCGCCTTTGGTATTTTTTTCCGCAAAATGCCGAATTCAAAAGGAAACGTCTTTCTGAAACGTGACTTGCGCTATATTGATGATCTCAATGCAATGCATAAAAAAGGATATACGTCTCTGGAAGCGAATTTCTTGGATACTGCTTCACTTCTTGATGACAAGACATCGCTAATTGTGAGACGTGAATCTTTTTTTGATAAAAGCAAAAAACTCACAACGACCTTGAAGGATGGAAAGGACTTGGAGAATTTTGCCCAATTCTGCTTGAGTCTTCGGTTTGAGAATCATACGACTTTGCCGCTATTCGCCTATTATGGCGATTCAAGGCTTTGGTTTGATAAAGAAAAAGTCAAGGATGCCTTTGAAAAGCAGACGCAAGACAGAGCTTTGGGATATGCCGGAGCGAATAGCAGCGGAGGCGGTTTTAGACAGTTTTTTGAGTGGTTCGTGGATCTATATCGTTCATGGTACGACCAGCAACGTAAAAAAGAGAAAAATCTGCCTTCATTCAATAAAGAAGCATTTGAGAAGTTTGAAATGTTCAATCAAATGATTTCCAATGCTTTAGCAGATGCTTTGGAAATGACGGGATGGTATCTGTTGGACTGTGATTTTAGTGAAAAGACTATTTGGGTCATGAATCCTCAGACGAAGGAAAAAGTGGATATTCATTCTTTAAGCGCAGGAAATAGGATTGTGATTGGCGTTGTCGGGGATATCGTTCATCGTTGCTGTGTGTTGAATCCACATCTTGGCTTGGATGTTTTGAAAAAAACAAGCGGTATCGTCATGATCGATGAAATTGAACTGCACCTACATCCCTCGTGGCAACAACAGATATTGCCAACGTTACAGAAGATTTTCCCGCGTATCCAGTTCATTGTCACGACGCATAGTCCGCAAGTCGTTTCTTCCATTCCACAGGAATGTGTTAGAATTCTTGCCAATAGAACCGTGGCGAAATTATCTAGCCAGACGCAAGGCGTTGAAAGTCAAAATATTCTAGCGGAAATTTTTGGAACGGATCCTGCACCGCAGGATGATGAGTTTGTCAAGATGCTCAATGAATACGCCCAAATGGAAGCTTATGATGAAGCGGATACGCCAGAAGGAAAAAAGTTATACGAAGAGCTTGCTGCACATTATGGCGCGGATTATCCTCCCTTGACGAGAATAGAAATCCACAGGAAATTCAAAGCACAAAAGCATTGACGGGAGATTGCCATGCATCAATTCAAACGTGGAGAAGCTCCTGTTGATTTCAGAATCATCAAGCAAAAATATGCAAATTGGGATGCTTTTATTGGTTCATCTGAACATATCGCTATAGGAGATCAATTATACGAACAGCAGGATCATTATTGCGCCTACTGTGAAATCTATTTGCACGATAAGGAAGATGGATTTATTGAACATTTAGAACGGCAACGTGACAATTCCAAGAGGATATTTGATTGGAGTAACATGTTCGTTTCATGTCGCAAACATGATTCTTGCGGAATTTATAAGGATAATCAGGCTGGAGAATTCAAGCTTGCGGATATCATTGATCCTTCACGGGAGAATCCTGAAGATTTCTTTCAATATGATTCTCAAGGGAATATACTTCCACGTAAAGATTTGACGAATGCCCAAAGAAAGAGAGCAGAGGAAACGATCCGCATTTTCAATCTGAATTGTCCACGATTGAAAAGCATTCGGTTGAAAGCAGTTGAAGCGGTGTCATTTTTTCTACAAAACAGCATCGCCCCAAATCAAAAGCAGATAAAGGATTATCTGGAGATGCTTCCAAATGACATTGATTGCATCTCCGTTTACCGTGTCCTTTTGAAAATGTAATCGTGATTCGATCGTCTCACTCACCGAACAATTTCACACGGTAATGGTGCTGCTTTCCATCAGCGTCACGGACGGAGACCATGGTGCGGTTGATCCACCAGGGATTTGTCAATTTCCAAATTTGATCAATTCCTGAACGGTCATAAAGAGTTGCGTATTTCTTGTACATGTCGCCATGGGCGGCATTGAATTGCTTGTCAACAATGCGGTCGATTTCCTGATTGTTGGCGTTGTTGTTGCAGGCATACCATTGTTTGAAAGCCGCGATTTTCGTCTCCAAATCCACATCGTCGCTATAGGCAATATCAGACCATTGGAGCAGGTTGTCGCGATAAGCCTGAAGCTTTTCGTATTCCTCCTGAGAAAGGACGGAGAAATCCTCTTCCGCCATGTACTTCTCCAGCATATCCATGGCATCCGCCAGCCATTTCCGCCTGTCTGCAAGCAACTTGTCTTTCTTTTCTCGCCAATTGGCTTTTGTGGTGTCAATCATAAGCCAACTGTCATGTGGCAAATTGTTTTCCCGGATGGCTTCTCCCATTTGCAATTCACTGGCGGAGAAGGCCATGAAATCCTCCAAGGCATCCAATTTCTCCAGTTTACGACTGCGATGCGCGGTATCATCCACACCCTTTTTCCCGACTTCATCCTGCTCTGTCGCAACCGATTGAACAGTATTTTCCTCCGAGGGCTCAGCAGATTCTGACGGTGGATTTTCCTGTGACGGTGTCATCAGAAGGTGAACCGCATAGATTTGGCAAATTAGGCAAAGCAACGTTAGAAAGACGGCGACGATGGCAAACCTGTGTTTTTGTTCCATTTTCGCCTCCTTTATTGCAACTTGAACTTGTTTAGTTCTTTAGAGACAATAGGCTTGTAGGAGAACCAATTGGAGTTTGCGATATTCACTGAACGCCTTTTGCGTTCGACAATATCTTCCGGACATTCCGCCATGACGCAACTGACTTTTTTTGCTATCGCCGTAAGCCGCTGTTTTCGGTTCCCGTCGTAGTTGGCGGATCGGTCTTGAATCGGTCGTCCATCCATGATATTCTGATCACATTCGTTGAGAAACTCCAAAGCCTCCTTTAATTCTGCAAAGTCCTCAGGTGAAAGGATTTCTGGCTTCAATTCGGCAAGGAATTGTTTCCGTTTGGTTAAAGCCGCTTCGCTTTGCTTTCGTTCCTGTTTCAACCTACGTTGCACTTGTTCATAAGCCTCTGGCGAGACGGTTTTTAGCTCTTCCAGTGTGATCCAGCTTTCCGTGCCATGTATATTTTCGTATGTATCGGTTTGTTTTGAGACTTCCTCTTTGATTCTTGCTTTTGTGGCGGCTGCCAGACGGTTGTCGGCTTCATGCTTTCGTCTGGCTGCCGCTGATTCTTCTATTGATATAATACTTTGTTTGTATTGTATAGGCTTCTGTGATTCTTCGTTGGATTGCAAAGCGGATACCGTTTCTCTGCTTGCATGCACGCTCTTTGCAATCAGCAGAAAACAAACCGACAAAACCAAATCAGCAATAAGAAAAACGATAATTCTTTTCTTTAGAATAGAAGACATTTTGTGAATGCTATTTTGAAATGATTTTTATGGCATTAGACATATGATAAAAAAACTAATATCAATATAATATTGTTTGTGATGTGTGTCAAGTGCCATTTCCCGATTCCGCCTATTTATTTTTGGTTATAAGAATCACAGGATGCTGTTGGATGTTGACGCCGTTGCCGATGCCGGGGGCCATGGCCATCCAACTTTCACGGATGTTGTCGTCGTTGTCATTGACCATGATATTGAAACGGAAAGGCTTGGAGAAGAAGTCGTTGGAAACGCCCAAGGCATCCGTCGGAACGTTGATGAGATAGGTCGTCTGCGTTCCTTTACGTATGGTTTCCAATTGGAGCTTTGACGCGTCAGGCTTGAAGCCGTCTGGAGATGTACGCAAAAACGAATAGGGCGAACCGTCCGATTGGCGGGCGTATTCCAGCTGGAAATGCTTTTCGGATTCCATCGGCGTGATGAACATCTGCACGGAATCGCCTTGCCAGACGTGATTTGCGGCGACGTCATCCGCTGATTGCAGATGGACATCGTCTTCCACGACGACTTTGACAACCAACGCGCCGTCCTTCACATCCAGCCAGAAACTCGCGGAGAGATCCTTCGCACCTTTCCAGAGGTGATGCTCATGGGCGGGATCGCCGTGCAGAAGATCTGTCAACGTCTTGTTGTCGTTCATGACCATCAGTGGTTTGCCGTCCAGCGACGGCGCAACCATCGTCGGCACAGGGATTTTCCGCAATTGGCACATGGACGGAAGACTGCCGATGGATGTTTCGGCGAACAGCCATTCCGTTCCGCCCATGCCGACGGCGGAATTCTTCAGGCGGATTTCCGCCGTGAAATCCAGATGGCCGTTTGCGGGAACCATCCCTGTAAATTCATGTCGGGAGACTTCCACATTTTCCGGAAAACGCAGTTTCGCCGTGGCTTTCTGCTCCGTGGCGAACGGATTGTTCAGGGAGATGACGATATCGGCATCTTGCTCCGGCAGAAGAATTTCCGGCATCTTGAACACGGCTGGGGACGGAAGTTTACGAACCGTTGTCGCATTCTTCAAAATGACATTGACCGGCTCGGACAGATTCGGCACGGCGACGATGCCGTTGGAAAGCTCCAACGGCTTGCGGTTGCCGAAGATATCGACGGTTTCGGCCGCTGTCGCGTCCGACTTCATCACGACCGTGTCCGTCAGCGACTGGTTCCACAGGCAGACGGCGATTTCTGAATCGGACTTGAAGGCGAAGCCCCACTGGCCTTTCGGCAAATCCAGCGTCGCAAAATACTCTTTGTCATGGTAAATGCCTGTCAATGCGTTGTATGCGGCATAGACCGGCTTCGGATAGAAGTCATGCGTCAGCATGCCATACTGGAATTCGCCGTTGGGGCGCAACTCGCCTTTTTCACGCAGGTTGTACCATGTGTAACCGATGGCGCCGCGCCCCCAGCTGAACAGGAGTTTCTTGAAAAGCGTCTCCGCCTGTTCTTTTTCCGTGCAGACGGCCGATGTGAGCGCCGTTTCGTTGGCGTACCACGGAATCGTGATGCCAAGCTCCTTCCGCTTGGGCAGAAGATTCCCGTCGATGGTGCGGTCAGCATAGCTTTGGAAATGCCCATGTCCATGGAAACAATGGACATCGAACACCTGCCAGCATTCTTTCATGGCGGCTTGATGGAAATCCGGCAGTTCGGGGCGGCCTCTGCCCATCAGCTGGCAGAAACCTGCGGACATGAACTGCGCCTTCGGATCGATCTGCCGCAAGAGTTCGCCAGTGGCTTTCGCAAGTTTCGCATAATCAGAAGATTGCGGTGGATTCTTGCGGCCCCATGGCAAATCCGGCTCATTGAGCATCTCCCAGTATTGGACGCGCCCTTTGAAACGTTTGAAAAGATTGCCGTAGCACTTCATGCTCGTGTCCATCAGGATGCCGTTCTTGTCCATAATGTAGCCGAGGATGAAATCGAAATTCATCCCGTGGCTGCTGAATATATCCACCACATTGTCAAGCCATTGGATATGCAGCGGATTGTCGCTCCAGCCGAAATCGACGCGCAGGATGCGCAGGCCGATCTGCGACATGGCGACGGCCGCCTTCTCGATCTCCTGCGGCGCGCAAACCATCGGATTGACATGGCACACGCTGCCGAATTTGAAGCCTTGGACGAATTTTTCATCCTTCTTTTCGCCCGTCAGCTTCATGTGCGCGAATGTCCGTTCGCGGACAAGATCGGGACAGCCGTCCGCGGAAAGCGTCAAATCAACATAATAGACGCCATACTTTTCTGGAACTGCCACAGGCCCGACGGATTTCGTCTCGCCTGGCCGGAAATCGATTTTTTCGTCCATCGTCCACGGCTGCGGTTCGCCGTCCGCATCCTTCAGCGTTCCGACGACGCGGCAGGAGACCGGTTGGGAGGAAATGTTCGTCAACGTCGCCTTGACGCCTTGCGACGCGTCTTCCACGACGGCGGCGACTTTGCCCGTTTCCAGTTCGAAGACAATGTTTTCCAATGGAGAACGCGCCACGTTCAAATCAATGGAATTGAAATAGACATCGCCATCGAAATCCGCCGTGTCCGCTTCAAAACGAACATTCATCAATACCCACAGCTGGCCGATCTGCTGTTCCTTCGGAGCATGGCCGTAGGGGATGTCCGGCGTCGTGACGGGCGGCAATTCGCATTTGATGGCGTGATGACCGGCCTTGTCCAATTGGACAGGAAACGACAATCGCTTCAAACCGCCGTGGCTCTCAAACCATTCCAGCTTAAGGGTTTTGATGTGCGGAAGCGGTTGCGTCGTCGTGATGTTCACAACGCAATCCGCCGCGTCGTAATGGCCGATTTTCGGCCCGAGAATGCCGCGCGGCGATGTAAATCGTGTGAAATCGACGCCGAACACTTTTCCTTTGCCGGAAGCATGCGTCATTTTCAGCGACGTCTCGCCGGTCAATGGATTCGCGGCTTTTTCCAGCGTATCGTTATACGGAATCCGCTGCGGAAGCTCCAACGGCATGACCCACGGCTTCGCCAAAGGAAGCCGCGGAAACGATTCGGCAGGCTTGTCATTATTTGCAAGTTCCGTCACGGCAATGGAATGGATGAACGCCTCGCCAGGCGTGCCGTCCTGTGGGAAATTGAAGCTGAGGGCGAACGTCGACAGCGGAAAATCAATGGTCTTGTTGGCGTCCTTCGTGAAACTGGAGATGGACGTCGCCGCGAGTCTTTCCGTATCCACCACATATTCAAGCACATAGGTTCCCGGTTTGTCGAATTTGATATTCTTCTTCCAGTAGAATGTCTCCAAATTCTTGTCCTGCAGCCGCAACTGGACGGCGTTGACCGCCAGCGGCATGTTGACGGAGACGACCGCCGTGAATTTCGCCCGCTTGAAGACTGGCATGTCCTTTCCATCGACAAGCATCGCATGCATGTAGTTCGTCACGGATCCATCCCATTGGGCGCAAAGGGCTTGCACGCCTGTTCGCTTGTCTTTCTGGACTGTCAGCGAACAACGGTCCAGCTGCTTGTTGGCGGACCACCATGCCGTCTTGTAGACGTTTTTCGTGAAATCCAATTCAAACGCATGGGCGGCGAATACGACGGCGATCAATAGAAGGATGTGTTTCATTATGGTTTACGCTTCTGCGATGAGTTTTGCGAAATCCTGCCCGATCCGTGTCATGGAGATCAGATGCTCGAAGACTTTCGTCTCGTTTTCGATGTTCTGGATGCGCGGGCAGTCGTATTTCAGCTTGCGGATGATCGGTTTCCAATCCAGAGCTCCGTCGTCGATGAAACGATGTTCATCCTTGTATCCGTTGTTGTTGTGGACATGGGAGACGACGACGTAAGGGGCGAGCTTGTCCAATGCGTGGTCTTCGAAAACGACGCCGTCCGGCCAGATCGCAAGGAACTTCTCCGAATATTTTGCCGGATCCTTTGTGCCGTTGAAACTGCTCATGACATTGGCGTGCCCTGTATCGTAAGTGCATCCAAGCCAAGGTGTATCGAATTCTTTCAGATAACGGAGCAGTTCATCCGGCGTGTTCGTGGGGCGCATGGCGTTCTCGATGCACATGATGACGCCGTATTTTTCCGCGTAGGGAAGCAGATATTCGAGGGAAGCCCGAATGAGATCGCGCAATTGCGGCAGCGTGTAATCTGGCGGCATGGCGCCAGGATGGAACGTCATCGTCTTCACGCCAAACTCCGCGGCGAAGGCGATGCAACGGGATTGCTCCTCCAACATGGCGGGGCGGCGTTCGGCATCCCAAGTGTCCAGATCCCAACCAATTCCGAATGGCGCATGGCATCCGGCGAAGGTGATGCCCGAACTTTCGCAGCATCTTTTCAGAACGTCGAGAAAGGTCGGATCCTCAATATATTTGACGCACCATGGATTGGTGATGACAAGATGCTCCGCCCCATGGCGGGCGATTTCGTACATGAAATATTTCAAGGTTGCTTCATCGAAGATGCGATTCGCGAAAAAGTGGGAAATCGTGTACATGTTTTTTTCTCCTTAATATTTCACAAGTGATTGATAGGCATCGAAATAGCGGCGGCCGAAAATGCGAAGCGAAGCGGAATTGAAATGGATTCCGTCTGGCTTGGGATCGAGGCCGTCTGCGGAGGCGAGGGCGATGTTCGGTGTTTCGTCGGCAATGGTGCGGAAGAGGGCGTTCATGTAGGCCGTCGCGTTGATTCGTTCGCCATCGAAATCGACCATTGGCGTCGCGAAATAGCCCAGTTCGCCGACAACGATTGGAATGTCGCTTGGAAGTTCCGTGTCTTCAATGAATTGCGCAAGAAAGATTTCGAATTTAGAGCGATAGTGGCGGAGTTTTTCAGCGGAGCCGCAATCCTGTTCGCCCTGATGCCAGAGGATGCCGCGGACTTCGGACGTGCGTTTTGCCTGCTGTGTCTGGAAGACGGCGTTGTCGTAGAGAAGGCCGCCGGGCTCCCAGTCGTCTATGGATGTGCCGCCGTCCGCGCAGGGGATGAGACCACACTGCACATCCGTGTAGGTATTGGCGTAGGATTCTGCGAATGAAGCTGTTAGGCAGACGCCTGAATGAAAGAGGATATCGAAGATCGGCCTGTCTGGATTGATCGGTTCGGCCATGGGCTGCCAGCGGCCGTTGCGGAGCATCCTGCAGCGTGGGTGGTTGATGGGCGGAACTTCGCCGAAATCGCCGCGGCCGGCCATGTTGGACTGGCCCATCATGACAAAGGAATGGATATTCATCGTGAACAGTTGCCTTATCGTGGAGTTGAATGTAGATTATTCCATACATTATTATAATAGAGCAAAAAATCAAATGATGACAGGAGCATGGCTATGAAACACAGTCTTTTTGCGGCGATGATGTGCGCGGCGATGGCGTTTTCGGACACGGTGGAAGTGGCGGGCGTCGGCAACGTGACGGTTCCGAGCGCGCAGCAGCTGCACACGCTGGATTTGGAAGTGATTTCCATCATCCACTTCGGGCTGAACACGTTCGTTGATAAGGAATGGGGCTTCGGCGACACGCCGCCGGCGGTTTTCAATCCTGTGAAATTCGATGCGCGGCAATGGGTTGCGGCGGCGAAGGCCGGCGGCATCAAACGGATCGTTCTGGTCTGCAAGCATCATGACGGCTTCTGCCTGTGGCCGAGCAAGTTGAATAAAGACTACACGGTCGCCAATTCGCCGTGGAAGAATGGCAAAGGCGACATCGTGAAGGAAGTCCGCGACGCCACGTTGGAGGCTGGCTTGGAATTCGCCGCGTATCTTTCGCCGTGGGACCGCCATCAGGCGGAATACGCGCGTCCTGCATACGTGGAGTATTTCCACAGCCAATGGGCGGATTTGATGGACAACTACGGCCCGATTACCGAAATCTGGCTCGATGGCGCAAATGGCGGCGACGGATGGTACGGCGGCGATCCGGGCAAGCGGACGCTGCCCAAGCCCGCCCATGAATATTATGAATTCGACCGCCTGCTGAAGGCGTTGTTTGACAAGAATCCGCAATCAGTCGTTTTCGGCCCTGATTCGAGCCGTTCAATGAACTGGCCTGGCAACGAAACTGGCTTTGTTCCAGATGATTATCCATTTGTTCGCGGCAATTATTTCCGTCCGCCGGAATGCGACACACCGCTGCGCAAAGGGTGGTTCTGGCATAAGGACCAGCAGGCCAAGAGTCTGAAAGAACTGACGACTCGCTATTTCGAATCCGTCGGCCGCGGCGGCATTCTGGATTTGGGCTTGGCTCCCAACAACGAAGGGCTGCTGGACGAAGGCGATGTCATCCGTCTGAAAGAGTTCGGTGACTACATCCGCGCCTACAACGCGGTGGATTTCGCGGAAGGCGCGACTATCGAGACGAAGAAGACGGCGGAAGGCACGGAATACAGCTACAAGCTGAACGGCGCGAAATCGTTCAACGCCGTGGACTTCCGTGAAGACATCACGAAAGGCATGCGCATCAAAGGATGGAAGTTTGTCATTGACGGACAAGTGGTTGCGGAGGGCAAGCTGGCCGGATTCCGCCGCATCGCGCGCTTCCCGCAAACCACGGCTTCGGTGGTGAAACTCATCATCACGGCATGCGACGGCGAACCCTCCGTCAAGAGCCTGTCACTGCGTTACGCGCCGGAATTACAATGAGTTAACTGGGACGGCTGGGACAACTGGGACGGCTGGGACGATTGCATTCAGTCTCTTCTGTCCCTTTTGTCGCTCTTGTCCCTTTTCTCTCAAAATTGCAGTTTGGCCACCAGCGGGAAGTGGTCCGTGTCCAGTTTGTAATTCTTCAAGATCTTGAATTCCAAGATCTTGATCCATGGGGAGACGACGATGTTGTCCGCTGGAATGTCGCGAAGCGTGGCGGTGGCGCCGTATGTTTCGGAGCAGTTCGAGAGCGTGAAGCCGTTTTGCTTGAACACATTGTATTCCTCCGGAATCTGGGCGTTGAAATCGCCTGTGAAGACGGCGCCGTCGAATTGCTTCGCGTCATCCATCAGTTCTTTGAACTGGATCTGACGAAGCTTCTGCGAGAGCGACCATTGTTCGCCTTCAGCCTTTTTCACTTTGATATGGCCTTCCGCGACAAGATGCATGCCGTAGAACGCGACCTTCTTGCCGCTGATGTTGTAGAGGAGCCGGAAAGCACGATAACGCGGTGATTTATGGCCGTCGATTTCATTCGTCAATTTGACAATTGTTGCGGAGACTGGCGTGGCTTTGGCATCCGCGCGGATGTCGAATTTCGGAAAACGGATCGTATTGAACGGGAAATCGGACGGATTGTCCTCCATGAAAAAGACATCCGCATCGACGTCCGCGAACAGCTTCTGCCAGCGGCGGCGGTAGTCTTCCGGAGCGGTCTTCTTGTCGCCGTAATGGAATTGGCCGCAGTTGACGCAGGCGACGGTCCAAACCGTCGTCTGTTGCGCTTTGGCGATGACCGGCAGGAGGCAGAAAGCGGCGCAGAAAAGCAACCGTGTCGTTTTCATGGATTCACATCTCCTTTTCAATTAAAGACTTGCTGTCGTTTTGAGCGGAATCTTCCTTCGGCGACGGGATGGCCATGAAGGAAATGGCCAGAAGGGCGAAGATAAGCGTCAGATACCAGTTGCGGGTGCGTTTCTCGTGGAAGAACGTCGTGGAAATGATGCTTGTGAAAAGGATGGAGGCGGAGCAGGAGAGGGCGAAGAGCAGGGCGGCCGGCAGATGGAGGACGGATTTCTGCAACGTGAACTGCAGGATGGTGCCGAAGGCGAGCATGAGGCTGCCGATCCAGCCTTTCGTGCTGAAATGCCACGTTTTACGGATCACGACGTCCGCCGTGCAGAACGTGAAAATCGCTGCGTAGAGGAGGCAGAAAAAGACGTTGCCGTTGTTCTGCATGAGGCTTTCCGCGGCGCCTGGCACGTGGTAGTACCAGCCGAATTTCATGGCGATCGCGCAGCTGCTGAACAGCGTCAGCATGACCAGCAGGGAGAGACCGAACAGCCATGCGGGGCTGCGCAATTTTCCGCCGTCCGTCTTCTCCTGGCCGCCGGAAGCGGAGACAATCGCCCCGAAAAGCGCCGCCAACGCAAGAAGATAGAAGATCGTAAACGGTTCATTGTACGCAAAATAGGAGAAAATGATGGCGGGCATGAACTGTAACGCGGCGGCGCACCAGACCAGCGACAGCGGCCCCATGTCCAGCGTGACTTTCAGCATGATCTGTCCGAGATACTGCGCGACGCCGGTCACGATGGTCAACACGACCATCTGCCATGTCAGCGACTGCCATTCGCCGAAATACGCCGCGCGGATTCCGAAGAAAATCACGCCGAAAAACGCTAGAACGGATGCGCTTTGCAACGCGTTGACTTTGCCCGAGCCGGAGATTTTATAACCGACGCCGCCGAAGCCTCCGAGGAGGCCGCTGAGTATTGCGATGAAAAATGACATGATGCCTTGCCGATGAATGGATGGATGAAAATTGTCGTGTGGTTTTTTGCAGACGTTATAATATATTATGGAAAAGGATTTGAACCAGAAGACACAGGACAGCCAGAAGAAAAATCATGAAAAATCCGTTGATTCCAATGAGCGCCGTCACGGGGCGGCCGACGAAAGATTTCATCAAATGGTTCATGGGCGAGTTCCGCCGCGTCGGCATCACGCAGTTTCTCGTGTATCCGCGGGCGGGATGCGAAGTCCCGTATTTGTCTGAAGAATGGTTCACGACCGTCGGTTGGATTCTGAAAACCGCTGAAAAATTGGATTTTGAAGCGGTCTGGCTGTATGACGAATTCAACTGGCCGAGCGGTCAGTGCGGTGGTCGCGTCATGGCGGAAAAGCCTGAATACGGTTCGCAATTTCTTACAGCGGAAAAACTTGCGGATGGATCCGTGCAGTTCGGGTTTGGCCTTGACAGCAAATATCCGAATCTGCTGAATCCAGATGCGGTGGATTTCTTCATCCAGACGACGCATGAAGAGTACTACCGCCGTTTCGGCGACCAATTCGGCAAGCTGATCAAAGGCATTTTCACAGACGAGCCGTCGTATGCCTATCCGACCACGCTCTTGACGCCAAATGCTTCGCAGAAAATCCAGATCGCCTGGTATCCGGAGATGGAAGATGATTACAAATCCTTGACAGGGCGTGATTTGAAGAATGACATGAAGCGTCAGCTGGAAGGCGCTGCAAAATTGGATTTCATCAACGCCTACCATGAAGTCGTGGCGAAACGCTTCCGCGAGACGTTCTTTGATAAAATCCGCAACTGGTGCGACGAGCACGGCATCCTGCTGACGGGCCATCTGATGGCCGAGCACAACATCCATGCGCTGCGGTTCAATGGTGATCCGCTCGTGCAGATTGCCGGTTTCTCCATGCCCGGCATGGATGAAATCAGTACTGCGACGACGTTGGAGAAGATTGAATGGCAAACACTTGGAACAGCGCGTTACGGTGTCGAAAAACGCGGCAACGGCGGTCTGGCGGAGCTGTTCGCGTTGGGGCCCTCCGACATGCCGGCCATGAAATACCGCCAGATGATCTGGCTTGTCGCCATGTTCGGCATCGACCATTATCTGATGGCCGTCGCGCAGTTCCAGTCGCAGGGAAACATCTATAAGAAAGGATGGTACAATCCGACGACGCCTGCGCAGACGTGGTTCGACCACTATGCGGAGCTTGGCGAAGACGCGGCGAAGGCGGCATCGTTCGCAAGTCGGAAGGTCCTGCCGGAAATAGAGATACGCTATGCGGAATATGATCCGGACCAGAATGAAATGCTGAAGAAACTGGTCGCCGCGCAGTGGTCGTGGAAGTTCATCCATCGCAACGACAAAGCTTCGGCAGACGCTCCCGCTGTGCTGCGGATTGAGACGAACGGCATCGTGGAAGAGAAATCCGGCAAGCGTTTTGAAGCCATCGATGCCTTCATCGAGTGGGCCGAAGGCAACATTCCGCGAAGCGCGACGGTCACCGACGTGGAGGGAAAACGCGTCTGTGACGTATTGACAAGATGTTATGCGGACGGCAATGTCGTGATCCTTGATTTGCGCGGGCGGAAGAACGAGCCGAGAGTCTTGGCATTGGATTTCAATGGTTACAAAACAGTATTCGCCTTGTGGGCAGGCGGTTGCGTCGTCGTCGGGCCGGATGGTGTCACGCCGGGAGCCACTGTTTCGGCGTTTCCGAAATCCGTCGGCATCAGTGGCGAAAATTGGCAGCTTTCGTTGGATCGCCCGAATATCCTCTGCCCGGAATTCAATGATGATCGGACGCTCCTTCTGACGGTAAAGGAAGATGTCGGAGAAGTCTTCTTCATGTTGTGCCGTTATGGAGAAAAAGCCTCCGCTACGTTGGACAGCGAGGAGATGATCGTCGTTTCAAGAGCTCCCGATGCATTGCCGCAAGGATTGAACGAACTGTATGTTCAGACGATGCTCATGAGGTTGACCGTAGGTGAACATGTCCTTCAGCTGACGGGAGATGCGGAGGAATATCCGTATCTCCCAGGCGTTTTCATGGTGGGGGCTTTCGCCGTGGAGGCGACGGATCCCGCGAACGGCAAAATGACAATTTGCGCACTGCCTGAATACGTGCCGAAAGGTGATTTGACGGTGAAGGGACTCCGTAACTACGCGGGGCGGGTCATTCTCGAAAAGAATGTTCACGTTCCGGAGAATGCAGCGTTTATTCGCTTGGATACGAATGATTTGTGTGCGGATGTCCAGTTGGATGACACGATCCTCGGTGTCAAGGTGTTGCCATCGTTCATTAGCTCAAAAAGCCTTGGCGCGAAGGCGTGGGCGCCGTTCATCTGGCCTGTGCCGAAAGAAAAGCGCGGCAAAAATATGAAGCTGTCGGTCATCTTGGACGCGCCTGTTTCCGCCATTTTCGGCCGTGAACGGTTCAGCAAAATGAAAGCAGGCCTGTACACGCCGCCGACCGCCGATGGCACCATCGGAATCTTTGCCGCGGATTGGCTTTTGGATGAACCAACTCATTGAAATATAACAACAAAGGAGCAAACATGAAACTTGCGATTTCGACATTGGGCTGCCCGAATTGGACGTTCCAGCAAGTCTTGGAAAACTTCCATGCGTACGGCGTGCAGGGCATTGAAGTGCGCGGCATCGACGGCAAGATGGAAGCGGATGACATCACGTGGTTTGCGCCAGACAAGCAGGCGGAAACGAAAGCCTTGCTTAAGCAGTACGGCCTGAAGATCATCGGCTTCGGTTCATCCTTCAGTTTCCATGATGCGGCGAAAGTCGCGCAAGTCATCGAAAAGGCGAAGAAAACCATCGATATTCTTGAACGGATGGAGATTCCCGCCATGCGTGTTTTCGGCAACAACATTCCGGATCCAACGAAGAAAGCGGAGACCGTAAAGCGCGTCGCAGACGGCATCTGCGAAGTCGCCGCATACGGCCATCAGCATGGTGTCGACGTCAATCTGGAAGTCCATGGCGATTTCAATACGGCGGATACGCTCGGCCCGATTGTGGAGGCCTTCAAACAAACGCCCGGGGCAGGCATCCTGTGGGATATCGAACACAGCGACAAGACATACGGCGACAACTTCATGGAATTCTACACGATGATCAAACCGTTGCTGAAGCACATGCACATCAAAGACTACATGCGTAAGAAGGCGGATGGCGCGAAAGACTGGACGTTGGTGAAGGTCGGCGACGGCGAGATTCCAATTGTCCCGATTCTAAAACAAGTCATCGCAGATGGTTACGACGGCTATTTCTCCTTCGAATGGGAGAAGAAATGGCATCCGGAAATCGACGAACCGGAAATCGCCTTCCCGCATTTCGTGAAGAAAATGCATGAATGGATTGGATAGCATAAAAGTTTTTAATGGATGTTCTGGATTCATACGAATCATTAACCATCGGCCACGCAGGAGCGCAGCCCTCCCGATTAACCACTAACCACTAACCACTAAAAATGCAAAAACTACTCATTGGCATATTGTTGTGCGGTGTCGGAATATCTTCGGCATTGGAACCGATCAAGAATCCCGTGTACGGCGGCAACGCGCCGGATCCGACCATCTGGCAGGCGGACGACGGCATGTATTACTGTTGCGCGACACCTGGCGGCGGCCGCGGCCTGATTCTTCAGAGCAAGAATCTCGTCAAATGGGAGAGTTCCGGAAAACGGCCGTTCTCTGAGGAGATGATCGCAGTCATCCATAAGGAATTCAAGAACATCTGGGCTCCGGACATGATCCGCCTCAACGGCAAATGGATGTTCTACGTGACGCTCTACAACTCCGCGCATGATTCCGCCATCGCCGTCTTCAGCAGCGACAACGCGACTGGCCCCTTCGAAGACATGCATGTCATTACGCGCAGCAAGGATACGAAAATCAAAGACACCATTGATCCGGAGGTCGTGAAGGATCCGGACACAGGCAAGCTGTGGCTGTTCTTCGGCAGCATTGGCAAGATGCACCGCGTGGAATTGAAGCCGGACGGCCTGTCCGTCGTGGACAATGCGCAATACGTCCATGTCGCAGGATTGGATTCCGACCAGAATCGTTCGCGTTCAAAGGTTTATGAAGGATGCTATCTCTATCGTCGCGACGGCTGGTGGTATCTTTTCGCGAGTTGCGGATGGTACAACAACCATACGTATTCGCTCGTCGTCGGCCGCAGCAAGACGCTGGAAGGCGAATTCGTGGACAAGGAAGGCAAGCCGATGAAGGAAGGCAACGCCACGAAAATTCTCCGTTCGGACGCCGGAGACGAATTCTACGGGCCGGGCCACAACGGCGAAATCATCACGGACGGCGACGGCAAAACATACATGTTCTACCACTGCCATCAGGCGTCGCTCAACAAAGGCTGGCTGCGCAACCTCCATCTGCAGGAAATCCTCTGGGGGGAGGACGGCTGGCCGTATTTCGAGACCGGCAAGCCAAAATGATTGCCTTTTTTAGTGGTTAGTGGGTAGTGGCTAGTGGTTAGTCGGGGGGACTGCGCTCCTGCGGGACCGCAGAAGTGGGAGGATCCTGAACCTCCCGAATTTCCTCTTTGATATTCAGCATTAAGCTGTTTACTTGTACATGGAGATTCACCCATTATATTAATTGTTTCATTATTGATTATTAAATGGAGAAAAAAATCTCTATTTGCGCGTAAAAAGAACCAAGGAGTACAAAAATGGCTGTCTACAATTTCAACGCCGGCCCGGCCGTGCTGCCCAAATCAGTGATGTTGAAGGCTCAGGAAGAGTTTGTTGACTATCGTGGCTGCGGTTATGGCATTATCGAGGAAAGCCATCGCGCGAAAGCCTTTGATGAAATCATCCAGGCCGCCGAAGCGAATTTCCGTTCGTTGCTGAACATCAGTGACGACTACGCGGTCCTGTTCCTTCAGGGCGGCGCGAGCCTCCAGTTCGCGATGGTCCCGATGAATCTCGCCATCCCCGGCAAGAAGATCGGCGTCTGCGACACTGGCGAATGGTCCCACAAGGCCATGAAGGAAATGAAGATCCTCGGCAATGAAATCGATCTCATCTACAACGGCGAACCCTGCAAATTCTCCAAGATCGAAGGCATCAAAGACTGGAAGATCGACCAGAATCTGGCCTACGTCCACATCTGCAGCAACAACACGATCTACGGTTCCGAATATCCGTACTTCCCTGAAACCGGCAATGTTCCGCTTGTCGCGGACATGTCCTCCGATTTCATGGCCCGTCCGTTTGACATCAACAAGTTCGGTCTTGTCTTCGCCGGCGCCCAGAAGAACATCGGTCCGTCCGGAACGGTGGTCGTCATCATCCGCAAAGATTTGGCGGCCCGTTGCCCCGCGACGGTTCCGACCATGCTGCGCTACACGACGCATATCGACAAAGGCTCCCTGTTCAACACGCCGTCCACCTTCGGCATCTACATGATCCGCCTCGTCACCGATTGGCTGATCGCCAACGGCGGTCTTGCCGCCATGCAGAAGAAGAACGAAGAGAAGGCCGCGAAACTGTACGCCGCCATCGACGCCTGCCCGTTCTACACGGGTACGGTCGATCCCGCCTCCCGTTCCATGATGAACGTCACGTTCCGCATCAAAGGCGGTGATGAGGAACTCGAAGCGAAATTCGTGAAAGAAGCGAAGGAAGCCGGCCTGATCGGCATCAAGGGCCACCGCGCCGTCGGCGGTCTCCGCGCCAGCATCTACAATGCCATGCCTCTGGAAGGCGTCGAAGCTCTGGTCGCCTTCATGAACAACTTCGCGAAGGTCAACGGCTAACGCTGAATCCAATACGAACAATTGGCAAATCCGCCGCATCGAAAGGTGCGACGGATTTTTTGTTTATGCCTGTCTCAATAAATTGACATTCTGATAAATTCTGATAAATTATAATAAATTTATTGATAAATAAAGGCTATCGTCAATGTACCGCGTCACAGTCAAACGGAAAATCATCAGGAACTTGCAGAAGTTGCCGCAGGTAGTCCGAGACCAGTTTAACCGACTAGTCAACGATCTAATCAAAGACGGCCCTGTCCAGCCTTCTTGGATGAATTACTCCAAATTGTCCGATGAAACATACCATTGCCATCTCGGATACCGCTATGTGGCTTGCTGGCGGTGCGAAAATGGAACTATTGAAATAGAGGTGTACTATGTTGGCAGTCGTGAAAAAGCCCCGTATTGAACTGTGCCTCAATGGTGCCGACCGTGATGTCGCCGCGTTGATGGACGTCATTAGAAGTAAATACGACATCATCATCGTACCTTCCGATACAACGGCGGAGGATGATGATCATCCGGTCGATATTCTCGAGACGGATTACTGGAAGACGGTCACGCCTGGAAGCCTTCTAGCCGGAACGCGTCTGAAGCATGGTTTGACGCAGAAACGTCTTGCGACTTTGGCTGGCATGAGCCACGCCACCATCAGCGCCTATGAAACGGGCAAGCAGCCGTTGTCACGCCGTTCTGCTGTCCGTCTTGCCCAAGCCATGGATGAAGATCCTGACTCTTTCTTCGAAAATCTTCGATGACTATCTGAGTTTATTGACATTTCATATTCAACTGAAATGAACGAGGCTGTTGCTAAAAACAAAGGCAGGCAACAGTCTCGATTTTTTGTGTGTGTTTTGATCGCTCATGGATTCGCGCCATAGAAATACATGGCGCCGTAGGTCCAGTTGGGCGTCGGCATGCCGGCGAAATTCTCCCGGTCCATCGTCAGAAGAATGTAGCGGTACGGGCAGCCAGGCGGCGTTTCCGCAAAAGCCATGAAAATCCGTCCGTTGGGGCATTCATGGTTGAAAGGCTTGAAATCGAGATTGAGTTCGCCGCGATAGCGGAGCGTCGGATATTCGTAGATGGGCAGCTGCCGTTGCACATTGGCCGTCATGACATAGCGCGAACCGCCGAAATCCATGATCTGGCAGCCGGTGGAATTGTATGGGACGGGGCCTGCGATGCGTCCATAGGGGCCATCCCATGCGTCCGCTTCCCATAGGCAGGCGCGAAGCCCGTCGGGCGTGAAGGAGGAGGTCGATAGCCGCCATTTTCCGACGGCTTCATCGAATGTGAAGTACGGATCTTCGCTTTTTCCCGTTCCGACGACGAGTTGCCGCGCAGGCAGGATGTGGATGCCGTGCAGCGGATTGTCATCAGCCTCGCAGACGATGAGTCCGCTGCCGCGGCGGGTGGACGGATCAAGATTGTGCGCCGTTGTGGACCAGCCGCAGCCGACTCCTTTCCATGTGCCGTCCGCATCGTGGAAAAGATGGTTTACGGCGTCGTTGCGCAACAGATCGTCGCCGTCTCCGTAGTTTGTCAGGAGAATTCCCTCCATTTTGAAATCGAACGTCGATGGATCGAAACTCGCCACGGATTTCGTGTATTTCAGGCCTGCACGGGCCGAAAACGTGCAGAACATGCGTCCGTTTTCCATGTACGGACGGCAGCCTGGCCCGTCGGTGACAATACGGAAATCCGCTTGCCCGACGCCTGCCGTGAGGGCGGTGGAGGCTCCGCCGAAGACTGCCTGGCCGTTTGGCGGCAAAGTCGCGCCGACCGCGCATTTCAGATAGCCGGCGAATTGTTTCCGACGGATGTCCGGCTCGTCGGCAAGCGCCACGGAGGCCATAAAACGCACTGTGCCGTTTTTGCGCACGGCGAGAAGAACGGTTGGGCCGGCGACGATGGCGGATAGTCTAAATGGCGTCTGCGGAACTAGTTGCGCATTGTCTGCTTTCGCGTCGAGCCGCTGTCCGTTCAACGTCTCTTCGAATTCCACCGGACGGCCGGGCTGTGCGCGGACGCGCAGACGGAAGGAGCCGTCGTAAGGCGCGATATCCATCAATGCGGCGGAGCCGTCTGAAAGCGATTGCACATCCGCCGAAAAATGGATGCCTGGATGGAATGCGCCGACGAACAAGACGCCTTCCGCCATCTGCCCGTTGTTTTCCGAAAAGACAACGGCTCCGTTTTCAAAGGATATGGTCGGCGGCATCGTGCAATATGGCATCAACGCATTCTGAAGGCTTGGACGGGCCACGGCTCCTGGAATAAATTCCGACAGCGTCAGTTCATTGTCCAGCATATATCGCCGCGTGGTGAGAAGCCTGAATTGGAGCGCGCATGGATCCACGACGCGTGAGTTGAATTTGCCGGACATGGTTTCCTCTGCTTTAAATCTGGTTGTGAAATTAAAAATGCAACGCTTTCTTCATTCTACGCCAAACAGAACGTATTTTCCAAGATATATGGATTTTATAGTAAAGGAGTTTTAGTTTGAATAACGGAAGAGGATAACCATGTTCCAGCATTGATTCATACAAATCATGGTACATCAGATCCTTGTCTTTCCCAACAACAACCTCGGCAATATATTCTTCTTTTTCCTTAGGCCATTTTACATAGTCGAATATATTTCTATATAAGTCTTCTTTCCCGAGAATGTCCAATTGGAGCATTGTCCGATGACATTTCTTGCACTGTCCGCAATTCAAATAATTCCCTTTGTATACGTATTTTGAATTGGGATTATTGCGTATCTGTTCTTTCAGGCATACATATAAATTCTCCTGCACCATCTTGTCATCGGAAATGAAATCGACCTTATCACTACGACGCATATTCATGTTCGCAGAAATAAGTTCTGTGTTTTCTGTAGATAGCATTGGAATCAAATACGGTTCATATTTGGCACAGTCATCAATGTCAAATTCCAAATGATCGACCGAATATCCAGAGGCATACAGATATTTCCGCCATAGCTTCTGCATTGAAAGAACAACGCTCATATTTAAATAGGTATGGCTCCAATCAAAACTGAATTCAGGAAAGAAAGATCTGATATTGGAATCCACCCATACAAACGGCAGCCCCAATTTGTCAGCGAACTTTTTGCTTCTTTCTATCTCATTGAAAAATGATTTCCGAGCTCCTTCTTTTTCTTTTGAACCGAACGCGCCTGCATTGAATAATGTAAGATGCGTAATTTTATAGGATGGCAGGCTCTCGTTATTGAAAAAATACCGTTTGATAACAGCAAAACTGTCAACGCCTAGTGAACATCCGGTTCCTACTGAATTGTTGTTTTCATATCTTTTGGAAATGAGATTGTCGCAATGAATCTTTACAATATTTTTATATTTTTCTCCTGTCTTTTTTTCATTAGTCTTGCACATTGCATAAAACACTGATTCATTCAGGTTATGAAACAATCTTTCAGACATGGCCGATTCGACATAAACATCCTGATGAGTCTTGACTGCCCTCAATATCATTGGCAAAACAAAGGCATCGGATGTCTCCTGGCAAAAGTACTTGCCATATGCTTCATCCGTGGCGAACCAAAGCCATTCATTGACATTTTCGGCATCATTATTTATAAATGCCTTTAGGTAGGTCTTTCCTTCCTTTGTTTCAATCTGAGGATGTCCGATTTTTATCATTGCCTCTTCGCTTCCTTAAGCAAGCATTCCAATATGTTTTTCAATGCCCATATCTTAGAATCTTTCAACCATCGACCTTTCGAGCCACATCGCGAGAAAGGCTCATGTCGGTCATCCCTTGTCTCCAGATTATTGGATCTTTATATTTGTTCACAATGAAATCAAAGCGAATCAGTATCATATGGCGCCCAAGACCACCAATGTCCGATTGATCCAACTTGCGTTGATTTCATATCCCTTTCTGAAGAACGCATCATGCACGGCCTTGCCGCCGCGCAGGGTAATGGGCATCCAGTTAACTCATTTTTATTCTATTCCACCATGTGGAATATTCCTCTTTTTCCGCATTCTGGACTTCGGCAACGAGCGATGGCCACATTTTAGCTATACATAAGAACAGTTTATACGCATACGAAGCTTTAAAAAGAACCAGATCTCCGCCGCTGCAATGATTCTTAAGCGCTGCAAGAATCTCTTTATGATCATTGCAGCAAATAACCTTGCAGTGCTCGCCAACAGGGATTCGATTGATTGCCTTTTGGATTTTCTCCCCGATGGCAATAAGAATTGAGAATTGTGATTCATTTACGGACTGCACGATCATGTCATGCTGCATCTCCGAATCCTTTCCGCCTTCCTCCACGTCGCCCAATACAGCGATTCTTTTTCCGTTTACGGGGATTTGATCACACGCTTTGATCGCCGCTTTTACTGAGGTCGCGACGGCATTGAAGCAATCCGCATATATCGTGATATCATCGGCGGTCCGTAATACATTCTGTCTTACCCCCTTCATTTTAAACTCTTGCAAACCGCTTACAATCAATTCGGGACTTGTTTTGAAATGCAACCCCACGGCAAAGGCGGACAAGGCGGATACCACATTATGGATGGCGTATATGTTTTTCAGCAAGACCGGATACTTTTGATTACTTTCTTTGACAAGCACATCAAAAGCCAGCCCATCATGGGTGATGGTAATATTATTGGCCGACAAATCGGCTGACGGATCATTTAATGACACCGTGACGACATGTTGAGTTTGCAATTTATCAAACCATTTGAATTCATCCTTGTTGACGACTACCCGGGCATCCGGTGAAAGCCCCTTCGTAATCGAGCAAACTTCCTCTATGATCTTCTCCCCGGAGCCGAACGCCTCCATATGGGATTTGTCAATCGTTGTGATGACGACAATGTCGGGATCGACCATCTCCGACATCAGGCTCGTGTAGCCCGGCGTGCCTTCGCTTATCTCCTGGACTAGGATTTGGGCGTCCATTGGAATATGCTGCGCGCAGTGCCCCACTTGGAACATGACATTTTCATTGGTCGGATTGCAAATTGTGTTGAACTGTTTTTTAAGCACACAATCAATCATGAATTTGGTGGTCGTCTTGCCGATGCTTCCGGTGATGGCGACCGCCTTGGCATCCGAAAGCTTGCGGTAATAACGGCACATTTTGGCATATACCGTTTCGGGTGAATTACTTACAATGCAAGGCAAACCATCGATGGCCTTTTTCACGACAATCGCCAACGCACCGTTGCGAACAGCCCAGCGCATATCCTCCTCGGTGTCTTCGTATAATTGGATACAGATGCATCCTTTCTGGAATGTCGGTTGCACGGCGCAGACGGCCATTACTTTCCTGCGCCTTGTCTTGGCTGTTAAATTGGAGCATTTATCCAAATCCAAACCTGCATAGGAACACAGCTTTTCTACGGAGACGGAGAATTTTGGATGGAATATATGTTTTTTCAACGTCAGAAGGTCGCGAATAAAACCTCTGCGCTTAAGCGAGTGTTCAATCGATTCCAATGAAAATTCTTTCTCGACAGCCATAGTAAATTTGAATAAATTTTGATTAAGTCTGGAAGATTCAACGTCATGCCTTTTACATGACGAATGGCGACGCAAGCGGAAACAGGAGCAAATTCAAATGGCGATCCGACGGGCTTTCAAGAACAATTGACAGGAAACGGCTACTGACAATCGATCATTATTCAGCGATTTTGGGAAAAATACGATTTATGCAATCAAGCATAAGTACGAGAGACGGGACTCGAACCCGTACACCTTTCGGTATTGGAACCTAAATCCAAATCTCTGTACTCATTTTCCCCTTGTTGTTCCTGTTTTGTTCCTGTTTTGCTGGTTTTTCGGCTCAAAAACTAGCAAGCGAACGAAAACGCCGTACATTATTCCCCATCGGAGGATAATGTATGAAGCTCTATACTCGCGGCAAAAGCAAGATTTACTATATACGCTTCCAGATTAATTTCAAGGAATACCGGATCAGGCTGCTGGATCTGGACGGCAAACCCATCACGTCGCCGGACAAGGCGAAGGACGCCGCCAGACGGCTCATGGCCGTCTATCTGGAGAAGGACAAGGCGGAGCAGATGCGCCGCGTCAAGCATGACATCGAAGACGCGGAGGCCGCCGCGCAGGCCGCGCAGACGGAACTGGCCAATGACAAGGCGGTCGCGTCCAACATCTGGCCGCTCTATCTGTCCTGCGACGGTCGCCTCAATTCCTGCAGGAACTGCACAGAGGCCCGCCCGGACATCCGGACGACCGCTTATCTGTATTGGCATATCTGCGACGCATTCGGCCAGTTCATGGCATCGCAGAATATCCGTCGTCTGGCCGACGTCAAGCAGTCGGACGCCGAAGCCTATCTGGACCGCTGCCAGTCCGCCAACACCCACGGGAAGCATCTGACATTCCTGAAGCATCTCTACACCGTCCTGATCGATGAAAACAAGATGGTCGGATCCAACCCGTTCAAACGCATCCATCAGCTGCCGGAGGATTCACATTCACGGAAGCCTTTCCCCAAAGAACAGTCGATGAC
>CACYQT010000009.1 GCA_902776645.1 uncultured bacterium | reverse complement strand
GTTAAGACAAGCCACCCAAAACCTCATTACCGCCCTTTATCCGAGATTGTCCCATGAGGACGAATTGCAAGGCGAGAGCAATTCCATTTCCAACCAGAAACGGATTTTGGAAGCCTACGCCAAGCAGAACGGCTTTACCAATCTGCGCTGGTACACCGACGACGGCTACTCAGGTGCGAACTTCCAGCGGCCCGGATTTCAAGCCATGCTTGCAGACATTGAAGCCGGGAAAGTCGGCACCGTCATAGTCAAGGACATGAGCAGGCTGGGGCGTAATTACTTGCAGGTGGGATTTTACACGGAAATGCTGTTCCCTCAAAAGGGCGTGCGTTTTATCGCTGTCAATGACAACGTGGACAGCGCAAACGGCGGCATGGACAATGATTTTACCCCTCTGCGGAACTTATTTAACGAATGGCTGGTGAGAGATACGAGCAAGAAAATCAAGGCAGTAAAGAAAGCAAAAGGCATGAGCGGCAAGCCTGTAACCAGCAAGCCAGTCTATGGCTATCTCATGGACAAGGACGAGAACTATATCGTTGACGAGGAAGCCGCCCCGGTTGTCCGGCAGATTTACCAGCTTTGCCTTGCGGGAAATGGCCCGACCAAGATTGCCCGTATGCTGACGGAGCAGCAAATCCCCACGCCGGGGACGCTGGAATACCGCAGGACGGGCAGCACCCGACGCTACCACCCCGGCTATGAGTGCAAGTGGGCGACAAACACCGTCGTCCATCTGCTGGAAAACCGGGAGTACACTGGCTGTCTGGTAAACTTCAAGACGGAGAAGCCCTCTTACAAGGTCAAGCACAGCGTTGAGAACCCCATCGAGAAGCAGGCTATCTTCCCAAATCACCATGAGCCGATTATCGACACGGAAACATGGGAGCGTGTGCAGGAGTTACGCAAGCAGCGAAAACGCCCGAACCGCTATGATGAAGTGGGGCTGTTCTCTGGTATGCTGTTCTGCGCCGACTGCGGCCATGTGCTGTATCAGCAGCGGTATCAGAACAAGAACCGCAAGCAGGACTGTTATATCTGCGGCAGCTACAAGAAGCGTACCCGTGACTGTACGGCACACTTTATCCGCACCGACCTTTTGACGGCGGGCGTGCTTTCCAATCTCCGGCAAGTGACGGAATACGCCGCCAGGCATGAGAGCCGCTTTGTAAAGCTGCTCATCCAGCAGAACGAAATCGGCGGCAAGAGAAAGACCGCCGCAGCCACGAAGCAGCTTGAACAGGCCCAGACACGCATTGCCGAAGTGAACCGCATTATCAAGCGGCTGTATGAGGACAATGTAAGCGGCAAAATCAGCGACGAGCGTTTCATGGAGCTGTCGGCGGACTATGAGCAGGAGCAGCGGGAACTGAAAGACCGGGCTGCCGCTTTGCAGGAGGAACTTTCCAAGTCGCAGGCCGCCACCGTCAACGCCGAGAAATTCATGGGGATTGTGAGAAAGCACCTTGCTTTTGAAGAATTGGAAATGATTGAGAAAATCGTCGTGCATGAGTGCAGCTATGACGAGAACGGCACCCGCAGGCAGGACATTGAGATTTATTACAGCTTTGTCGGCAAGATAGACTTGCCGGAAGCCTAACGCCTGACCTATCCGACACAGCCCTAAGTGCCGGATAGGAACGGCAAAATTTTTTACACTTCTATTACTTCTTTATCGCACATTAGCAAACCAGGCAGGTATCTAATGCGGGATCTTGTCGCCAACGGAAAATGGAACGGACGGCTTCAGTCATTGATGAAGCAGAGATTGGAGCGGCGATTCCGTTCCGGCGACAAGCTCAGCCAACTTTGGTGTCTGTTTTATTGGTTCATGGATTGGACGGATGCCGAAAAACAGCGGATGACGGATATCTTGAAACCGTCCGCCATGAAGCTGGAAACGCTTTTTTCAAGACGGATCGTGTATGATTGGTTTGATTTGACGGATGCTGAAGAGCAGCGTATGAGGGAGATGGATAAACCATCTGTCATGAAGTTGGGTAAGCAGCCTTCCAGACAGCCTGTGTATGAATGGTTCGCTCTGCTCATCTGTTTTACAAACGGTGACCAAGAGGCGCGAGAAAAGCTTTTCGATGTCTGCCGGAACACAGATTATTCACGGGAAGGAATGGAGGCTTTCAAGGCAACCCTTCCATTTCTCATCCTTATACCGTGTCGTGAAACAGTTGAGCTTCTGACCATGCTCATGGAACGTGACGATATTCTGGACAGGCCAAAGGACTTTTTGAACAAGAAAGGAAGTCTTGCCTTTTTCTCCGCGATTTATCTTTCCGCCATGCTTCCGGAGCTGCCTCCTCTGTTTGACGGGGAGCCACAACCGCAAAAACAGGAAGTCGTGAAACATGTCGACGACGATGATGATGATGACGACGACGACGACGACGACGACGACGACGACGACGACGACGACGACGACGGGGCTTGGGACATTGTTTTTACGGATGAGCATGACGGTTATCTGCCGTTTCCAGAAGGAAAACGCGCGGAACTGCTGAAATGGTTGAAGCAACGGAAATCGTTTGTTCTCAGAAGATATGATTTTTATCCTAAAAAGAACGAAAATATAAGAGAAGAAGAGTTGAAATATCAAAATTACTTATATTATAAACTGCTTCCTCGAGTATTCGGTTATGGTGTCATTGGCGTTCCGCCTCTGTTTCAAGAATGAACGCCCATGACCTCCTGGCGGGAGCAGTGCCTTCATTCCGGCCGTTTCGCCGTGGCCCTGATGCGACCGCCTGTGGCGGACCGGCGGCGTTGATGAAAATTGTCGTGGTGACTTGCAAAAGCGGAATGATGCCTTATAGTTAAAGAACGATTTGTTTTTCCATAACTATAATTGTATCAAGTGAAGCCTTTAACAAGGACGAGCAACCATGGGATCAGTCAAGAAGAAACGCCGTAAGAAGATCGCGAAGCACAAGAGAAGGAAGCAGCTGAAGGCCTTGCGTCACAAGAAGAAGTGACAAAAGTGCATCTTGTGGTTCCCGGATAGGGCGCGGCGTGGTTCTAGCGGCATGGGCGCGGCAGAGGTACAGACACATGAGCAAAAAGTTTTTTGACATTCGAGTTGCCTGTATGTTTGCGGTGCTGATGGTTGGAGCCGCCTGTGCTGAAGCCGTCAAAGACGTAGGCGCGAGTCTAGAGATAGACCCGCGCCTTTCGTTGTCTGAGGAGCGGGAATACAAGTCATGGGCAAGCTATATCAGGGCGCAATTGTGCCGTGCCGACGAATCGTTCGGTTTGAAGAACTACCATCGGTATATCGGCGATGCGTTGAATTTCGCGCCTGAATCAGAGTATTTGCTTGAGCAGTGGTGTCTCGGGCGGGATCTGGCCCGCCAGCCGGAACGGCATGCGGCCGATTTGAAGCCGATATGGGAGGAGCATCCGGAAAGCGTCCGCCTGACGATGCTCTATCTGGATTTGCTGATCCAGTCCGGGCAGGACAGAAAGGCGTTGGAGACAGTGCTGTTCTCGTTGGAGAGATGCGGCTGGCGTTCCGGCGTGCTGACGCTGCGATATGTGGAATTGGCGCAGGTTGGTGGACGTTCATCGTTTATCGAGAAGAACTTGCGTCATGCGTTGCATGTTTGTGAGAAAGAGAACTTGACAAATGCGCATGTGGCGGCGGCCTGCTATTGGCGGGACTGCCACAATAGTGAGAAGGAGTCCGGTCAAGCGGAAGGCATTGGCCGTTTCAAGCGGTTTATGTCCAATCTGGCTAGCTCGCGATACCGCCGCAAAAGCCTCTGGCATGCTCGCGAGGCGGCGAATTGGCCAGGGGATTTGGAGGCGATGCCGGCCTTCGCATTGTCTTCTGTCTTTAGCAGTTTTGGCTGCTGGGAGGAACAGGTTGAGTTTTTGGAGGATTTGAGCGACGACGAAGGAAGGTCCATGGACAAAATGGTCTGGTGGTTCATGGATTATGTGCGTGCGTTGCGTGAACTTAAACGGGACGACGAGTTGAAGGAGGCTTTGGAGGGAATCCAATTCGGGCAGGACTGGAATCATCGTCTGCTGGAAACCGCGGCGGATGCGTATCTGGAATTGAAGGATTATGATCGGGCCTGTGAAATGTTCGAGATGCTTTCACAGAAAGAGCCTGGCAATCTGCGTTATCGCCTGATGCTCGCCCACATCTGCTTGGCGAATGGTCAAAGCATGAAGGGGCTTGCGGCGTTGGCGCCGCTGCGCGGGCTGCCGCCGGTTGGCTGCGAATTGAAGGCGCGGCTGCTGGCCCAGCATGGCGAACATCAAAAGGCGTATGATGAATACATGGCGCTGCTGAAGATTGACGAGAAAGGCGATCTGCGCGACCAGTGGCGGCCGCGCGCGCCTTTCTACGACGGATTGGTCATGACCTGCCTTGGACTTGACAAAAAGGACGAGGCGCTCCAATATGTGAAGGCGTTGTACGAAATGGATCCGGAAGACGCCCATGGCTGCAACTTCTACGGATATTTGCTGGCGGATTTCAACCGCGAGCTGGATCTGGCGGAGAAGCTTGTCGCCAAGGCATTGTCGCAGGAGCCGGACAATCCGGCGTATCTGGACAGCATGGCGTGGATCCGCTATCGGCAGGGGCGCCATGGCGAGGCGTTGGAGGAAATGTGCAAAGTTTTGGAAAATGATGGGTTGTCGCAGGATCCCGATGGCGAGATCAGCGAACATCTGGCGGCGATTCTGAAGGCGTTGGGCTGTGACGCAACGGCGGAATACTACCGGAAGCTGACGGACAGTCTGAAGAAATAAGACCGTCCGGCAGGGCGGTCGGCGGCGTTTCGCGAAATTTTATGGGAGCGCCGACGATAATACAGGTCGTAAAAGTTTGCAAGACCATGAAAATGGATTACAATAAATGTATTGTATGTTTATTATAATTTATGGTAAAGCATGAAGCGTCTTCATGCCGGCGAAAACTCAAGTTCCAAACATGGAGGATTTTCAAATGAGAAAGAAGAGTGTTGTGGCTCCCGACTGGTGGGATTATACGACGATCAGCGACGAGCTGGTGGCGGATGTCGCCCGTCTGACGGTTGAAGACATGGCCCAACTGAGCCGCCCGGGCTTCAAAGTCGTGATGTATGATACGATCGAGGAGTTCTATCTGGCTGAAGCTCTGGAATATATCGAAGCCTGGAAGCAGTCCTCCCCCGCCCATCCGTGCGGCGTCTGCGGCCCGATTGGCCCGACGGAGCAGCTGCCTCTCGTGGCGCGCATCGTCAACGCCATGGACATGAATCTCGCCAAACTGGACGCCCATTTCTGGGGCATGGACGAATGGGTCGAAAACGGCAAGGCCGTCCCGACGGACCATCCGCTCTCCTTCGCGAAATGCGACAAGGAGCTCTGCTTCAACCGCATCCGCCCCGAACTCCGCATGCCGGAGAAGAACCTCCACTTCCCGACGGGCGATCTGGCGGCCTACAGCAAGACGTTCGACGACTTCCACTGCGTGCTGATGCAGGGCGGTCAGGGCGACACGAAGCACTGGGCCTTCAATGACCCGCTGCCGCGCAAAGGCGCCTACGTCGACAATCCGCCGACCCCCGAGCAGTATCGTCAGCTGACGACGCGCATCGTCGACCTGCATCCGATGACGGTCATGCAGAACGCCCGTACGTCCGGCGGCGGCAACATCGCGCTGGTCCCGACGCAGGCGGCGACGGTCGGACCGAAGGAGACGTGGAAGGCCGACAAGATCTCCATCTGGCAGGCCGGCTGCCACGACAACGCGTTCGGTATGCGCCTTTCGACGTTCATGATCTCGAAGAAGATCGCGGACGCGGCGGTTCCGATGAGCCTGCTGGCGGACCATCCGAACGTCCAGTTCAACTTCTTCCGCCCCGGCATCGGCAAGTGCGAAGTTGAAATGCACTAAATAGCTTAAAGCTAAAAGCTTAAAGCTTAAAGCAAAGGCGATTGAAAGCTAAAAGTTAAAAGCTTAAAGCTTAAAGCAAAGGTCTCATTCGCCTGGAAGGCGATAGTTGAGGTAACCCCGCCCTTCAGGGCGGGGGTAAAAAACTACAATAGAACCAATAAGGATAGAAACCAATGAGCGACAAACCAGCAGTGATGGCGATCGTGGCGCATCCCGACGACATCGAGTTCATGTTCATGGGAACGCTTCTGATGTTGCAGCAGAAAGGCTGGGACATCCATTACATGACGGTGGCGAACGGCAATTGCGGAACGGCGGTCGACGACAGCGAGACGATCATCAACAAACGTCGCAACGAATGCCTGGCCAGCTGCGCGATCAGCGGCGCGGTCTATCATCCGTCGATCTGCAACGATCTGGAAGTGTTCCATACGTGGGACATCATCAGCAAGGTCCTGAGCGTCATCCGTGACGTGAAGCCGAAAATCATTCTGACACAGTCGATGGACGACTACATGGAAGACCATGTGAACACGTGCCGCGTGGCGGTGACGGCGGCCTTCTGCCGCGGGATGCTGAACGCGAAATGCGACCCGCCACGGGAAGTCTTCCAGGACGACGTGACATTGTACCATGCGATTCCGCATGGGCTGATGGATCCGTATGGCCGGAAGATCGAGCCGGAAATGTACGTGAACGTGGCCCCCATGATGAAAATGAAATGGGACCTCCTCAGCTGCCACAAGTCGCAGAAGGAATGGCTGGACGTGAGCCAGGGGATGGACGCCTACCAGAAGACGATGGAGGAGTTCATGCGCGAGCTCGGACAGCGTTCCGGCAAGTTCGAATTTGCGGAGGGCTTCACACGCCGTTCGTATCTCGGTTATTCCGCGACGGACATCGACCCGCTGCGGGACGCCCTGGGCGCGGACGTCGTGTCCAATCCGAAATACAAATAACCGGACGCGAATGGCTTGGGGGAGGATTGGAAAATCATATTGAAAAACGTTTAATTGGAGCGAACAGAGATGAAGCGGACAGTAGTGCGGGACGCGTTGTCCTGCCGTGATTTTGGCAGTGAGATGACAGTGGCTGGCTGGGTGCGGACCCGGCGTGATTCGAAGGCGGGCTTTTCGTTCATCGAATTGAACGACGGCAGCTGCCAGGGGAATCTGCAAGTGGTTGCGCCGACAAGCCTTCCGAATTACGATTCGGAAATCGTGAAGCTTCATCCGGGCGCGTCCGTGAAAGTCACGGGCACGCTGGTCGCCTCCGAAGGGAAAGGGCAGGCCGTCGATCTCAAGGCGACGGACGTGAAGGTGCTCGGCTTCTGCGACCCGATGGAATATCCGCTCGGCAAGACGCGCATCTCCTTCGAGCGTCTGCGCGAAGTGGCGCATCTGCGGCCCCGCACAAACACGTTCGGCGCGGTGGCCCGTGTGCGCAACACGCTGGCGTTCGCGACGCATGAGTTCTTCCAAGGCCGCGGCTTCTACTATTTCAATGCTCCTCTGATCACCGCCAGCGACTGCGAAGGCGCGGGCGAGATGTTCCAGGTGACGACGCTGGATATCGAAAATCCGCCGCGCGTCAAGGAGACGGGGCGCGTTGATTTTTCGCAGGATTTCTTCGGCCGTCCCGCGAATCTGACGGTCAGCGGCCAGCTGGAGGCGGAAACCTACGCCTGCGCGCTGGGCAGCGTCTATACCTTCGGGCCGACGTTCCGCGCGGAGAACTCGAACACGACGCGCCATCTGGCGGAATTCTGGATGATCGAGCCGGAAGTCGCCTTCGCGGATCTGCATGACGATGCGGATCTCGCGGAAGATTTCCTCCGCCATCTGATCTGCTCCGTTCTCGCGAAATGCCCTGAAGAGCTGAAATTCTTCAACGACCGCATCGAAAAGGGCCTGCTGGACAATCTGACGCGCCTTTCGGACGCGAAGTTCACCCGCATCACCTACACGGAGGCCATCAAGATCCTTGAAAAGGCGGCGGACAAGTTCGAATTCAAGCCGAGCTGGGGCGTCGACCTCCAGTCGGAGCATGAGCGCTATCTGGCGGAGGAGACCTTCCACGGTCCCGTCATCGTCATGGATTACCCGCGTGACATCAAGGCCTTCTACATGCGTCTGAACGACGACCAGAAGACCGTCGCGGCGATGGACGTCCTCCTGCCGAACGTCGGCGAAATCATCGGCGGCAGCCAGCGTGAGGAGCGGCTCGACGTCTTGGAGCGGCGCATCCGCGAGACGGGCATGGATCCGAAGGACTACTGGTGGTACTGCGACCTGCGCCGTTTCGGCTCGGTTCCGCATGCGGGCTTCGGCCTTGGTTTTGAACGGATGGTCCGTTTCTGCACGGGCATGGGCAACATCCGCGACGTGATCCCCTATCCGCGCACTCCCCAGAGCGCGGAATTCTGACGTAGTCGCGACCAGTCAGGCATGGCGGCGCGGAAATCCGCCGCCATGCCGATGAATGAAAGGTTTCCGGTACGAATCGGAATGATCAGGACTTGTCCTGAATCGCCAAAGATCGTAAAATCAAAAGGAAAACATTGACATGGGTGGTTTTTTCGGTGTTGTGTCGTCGGGCCGGTGCGCGGAGGATTTGTTCTACGGGACGGACTACCATTCGCATTTGGGCAACCAGCGCGGCGGCCTGCTGGTGCATGACGGCAAGAATGGCTTTACGCGTTTTATCCACGATATCCGCAACTCTCCGTTCCGCAGCAAGTTCCAATACGACCTCGAACATCTGCAGGGCAACATGGGCATCGGGTCGATCAGCGATACGGGCGACCAGCCGTTGATGACGTTCAGCCATATCGGAACGTTCGGCATCGTGATGGTCGGCGTCGTATCGAATATGGATCAGCTTGAGAAAAGCGCGTTCCGCAGCCAGCGGACGCATTTTTCGGAAATGACTGGCGACAAAGTGAATCCGACGGAGATGGTCGCCTCCCTGATCAGCATGTCCGGATCGTATGAAGAGGGTTTCCGCTGCGTGCAGGACAAAGTGCAGGGCTCCTGCTCCATGCTCGTCCTGACGAAGGACGGCATCTACGCCGCCCGCGACCGCTATGGCCGCACGCCTCTTGTCATCGGTTCCAAGGTCGAGAAGGTCAAGGAAACGGAAGTCTGCACGGATGACAACGGCGTCCATTGCGAACGCGAAATCGAGAAGGAGAAGAAATCATATGCGGCGACCTTCGAGACCTGCGCGTTCCATAATCTGGAATACAAGATCGACCGCTGGCTCGGGCCGGGCGAAGTCGTGCTGATCACGCCGGACGGCGTCAAGGACGTTTTGCCGCCGACGGGGCCGATGCATTTCTGCACGTTCATGTGGGTCTATTACGGTTTCCCGGCCTCGTCGTACGAAGGCGTGAACGTGGAGGCCGTCCGCTACGAATGCGGCGCGGCGTTGGCGCGGCAGGATGAAGGCGACCGTCAGTTCGACGCCGTGGCGGGCGTGCCTGATTCCGGCACGGCGCATGCGTTGGGCTATGCGCAGGAGGCCGCCCTGCCGTACAAGCGTTCGTTTGTGAAATACACGCCGACGTGGCCGCGCAGCTTCATCCCGCCGGACCAGTCCGACCGCGCCAAAGTCGCGAAGATGAAACTGATATCGATTCCGCATTTCATCAAGGACAAGAAGCTTTTGTTCTGCGAGGATTCGATCGTCCGCGGCACGCAGCTTGGCAATACGTTCATGCGTCTGCGTCAGGAGGACATCAGCGTGAAGGAGGTCCATGTCCGTTCCGCCTGCCCGCCGATCCTGTTCAACTGCCCGTATTTGAATTTCTCCCGCGCGAAGAGCCTGATGGAACTGGCGGCGCGCAGGGCGATCGAGGCGCTGGAAGGCGACTGCAACGCCCATCTGGACGAATACATGGACGAGACGTCGGAACGCTATAAGAAGATGGTCGAGTGGATTTGCAAGGATCTGAAACTGGATTCCCTGAAATACCAGAAGCTGGAGGATTTGCTGGACGCGGTTCTGGCCGTGGCGAAGGAATCCGGCAACACGGAACTGACACGCGAGTGCCTGTGCACGTACTGCTGGATCGGAAAAGACAGCATTGGAGACCAGAAGAAATAAATGGACATGCATTGCATGTGGTCGTGAAAGGAAGCAAGAACTGGAGGAACGTGATGACGCATTGGAAACGGATAATGATGGTGTTCGCCATGCTGGGCGTTTTCGCCGTGGGCGTGCATGGGCAGAGTGGCATGGGGATGCTGCGGAAAGGGCGTGTGAACGCGCATGCCGTCGTGATCCGCGCACGGCCCGGCACGCACTATGAGAGCCTTGGCAAGTTCCAGGAAGGCGACACTGTGAAAATCGTCGGTGAAAGCGAAGGCTGGTATCGCGTCGAAGTGCCGGAGGAAGTGACGGGCTGGGTTCCGTCTGACGGCGTCGACGCGGATGGCATCGTCCATAAGGAAGTCCTGATCTATGCGGGGCCGGGCGTCGTCTTCACGGCGTTGGGGAAGGCTCAGATCGGCGACCATCTGAAGATCCGCAACAAGATGGTGGACAATTTCTGGCCGGTGAAGGCGCCTCTTGGCCTGACGGCGTGGGTGAGCAAAGTCTATATCCAGATGCTGGAAGGCGAACTGGCGGTTCCTGTCGACAAGCCGGAAGTGGCGGTCATGCGTCTGGCGACGCTGGAGAAGGAGGCCACGGGGCTTCGCGAAAACCAGGCGAAGGTGACCGATACGTTGAAGGAGCTTCGCGACGAATCGGCCCGTCTTGAGAAGGAGGCCCAGACGGCCTCCCAGAAGGCGGAGCAGCTCCGTTCGGAGCGTGAGCAGGCGGAAGCGCGTGCGGCCACGGAACTTGCGCGTCTAGAGAAAGAACGCGACGCGGCGGTTCGCACGGCGTCGGAGATGAAGAACGAGAAGGCGCAATGGCAGAAGGCCATCGATGAACGCAACGCGGAGATCAAGAAGGCCCGCGAGGAGCTGACGAAGCTGAAGATGGAGGCCGCCGTGTCGTCCAAGAAATTGGAGGACGAAAAAGCGGAATTGATGAAGCGTGCCGAAAGTGCCCGCGAGCAGGTCGCCAAGGCCGAAGAGAACATGAAAATCAACGAAAAGCGTCTTGCCCAGCTTGAGTCGAGCATCAAGGAAATGATGATGGCCCGTTCGGACGCGGAGCGCGAACTGACGACGCTGAAGCAGGAAAGCGCGGCGTTGGAGGATGCGAAGAAGAGCGCGGAGGAGAAGGTCTCCGGCCTGCAGGCCGCTGTGGCGACGTTGGATGCGCAACGCGTCAAGTTGCAGGAGAAGGCGACGGCCGCGGAACGTGAGAAAAAGGAACTTGAAGCCGCGAGCGAACGCGAACGGAAGGAATTGGAGGCCGCGACGGCGAAGAGCCGCGAGGAACTGGAAAAACTGCGCAAGCAGCGCGACGCCTTGGCGGCGGAGCGCGCGGAGGCCGAAGCGGCCATGAAGAAGGCGCGTGAAGATGCGATAGCCGCCAAGGAACTGGCCGAAAAGGCTGCGGCGGAGAAACTTGAGGCTGAAACCAAAGCCAAGCAGGAACAGGCCGCCGTCAAGAAGCTGACGGAAGAGAAGACGGCTGCGGAACGCGCGCGGGCGACCGCCGAAGCGGCGCGTATCGCGGCGGAAAAAGCCGCGAAGGAAGCGGAGGCCGCGCAGGCTTCCGCCGCCGCGCGTGAAAAGAAGGAAATGGAGAAGCTGCAGAAGCAGCGCGAGGCGTTGGAGGCGACGACGGCCGCGAAGATGGCCGCGGAGGCCGATTTGAAGAAGGCTCGTGAAGACGCGAAAGCGGCGAAGGAGGCTGCGGAGGCTGATTTGAAGAAGGTTCGCGAGGATGCGAAGGCCGTGAAGGAACTGGCCGAGAAGGCGGCCGCCGAAAAGGCAAAAGTCGCCGCGTCCGTGAAGGAGGCCGAGGCCGAGACGAGAAAGCTTGCCGAAGAGAAGGCGAAGGCGGACAAGGCGCGTCAGAACGCGGAGACCGCGAAGAAGGAGGCCGTGAAGGCGCAGACGGAGGCCGAGGCGAGGACGAGGGCCGCGGCGGAGAAGCTTGAGGAGGAGAAGGCGAAAGCCGCCGAGGCGCGCCGCCTGGCCGCCGAAGAGAAAGCCGCCGAAGAGAAGCGCAAGGCCGCTGAGAAGGCGAAGGCGGAGGAAAGACGCCTGGCAGAGGAAAGGGAGCTTGCGGAAATGGCGAAGCATCCGCAGCCGAACCTCCCCCAGCCGACGACGATGTCCGGCCGTCTTATCTCCTTGCGCCAGAACGCGACGCGGAGTGCGTCCCATGCGTTGTGCAGGCAGGTCAATGGACAGCTGGTCGCGGTTTGCTTCCTGCAAAGCCCGCGGATGAATCTGCAGGTTTGGGAGAACCGCGACGTGACGGTCGTTGGAAAGGCCCGTCAGGTTGAAGGTTGGACGGTTCCGATCGTTGTCGTTGAAAACGTCCTCCGCCAGCAGTGAGGCGATGATTTGTAGCTTACAATAGGATATAGGAGCAGAGATGAAATACAGCGTGACATCCGTTTGCCTGCCGGCCATGTCCATGGCCGAGCAATGCGAATTTCTGAAACGTCTGGGCTATGACGGCATTGAATTGCGCGCCCGCCGCGTGTCGGATGAAGTGCGCGCCAAAGCCGAGCCGAGCTGCTGGGGCTATCATGTGAACGACGTGACGCCCGAGAATCTCGCGGAAAAAGCCCCCGAACTGCGTCGCGTTCTGGATGATACGGGCATGGGCATCGCCGGCTTGGCGACGAACATGTCCTGTCTGGACATCGAGCAGTTCAAGCATGCCCTGGAAGGCGCGGTGGCGGTCGGCGCCCCGTTGATCCGCCTTGGCGCGGCCGCCGGATTCGGCGGAAAGGACGGCGAGAATTACAAGGCCATCTACGGCGAGACGGTCGCGGGCTTCGCGCGCTGCATCGACCTCTGCCGTGGAACTGGCGTGAAGGTGATCATCGAAATGCACGGCGGAACGATCCATCCGAGCGCCTCGTTGGCGTATCGCATCGCGAGCAACTTCTCGCCGAGCGAAGTCGGCATCATCTACGATCCGCAGAACATGGTTCGCGACGGCTTCGAGACGGTGGCGATCGCGATTCCGTTCCTTGGCGACTATCTGGCCCATTGCCATTTCGGCGCGCATCGTCCGTTCGCGGGCGAGCCAGACGAAAACGGCACAGTCCAGTGGAAGTGGGAAGGCTGCCGCATGTGCGAAGGCCTGTTCCATTTCCCGACGGCCATGAAGTGGCTGAAAAAGATTGATTACAAAGGGTATATCACGATTGAGGACTTCCGCGCGAACGTCGCTCCGGAGGAGAAATTCTCCGATGGCATCCAGTATCTGAAGAGAATCGAGGCGTCGTTGTAGCGACGGCGTCCCGCCGTTGAAGGTAACGACGGCGTCCCGCCGTTGAAGGTAACGACGGCGTCCCGCCGTTGAAGGTAACGACGGCGTCCCGCCGTTGCCGAGAGAATACAAAAAAAGTAACTTGTAGTTTATAAGATGTTGTCGTTGAAACGCATATTGCTGATTGTCGACGGGCCGGGCGTGATGACGCACACGGCGCCGCTTGTCACGTCGCTGCTCAGGCAGGGCGTGGCGGTGCGTGTGGCGTTGACGGAATCCGCCCGCCTGCTCGTCGGCGACTATTTCACGACGATGCTCAGCGGCACGCCGCTTGTACGCTTTCCGGACATCCCCGAAAAGATATTGGACGACAGCGACGCCGTTCTCGCGGCGCCAGTCTCCGAGAAGCTCGCGAAGACGCTTTGCGAAGACAATTGGCAGGCTGCCTGGAAGCGCGTGAAAGGCCCCGTGGTGATTGTTCCGGCCTTCCTTCCGCAAGAGGATGGCGCCGACATCCGCAAGACGTTGTCGTCGCACGGCGGCGGTGCCGTGCAATGGCTCATGGCGGACGGCGAGACGACGGACATGGGCTCGTTGGGCCTGCTGGATGTCGCGTCGCCCGCGCGTTGCCTGGAGGCGGCGATGACGGCGTTGACGAAACGGGACTTCGCGGGAAAGCGCGTGCTGATCACGGCGGGCCCGACGGCGGAGGATTTTGATCCCGTGCGGTTTGTGACAAACCGTTCGACGGGCCGCATGGGCGTGGCGCTGGCCCGCATGGCGGCATGGCGCGGCGCGGATGTGACGATCGTCCACGGACCGATGTCATGGCCTGTTCCGCCGCATGGCGGCATCCATGCCTGCCCTGTACGGAACGCGCAGGCGATGTACGACGCCGTCATGGCGTGTGTCGCCGAAATGGATCTGGCCATCCTGTGCGCCGCCGTGGCGGATTTCACGCCGATTGAATATTCGAACGTGAAGATCAAGAAACAGAAAAACACGGACGGCGTTTTCAGTTTGAAGATGAAACGCACGCCGGACATTCTGGATTCGATCGGGCATGCGACCGGCCGCCATCCGTTTCTCGTCGGATTCGCGGCGGAAAGCGATCATGTTCAAGCATATGCGCAGGCGAAGCTGGAATCGAAGAACTGCGACATGCTGTGCGCGAACGACGTGACGAAGCCCGGCAGCGGGTTCGCCGTCGGCACGAATCAAGTGACGGTTTTCAAACGGGACGGAAGCGTCGTCGAATTGCCGCAGATGTCGAAGGAAGATGTGGCGCGGCGTATTCTGGACATTGCGTTGGAGGGGATGGGCCGACGGGCGGCCAATTGAAAATGAAGCATACTATTACCATAATTTATTAATCATGAATCGGAGGGAATGATGCCATTGACACAATTTGAAAGTTCGATATATCCGACGCTTGTGCGGAACGCCAGCGACCTCTTGGAGGCGAAACCGTGGATGTCGTTGGAAAGCACGGATGTGTTCGCCGTCCAGAATCCGGACAGCGACGAAATGGTCTTCGTGCAGGTAAGCGGCGGCGTGGACCAGGAGCCGTTCATGCTGACGGCATACCGTGGTTCCCGCGGCTTGGAGATTCTTTGGGATCTGAACAACAGTCCGGAAGAGGCGTTCGTCAGCGATCTGAACTACGAAGTGCCGGCGCTGTTCTTCACGTATGTCACGGAGGACGAACTGGATGACAAGGACAAGGAGGTTCTGGAGGACGTCAGCCTGGAAGGCGTCGAAGGCTATCCTGTGTTCCGCGAATGCCGTCCGGGCTTCCAGCCGAACCATCCAAGCGTGGAGGATCTGCGTTTCCTGTCGCACGTCATCCGCCAGACGTATGAAGTCGTGCAGAAGATCAAGGAAGGCACGCTGAGTCTGGAAGTAGCGGAAGGGCAGGAGGATGACTATTATCTTCGGAAGCCTGTCGAATCCGACGGCGGTCTCGTGTGGGAAGACGCGCGGGTCAACATGGATTTGGACGAAAAGCTTCCGAAGAAGTATCCGAAACTGAAACGCGCGGAGATCGCCACGTTGAAGGAACTGCCGCTGGGCACGCGCCAACTGCGCATGGATCTTCTGGTTTCGCCGTTCACGACGGATGATTCAGACGAGATTCCGGCCACGTTTCTTTTCACGATAAGCGACTATGAATCAGGCGATTTGCTGGCGGCGCGGATTGACGAGCCGGGGGTGAAATTGCAGAAGTTCCGCGATTCGCTGCTGACGACGTTCAATGAAGTGATCGTCCGGATGGGCGAACGCCCGAGCGCCGTGCACGTGGAGGCGTATTCGCTGTGCGACATGCTCGGCGACGTGGTCGGCAAGGTGGAAATCGAGCTGGCCCATCATCTGCTGCCGCCGTTGCGCGATGCGGAGATGGACGCGATCTACCGCCGTCTGGAGGAGCGCGGCGGCCGTTTGTCGGTCTCGCCCGGAAAGATCATGTTCTGACGCCCGCCGGGCAGGCGGAAATGATTTGAGAAGATAACCCAAACAGCCCAAGGGGGTTCCATGTCAATTTCACACGGTCGTGTTATCGGTTTGATGATGTCGCTGGCGATTTTCGGCGCGGTTGCGTCGAATGGGCAGGAGGGGCCGCTCGAATTGCGGAAGAACGCTGTCAAGACGGTGACGCCCGCGAAATACAATCGCCCGGTCATTTCGTTGGAGGACGGAAAGTACGTCCAGCGTTTCGCGCCGTGGGACATAAAGGGCTGCAGGAGCTCCATCCAGGTGGCGAACGGATACGTGGACGGAGTCGCCTTCAACTGCGATTCCATCATGATCTACAGCCTCAACGAGAAGACGGTGAAGTCATGGGCGGATCGGGACGACATCTATAGCATCGACATGATGCTGGCCATCAACCGCGCGGGGCTCCGCTGGGCGGACGCGCATCCGGACGCCATCCAGACGAAGAAGGACGGCTCGCGCATGCTGCACGGTGCGAAAGGCTCCTACTACATGGTTCCCACGAAGGAATTCATTGAATATACGTGGGATATCGTGAAAAGGGCGATCATCATGTTCCGCCCTGTGACCATCGCCTTCGAGGAGCCGGAGATGTGGAACCAGTCCGGTTATTCGGACGGCTTCAAGGCGGAATGGAAGGAGTATTTCAAGGAGGATTGGCAGGATCCGCAGTCCAGCCCGGAGGCGATGCTGAAAAGCATGGAGCTGAAGACGTGGCTGTTCGAACGCATCATCGGCGTGATGTACGAGCGGATTGAAAAACTCGCCCCTGGCACGAAGATGTACATCGCGACGCATTCCACCGTGAACTACAACGCCTGGGGAATCACGGCGGGGCTCAACCACTACATGGCGACTGGCAAGGTCGACGGCATCATCGGCCAGACGTGGAGCGATACGATCCGGACTCCGTTCCTGTACAAGGGGGAGGCCGTCAGGGATGAATATCTTTCGGCATACGTGGACTTTACGTCATACGTCGATTCGACGGAAGGGACGAATTTCTTCGCGTTGGCGGATCCGATGTCCGATGGTCCGTCGACGGAGATGAAAAATCGCTACGCCTATCTGCAGACCATCGTCGCGTCGCTGATGCGGCCTGAAATCCACCGTTTCGAGCTGTGTCCATGGGTCTATCGCGCGTTTTTGAACGTGACGCCGCAGTACAGGACGATTCTGCAGCAGTGCTTCAACGCGTTGAACGACGTCGGCGGGAAGCCAATCGAACTGGTGGCGGGCACGCCCGGAATCGCGTATGCGGTGTCGGACACGATGTCATGGCTGAAGAAGAAGGCATGGTCCCCTGCGACGTCCGTCGGCCTGTTCGGCATCATGATGCCGCTGGCGGCGAACGGTATTCCCGCCGGTATCAAATCCATGGAACAGTTGTTTACGGCGGATGATTTGTCGGATGTGAAAGTGCTGATCGTCAGCTACGACAACATGCTTCCGATGCAGGGCAGGGTGAACGACGCGATTGCGCAATGGACGAAAAACGGCGGTATTCTCATGCTGCTTTCCGGCAAGAACGACTACTGGCGGATGCCGGACCGCTTCTGGGCGGAAAAGGGCTCCCCCGTGGCGGATCTGCTGGCGAAACTCGGCGTGGATGCGGCTGTGGAAACCGCCGATTTCGATGATGGGACGTCGGTGGAATGCGTCGGCGGCCTGGCCGGAAAGTTCAGTCGCATGCAGCCTGAGAAAAACGACCGCAAGTTCATGGTTTCGTATGGCGTAAAGGACGGCGCGTTGCTGAAGAGCGGCGCGCGGACGGTCGGCTTCGAGACGTCGGTCGGAAAAGGCCGCCTTCTGGCCGTCGGCCTGCCGAGCACGTACTACAGCACGGAGGACGGTTGCGGGCTGATGCGCGTCTTGATGGCGCGCGCTGTCGAAGCCGCGGGCCTTCAGTATGTGGAGACGAATCTCATGACGACGCGGCGTGGCGGAATCGTCGCGACACATGCGCTGTGGAAAGACGACACGTTGCGTGGAACGTATGTTGATTTGTTCGATCCGCATCTGGCCGTCGTGAAGAATCCGTTGGTGAAGGCGCAGAACAGCCGCCTGTTGTTCGACGTCTCCACGTTGAAATTGAACGTCCCGCGCATGGCCTTCAGCGGCGGCGAAATCGTGGCCGGAAGCCTCGCGGAGGACGGTGTTCTGACGCAATTCACGTTCACGGCGGCCTCTGACACCGTCGTTTCGACGCGGATCATGGCGCCGAAAGGTTTCTATCCCGATGAAGTGACGGCACTTTGCAATGGAAATCCGGTCGATGTCGAAATGACGTGGAACGGCGGTTCGTCATCCGTTCTTCTGCAGATGGCGGGCAACGCGAAACCGACGGTCGTCAACGTGACATGGGGTGACAAGCCCGTCGAATCCAAACCGGACGCGGAGGCGCAAATCATTGAGCGGGACATTGTCTACAAAGCGCCGTCCACGGCGACCGGCAAGTTCGACGACGCGGCTTTCGTAGTCTCCGACAAAAACGGCGTGAAGACGATCAGCCGGACGGTCGAGACGAACAAATCGAATCAGGACGGCGACTTCCTGCTGAAGAACACGGCTGCGTCAAACGCGAGCCTCCGTTTCTGCGACATGATGGGGCAGCTGGTCTATGTGTTCGACACGGAAGGAACGCAGGACTACACCGTCGACATGAACATCCTGCAGAACTACTACATTGAGATTTCCAGTGACGCGAAGGACTGGAACGTCATCGCCGACTATTCGCAGAACGGCAAGGTGGAGCATCTGCGGGATGGCAGCAACCGCCGCGTCCTGACGGTGAAGGCAGCTGCTTATGGCTTGCAAGGCAAGAAGATGTACATCCGCATCCGCAATACGGATTCGACGCAGGGATGGGGCGGCTCCATTACGTGGCTGCGCGTCACCTACACGCGAAAGTGAACCGATACTTGTTCAACTTTGCGCATTCGTCTGGACGTCATGGATCAGCTTGCGGACTTCATCAGTGGAGACGCCAAGTAATATCTGTATTTCCTTTTCACTCATGCCTTGACGCAGCATGTTCGCGACGACATTCTTGATCTTGTCCTCCGCACGCTTCTCCGCACGCTCTTCACCGAGCTTTATGCCACGCTCTTCACATTTTTCCGCCACGTATTCAATGTAATCGGCTACTGTCAACATCTCTTGTTCCTCCTGTTTGAATGTAATTGAGAATTCTTCCTCCAGTATCTTCCGTTTCCGTTCTTTGGACAGGGCCAGTGAAAACAGCGTCCTCAGCATGTCGATGACCGGACCACCGCTTTTCTGGCATCCGTCATTCAGGCAAATCATCATGATTTCCAGAAGATCGTAAGCCGCTCCTGCCTTGTGGACACCTTGCGTTTCATCCGTTTGGCACAGCTCCGCCATCCCGTATCGGATGACTTGATTCGCTGTCTTCAAAGGCGCATCAAGGCATATCCATACTGAATAAACCTTCTTCAGGCCATTGTAGTCGCTGCCTGCGAACACCGTCTCTTTTTCCATTGTTATTAAACTACAAGCATAATATATACCTCTTTTGATAATATCATAGCCTGGATTGAATTTTTTCTGAATTTCAATATTGATGATGATGCCGATTTGCGAATCAAGATCCTTTGGAAGGCGGGCATGGATGCAGACGTCCATGTCGGTGCCCGCGCTTCCATGTGTCCGGTCGCCAATCAAATAATCCGTGTCCTCCAGTCCGTCAAGACATTTGTCCTTGATGAAATCCAAAGGCCATCCCTTGAATTCCGGGAAGTATTCCCTTAAGATCATGGCCACGATCTGCTTATGTGTTAACAAGAATTTGGCGATGCTGTCCTTTTGGGTGTTTTCGTCCAAAATGTCATGGTTGTCCAAATGTTCAGGCATGGTTCCGCTCCTTGACGACGATGAGATCCAACAGGCCTGAAATATAATACTAAAAATCAAATATACAAGTTTATAATATATTAAAATTCAAAATCATATAAAATCATAAAAAGTCATAATAACCATTATTACTTTTGGCTGGAAGTCTATCCTGTTTGACAAACCATCCGCATATTGCAACTCTTTCCCCCGCACCGCCATATCATCATGACAAAAGAACGAGGCCGGCGGGAATGGTTCCGTCGGCCTCGTTCTTTGTGTTGGAAATGATATGAAAACTGTTCTTTCAGCCAATTGCGCAGGCCGCCCAGGCGACGCCGCGGGCGATGATCTCCGCAATCTGCGGACGGCGGATGAAATCCGCCTCGTTGTGGCCGAGCGAGCAGTAGAAGACGCGTCCCTTGCCATAACGGCGTTTCCAGATGACGGGCATGACCGTCCCGTCGATCCATGGGCAGACACGGCCGTCAAATGTCGTCGTGGCAAGCACTTCGTTGCCTGGATCAACGTGCATGTAGTACTGTTCGCTGTGCATGTCGAAGTCCGCAACGCCTTTCACAATCGGATCGTCCGATTTGAAGTTCACCATGTAGTCGATCGCGTTTCCAGGATGGGCGACCCACTGGCCGCCGCACATGAACTGGTATTCCGTGTTGTCGCGGAACGCGTCGCACATGCCGCCATGCCAGCCGCCGACGCCGACGCCGTCGCGGACGGCCGCCAACAGCGCCTTGCCGGGCTCGGCTTCCAGCTTGCCCATCGTCCACACAGGGATGATGGCGGCGTATTTATCCGCAAGTCCTTCCTGCAGAAGACATTCCTGATTGTTGAAAATATCCGATTCGATGCCGAGCGCCTTCAATTGCGCGACGACGCGGTCGGAAGTCTGCACAGGGTCATGCCCGTCCCATCCGCCGCGAAAAACCAATATCTTCTTTTCCATAAGTTGATTCCTTTTTTAGCCTAAGCAAAGGGGGGATGCAAGGGATACAAGCAAAAGGCTTAAGCCTTCAATCCAGCTGCCCGTAACGCAGATCACGGCCCATGGGGGCGGGCTTCTCGCATGTCGTCGTCATCTCGACGCAGACATGCTCTTCCGCCGCGCGGGTGATGCCGCACATGACGTCGAGAACATGGCAGGCCAGTTCGCCGGAACAGCGGTAGGGTCGTCCCGTCTCAATGCCTGTCGCCATGTCCGCCAGGCCGATGCAGCGCATGTTGTCGTTGTAGATGAAAATCCTGTTCTCCTTGATGACCCATCCGTTCGTGATGCCCGCCTGGCAGAGGCTGACATCGCCCGTAAACTTGTTGGGATCAGGGAAATGCAACGCGCCCTGCGTGCCGTACAGTTCAATGTAGTACAAATCGCTGTGCTGCCAGATGTCGAAACTCGTCGTCAGATTGATGACGGAGCCGCAGGCGAATTCGAGAATCGCCGTGATGTGCGTATCGATTTCGACCGGGAATTTCTTGCCAGCGTTTATGCCGCGGCCGATACGCGTGTTCGACGAACGGGTGGACATGCCGACGACGCGTTTCACAGGGCCAAGCAAATTGATGAGCGCCGTGATGTAGTACGGCCCCATGTCGAACAACGGGCCGCCGCCCTGCTGGTAGTAGAAGCCGGGCGCGGGATGCCAATGCTCATGGCCGTGGTTCAGCATGAAAGCATTGCCTGCGACGACGCGTCCGATCATCCCGTCGTCCAGCAGCATGCGTCCAAACTGATGGCCGCCGCCCATGAACGTGTCCGGAGCGCAACCGACATGCAATCCTTTCTTTTTCGCCGTCTCCATGACCTTCAGGCCGGATGCCAGATCCAGCCCGAGAGGTTTTTCGGAATAGACGTGCTTGCCGTTTTCCAAGGCACGCAACTCAATGTCCGTGTGGGACTTGGGCGTTGTCAGATTCAGGATGATGTCGATGTCCGGATCGGTGAAAAGGTCATCCAGCGGCACGGCCTGGATTCCGAACTCGTCCGCCTTCGCCTGGGCGCGTTCGGGATGGCGGTCCGTGCATTTCGTGATCTGCAGATGCTCAAAGGCGCGTCCATTCTTCAGATAGGACGCGCAGATGTTGCCGCAGCCGATGATTCCCGCTTTCATGGTGAACTCCTATCGTGTCACTTGCTCGGCATGCAGTACAGAACCAACAAAGCCAGCCAGCCAAGGACTGGAATCAGTATCAATAGAATCAACAATGGGTTGAAACCTCCGTCACGCAGACGGCGAATGCACATCGCGATGCAAGGAATCAGACACACCAAACCGAAGAGTCCGGCGATGGCAGGAAAAATGACACCTAACACAGAGCTGATGATGAAATTGACCAACACCGTCAGCCAGAAGTCCTTCACACCGGTCTTCCCTGAAAAGTTCACGAAATTTTTCCAGAAATCAGCATAGAATCCCATGGTTGCTCCTTTTGTTTGATTGTTCGTGGCCAGAAAAACACATTGATGTAATGTAGCGCAACAACTTGAAAAAACTAATACAACGCCTCGACGTGATTTTCTCCTTTTTTCAACGGCAGCCGTATCGTCTCCTCGAGGACGCCCACATGCTTCCCATTGACTTTCAATGATTTCGGCGCGGACAGCTCCATTTCCGTCATTTCCGTCGCGTCAACCTTCATGTCCAGACGTCGTTTCTCCACGTCGAACATCATCTCCTTCACATCAGCCTCCTTGCAGACGGTCACCATCGGGGCTGCCGTCTTCCGCCACATCGCCAACGCCAGCGGATATGCCGCCGTCATGCCCGGCCAATCCAATGTCCATGATTTCCGTTTGAGCTCGATGACGTCATTCGTCCATTCCTCCAGTTTCATGGCGGGCGTCATGAAATACGCAATCGGCTGGATATAGCGTCCATTCGACCGGAAGCCGTCCTTTCCGACCAACGCCGGCAGCGCCGCCATTTCCATGTACGACTGGACTTCCGCCAAGGCGTATTTCATGTACAGACGGAAAAGGCTGCCGGGCGCCCCCTGCGAGAAGTCGAACAAATCCATCGCCGCCAATACGTTGCTGTTGACTTGCAACGGTTTGGGATATGTCTTCGCACCGTATTCGCCGAAACCTGTTATCAGCGAAATCGTGCGTTTCGCATCCGTCATGTCATCGGGCTCGCCGAGATATTTATGGTAGCGGAGGCGGATCAGCGTCGGAACAATCCGTTTGGCCGCGCGGTAGATGGCGTCGTCCTCCTCCGCGATGTCGCCCATCATGGCGGCCAGCCGCGCATGGCAGACCATGCCCGCGTATTCGCCGTTCAGCATGTCGATCCATGCTCCCGCGCCGTTTTCACGGCAGGATCCAGCATGGTAGGCCCAGTCGTCCATCACCTTCTGATGCAATACATTATATTTATAGAACGGCCAATTGGCCTGGATCAGCGACTTCATACCGAAGCGGTTCGCCAAAAGCTCTCCTACCCATGTCTCCAGAATGCTTGCCTCGTTGCAGTCGCCGTAGTTGAATTTCGTCCCTTCGCCTTCCGCGTAATTCACGCCGAGCGGGTAGATGCTGCGGAACATGACAGGATACGCCAGTCCGGAGAACGGTTCAATGCGATGCCGCGCAAATGCCTTGTACTGATACTGTTCCAATGCCTCAATGTAGCGATGGTTCACACGTTCGCGCAATTTGGCTCGGTTCTCCTTGTTCAGCATGAAATAGCCTTGCAACGCCGTCGACAACCCGTAATGCCATCCGAAAGGATTCATGTTGTCGCCGCCACGATAGGCGTTCGGCGAGTCATAACGCATGATTTCATATTTGGCGCCACCGCCCCACGACCATTTCACGCCGCCTGCGAACGCGTCGTTCGCCTCCTTGAGCCAACCGTCGTCCGCCTTGTAGCCGGGCGTCATGATGTCGGCCTCAACATTCGGCAAATCAATGGAATACGTCAACGTCGGACGGCCGAGCACGGCCTTCATCGGGCCGAAACGCGTCGGGGTCTGGAGATTGACGAGAACGCCCTCCGCCGGCGAATCGTTGTCCACCAGATTCCTCGAAACCAAAATGCCTTCTTCGTCCGCGAAGGCCATCAGCGGCGGCATGACTCCGTATTCGAATTTCGGAATGTCCCATTCATTCCGCTGCCAACGGTGATGCGTTCTTTGTATGATCCGGACTTTTTTCGCATCGCGATCAACCTTGTAGATTTCACCGCAGGCGGACGGATAGCTCAACGCCATCTGCGCCATCAAATCAAGCCTGATGACAACTTGTTCAGGCAAGCCATGGATCCAGTTCGATGTATCGACGGGACGGCTCCCGAACGGCCATCCGCATAGCAGAAAGCCCTGCCCATGGCCGCATGTGAAACGGATTCCCGTCACGCTTCCATCCTCCACGCGCGCCGTCATCTGCGTCGGCGACGAATCGAACACCATCAGCACAGGGCATTGCTCTCCAGGACGATACAGCAATACCCACGGTTGTTTCAGATTTCCGTCACGATTATGGACATAGAAGTCAGGCTTGTCCGCCAAACGGACTTGACGAAAATCGTTGTCCAAACCTGTCTGGAACACGGCGTATTCCGCCACATTCTCCAATGACAAATCCATCGTCCGCGGTAGAAAATCATATCGCACAAATGGCGACAGCAACGACACTTCCTGATAATATTCATAACCGCTGTTTGTCAATTTCATCCGCTTGCCTGTCCAGCTGACATTCTCCACTTCCAGCGTGGACGGCCCCGCTTCCGCCTTTATCATCGGCGACGGCACGTCCAGACGAAACGCCTGCGCGCCATTTTCCACTCCCAAATCCTTTCGCAGCGAACAGCATAGCAATCCCTCGCCAACGCCGTATCCAAAACGACCGAAGTTCCTGTGGGACATGCCCATGCGCCATGTGCCCGATAAACTTTCCGGCGTGGAGATCTTTGTGTGCTCCACATATTTTTCAACTTCCTGTTGCTCATATTCCTCCAATGCCGCCTTGTTCGCGTCCATTCGCGCAAAGCTCTTTTCGCGTCCAGTCAGATAGAGAATCGCCTTCAGCAGAAAACGGTCGTAGTAGAACGAATCCGGAAGCAGTTGCGTTCCAAGGCCTGTCGCCGCGTAGATGACACCTTTTCGTTCCACGAGGCATGGCTTTCCGTCTTCGAAATCCAGAATGCGTTTTGCTCCGGATTTTAGCTTCAGATCGTAATACACACCGAATGCGGTGCTGTTCAATTTTTCCTTTTCAAAAATCGGATGCTTTTTGGCAAGCTTCACATGCTTTCGCGCCGCATAGTCATGCGCGTCCAAATAGGTCAGTTCGACGGGCAGAACAGCCTTCACATCATCATCCGCGACAGGCCCGAACACGATCATTTTCTTGTCCGGCAGAACATGTTTCACGGAACTGTCCGCCTTTGCGCGCGAATAGACGATGACATCCGCATCCTCCGCTTTTTCAACAAGTTCCATCAGATGCGCCTCATTCGGCAACAGGACCTCAAGCCCCACCGTGCCTTGCCCGCGATAACGGTTGTCCATCCCGCGCATGAGCAACCCGCGGAACCCGCCGTCCAAATTTCGCTCATGATAGACTTTCTCCGTGTTCTTTGGCGGGATGAACGCCTCCATGTCTTCATTGTCCAGATCAAAATAAACCGCCACAGGCTTCTGAAGCAGTTGAGCGGACGATGAATAAATTGGATGCTGCATTGCCGTCTTCAACCGCTGGTTCATTTTCACTATATAGTTAACGCCTTCTGGCCCAAGCTCTTCTGCGCTGACAAAACGGATGTCCTTCACTTCTATTTCCGAATAGCTGTTCGGATTCTTGTCGCCGTGCAGATGGAATTTCACCTGCACGACCTTCCACATCGCGTCCGCCAGATGGAAATCGCTGTCCAATCCCATGACGACCGTCCGCCAGTCCTGCGAATCGCCGGAAAATTCGCCTGCACGATGCGTTATCCATTTCTTGCCGTCTCCCGGATCCGTCAGAATATGGACGCCGATCCGTGTGTTCCGATTGAGCTTCCCGCCGCGAATCTTGAATGCAAGTTTGTATTGTGAAGGGACTTGCACATCCGGCGTGTTGCCGATGGCGATTGTGTAGTTCCGCGTTCCGGCCGTTTTCGTCATGGACAGTTTGAACCGCTTGCCGTCCTGCTCGATCTTGCCTTTTGGCAATTCAGGCGACTGCCAGACGGAGAACTGATAACCATGCGCCATGGCCAACATGACCCAAAGACACGCCAGACAATAATATTTCCATGTTTTCATTGAACGATTGTTATTCATTTTCTTGTTTTGGTGATGGTTTATTACTGTCATCATAAACTGTGAATTTCAAAACCACTGAATCGTAAAAGACTGCTTTTGTATGATATCTATCGCTTAAGATGTTAAGCATTCGCTACTACCAATTAACCACTAACCACCGATCCCGCAGGAGCGGGACCCTCCCGACGAACCACCGATCCCGCAGGAGCGGGACCCTCCCGACGAACCACCGATCCCGCAGGAGCGGGACCCTCCCGACTACCCACTAACCACTAACCAACTATTGTATTAAGCTTTAAGCTTTCAGCTTTAAGCCTTTAGCTCCGCGAAGCGGCCTCATGCCTTCCCTAACGGAATCACCACTTCGTTGCCGTTTTTCCGCCCGATCCGTTCCAGCCATTCCGGTTTCGGCGGCTCCTTCGGCATCGGATAATAGTAGTCGACGATGGTTGAATCCAGCTTCGCGCGCAGACTGTTCTGCGTCAGAACCGCATATCCGATGTCGCCCCATTGGCCTGTTGACGGGATGGATATGCAATACAAACCTTTTTTCGTCCGTGTCTCGATCCAGCTGTGCAGATGGCCGTGGAAATAGCCGGCGACGCATGGAGTTTTTTCCAGAAGTGTCTGCAATTTCGTGTCATGAATCGAATGATGGGCGCAGATGAACGTCGATTTCTTCTGTCTGGACAAGAACGATTTCAGCCATGTCCGCTGCTTTTCGTCAATTGTCCCGCTGATTCTGCCGTCTTTCAGCGAATCCAGCAGGACGAAATCCGATCGCGGCGTCCTGACGACCGTCACGAACCGATCGGCCACCAGATTGCTTTTCCGTTCAGGGAAGACGGAGAAGAACGCGTCACGGTCGTCATGGTTGCCCATCATGGGATACCATGGGATGTCCGCCTTGTCTAATGGTTCCATCATCGCTTTGAAAAGTTCGTAGTCCGCCACGTCGCCATGTTCGTAGGCCATGTCGCCCAATATCAGCACATAGCCGGGCAGCGGATCCATCTGCAGAATTGTCGCGATACGGGCCGCCAGTCCGTCGCGCTGCCATTGGCCGGAACTTACGCCCACATGCGCGTCCGACAAGATCACGACTTTGTTGCGGTCGCGTTTTTGTCTTTCCGCGACAGGCGTCTCCTGCCCGAACATCCTCCACGGGAGCAATGCGCTTCCGGTCATTATTTTCAAAAAAACACGTCTTTCCATATTTTCTCTCTTGCGGCGACTGGTCAAATGACATTCAACCAATATAATTATTCATGGTCATGAAATCCAGTCAAAAACGACATAATCCACAGGAGACGCCCATGAAACGTCAATCTTTGCTTTTTACATGCCTATTCATCATATCCGCCACCATGCACGCCCTCACGCTAAAGGAGGACACGAAAATCTGCGGCGTGTGCGGCCAGCCTGTCCATGTCACTGTCGTTCAAAGACTCTTGAGTGGCGGCGCCATGGATCTTGATCTTCGTCCCGCCCCCGAAAAGCGCGATACATTGAAATACCAGATACAGTTATGCCGTAAATGCAATTACTGCTGGCCGGACATCGGCAAAGAACGGAAACGTGAGAAAATCGCAGAAGTGCTTGACAAACCGCTTGCTTCCGACAATCTCGCCGCGCTCTTCGCCCGTGCCGCCGAAATCGAAATCGCCGACAACGCCCCGTCCTTTGCCTCCTTCATGCTCTACATGAAAGCCGCATGGGTCATGGACGACCTGAAGAACAAGAAGAAATCGGACGAATACAGGAAGCTCGCCATCAAGCAGATGGAGCTCTACATGGAACGCGACGCCATCGCGCGGACGACCGGCGACAACTATCTCGCCTACATCGACGCGCTCCGCCGCATCGGTGAATTCTCCAAGGCCAAAAAAGTGGCGGAAGTCGCCGCCCTCTACGCGAAGGAGAGCATCCTGCCGAAAATCCTTGATTTCCAAATAAAACTGATTGAAAACAAAGACACTGGCCGCTATACGGTCGCCGATGTGCTCAAGACCGCCAAATAGCTGCCGCGTCATAGCCGTCTTTCCATCGCTTTTATTGTTAAGCATGGAAATGTCTAAATGTGGGGCAAGGGAATAGAGATGAAACTGTCGGTTTCTATATTTTTAGCTATTGTTTCTACAGTAGTTGCGCAGGGAATTTTGGAGGAAGCCTGTGATTTTAGGACGCTTACGGATGTTTTGATACCCGCGCATGAAGACAAGGGATATGGAGTCTGGGAAGTGCCAGGCGGTAAGATGCCGTCCAAATGGAGCCTGAATGTTTATCTTGTTGGCAGGCTGGAAATGATGGAGGAGGACGGAATGCCGTATGTCCGCGTCACCGAAAATGGCGTCGGACAGGGCGAGGCGAGCCTGATGCTCGGCAACGCCATCGTCCCTGGGCCGGGCATTCGTTATCGGATAAGCGGAAAAATTCGTGGAAGTAGCGGATACATAGGTGCTTATATTTATCTGAAGACCGGCGGGTATATCGTGAGACGGTTGCTCAATGTAACCAGACAGTCTGAATGGATGGCATTCAACACGATTCTTGACACCGATATCAAAGATGTATCCCACATAGTTTTATGCTTAGTTGCCGCCCGGCTATCAAAAATCGAGGTAGGAGACATGAAAATCGAAAAGGACAAGTATCAGGAGCAGTTGGCAAAATCCTATGTCATTGCAAATGAAAGCATGCAGTTGGTTTTTCATGGTTCGGGAGCGACTACGGAACTCATCGATCTCCGCAACGGCAACGACATGCTTGGTGTGACGACCACTATGTTCAAGGCCGTCTCAAAGTCCATGGGGGATTTGCTGCCTGACTATGTCACCTTCGACGGCGAGTACATGCATGTCTCCTTCGATGAAGAACGGCGATTCATGGACCTGTTCATCAAAACATATCCCAAGTATTTTACAATAAGCCTGATACGAGAAAATCTAGGCGATGTTTCAGAGGTGACTTTCTTCAATATCTGCCTCAATCTCACCGAACGGCACGGCGGTCTTATGAATATCGCCCACAAGGGGGATTTCTGCGCGTTCCTGTTCTCTTGCAATGATGATACGCATGCGTCATCGGCGACGGGCAACGGCATTGATGCCTATATCCAGACCAAAAAAGAAAATGGCGGCGGTATGTTCTTCCAGGGCAGGGCCTACCGCGAATTTAGACTGCTTGGCGCAAAGGTGGCTTTCGCCGCATTGCCGTCCGCTGAGGCGGAGGATTGCGCGGAGAACATTGAAATCGAGCAGGGGCTTCCGCATTTTACGAGAGATGGTATCTGGCTTCGGAAACATCCAGCCCGGACTGCTTCCTACATGATGGCGGGGCGGGTCACCGAAGAGAACGTCGAAGAGGTCATCGATTTTGCAAAAGGCGGATTCGGTTGCATTGAAATGACCGATGGATGGTACGACAGCTCGCCTACTTACGAGCCACACAAGAGCACATATCCAAACGGCATGAAAAGCCTCAAAGCCGTGGCGGATAAAATCCATGCGGCAGGACTCCTCTTCGGTCTGCACTCCATGCAGGGCATGATCGGATGGGGCGGACGGCTCGGTATGCGTGACAAACATATCACGCCAGTTGCGGATAGCCGCCTTCTCCAGAAACAATTCGCAATCCTTACGAAAGATCTCGACGACCAGGCAACCACCATAGAAGTCGAAGGGCCGCTGAAAGACTGGCCTGAGACGGATGGCGACCTCTATGTCAACGGTGAGATTGTCCGCTACAAATCCCATACCGACAATACCTTCCAGAATTGCGAACGCGGCTTCAGAGGAACCAACCGCCAGACCTGCAAAGCGGGCCAGAAGATAGGTCTTATCGTGAACTGCTGGCCGATATGGGGAGGATGCATCTATGCTCCGGACATCGAAAGCACGCTTTTTGACGAAATTATCGAGCGGCAGGCCTATGTTCTCAACGAAACTTCCGCCGACATGGTCTATTTCGACGCTGGCGAGGAGTGGATTCCGCAGTCGCCAAAATGGCGCAATACGGGCCGTTTCGTCAATGCGTTGCAAGCGCGTCTCCACAAGCCTGTCTTTGCGGGAGGCAACAATCTCTATACGCATAATTCGTGGCATTCGATTGTGCGCGGCGCCCCCGCGTTCGATCCGATGTACTATGGTCGCGATGTCTATACCATGCGCTTCAAAGGCTATATTCCCGTTCTACATTCCTATAACATGTTTACGGGCGACGTTGGCTGGTATAGGGCGCATGTCTGGTCACCAAGCACGAACGCGGCGACGCCTGATGAATTGGAGCTTCTCTGTCTCAAAGCGGCGGCCACCAGCAGTCCGATTTCTGTCCAAGTGGACTATGGGCAGTACTACGCCAACAAACGCATGAATGAGATGCTTCGTTATATAAGGTTGTGTGATAAAATCAAACAGGAACGCCTGCTTCCGCAAAATATCTGCAAAGAACTCTATGACAGGAAGATGCGCCATGCATTGCTGCCTGATGGCGATTCGTGGAAAATTGTCCGTCAGAGCTATTCCGGGCCATTTGTGCTTCATGCAGATGGCACGCTTGTTGCGCCGCTTGGGCAAACGTTCGAAAATCCATACGACGCACAGTCACCAATTCTGCGTATCCGTGCGCTCCCGTCAATTGCAAAGCATGCTGCCGACGACAATCTTGTGATTGCGGATTGTACGGAAGGCATTCCCTTCAAGAAGCTTTCGACAGAGGGTGCGATAGCTGTCTCCTCTGAAAAGACGCCTGAAGGCACTGCCGCAATCGATCTTTCGTTTGACAACAAATCCAATGAACGCTCTCAGAGCTGCCATTTCAGCTATGAGTTCGACAAGCCTATCTCGCTATTGGATAAGCGTCCTCTGTGCGTGTGGGTGAAGGCGGACGGGCAGGGCGGTGTCCTGAATGTGCAGCTCAACAGCACAACGGCCAGAGGCAGTGTTCGGGAGAACTATATCGTTTTGGATTTCACGGGATGGAAATGCTTTATTCTCGACAGGGCGGAGGATGAACGCTATTTCGATTACAAATGGCCATACCAGGCGCATGCTCCGCTCTATCGTCCATATCCTTATGGTGAAGTCACGGGAGTCAGCCTGTTGCTGAACGACATGCCGCCGAAGAGGGACAGTCATGTGCTCGTCGGCCCAGTTGAGGCATTGAAAGAATATAATGTTTCGCTAAAGCATCCGATCGTCAGCGTTGATGGAACGGATGTGACGCTACCTATCTTGTTGGAAGCAAACGACTATGCGGAATGGCATGCGGACGGGACGATCAACGTCTTCGAACGCAACGGCGGTCTTATCATGAGCCGCAAGGGGCCCGTTCCGCCACAGTTTGCAAAAGGCATGAACCGTGTTGATCTGAAGGCGGATGGTGGCAATGGTGATGCGCGTTGCGAGTTGACATGTATTTTCAGAGGTGAAACGATCTTCACATTCAAGTACAAAGAACCTGCTGAGCCAGAGCCGACGGATTACAGGATGCTTCGTGGCGACAGAGATGCGCTTCGCACAATGCTCGGCAATATGGAGCTGATGCCTGTGCTGCCGCCGTCGTTCGTTTCCATTGGAGAAACTGCGTTTGAGAAGAATTTCGATTTCGCGAGATATGGCGCGGATGAATCCGCGCCTGCCGTAATCGTGTTGACGCATGTTGTCGGTGACGCTCCTATGACGGTTGGGGCGAATGTTGGTGAATCCATTATGGATTTTGCCGATCCCGCCGCCTTCGCGGAAGGCGCGGAAAATATATATGGTAAATTCGTCAGCGGAAGTGGACTTCTGCGCGATGCATCGGGTACTCATGCCAATGGCGCTCTCGCCTCCATGGAGGCGGCTCCGAAAGGACGTAATATCAATGGAAAAGGCGTGCTTTTCAAATCGTTGAATTCCGCCGGCGGCGATTGGACATCGAAGGGGATTACATTCGCGAATGGCCTTGATCTTTCCGCCTATGACAGGATACTGCTGAATTTGAACGGCGATGGCGGTGGCGAAAAGCTACGGATTCAATTCTGGGACGAAAACGGCAAATACATCGACTGGATCCAGACGATTGATTTCACGGGATGGCGGACGCTTTGCCTGCCGCTCTCTGACGCAATGCATGGTTTCGACTTCAAGAAAGTCAAATGCTTCATCGTTCTCTACAACGGACTACCGATATACAACGAATGCTCTGTCGCGCTGGCGGACATGCGTGGGTTGCATAAAGGCGACAACATCCCGCAGATAGTTGGCAGTGAAAAACAAGACATGAGACTCGGAAATGTGAAGGTTGAATTCAACGGAAGCCGTATAGAGCTTCCCGTCAATCTTCGCGACAAGGAACATGTGCTGATTAGTCCCGATGGCAAATGCAGCGTCTATGACGGAGCGGGAAAACAAGTTGAATCATTTGAGGTCAAGACGAGCCTTCGCATCAAAGGCAAAGGGAATCACATAAAAGTCGAAGGCGTCGGTTCCGCGGCGAGTTCCATACAAGTCAAAGTCTATTCTGGCCGAGAATAGCAAGCCATGATGGTTGGTCTTGATGGATAGCATGACGCTATTCAAAGCGATTGGAAAACTCTATGTCTTTTACCCTGTGACAAGTTTGAGATTAACAACTAAATCAATATAAAGTTATTTATGATCTATTGGTCTTTTCAGACATCTTTCATGAATACTTTGATGCTGATTTTGATCCAGTCATCGACTTTTTCTTTTTCCTCCACTCGACCAAAAATCAGTTTTCCTGCATCCATAAGTCTGGCAAGGACTTCATTCTTCGCTTTGGGAACATAACCGATTCTCTCCTTTTTGTCGTTGAGAATCTGGATGGCGAGGGCGTCATATTGATTGTCCTTTTCACGTTGAAACATCAATAACGTGCCTTTGTCGATATTCGCTGTCTTGTCGTCGATTCCCTCCACATGTGTCGTTCCCGCAATGCGGCAGTCGATCAAGAAAATCTCATGGATATGGGGCAACGGAACAAGACCACCACCGCTACCACTGAATGCGGAAACGATTTTCTCCCAAGTCTCTACAGGAATCATTCCTCCACCGCTTGTCGTTTTTTCTGTCATGCCTGACTCCTCAATCCGTCATAAAATTCTTGCAGTTGGCTCAATGCAGATTTATACTCGTCTATTTGTTGTTCCAGTTCCTTCCGTTTGGCAAGAACAGCCGATGAGTCATAAAGTAATTTTTTATAGCAGAACGGTGGTTTTTCCTCAAACGTCTTCATTTTGTTTTTCAAATCTAAGATTTTCTGTTTCAGGTTTGCAATTTGCTTCTGCATCAATTCAAGCGAATTGTGGATTTCAAGATCGACATCTTTTCCTTTTAGAATGTCATTAGCCATGTCGTTCAGCAATTCAAGCTCCGCGAGATCAGCAGACTTATAAGCGTCGATAACAGATTTGAGAAGATTGGCGGCGGCAGGCGGCAGGTTCGGGTGAATGTCCGGATGAAGCTTTTTCACCAATCCTTTGTAAAGTTTTAGCAATTTTTCATGCTCTTTATCTGTCATTTTCGGAGTGCCAAAATGTTCTTCAGCCTTTTGGATAGCTTTTTGGTGCTCTTCCAGCACTCCCTTGTATTCGGCGAACTCCTTTGCGATGATTTGCTCTATTTCCTCTTCGGAGATAGAACTTCCGTCGTTAACGGCCGCCTGGTGAATGGCGATTTTTCGGCGTATTTGCAAGATACTGACATTCAAGGAGTAGAGTTCATATTCCTTGCGTCCGATTTTCATCATGTACTCTGTTTCCAGATTCTTCTTCAACGGACCGGTCATCTGGGCGTAATCCAGCAAAAGCGAAGAATATTCCTCCGATAGTTTTTCCAATTGCTTTCTTGCTTTTTCATTTTCTGGATTGACCGTCAATGAGTTGGAAAAAGTAACCATGAGGTATTCTCCTATTGTTGCAATTTCATATTGCGCATGTTTGGCAATGATATGTGACGAATCGTCAAGTCGTCAACCCACCGAATGAAAAACCGTCAAGTCACCGAATTGAGCTCGAAAATGCGTCATGGTCACATAATCGCATGGCCTTCATGAAAACGCGAGAAGATGGATTCACAACAGACTGTCGTAGATGCGTTTGTCTTCTTCCAAAAAGCAGCAGACGATGGCTTTTTTCGGATAGTCGCCTTGGTAGTTTCGCAGGACGTCCAGGCAGATTTTCGCCGCCGCTTCATGCGGATAGCCGTAGACGCCCGTGGAAATGCATGGAAACGCGATGGAGACGCACTGTTTTTCGGCGGCTCGTTTGAGGCTGTTGACGTAGCACGACTCCAACAGTTGCGGTTCGTTATGGTTGCCGCCGCGCCAGACAGGGCCAGGCGTGTGGATGACGTATTTGCATGGAAGTTTCCCGGCACCAGTCAGATAGGCTTCGCCCGTCTTGCCGCCGCCGATTTTGATGCATTCTTTAAGCAAGGCAGGGCCGGCGGCGCGATGAATCGCGCCATCCACACCGCCGCCGCCAAGCAGCGTGCAATTCGCGGCGTTGACGATGGCATCCGTGTCGAGCTTGGTGATGTCGCCGAGGATGATTTCGATTTCCATGGTGTTTCCTTATGGTGGTCAACCGTGATGGTGGCAGCAGCCCGGGCAGCAATGATGCCCTTCCTGAGCATGGGGGCAGGCATCCGCCGCCGCGCAGGAGGACGAGGCGGAAGCCGTTGCGGCGCTGAATGTTGAGAACAGTTTCTTCACATTGGCGGAACCGCATTTCGGACAGTTCGGCGCCGCTTCGCCGAGACGTTTGTGAAGATGGCTGAATTTATGGTCGCATTCTTTGCAGGAGTATTCGTAGATTGGCATATTTTCTTCTGGATAGACTGGATGTTCTGAATATTCTGGAAGTTCTGTATTGGCAATGAGTTGCAATTCGCTTTAGGCTTTAGGCTTTAAGCTTTAGGCTCTGCCGAAGGCAGGTTTTGGCTTTTTCTCCGAAACCGTCAGGCAGAAGGCATCCAACGCAAGCCGTTCATCGACGTTCGCCTTGATGCAGGATGTCAGCTCCTCCGCCAGGCGGATGTCCTCTTCCGCTTCTTCCGGCTTGGGCGGAGCGGTGAAGATATCTTCTTCGGCCTCAAGCATTTCAGCATGCGGCAACAGTTCTTTTCTGACGCCTTGGCAGATGAGAAAGCGCTGCAGGAACCACGCCGTCAACGCGCTGAGCATCGATTCGCGCAAGCGGACGTATTCCGCTTCGATCTTTGCGATGTATTCCTCTTCGAGCTGCTTCTTGATGCGCGCGTCCTCCGTGTCGTCCCACCGATGGTCCTTCGTCTCTTCCGCCAACGCTTCGGCATCCTTGTGCAGTTCCGCGAACATCGCCGTGATTCGCGCGCTGGTCTTCAGGCCGATTCCCGCCCCCGCACCGCGTTTCAGTTTCGACAGGACCGTGAAAAGTCCTTTTTGCGCGGCCAGATCGTAGTTCTGGCGGTTCCGCAACAGCGAAATCGTCTGGCAGCGCGAGCGGATGGTCGGCAGCAGTTTTCGCGAATTCACCGTCAGCAGCAGCAGCAACGTGTTCGGCGGCGGCTCTTCAAGTGTCTTCAGGAACGCGTTTTGGGCTTCTTCGCCAAGGCATTCCGCCTCCACGATGATGCCGATTTTCAGCAGGCCGGGCGTCGCCGCGAGATTGATGTCGTATTCAAACTGCCGCATCGCTTCGACCGTGATCTGCCGCGATTTCGACTGCGGCCGCAGAAAGAGGCATTCCGGATAGCAGTTCCGTTGGAAAAGGTCGCATGGATGGCAATGGCCGCAGGACTCTCCCGTCGGCGTATCTCCCGTGCAGGCCGCCGTTTGCGCCCATGCCAGGGCGAATTTTTCCAGAAAGACGGGATCGTCTCCAAGAAACAGATACGCCTGACCTGTGCGACCGTTCCGTTTCGCCTGTTCCAAACGGCTGCAAAGCAACGGAAAAGACTCCTTGAAATCAGACAATGGCATGATAGACCTCCCACCAGAGATCCGCCGCGATGATTTCCGGAAGCCGATTCGCGTCAATGACTTTCACACGGCCCGGATTTTTCTTCGCGATATCCAGAAATCCTTCCCGCACAGCGGTATGGAACGCACGGCTCTCGGCCTCGATGCGGTCGTTGACGGGGGCGGAGTTGGCATACCGCTTGTGCATCCGCTGGTAGCTGGTATCGACGTCGATGTCCAGAACGAACGTCAGATCCGGCCAGCGGCCGCACAGCGAAAACGCATGCAGATTCTGGATGAAGCCGAAGTCCAGTTTGCGCGCATACCCCTGGTAGGCGGTCGTCGAATCGACGAAACGGTCGCACAAGACGATGCCGCCGCGTTTCAGGCAGGGCAGGATCTTGCGGCGCATGTGCTGCGCGCGGGATGCGCCGAACAACAGCAGCTCCGCCTCATCCGCGATATCCTCTTCATCGAACTCTATGAGCAACTTGCGGATATGTTCGCCGAGAATCGTGCCGCCAGGCTCCCGCGTGACGACGACTTCGTATTCCTGTTCGGTCAGCCGTTCCGCCAGCATCTTGATCTGCGTCGTTTTTCCGGAGCCTTCCGGCCCTTCGAACGTTACAAACAGTCCATTTTCAATCGTCTTCTTCGGCATGGTTGTTTCTTCATCTGATTTCATGGTCGTCAAATCTCCTATCACTAATATACTTGAGTTTTTCTTCAACTCAATGCCGTCCCGACACAATTCCGCACTGTTTCCGCCCTTGAACTCGCCCTTTTTTAATGTAAAGTATAAGGAAGGATTCGATTTCAACCACCATCCACCATCACAAGGAGTGAACATGTTGAACCAACGATTGATTGGCGCATTGGACGACACGGGGCACGGCTGTGTCATCTCCCAGCCCATGCCTGAGCTGAAAAAAGGCCATGTGCTCGTCAAAGTGCATGCGTCGCTCATCAGCCCCGGAACGGAGCTTGGGCAAGCGAAGAAAACACGCATTGACAAGAGTTTGAAGCCGACGAAGGTGATGCCGTTCGGCTACCAGAACGCGGGCGAAGTCATCGCTCTGGGCGAAGGTGTCACGGATTTCAAGATCGGCGATCGCGTCTCCTGCATGGGGGCGGGCTTCGCGCAGCATGCGAATTACGCCGTCGTCCCGCAGAAGCTCTGCTGCCTCATGCCGGACAACGTCTCATGGGAAGAGGGCGCCTACGTCCATCTGGTCGTGACATCGCTGAACGCCATCCGTCGGCTGCAGCCGGAAATCGGCGAATATCTGCTCGTCGTCGGCATGGGGATCGTCGGCCAGTTCGCCGCGCGGATCGGGCAGCTCGCGGGAGCATACGTCATGGGATGCGACGTCCATGATTTCCGTCTGGACATCGCCGCCAAATGGGGCATCGACGCCACCATCTGCGCGAAGGACGCGGCGGGCTGCGAAAAGGCCTGCGCGGATTTCACCCATGGGCGCGGCTTCGACATGGCCGTCATGGCCTTCGGCGAAGACGGCACGCAGGTGATCAAGAACGTCGCGAATCTCATGAAAGTCACGCCGGACACGCATCACATGGGACGGATCGGCCTGGTCGGCGGTCTTCCCGCCACAAGTACTTGGGGCGCAGGGCTTGGCAATCTCGACCTCCGCAGCTGCGCACGGACCGGCCCAGGCTACCATGACGCCGCATGGGAAATCGGCGAGACGTCCTATCCGGATGTCTTTGTCCGCTGGACGACGCGTTCCAACATGGAACTTGCCCTCCGCTTCATCTCCGAAGGGAAGATCGACGTCAAGAAGCTGACGACGCATCGCGTCCCGTTGCGCGATATCGATGTCGTCGTCGGCGCCCACATCGAGAATCCGAACGCGACGCTCGGCACCATCCTGCTGATGGACCACTGACGCGCCGTAGCTCTTTGCAACCGTCTGTTAAATGGCATCTTCCGATATTTGCAAGCTCTGGGCTACACCGCTTCCGCTTCGCGGCGGAGGCATGTTGCCGAGCCGTATCCTGCCCGGCCCCATGGACGGCGTGACGGAAGGCTCCTTCCTCGCCGCCATGACCGCCCGCGGATACGTCCGCTGCTGGCATGCGCCGTTTATCCGCATCTCCACGGGAATCCCGCGGCAGGCCCGCATCAACGACCATCTTGAACCGTATATGAATCAACGACTTCCCGTCATCGCCCAGATGATGGGGACGAACACGGATTTTCTTGCGGGAACGGCTGGACGCATGCTGGCGGCAGGAGCTGTATGCGCGGATCTCAACTGTGCATGCCCGAGCCCGACCGTCATCGGAAACCACAGCGGCGGCGCAAGGCTTCGCGATCCGGAATGGATCGCGCGGACGCTGGGCGCCATCCGCGAAGCCGTCGGCGAACGGCCGTTCAGCGTCAAGTTGCGGATCGGTTTCGACAGTCCGGACGAGTTTCCGCGAATCGCCGCGGCCGTCCGCCCCGCCGCCCCCGATATCGTGTTCCTGCACTATCGGACTGTCCGCGAAATGTACCGCCCCGTCCAAAACGGATGGGAGCGCTTTCTCCTTGCAAGGGAATGCCTTCCGGATTCCGTCCTGATTGCCTGCGGAGACATTCAGTCGCCGCAGGACGCCGTCCGCCTCGCGGAACTCTGCCCCGTGGACGGCATCGCCGCCGCCCGCGGCCTGCTGTCGCGACCGTCCCTCCTCCGCGACATTGAAGCCGCCATTCTCGGACAGCCCCCCGTTTCGACGGACGACAAGCTGTGTTTCCTGCTGGACATCGCCACGCAGTCGGGCCGCCTCCCGAAGGCGAACAACGGCTTCATCCTCCGCTTGGCCCGTTCCATGTTCGGGGAGGAAAGCGATGTGTTCAAACAGCTTGCGACTTGCAAAACCGTAAAAGCTTCCAGCGAATGGCTGCAAGAAAAACTGGAAATTGCCTTCTAGAATCCTAGAATCCTAGAAGACTAGAAAAGGAATTTATTATGCTTCTCACCAAAGTCCCTGTCACATGCGCGACACGCATGCTCAAAGCCAACAAGGTCCCCTATGTAGAGCATCTCTATGATTACGTTGACAAAGGCGGAACCTCCCATCTCGCGGAAGTCATGGGAATCGACGAACATCTTACCGTCAAGACGCTTATCTTCGAAACCGACGCCAAAAAGCCGTTCGTCATCCTGATGCACGGCGACTGGAGCGTCTCCACGAAGAATCTCGCCCGCCATCTGGGCGTCAAATCCGTCGCGCCCTGCGAACCCGCCCAGGCGGAGCACAATTCCGGCTATCACTGTGGCGGCACGTCGCCCTTCGGAACCCGCCGCCAGATGCCGATTTACGTCGAAAAAAGCATTTTGGAACTGCCGAAAATCTACATCAACGGCGGGCATCGCGGCTTCTGCGTGGAAATGGATCCCGCCGATCTGGTGCGCGTCCTCCATCCGGAGCCAGTGGAAGTCGGATTGAAGGATTGATGGAAGTGCATCAGTGTCCCGTTAGAGCCATTTTACAAAAAACTTTTCTGTCTGCTTGAAAAATCCCAAAGGCGCTATACATTAAATAATGTTCTTTTTGAGAACGTTACTCCGACATAGCTCAGTGGTAGAGCGGGTGGCTGTTAACCACTAGGTCGCAGGTTCAAGCCCTGCTGTCGGAGCCAATTAGATTTACCATTCCGACATAGCTCAGTGGTAGAGCGGGTGGCTGTTAACCACTAGGTCGCAGGTTCAAGCCCTGCTGTCGGAGCCAATTTGAGCCCCGTCAAATGCTGAAGTTTGGCGGGGCTTTTTTTCGCAAGCCCTACCAAACAAGGCACTTATCATGAAAATCCTCTTCATCGGCGCAGGTAAAATGGCCACCGCGCTCGCGGCAGGCATCGTCAAACACAACATCCATCCCGCTTCGGAGCTTCTCGCGATCGATGTTTTCGCACCTGCGCGGGAGGCGTTTACGAAAACGACTGGAATCCAGTGCGTTGAAAACGCGGCGGTTCATGTGAAGGAGGCGGAGACAATTCTTCTGGCCGTCAAGCCGCAGGTTGCTCCCGAGGCTGTCGCCGCGCTGCCGCCGTTGCGCGAAGGGACGCTTGTCATCTCCATCTGCGCGGGCATTCCGCTCGCCAAGCTGTCATCGTGGTTCCACACGGAGAAAATCATCCGCGTCATGCCGAACACGCCGCTGATGGTTGGCAAGGGCGCCAGTTGCTTCGCCCTTGGGGCGCAAGCGGATGCGGCCTGCGCGAAAATCGCCGAGACGATTCTCGGCTCGCTGGGCATTGCGCGGCAGGTCACGGAAGACCAGCTGGACGCCGTCACGGCGCTCAGCGGCTCCGGCCCCGCCTATTTCTTCGAAATGGTGAAGGCGATGGCGGACGCGGGCGTCCATGCCGGGCTGTCCCCTGAATTGTCGCTTGAACTTACCGTCCAGACACTTGCAGGATCTGCGGAGATGCTCTGCCGCAAGCTCGGCACACCGGATGAACTGCGGGACGCCGTCACTTCCAAGAAAGGCACGACGGCCGCCGGGCTGGACGTCATGGCCGCCGCCAATTTCCGCAAGCTCATGGACGATGTCGTCGATGCGGCGAGACGCCGCTCCATCGAACTCGGACAAGGGAAATAACTGCCATGGCGACGGACGTGAGCAAAATGCCTGAACTGCTGGCCCCCGCGGGCGGTCCGGACGAACTCGCCGCCGCCTTGGCGGCGGGGGCGGACGCCGTCTATTTCGGCCTCAAGAAACTGAACGCCCGGACTGGTGCCAAAAACTTTCCGCCGGAAGCGCTGCAGACAGTCGTCCAATCCATTCATGACGCTCATGCCAAGGCCTATCTGACGTTGAATGTGGATCTTGCACAACGCGAACTCGGCCTTGCCGCACGGACGCTCGCGTTGGCGGAGCAGGCCGGAGTCGATGCCGTTCTTGTTCGCGATCCGGCCATTCTGGCGTTCATTCCCGCCTTCCCGAAACTCGCCTTCCATTTCAGCACGCAGGCCGCCGTCACGACATCCGCCGGCGTCGAAGCCGCGAAATCCTTCGGCATCACGCGTGTCGTTCTGGCGCGGGAGCTGTCGGAGGAAGAAATGAAGGCGGCCATCGGCCACGGCGTTGAAATCGAAGTATTTGTGCAAGGGGCTCTTTGCTTCAGCTGTTCGGGGCGCTGCCTGCTTTCCAGCTGGGTCGGCGGCCGCAGCGGCAACCGCGGCGCATGCGCAAGCCCGTGCCGCGTCCGCTGGACAAATCAGAATGGCGTCACGTCCACGCCGCTTTCCATGCATGACATGTGCCTCGCGGGCGACTTGGCCAGACTGGCTGAAATAGGCGTCGATTCCCTGAAAATCGAAGGTCGCCTCAAATCGGCCCCATGGGTCTCGAAAACCGTAAGTCTCTATCGCGAAGCTCTCAACGGCAGTCTTTCCAACGACGAATTGGCTCAATCGACCGCCAAGCTCGGCGCGTATGCGGGCCGCAGGATGTCCAATGCGTATTTCCATGGAATCCGCACGGACGTCACGGGGGAATCCGCCCGTCCCGCAGGCGAACAGACCGCCGATTTCCGTTCGGACTGCCAGGCGGAGACCGCCGCAACCGATGGAAACAGCGTCCATGTCTCCAACGACGACACAAACGGAACCATTTGGCATTTAACCTATAACAATCACGAGACGACGCTTCGCACGCCGCCGCAGCGCGTCGCCAATCCGAAACGCGCCATCGATGTCGCGGAAATCGCCATCGAACTCGCCAAACTGCTTGCGACGGACGGACGGCTGGCGGACATCAAATACAATCAGGAGAATCTGCCGGACCGACTTCTGCCGCGCAATGCGGGCAATCGCGTCATGGAGGAGGCGACTGCGTTCATCCGCCGCAGCCAGAAGGAAACGGACGGCGTCGTTCGCGACATTGTCCTGCCGCAGGCGGTTCGGGAAATTCTCGAAGCCCCTCATGGCAAATGTGTTGAAAACAAACTGCGGCTTGGAGACCATGCGACGCTCCTGCGCGTCACGCCGTCGCAGGCGGAAGCGTGTTTCGCCAACCGCAAGACCATGCTCGGCTCCTGCAAACTGATCGTCGATTCGCAAGTCTGCGCGGACACCGACATCAAGGCTCTCGCCATCCAACTCATTGAGCATTATGAAGATATCTTCGCCATCGCGCTGCCGTCCGTCATCTATGAGGCGGACATTCCGGCCATCCGCGACTTCCTGTCGCTGGTGGCGCCCGTCATGACGATCGAAGTCAATTCATGGGACACATGGCAGCTGGCGAAGGAATCGAACGCCACGATGATCGCCGGCGAAGGGCTGGCTGTTCTCAACGCCTTGGCCGCCAAGCATTTGGCGAGCCTTGGCTGCCAGGCCGCGACCGTCTCCTGTGAAATCGATTCCGATCAATTGGAAGCCCTCTGCGACAATGCGGAGACGCCGCTCATCCTGACGATTTTCAGCTATCCGGCCCTCATGCGCACACGCGCCGTCCTGCCGGACGGTTTCGGCTGCGGCAACACGCTGTCCGACGGCCGCAAAGTCACGTTGCGGCCTGTGACGGAAGGCTCCGTCACGGCGCTTCGTTCCACCGTTCCGATGGACTGGCGGAAGCTCCATAACGCCAAAGTCCGTGTATCCCAGCTGGTTATCGATCTCACAGGTGCGGAGAATCTGCAGGACGCCCCTTCCGCCACCTCTCTTTTCAACTACGACAGACGACTCCGCTAACGATTCCGCCGCCATGCTAACATTTTCCATCCATACATTGGGATGCCGTCTCAACCAGGCTGATTCAGCCACCGTCGCGGGCGATTTGACCGCCCACGGCTACCAGTCCGTGCCATGGGGCGAGCCGTCGGACATCGTCATTATCAACAGTTGCGCCGTGACGGGCATCGCCTCGCAGAAATCGCGGCAGGCCGTCCGCGCCGCCAGAAAACGGCTGCCGGACGCGTTTGTCGTGCTGATGGGTTGCGAAGCGACGGTCGCGGATGCGGAAAAGTATCCGGAAGTCGATTTGATCGTGCCGAACCCGAAGCCTGCCCCGCTTAGCAAGTTGCTTGGCGACAAGCTGATACGCCAGCAGAAACCATTGTTTCCCGCGCCTGGCGACGCCAGTGAGGACTTTCTCAGCCCGGGCGTTTCGCTTTATGACGAACGGACGCGGGCGAACCTCAAGATCCAGGAGGGCTGCGATTTCTTCTGCACGTACTGCATCGTCCCGCACACGCGTGGCCCCGCCCGTTCCAGAAATCTGCATGATCTTCTGCGCGAAGCTTCCGAACTGATCCGCCGCGGCCATCGGGAAATCGTCCTGACGGGTGTCAATATAACAACTTATAATAATAGCGGCTGCAATCTCGCGGATGTCATCGAACAGATTCTCTCGCTTGGCGACGGCTTCCGCATCCGCCTTGGCTCCGCCGAGCCGGGGCCGGTTGTCCATCAGGTCATCGATCTGATGGCGCGGAATCCACGGCTCTGCCGTTTCCTCCACCTGCCCGTCCAATACGGGGAGGATACGATTCTCAAACAGATGGGCCGTCACTACAACGCCGCCGAATTCGAACGCATCGCGATGCTTGCGGCGGAAAAAGTTCCGGACGTCTGCCTGGGGACGGACGTCATCGTCGGCTTTCCGGGGGAGACGGACGCCACGTTCGCGGCATGCAAATCATTCATGTCGCGACTGCCGTTCGGCCTCATGCATGTCTTCACGTATTCGCCGCGACCCGGAACGCCTGCGGCGACCATGCCCGGGCGGCCGCCGAAACATGTCGCGGAAGAGCGTTCCGGAGAATTGCTGGAACTGGCTGTCGAAAAAGCGGAAGCCTTTGCGAAATCGCAGGTTGGAAAAACGCTGGATGTTTTGGTGGAAGAGGAGAATCCGCCGTCTGGCTGGTCGGACAACTACCTCCATGTGACGATCGATTCGCCGTCGCCCATCGCGCACAACACGATTCAGACAGTCGCCATCCAGTCGGCCACGGGAAAACGTGAATTGAGGGGAAATATCGAATAATAAGTATATAAAGGAGAGACTATGAATACCAATGAACACAGATTTTACAATACGGAATTCCATAATCGTTCTACAGCAGAACATCATGCTGTAAAAAACGACGAAGAATACGTGGATGTCTTCAAGACGGATTATTGGAAAAATGTCACGCCTGGAGATTTGCTGGCCGGAACACGTCTGAAGCATGAATTGACGCAGGAGCAACTTGCGGAAAAGAGCGGTATTCACCAAGTTGTCATCAGCGCGTATGAAACTGGCCGTCGCAAATTGAGCCGCCGTGCCGCAGTGAAGTTGGCGGCGGCGATGGGCGAGGACCCGGATTCGTTTTTCAGGAATATCGAAAAGCAGTGAGCGTCCCGTCCGCCCAAGCTGAAAAAGAGCCTTGGGCGGACGGATAATTGACTGCTCAGCCGCAGTGGAAATAAGTCTTGACGAGTTTCGCCATGGCTTCGAGATCGTCGCCCATGTCGGCGCGGAGCGTGGCGTCGTTGAAGGCTTTCAGCTGTGCGATGATGCCGTCGATCATGGCCGGGCTGAAGACGCCATCCTTTTCATAGACGGCGCGTTGGGCCTGCAGGCAGTCGGCGGAGGCGGCGCAGCTGTCGGGCAGTGTCGCCAGACTGTTGAGCAGGGCTTCGTTCTCCTTGCGATGGATGTTGACATTGACATACGTCTTGTCGGCGATTTCCAGCCCATCGGGCAGGCTGAGGCCGTAGCGTCCGGCGACGGCGAGGCCGGCCAGGAGGAGATAGACGTTGGCGGAGGCGTCCGGCGAACGCATTTCGACGGTCTGTTTCTGGCGTGTGTCGTATTCGCTGTTGTTTTCCAACGGGTTGGTCTGCTTGCAGAGGTCGTTCTTGCTGGCCCAGCCGAGCGGGACGCGGACGAGGCAGGAGCGGTTGCGGTCGCCCCAGCAGACGTTCGTGGGGGCCTCCTGATGGGGCACGAGGCGGAAATACGACGTGGGGTTCATGTTGCCGAAAGCCGTGATGGAAGGCGCAAGTTTCATCATGCCGGCGATGAAGCGTCTGGCGGTTTCGGAGATGACGCCGTCCTTCAGCATCTGGTTGACGCCATCCTTCATGATGCGCATGTGGATGTGCATGCCGGAACCGGCCTTGCCTGTCGTGATTTTCGGCGCGAACGTGACGTTGTAGCCGTATTCGAAGGCGAGATTGCGGATGATCCATTTGGCGATGGTCAGCTGGTTGGCGGCGTCTTCCGCGGGGCAGGGGAGGAATTCGATTTCATTCTGCTCGTAGGTCATGCCGTCCAGATTGAAGTTGCCGACTTCCGAATGGCCGTATTTGATGAGGCCGCCTGCCTGGGCGACGTAGAGCATGCACCGCTGGCGGAATTCGTTGAATTTCGCATAGGGGGCGGATTCGTGGTAGCCACGCTGGTCGGAGGCGGGGAAGAACGGCGATTCGGGGGCGATGACGTAGTATTCAAGTTCGCCCATGGCCTGGAATTCCATGCCGGTCTCTTTCTTGAACTGCTCGCAGGCCTTGTGGAGCGTGAATTCGGGGGAACTGGCCAACGGCTCGCCGTCTTTGTTGTAGAACGAGCAAAGCATGCACAGCGTGGGCAGTTCCGCGAAGGGATCGACGAAAGCCGTGCTGAATTTCGGCACGACATAGAGGTCGCTGCTGCTGGCCTCGATGAAGGTGAAGAGGCTGGAACCGTCGACGCGTTCGCCGCAGGTGAGGATTTCATCCAGATATTCGGCGTTGTTGATGATGAAATTCAGCGTTTTCAGACGTCCGTCTCCGGCGGGATACATGAAATTGACATGCTGAATCTCGTTGTTGCGGATGAAGGTGACGATGTCTTGCTTGGTGAATTGGGAACTGGGCTTCTGGAGTTGTTTGACCAGGGCGTTGCAGTTCATGTCGATGTTGTCGCTGGGCATTGGAGTCCTCTTGAATGATGATTGGTAACTGAGATTTACAAAATCCGTAAACATTAAACCATCAAGATGAAAGTTCAAGAAAATGTGACGTCAAAAAATGTAAAATGGTTGGTTCTGGTGCGTCTTCTGGATATTGCCTGCCCGTGGAGTATATTAAACATGTGACATTATTTATAAATGGAAGTTTGAGAGAAGATGCAATTCAAGGAATTATTTGGTCAGAAGGCGAAATACAACCGGCTGCTGAGATTGTCCGCGCCGTTGGTGATGTCGTCGTCCGGCTATGTTTTGATGCAGTTCACGGATGCGATGTTCCTTTCGTGGTATTCGCCTGTGGCGATCGCGGCGTCCGGAACGGCTGGTATGCTGTCATGGCTGACGACCAGCCTGATCATCGGGACGGTGAGCTACACGGGCACGATCACGGCGAACCAAGTGGGCGCGGGGCAGGATAGCAAGATCGGCTCCGTCAACTGGCAGGGCCTGTATCTGGCGTTGTTCTGCGGTGTCATCACGGCGTTTCTCGGGCTTGGGACGGACTGGTTTTTCAAAGTCGTCGGCCATGCGGAGGAACTGCGGGTTCTGGAGGCGGAATATCTGAAGATCCTGTTGTTCGGCGGCGCGTTGAGCTTCGCGCAATGCTCGCTGTCGGGCTTCTTCAGCGGACGGGCGGACAACATGCGGCTGATGATCGCGCAGCTGACAGGGCAGATTGCGAACGTCGTCATGGATTACGCGATGATTTTCGGCAAATGGGGCTGCCCGGAGATGGGCGTCGGCGGCGCGGCATGGGCGACCGTCCTTTCGAATTTGTTTCCGCTGTCGATGATGCTCTGGTGGTTCTTCGGCCATGAGAACGCAGAACGCTACAAGAGCCGCAGCGACTGGCGGTTCCGCTGGACCGTCGCGAAGCAATTGCTGCGGTTCGGGCTGCCGAGCGGCTTCCAGATGTGCATGGACGCGTTTCTCTGGACATTGTTCCTATTGGTCATCGGCCGCATGGGCACGGTCGAACTGGCGGCGACGACGATCGCGTTCCGTCTGAACCAGTTGGCGTTCGTGCCGATTTTCGGCGTCAGCCGCGCCATCAGCACGCTGGCGGGGCAGAGCCACGGCGAACGCAACTACAAGAACGCGCTCGCCTACATGGGCCACGGTCTTGTCCTCTGCCAGATTTGGATGACGTTCATCGCGTTCACATTCGCGGTGTTTTCCAGACAGTATTTCATGCTGTTCCAAAGCGACAGCGATCTGGGCGGCGTCCATTATTCGGAAGTGCTGGCGGTCGGTTCGAAACTGATGAAACTGATGGCCACCTACACGATCGCGGATTCCATCAACATCGCGCTGATGTCCGGCCTGGGCGCCGTCGGCGACACGAAATGGGTGTTCAAGGTGATGGCGGTCGCGACGGGCCTGACGGTCATTGCGATCATTTTGGTTGATGTCTTCCACTGGGGGCTGATGACGATCTGGTCGTTCGCGACGATTTTCATCGTCAGCCTGCCGCCGATGTGGTACTACCGCCTGCGTGGCGGAAAATGGAAGGAAATCCGCGTAGCGGCCTAGCCGCTACGCGGAGCTGAAAGCTGAAAGCTAAAAGCAAATACAGCCGTTACGCGGCCTTCTTCTCGGGCGTTGCGGCTTCCTTCTTGGGCTGTTCGCCGTCCTTCTTCGGTTGTTCAGCTTCTTTCTTGGGCTGTTCGGCCTCTTTCTTGACGGGTTCGGCCACTTTCTTGAGAAGGAGCGTCGTGAACGACGGATGGCGGAGCGTGCGGGCCATGTCCATCAGCTCCTTGTAATAGGCGGTGGGGACGATTTCGGGATCCATGTCCGCCTTGTAGTACAGGTCATAGCCTTTCTTGTCCGTTTTGACGATACGCGAAAGCCATCCGTGTTTGGTAGGCGTCTTCCAGTTGAGGGTCTTCGGAATCATCACGACGTCGGCAAATTTGGGAGGAAGATCGAAGCGGATGTGGTTGTCCAATTGGCGGTGCGAGCCCCAGTAGATGGGGGAGATTCGTGTGTCGGCGCGCGGGTTCATGTATCCGGAGAGCGGGTTTCCGCTCTTGATGTACATGTAGTCGCCGGCCTTCGTGCTGTAGTACGCGACATGGACCGTGTAGCTCATCTTGCCTGGATATGACGTGAAATCCGTCACCAGTTCGCCGACGGCGTTGGCCGACGTCGAGAAATTGGAGACGAGCTCCTGATGGTAGCGGCGTCTGGCCTCGGGCGTCTGCTCCGTGAAGAAGCGCTTCTTGGAGGAGTGGTCCATACCATAATAATAATAGGTGTCGGTGACGTCGGCGGAGCCGTCGTCGTTCAGCGTGACATGGCCGTCGAACGTCGTGCGGGTCTTGTATTCCTTCGGCACGTTGATGGTCGCGAACTTGCCGTTTTCCAGCAGGACGGAACGATCGTCATATGACGTGCAGGGCAGTTCCGCGTATTCGCCTGCGTCGTTGAGCCAGTAGTCCTGTCCTTTGTGGCGGACATGGACGAGAACGCGGTTCCAGCCATTGTAGCGGAAGCGTTCGCGGTCATGATCGATCGCCTTGTCAAAGACGGTCGGATTCGCGAGGGCGAATTCAGGCTTGAAGCCGAGATAGGAGAGGATGGAGAACATGAGAATGCCGCGGTCGCAGGGATTGCCGTAGCCGTCGCGGAGGGTGGCTTCCGCATTGCTCATGTTGCTGTAGGAGAGGTAGTTGAAATACGGGCCCGCGATGCGGATGCTCTTCATGACTTTGTCTCGGACGGCGCGGATGGTCGCAACATCGTCCTTTTGGCGGAGTTCTTCGGCGAGTTCGCGGACTTTCTCGCCCGGCAGCGTGTGTCGTTTCATCTGCGAGAAGACTTCGTCGGCATGTCGTTTCCAGTCGCCGAAACCGATTTCGACGCAGGGGGTGAACATGGAGAACGACGGCAGGTCGTTTTCACGCGCGATTGCCGGAAGGTCATAGGCTTCCCATGTCAGCTTCCGGATGCCGTTCTTTGTCTCCGAAGTGGATTTGAAGATATTCTCGAACCCTTTCGTCTTCACCAGCCAGCCGCCGGAATGGAATTTAGCGTAGAGAGGAAGATTTTCCGGAACGTTGATGACCAGTTTGTTGTGGGCGACATGCGCGTAGTCCTGGAAGATGAACGAGCCTTGGAAAGGCCACGTGCCCGTGGCGTCATACTCGTATTCATATTCGATGATACTGCCGATTTCGACGCCCGGCAGGCTGCAGACGAGAATCTTCGTGGGATCGTATTTCGGGGCGCCGGCGACCCATGAGGCGTCCATGATGTTCTGCTCCTGTTCGCTGATGTTCTGGACTTTGTCGCCGTTGATGACGCGGGCGTAGTTGAGCTTGACGGATTCGCGCGCGGGGGCGTAGTTGAGCTTCAGTTCGGAGAAATCCTTCTTTCCCTTGTAGGTGAGGATCTTGCGGCGGACCGTTGTTTTCGTATGCCAATGGTAGGGATCGGTGAACGTATAGACATCCTGCGAGTCAAGCAGTTCGAAATCCGATTCCGGCTGGTCGGAGACCTTCTTCACGGTCGGCTCTTTTTTGATGACGGGCTTCTTGCGCGGGATGGAGCGGTCGAAAATCGGCATTTTGCCGATTCCGCCGAAACGGCGGCGGTTCTTCTTCAATTCCAGATACTGCTCCGGCGAGAATTCGACGGTCTTGATGGCGTAGGTGCTTTCCTGCGTGAGCGTGTCGTTCTTGAACGAGACTTTGCAGGTCTTCAGCATCGTGTCGCAATCGACTTTCGGATAGGAGGGAAGATAGGCGAGGCCGCCCCAGACAGGATCGAACGTGGCGTTGATGGTTTCATGGATGCCGCAGGCGACTCTGACCATCATGGGGTACTTGCGTTTTTCCAACGTCGTGCTGCCGAGCATGCTGTTGGCGGAGCCGACGGATGAGAAGAAACTCGGAATCTTGAGCATGGAGACCTTGCCGTTGTCGATCATGATGGAATCGGCGGCAAAGGTGAGGCGGAGCGAAAGCGGGACGCTCGTGTCGCTGACGTCGGCGGGCTTGAGCTCCATGTCGATGAGCCGTGTGCCCGGGGCGATGTTCTTGACGATGCTCTCGAAGAATTCGCGTTGTTTTTCAGGCGTGCGTCGCGCCATGGTGGCGCGGTAGCTGTTGTCGTTGTAGCCGTTGAACTTGAAGAAGCTTTCGCCGGTGAGGTCGCCTTTGTCGTCGATGTAGAGATTGGTGGTGATTTCCATCATGTTCTTTTCGGCGGGCGTGATGGGGGAGATGCGGAGGTCTTCGCCTTCAGGCGTGCCGATGATGATGCTGCGGTGGCAGAGATAGGCGGGGAAGAGCTCTTTCGTGGTTTCGTTGGTGGAATCCATGAAGATGTATTCGCCGCTCTTGCGCCGCACGGCGGTGATGGCGTGGTTGAAGTAGGGGAGCGGATATTCCGCGTCCTTCAGCGGCCCGGTGTCGATGAGCACGGGATATGCGTCGATGTCGGCCATGCGGAGCATGGCGACGAGGAGGCCGGCCTTGTCGCGGCAGACGCCGTGGCGGTTGTTGAACGTGAGGGTGATGTCGTGCGGCTCGTAGCCGGGGGCGTCCTTTTCAAGCGTGATGCCCATGTAGCGGATTTCCTGCGAGACGAACTTGAAGATGGCCTGGATCTTCTGGTCTTCGTTTTTCGCGTCTTTGCAGAGCTCCTTGACTTTCGCGATGATTTCAGGAGCGTCGATGAAATGCTGCGCGTTGATTTTCCAGAACCACTGGGAGACTTCCTTCCAGCTGGCGGCGGTGCTGACGCCAAGGCGCTGCACGACGCGCGAAAGCGACGGCATGTTCGGCTCGGAGAACATGCGCGGAACATCCTTCACCGTCCATTTGTAGAGAATGCGGCCGTTCTCTTCCTTCTTCTCATGCGTGACCGTGCCGGGGATTTCGTCCTTTAGGGCGATGCTGCGCAGCGGATGGTCTGCCGGTCCGTCGATTTTGACGGTGTAGTTCATCATGGGGCTGGAGTACTCGAACAATTCCGTATGGCAGAAGAGGCCGGGCATGCGGGAGTTGTAGACCTGCGTGCATTTGATGTAGTGGAGGATGTCGCCGACTTCAAGGCCTGGCACGCCGACGCGGAGCGTCTTGCTGTTGGGATTGTAGATGTTGGAGTCCATCTGGCCGGAGCTGACCATTTCCTTCGAGTTGCTTTCGATATCGATTGGAATGATCTGCCCGTTCGGCTTGATGATTTCGACGGTGGTGAAAAACGCCTTGGCGTAGCTGATGTTGTAGCCCGCGCCGAGGGTCCGGTTGTTGCGTACGCCCTTGTCCGTGAGGATCTTGACGCATGTGTCATCCCATGTTACGGAGGAACCGTCCTTCTGGTAGGTGATGGAGATGATGTCGTCGATCATGACGTCTTCCGCGTCCGGGAACTTTTCGCGCGTCGCGCCTTTGGCGATTTCCTGGACTTTGGCAAGATCGAGCATGGCATGTTCGTCCGCCGCGAAGAGGGCGGCGGAAAGGATGAGAATCAGGAGACTGGCAAAATGTCGTTTCATGAAAGGTCCTTTGTGATGTGTTGTTTATGAATAATGATTTTTTTATAATATATAATGTATATGGAAAAAGTCAGCTTGTCTTTTTTGATTTCAGCGCGGCGGCGGAAAGTCCTCCGAGGACGATGGCGATGCCGAGTACATTCCATGCCGTCAGCGGTTCATGGAGAATGAAATAGGAGCCGACGAGCGTGAAGACGGGCGTTAAGTTTTGGGTGAGATTCAGCTGCCACAACGGAAGCCGCGCCATGGCCTCCCCCCATGCCACGAAGGCGATGGAGGTCGGGAAAATGGCCATGCCGAGAATCGCGGCCCACGTGGATGGTGCCGTCGGGAAGATCAATGACTTGTGCATGACGGCGAGAACCGGCAGGTCCAGCAGGGCGCAGATCAGCATGCACCATGCGACGGCGGTGATGCGTGATCCGCCGCGCATGAGGTCTTTCCCATGATAACCGCCGATGACCCAGCTGACGGCCGATAGAAAGACACAAAGGATGCCCCATGGATTGCCTGTCAGATGCAAGCCGTTGGGGGAGATGATGTTGAGGACAAGCATGCTGCCGATGAATCCAATGACGCATGCGATGATTTCAATCTTTGTCGTCTTCTGGCGCGAGATGATTTTCCAAATGATGAGAATGATGGCCGGGCCGGATTCGATGAAGAGGGAGGCGGTCATGGCCGTGACGTTCCGCTGCCCGATGAAGAACAGCATGGACATGAGCCAGTAGAGGAAGATTCCCGTCTTGATCATGCCGTAGAATTGTTTCCATGAGCTCGGCAGAAGCGGCTGCTTTTTGTAGCGCGCGTACAGCAAAAGCATGACGGAAGCCGTGGAGAAACGGAAGAACACAAGCGAATATGGGTCGATTTTCGACGGGCTTCCAAGCAGAAATCGCGCGAATATGAAGACGCTGCCCCATAGGAGGCATGACAAAACAGCAAGCAAAATTCCTTTGGTGGTGGATGATTCAGACATAACGGGACGATGATGTTGGAAAAAAAAGCTGCCGCGGGTGGCAACAATGACATGAATATAATATAATAAGCCATGCCGAATATCCCATAAGAGGCTAAGTCCCTTGATTGAAGATTTTTGCCATTTTTAGCAAAAATTACCTGTAGACTTGTGCAAAAGCTCTCCAATTCATACAAATCCATTCTCCTGCGGCTGGACATTCGTGCATCTTTTACTATAATATAATAGGCAATTGCGTAATTCCAGATAGCAAGACCGTCTCGACTTTGTCAAGGGCGGTGACGCCCTTGCTACCTCTTGTGCATTGGCCTTGCCAAGGGCGGTGACGCCCTTGCTACCTCTTGTGTACTGGCCTTGTCAAGGGCGGTGACGCCCTTGCTACCTCTTGTATTGAAAATACTCATAAGAAACACACAGTTCGGAAACGGCGGTTGCAAAAGTTGAAGTGTTGAATTCCGTGACTATGTTTTTATTTCCCAATGTCAAATCAAAAAAGGATGATCTTTTATGAGACTGTCGCTGCTGCTGTGTCTGCTGTGCCTATGTGCGATCGCCTTGGAGTCCGATCCGCGAATCGTCTCCATGACGGATCGGAAGCCCATGGTCTGGCGGGTCTATGGCGTGCGCCGTGCGGAGGCTATTGATCCGCAGCGGATCCGCCTGACAATCGGTCATGCCTGCAACAGCGGTGTTCTGGAGGCGCGGAAGTCCTATCGCATTGTCAGCGAGGATGATCCGTTTTACGCCTACAAAAATTTTGTCATGCCGTTGAAGGCCGTCCAGCTGAACAAGAAGCAGGAGAAAGAGCTGACGTCGCCTTCCGGCGGGAAGGGCGGCGCGCAGGTTTTCAACCGCTATCTTGTTGAACTGCAATTGCCAAAGGCGATGGAGGACGGCAAGACGTATTCCGTGGTCTGTTATGGGGACGACGCGTTGATGGTGTCGTCGGCCTGCACGGCGGCGACGCTGACATTCCATGTCGGCCAGTTTGTCCAACCACTTGACGTAACGGAAGATAGGCAGGCCTTGACGGTGATGGGCCTGCGCGGAGCAGGCCCTGTCGGCAACGGCATCATCCGTCTGGAATTCGGCGCGGCGTTTTCTCCCGAGGCGGGAAATGTCCTGAAAAATTATGGCGTCATGTTGGACGGGAGGCCTGTCAAGATTCTGAAATTCGGGCGGCGGAGCAAGATCGACGCTTATCTGCCGGCGGGATGGCCGTTTCCGGCCATCATGACGCATGAGATTTTCCTGCAACTGGACAGGCCGCTGGCGGAAGGTGCGAAGGTGAGGGTAAGTGTCTCTCCGAAAGTCTGTTCCGGCGCGAATGAGACAGGCTTTACATTTGATTCACGTCGTACGTTCAGCGATTCCATCAAGGTGAACCAAGTCGGTTATCTGGCGGATGTGCCGCTGAAACGCGCCTATCTTGGCCGTTGGCTTGGTTCGTTTCCGGACAAAAACGCCGTCGGCGCGGGCGATGAAAACAAAGGAGTGGCCATCGACGCGGATGAATTCTTCAATGCGGCTCTCGGAAAACATGGCCAGACGGATGGGAAAACCACGCTTGCGCCGTTCGCGCTGGCCTTTGAAAAGCCGCCGGCGTTTTGTCTCGTCAATGCTGAAAACGGCGAAGAGGCATATCACGGGACAGCGGTTCTCGGCCATAACGGCATGGAAATGGACGGCAAGGTGAATCACTCCGCTGAAAATGTCTATTATCTGGATTTCAACGACTTCAAGAAGCCTGGACGGTATTTTGTCTCCGTGGACGGCGTCGGGCGGAGCGTGGAATTCACGATTGACGACGATGTTTATCAATCCGCGTTCCGGATGGCGTCGCATGGCCTTTTCCAGCAGCGTTGCGGCATCGAACTGGGTCCGCCGTACACGCCGTGGCGGCGCATCGCATGTCATATGGACGGCGTCATCGAAACGACGCAGCAGCGGATCAATTCGGGGGAATTCATTGATCCAAAGCATCAAGTGATGGTCAAAAATCCGCATGGACGCAATCCGGACGCAGCAAAAATTAAACGTTCACCGTCTTTGATCGCATATTTTCCGTTTGAAGGCGATGCTACAAACGCCATCGACGGCGGCATGGCACTCACGCCGCGCGGCGAGGCGAAATACGCAGTCGACGGCGATGTGACAGGAGGCGAAAACGACAAGGTCTACACGACGCTCGGCGGTTGGGACAACGGCTTTACTGGACAGCTCGATTATGATGGAAACAAAGGACTTACGTTCAGCTTCTGGTATCGGAAGGACGACCGTGTATCTGGAAACAGGATCGACGGCGTCATCCTGTCGCTTTTAGGGGAACGGAACGCTGGGCTTCAGCTGAAATGCTTCTGGGGCGTTCCGAATCTGATCATGAACAACGGCAAGACCACTTATAAGCGAGTGGGGGACAACGTCTGGCGGCATTGGGGGATTGTCGTTTCACCATTGACTACCGCGGATAATCGCGGCGGCCGCGATTGGGAGGTCTTGTTGTACATCGACGGCGAACGGATCAACAGTTTCAAAAACAAAGGAACGTTGGGGAAGCAGTTCATGTTCGGGGCGTTGGGCGGAAACGGCGCCGCCAATGGATATTTCGACGAACTGCGGATTTACAACAACGTTTTGGACGAGAAGGAGATCCGCCTTCTGGCCACCCGCCAGCAGGCGATGATTCCGAAACGCCTGGCCGCCTCTGGCGGCCATCATGACGCGGGCGACTACAATCCGCGCTCCCATATCGATGTCGCGCAGACGCTGTTGGACGCCTATGAACTTGCGCCGCGGAAATTCAGCGACGGGCAGCTGAATATTCCGGAGAACCACAACGGCATTCCGGACATCGTCGATGAGGCGTTGTGGGCGTTGAAGGTGTGGATTGGTTTGCAGGATGACGACGGCGGCGTGTTCAATGGGACGGAATCGGACGGCGATCCGAATTTCATCCAGTCCGCCGAACAGGATCCGAAGGGTGATTTCGCGTGGGCGAAGGACTGCAAGGGATCGTTCCTTTTCGCCGGCGCGATGGCGCAGGCGGCGCGCATCCTGAAGTCCCTTGGACAGAAAGATTTGGCGGATGATTACATCGCACGTGCCAGACGCGCGTATGACTGGGGCTGCCGCAACAGGCCGGACACGAAGGACATGAAGAAGTTCGGAGAATATGCGATCTCCAGCCGCGCGTATGCCGCCGCCCAACTATACCATACGACGGCTTATGAAATCTACCATGAAGAATTCCAGAAGTTCACGCCATGGCTCAAGGATGCTTCCGCGAAGATGATCACGGACGACCACAGCTACGATTTGTCATTGGCCGCTTTCGCCTATTCGATGATTCCGGACAATATGGCGTCAGGCAAATTGAAGGATGCCGTCATCCGTGCGATCGAAGAAGAAGTTGACATGTACATAAGAGGCTCGGAGAAAATGGCCTACAAGTTCATTCGGCATTCTTTCGCCCCGATTACATGGGGCACGGGCGCCTATGAGCATTTTCTGGTTCCCGTCTGGCATGCGTGGGGCGTGACGCGGAATCCGGAAAAACGCAAGGAGTATTTTGAATGGATGGTTCGAACGGTGGACAATACGTTGGGCGCCAATCCGTTGAATATCAGCTGGATCGTCGGGCTTGGCGAACGCACGATTCGTGCGCCGTTGCACAACAGCCGCTATAATCCAAGCGGCATGTGCATGCCTGGCCAGCAGGCGCAGGGCCCGAACAAAAACGGGCAGGCATATAATTATGGTTCGACCGTTTATCCGCCCCATGACAATTCCTTCGCCGTCATGCATGCGTTTGTGGACTGCCATTGGGCGATCGCCATGGACGAAGGCACGGTGATTCATCAGGCCGAGACGATGGCGGCTTTCGGACTGTTGTTGAAAGACCGCTGAAAATCAATGTTGAGAAAACACGAGGCGGCAGACGGGAAGATCCGTCTGCCGCCTCGTTGGTTTCAGAAAGGACGGTTTATTTCTTGAAGATCTCGTGCATCATGACTTGGACACGGTCGGCCATCTTGCGGCCGGCTTCGGCCTCCAGGCAGCGGGAAAGGATCGGCTTCGCGCCATAGGCGCCGCGCTGCGCCTGGTCGGTCGTCGGAATGTACTGGAAATAGCCGTTGGCGAGTTCGACGACGACCGTGAATTTCGCGGGCGACCAATGTTTGATTTCAAGGCCCCAGCTGGTGAAGATTTCACCGGGCAGACCGACGAAAATGATGTCGCCGCACTGCATGACTTGCACGGGAACGTGGGCGATTTTGCCGTCAAACTGCCAGTTGTCCCGCATGACGACGATCGGTGACAGCTTGCCTGTCGCCTTCGATTTTTCGCGTTCGGCCTCGACTTCGGCGTCCAGCGCCGCGTCGCGCGTATAGTACGGAATATCAAGGAAATCGACACGGGCCGCGATTTGGTTGCGCTCCATCGGTTCGGCCTGTTCCGTGGCGGCGATGGCGAGACCGCCGACGGCGCGCCCCATGGAGATGTTGCGCGGCAGTTTGCCCGGTGTGCGGCGCGACGGGTGGTCGAACGACATGTTCAAATCGCCGCAGCAACCGTTCAAAAAGACGGTAACGACATTGTCGCCATACACTTGCGAGATGGTCCGCCAGACCTGTCCAGGCCAGTCTGCGGAGATGAAATCGGCGGTGGCGCCGCCGATGTTGTCCGCATGTTGCGCGAAATTGACGAGCATGCCGACGGTTTCGCCGTCCATGTTGCAGACGCGGATGGCGTGCAACTGTTTGTCAACGGGGCCGGCCGGGCCGATGCCGCTATGTGTAAAGCGTTCCGAACCATCGGCTTGCCGTGCAAGACGGTTGGAGCCGAGATCTTCCCCGATGGTTGTCGCGGGAACGAGCAGGACGGGCTGCAGCTTGCTGTTCGCGTCTGCTACGGTGTCGGCGATTTTGCCAGGGAGGGCGGCGAGCCATTCCGTGTCGCACTTGAGGAAACTGTATGGCGACATGACGGGGCCCGTATGGGTATGGGTTGCGCAAATCAGTACATTGGAACCAGATATGCTGGTCTTTTCTTCGATCAGTTTTTTGGCCTGCAAAACCTGCGGCTGCGGAATGCAGCCCAAATCAAGGGAAATTAAAACGATTTTCCCGCCGTCGCCTTCAATGACCATCGCATGGCAGAACAGATCGTCTTTCACGTATGTTCCGATTCGGTCATGGAAATAGCCGTAGAGGCTGACGCCTACAGGCGGCGTGATGCAATGGCGGGCGGCGCCCGCCTTGAAATCCGGAAGACCTTCCGTGTTGAAGAACTTCATGGTTTCTCCTTTTGCTATTGGTTTGTTTTCTGCAAGAGATATGAGAGATACGAGGCACAAAATGAAAGCTGTAAGACGAATCATGAGATAATAAATCTAGAATTTCCAGAAGCTCTGGAAATTCTAGTGATTATTTTCTACTTCTTCAGAATCAGCATGAAAGCGGCGGATCCGGGCTCGGATTTCGTCAGATGGTAGAGGCCGTTCTTGTCCGGTTTGATTTCGACGGTTGCGTTTTCACGGGCGTCGTCGAGAATCGTGCATGTCGCGGAGGAAGCGAATCCGAAACCTTTGATTTCCACTGTGATATCCATGCTGGAACCGCACAGGTCGCCGATGAGGACGGCGGCCTGCTTGCCGTCTTCTGAAACGGCGGCGAGGGCGCGCTGCGTTTCTCCGCCGCCGGAGACGGCGGCTTTGTTCGGGAAGTCATAGACCATGTCGCGCATCATCAGCAGCGAATAGTAGTTCTTGTTCCAGCGTGTGCTAGGATAGGTGATGCCCCAGCTGCCTGTGCCGCAGCCGTAATAGTATGCGGAATCGAGCTTTGAATCCTGCCAGATGCAGAATGTGGCGATGTTGAAGGCGGCGGAGTTGATGCCCATCAGGCCGTCTTTCCCTTCGACGGAACGGCGGTAGGATTCCTCCGTGATATTGGAATGGACGCCGCTCCAAGCGCGGATGAAATGCCATTCGTTGAGGACGGTTTCCGTTTCCGTCCAGCCGATTTTGTCCAGATATTCGCGCGGGGCTGTGGCGAGATATTTCGGCGTATCCAAGTTGTTGGCGTACATGTGGTAGGAATAGAAGTCAGGTTTGACGTCCAGCTTGTCGCATTCGGCCTTCAGCATGTCGATGAGATCCGCCCGGAAGCTGCAGTGGGCGGGGCCGCCAATCTTCAGTTCGGGGAATTCCGTTTTCAACCGTTTGAGCACAATGGCGAAGAATTTGGCGAACTGTTCATCCGTTCCCGTCCACATGTTGATGCGGCCTTCCGGTTCGTTCCAGATTTCCCAATATTTCATATCGTAATGGAAGCCGTTGTTCCAGCCTTTCGTGTAGTGGCGGATGATGGCGGCGCAGACTTCAGCATATTTTTCAAAATCTTCCGGCGGATTCGCGTTGAAATGGACGCCTTCCGTGTGTTCGATGCTTGTGCCCAGGCGATAGAAGACTTTGGAACCCGCTTCATAGACGAGGCGGATGACTTCGTCCGAAGGGCCGAAAACATAGTTTTTTTCGTCTGCGGGATCAAGATGCATCAACGGGAAGATGTGATGCACGTCGATCATCCGTTGGTTGGGGTTGTTCAACGCCCAGTCATGGTTGCGGACGATTGGAAAACGGAGCGTTTTGAACACGTCGGTGTTGTCATGGATGTGGCGATGGGCGGTGAAGATGTGAAGGCCCGAGCCGTAAAGCTCCTTGCGGACTTTTCCTGTCGAGACGCTGAAATCAGCGATGATTTTGTCTGCCATGGTGATTGTTCCTTATATATTATTCAATGACGATGCTGGATGTCAATTTGCCGTTTTGGTCAAACGACGACCATTTCAATGAATCAAGATACTGTTTGCCGAGCGTGAATTGGACGGCATGCTTCGAACCGTCCTTGAACAGGATTTCGAAGCTATTGCCGCCCAATGATTTGATTTGCTTGACAGGTAGCTCTTCGCCTGCGCGGACGGGATACAGCAGATATGGCTCCGCATGGACGCCCTTCGCCTTGCGGACGAAGGTGGGCGTCGCAATGGGGCGGCATCTGTAGCCGCCGGCTGGAAGCCATCCCTGGACTTCAGGCTGCTCTTGCCCGCAGAGGTTCTGCGCATCCAAACCGTTGGGATTCAACGGCGCGATGAGCAGATTGGCGGTGTTTTCATCGGCGCTGATGTAGCCGTTGAAGGCGTCGAGTTTCAGCGTCTGGTCCGTGTTGAAATGGAACCATGACGTGTATTCATGCTCCTGATCATCCTCCGGCGACATGACGTCGAAGAGCAGCCAGTAGTTCGGCTTGATGAACAGGATGGCGCGGCTATGGCTGACCTTCAGTTGCAACTCCCTGCCGAAGCCTTCGTTGTAGATGCCTTCCGCGAAATCGTACTGCTCGTTCGTGATCCAGCGGTTGTCCAGCGGTTTCTCCGTGAGATTAAAGCGGTTGTCTTTCCAGCGGCACTGGTCAAGGCCATCGACGCGGACGATGTTGTGGGCGCGGGCGGAGAGGACGTAGCGGCGCCACTGCGACGAATCGTAGGCGTATGTTCCGCCTTCCGTCAGCAGTCGTGTTCCGTAGGCGTGGATGGCGAAGGTGAGCTTGTCTTCATGCTGGTGGCCCGCTCCGAAGGGCCCCGCCTCCATGTGGAGCCAGAGGGCTTCCGGATCCCATCCCGTGCGCATGGTGAACCATCCTGCGTAGGGCATGAAATTGGACGTGAACGACGGAACCGTGCCTTCCTTGCCTTCGGTGCCCCAATAGAGGAAATCCTTGCGGTTCGGGAAGAGTTCGGCGGCCTCTTTGCAGGGGCCTCTCGTGCCCGCCCAGCCGGAGTCGTTGAGCGCGGGCGTCTGGCCGGCGGGGGAGGTCACGTTGAGATACATGCCGTACATCTTTTCAAGGCGTGAGACATAGTCGGCCGGAAGCGGTTGATTGTTGAGCTGAGCCAACTTATACGTGCCGAGGAAGTTTACCAGCGAGACACCGTGGTAGCCGGGGGCGAGTTCGACCTGCGCGCCGTCGGGATAGACTTGGATGTTCATTTCGGAATAGAGGCGGTCACCCGCGTATTGGCGCCATTCGGCGGCTTCCTTGAATTCGGGGAAGAGGGTGCCGATGTGGTAGAGGCCGTTCATCTCCATGCAGAGCCAGTTGTTGCGCTGCGGGAACATCCGCAGATGAATGGCGTGTTCGTAGAAAGACTTGACCATCAAGATGATAGAGTCATCGTCGAAGCTTGGCGACGCAAGGAAATAGAAGAAGGAGTTCGGCCATGACGAGAACGTGCGGATACCCGTCTCGATGGTGCGCCAGCGGGAATAGGCGACGTTGCCCGCGTCGAACGGGACGGGATTGTCGATGATCCATGAGCGGAGCTGGCTGACGAACGCCTTGGCGTATTTTTCATTGCCGGTCGCCCAGTAGGCCCGTCCGAGCTCCGTCCAGAACGGATGGCGGGAGAGCTGCCATGTCCATTCGTTGTATTTGAGTTCCGTCGGATTGATGTCCCATTCGACTTTTTCGCCGAACTGATGCCAGATGCCGCAGGAGACGAGCAGATTGGAGGCGTATTTGTCCGCGTTGGTCAGATTGTAGTTCGGATTGCGGGAGGACGGATCGTTGAATTTCCGCCAGTCGAAATACCAAAGCGGTTTTTCGCGTGTCTTCAAGTGCTTGACAAAAGCGGCTTTAGCGGCTTTGAGGTCGTTGTTTGTGACGGCGGCCTTGACGGCTTCCATGCCCGGATAGTCAAGATTCAGGCAGTTGAAGAATTCTTTGTCTTTGACACGCGGCCCATGGGTGGGCGAAATATAGACCAGACGGAACGGACCGACGTTGACGACGGATTCCGGATTGGGCGTGTTTCCCCAGCCTTCGGCGGTGAAGTAAACGGCGGTGATTTGATTCCAGCCAAGCGGTTCGCGGGCGATGCCGAAATTTTTCAATGGGACCGTGAATTTCCGCCAGCCGGAGAAATTCAGGGTGATTTTCATCTGGTAGTAGTCCATGCCGTCCGTGTTGGGATTTTCGGAGGCGATGATGAACATGAACGATGCGCGGTTTTCCTTGTTGGAATGGAGCCAGAATTCGATGGCGTTGTGCGGTCCGGTCCAATCAGTTGGAAATTTTGTGGCACGGAGGGCGGGGGCCTTGGCGTGCTCCCATCGGATGGTGGCGGGAATGCCTTCGCGGACAATGGTCGTGTCCGGGGAGCCGCCGTTCCAAATGGCGGCGTCCTGTGTGTCAATCAACAGCCGTGGAGGCACTTCCGGCTGAGGAACTTCCTCCTGGGCGGAGACGACGTTCAAGGCCAGCAGGCCGATGCAGGCCAATGGCAGACAGTGTTTGACAAACATGTTTACTCCTTTTGTGAATGGATTGGAGACGTTGTTCATGGAACTACATAGGAGTAAATATAGCATGTCAAACGGCAACAAAAGGACTTATGATGCTTTTTTCAAGAAAAAAACATGGTGTGCCGTCGTCATCCCCGCCGTCGGACGATGTTGGTGTGTCATCGGCGTCCCCGCCGTCGGACGATATTGGACATGGGAAAACTACCGTGAAACCATGCTTTCCGCCCGTTCGAGCTCCTTCAGGGTGGCTTCCGGAAGATCCAGCCCATCCCGCAGGGCTTTCGCTTCACGCCGCCATTCCAGCTCGCCCGGATAGAGGATTTCCGAAACGCCGTCCATCGTCGGGCAGCGTTTCAGTTCGTCGATCATCGCGTCGACCCGTTCGCGGAAGGCTTCTTCGCCGCCCATGAATTTGGGATTGATGACAATGAACGTATGGCCCGTGTCGGCGTCGCGGCCGGGCTTGGTGTTCCATGAATGGACGCCCGACATCATGCCCGACATGCCCAGAACGGCCGTCATGAGCTCCACCATAACGGCTAGACCGTAGCCTTTGTGCTCCGCGAACGGCAGCATGACGGCGTCATGCCAGATTTCGTTGGCGTCCGTCGTGGGCTTGCCGTCATGCGTCAGAATCCATCCTTCGGGGATGGGCTTGTTTTCGGCGGCGGCGAAAATGAGCTTGCCGGCCGCGACTTTGCTCATGCAGATGTCGAACAGCAGCCCGCGATATTTGCGTCCGGGGGCGGAATAGGCGAAGGGATTGTTGCCGATGGCGGCCGCGCGGCCGCCTGTCGGCGCGATGAGCGGACATGTGTTGCTCATGGAGAAAGCCAGATAACCTTTGTCGGCAGCCATCATGGAATAGTATCCGGCCGCGCCGTAATGGTCGCTGTGGTTGACGGTGGCGATGCAGATGGGCTGTTCTTTTGCTTTCTCCAGCAGCCGCCGCATGGTCCGGACGGCGGCGGGAATGCCGAGGCCGCCATTGGCGCTGACTTGAAGGGAAGTGTCTGTCTCGCTGATGGTTACAGGCATGACGGCTGGTTTGATTCCGCCTGCCTTGATGCAGTCGAGATATCGCGCAAGACGGACGACGCCGTGGGAATGGACGCCGCGCATGTCCGTTACGACCAGTGTTTCGGCCAGCATGTTCGCATCTTCAGCGGGAATGCCGCCTTTTGTTGCGATGGACGCGACGCGTTTTTTAAGTTCTTCAACAGGAATCAGTGTCATGGGAGTGCCTTCTGTCTTGGTGATTGCGATCATTCGTCAATACTATATTTCAAAATGGTCCAGTGGCAATGCAAACGCATTGAAAAGCGTTGCCATGAATGTAGATTAAAGGAAGTTTGTCATATCGAAAAACAATCATCAAAAAAGGGCAATGGACATGACACAGCTTTCCATCACAACGGATTACGTCAGCAGCACAGGTTCTCCCGAACAGCCGGTGCGGCTGATTGGCGAGGCGGGTTTCACGCATCTGCATTGGTGCCATCATTTCACGGGCGATTTTGCCTACATGCCGTGTGAAATCGATGCGATCAGGCGGCTGATGGCGGCCAATAATGTCAAGCTGCTGGATGTGCATGGTTCGTCCGGAGAAGAAAAATGCTGGTGGTCGTTTGACGAGACGCAGCGTCTGGCCGGCGTGGAACTGGTCAAAAACCGTTGCCTGATGCTGAAGGAACTGGGCGGGCCGGGCCATGTGATCATGCATATTCCCGCCTGCACCGTCACAAGGTCCGATGAAGATAACGATCGTCAGCGCAAGTGCTTCGCGCAAGTCCTGAAATCGCTGGACGAACTGGTGCCGTGGCTGGAGAAGGAAGGCGTGCGCATCGCGTTGGAGAACACGTTCAACGATACATGGGAGACGATCGAGGCCGCTTTGTCGCGCTATCCTGCGTCCGTCGTCAATTTCTGCTATGATTCCGGCCATGGCAATGTGCTCGCGGGATCGGAAGAGAAGCAGCTCCCGTTGTTGAAGAAAAACCGCAACCGCCTGGGCGCGTTGCATTTGAATGATAACGACGGTGTCCATGACCTGCATCAGCCGCCGTTCATGGGGACGGTTGATTGGCAGGCCTTGGCGGACATTATCAAAGATTCGAGTTACCGCGGTCCGTTGAGCTACGAAATCACGATGCGCCACACGCCATTCACTTTCATTGATCCGGAGACGCAAAAGCCTGGGCCACAGCCTGAAGCGAATCAGAAAGCGTATCTTGCGGACGCCCATGAACGTTGTGAACGCTTTGCGAAGATGGTGGGGGAATTATGACGTGTGAAGACCGTTGAGAAACGGTAAGTGTCTAGAAAATAATCAGTTCAACCCATGAGGAGTCATTGCCTTTCCTGTAAAATCATAACAAGTCATCGTAAATCATATAAAGTCGTTAAAAGTCATAAAATATATCATAATAAATATTTTTCATGGATATATTGTTGACTTTTGCCATTGCCGTGCTATGTTGTGTTGATGCCGGGGGAATCGAAGCGGGGAGGAAGGACGACGCGACGATAAGAAAAATGGCTATGGAACAAGATATCCAATTGCAATTCAGCTCATTAGGGCATAATCTCCTGACAGGGCAGGACGACCCGTCGGGGGATCCTCTCATCAAGAGAATCTTCAGCAACCGGGAAGTGCTCGCCTGGCTGCTGGTGCATTTCATTGACGAATACAAAGGCTGCACCATGCAGGAGGTGATGGACAAATACCTTCCGCAATCGCGGCTGGAGATCGGAAAGATACCCGTTCATCCGGGGGAGGCTCCGCCGGAGAGCGTCCCGACGGGCAACGTGGAGGACAAACAGCTGGCGGAGCGGACGGCGATGTACGATGTCGTGCTCATGCTGCCATCCCCAAACCGTCCGGGCCGGTCTATCGGCGTGGTTATCGACATTGAAGTGCAGAAAAAAGGGGATCCTGGCTATCCAATTGAATCACGCATGGTATATTATCTATGCCGTTCGGTATCCAGACAGCGGGGCGTCACATTCGCGGGAAGCGACTACGGGAGCATCAGCAAGTGCTACTCGCTATGGTTCTGCCCAAGGCTGGCGAAGGGGGAGGCGCCATCCATCGACCGCTTCTTCCTCGCGGGGGAGCGTGTGTTCGGCGAAGGCGGCGTCGCCGCCGACAAGGAGGACTACGATCTGCTGGAAGGCTACACGGTTCGTTTCAACAACGATCCGGCGTATCCTGTGAACGACGAGATACGCTATCTGCAGCTGTTATTGACAGACATCGCCGGCCCGCTGGAACGGCTCGACGAGCTTCATGAGAAATATGGTTTAAGCAAGACACGGGAGGCAGAAGACATGTGCAACTATTCGGAGTTTTTGAAACAGGAAGCGAAAGAAGACGCGAGAAAGGAAGAAAAACTCAAATTTTTGGAACAATTGGAAATAGACCATATCAGTGACAGGCAGATAATGAAGTATCTACGAATTGATGAGGAGCAATTGAAGACATTACGCGAGATGCTTCGTGAGAAGCATGCCGCCGTCATGGTCGATTGACGGGATGTGAAAACCTTGGGAGGCGTACATTCTGCGTGACCGCTTCATGAGAAATATGGTTTAAGCAAGACACGGGAGGCAGAAGACATGTGCAACTATTCGGAGTTTTTGAAACAGGAAGCGAAAGAAGA
>CACYQT010000008.1 GCA_902776645.1 uncultured bacterium | reverse complement strand
AACGTTTCGCCGTCGATGTAATAGACGTTTTTATCGCCGGCGGCGCGGGCCTTGCGGAAGCTGTCGATGACAACATCGCGCCGTTCGATGGCGGAGTCCGGATTGGTGGCGACGTTCGGGCGGGAGATCATGACATACGGGACGTCCGGATTCTTCGCGCGGATGATTTCGTAGAACGGAAAATGCGTCTTTGCAAGATGTTCGACATTCGGCGCGTTGTGGTCGTAGTCGCAGACGAAGATGGACATGGGCTGTTCGGCAAGATATTCCGCGATGGCCGGTTCGCCTTTCGCCTGGCCGGAGAAGCCGTAGTTGACGAAATCCATCTTGAGCTTGCGGGAGATGATGTTCTCATACGTCAGGCCGGGCCGTGTGGCGGCGGTGCCGTGGACGATGGACGAGCCGTAGAAAATGATGGGCTTGAGGTCGCGATAGGGGCGGCCAGGCTGGAGGACGGCGTCCTGCTGGAGGCCGACGTAGAGGTTTTTCACGACGGAATGCACGGGGAAGTTGATCGTGAAGCTGCGGAGCTTCCGCGTGGCGAACCGCTGGATCTGCTCGTATGAGTCTTTCAGGTCATACGGCGGAAGCAGCGGGCGGATGAAGCGCGAATCCTCCGGCGTGTCTTCATAGAGATCGAATCCGGCGGAGCTTGCGAGCGTCAGATGGGAGGAGCGGCCGACGTTGATGTAATCGACATGAATGGCGACGTACTGCGAATCCGTTGTGAAACGGACGCGTCCGCCCGTGCATTCGCGTTCGAGGCGCGCCACGCCCGGGCTGACCTTCGCGGCGACATCTTCCGGCATGCGGCGGAAGAACGGCTGGTTTTGATAATCATAGAGACCATGGACGTTGAACGGCGGCTTGCGGATATCGTGGAAGCGGATGTCCGGCGCGTCCAGTTTGGTTTCGATGATCATGTTGGGATCGATTTCTTTATAGGCTTCCGTCATGGTGAAGTTCCTTTGTGGTTGTGGATAAACCCTCTCCGCCGCGTTGCGGCACCTCCCCCGGAGGGGGGAGGCTTGAACCCTCTCCGCCGCGTTGCGGCACCTCCCCCGGAGGGGGGAGGCTGGGTGGATTACAGTTCGTCAAGAACGGCCTTGATGATGTCCGTCGGGCTGTCGTTGAAGCCGTGGATGGCGACGACGACATTCTTGTCATAGTTGAAATAGAGGAACTGGCCGGCCATGCCGCCTTTGCCGTAACCGCCCATCGTCTTGTGGAGCTCGAACGTTCCAAGCGCCTGGTTGACAAAGTCTTCGCTAAGAATCCGCTTGCCGTTGTAGACGCCTTTCTGGAGATACATGAGGCCGAGTTTCGCCATGTCTTCCGTCGTGATGTAGAAGCCAGTCGCGCCGATGGGATAGCCGAGCGGGCAGGTGGAGAGGGCATATTCGCGGAATTTCATGGGGCGGAAGAGTTCGTCGCGGAGGAAGTCATCCAGCTTGCGGCCGCTGACGGCGGTGACGACGCGGGAGAGTATGTAGAAGCTCAGATCCGTATAGACGCTCTTGGAGCCGGGCGCGTTGGTGAGCTTGATGGAGAAGGCGTGCTTCAGATGGTCTTCCGGGAAGTTCGTCATCCGCATGGCGTCGATGTCGAGATTGTCCTTCGGGGCGAAGCCTGTGCGGTGCATCATGAGATTGCGGATGGTGACTTCCTTCCACTGCGGATCGACGTCTTCGGGGAACATGTCCTTGAACAGCGGGTAGATCTTGTCGTCGACGGACAACTGCTTGCGGTCCTGCAGGATGCCGATGGCGGTGACGACGAACGCCTTCGCGACGGAATACGTGTTGTGGCAGTTGGAGGAGGGGGTGATCCGTTTCACATAGCTCTTGCCGTCTTTGATATAGCAGATGTTATAGACGGTGCCTTTCTGCTGTTTGGCGATTTCCGCCATGTGCTCGAGCACGGAAGGGAGCGGTTCGGCCTGTGAAATGCATTCCGCGACGGCGCAGCCCAGACCAAGAATGATGGACAATGACTTTCTCATGTTGTTTCTCCTTTTGTTTTGTTTATGGATGAAAGGGACGTTCAATAAACGAATTGGAAGACGCAGAAGGCCGCGTAGATGGCGAGAAGCAGAATGCCTTGCGCACGCGACATCTTGCCGCTGAAGAATGGCGGGATCGTCATGAGCGCCATGACGAAGAGCATGACGGGAATGTCGACGACAAGCGACGTGGGAATGGATCCGAAGGTTTTCTCCATCGGGATGCTGAACGGCCGGATGGTCGTCGCCATGCCGCTGACGAGAACGATGTTGAAGATGTTGGCGCCGATGATGTTGCCGAGAGACAGGGAGCCATGGCCTTTGACGAGGGAGGTGATGGCGGTGACGAGTTCGGGCAGGGAGGTGCCGAGGGCGACAAGCGTCAGGCCGATGACGGCTTCCGGAATGCCGATCCATTTGGCGATGATGGTTGCATTGTCAACCAACAGATCGGCCCCCCAGGCGATGAGCGCCGCGCCGATGACGAGCAGCACATATTGTTTCCATAGCGGCTTTTCCTTTTCCTGGGCTTCCTCTTCGGACGGCTGTTGTTTGCTTTTCTTTGCCTGATAAATCGTTGCGATGATGTAGCCGACGAAATACGCAAGGAAGAAAATGCCGGACAGCCTGCTGAATGCACGATAATAAACGGCGATGGCCGCGTAGATGATGGCCGCGGCAAAGAAGAAGAACACGGATGATTGGAACGCCTTCACATCGACTTTCGGCGGGCGGACGGCGATCGTGATGGCCGCGATGAGGGCGGTGTTGCAGATGATGGAGCCGATGGCGTTGCCGTAGGCGATTTCGCCGTGGCCCGTGAAGGCGGATGTCGCGGAGACCATGACTTCCGGAAGCGTCGTGCCGATGGAGACGACCGTCGCGCCGATGATAAGCTCTGAAACATGGTAGTGGTGGGCGATTCCCGTCGCCGCGTCGACGAACCAGTCGCCGCCTTTGATGAGAAGCGCGAGGCCGAGAATGAACAGAAGACAGGGTACCAGCATGGTGAAAACTCTCCTTAATGAAATGAAACGCAAACTAGATACTATAATAATATAGGGTAAAAAAGCAATTCGGACGGACGGAAGGTTGATATGTTGCGGGAATCATTGGCAAATCATTATTATATATGGAAAAATTTACCGTCTTTTTGCCAAAACATTATTATTTGGCAATGATTCCGCGCTAGTTGGAAAAAACTATTTAGCGGATATATTTTTTATAGGTACATAGGCTAATGGTAGTTTCCATGTACAAAACATGGAGAAAAATGAAGAGATTAAACGTTGAAAAAATAATTGATTTGTTCTCTAGTCTACTTGTCTAATGTCTTTTGCTCGCGTCCCACGTCTCATGTCTCGCGTCAAACGCATGATGGCGAAGCTATCGCGCACCATGAAAAGTGGTCAGTGGTTCGTAGCGGGCGTGACATGAGAGACGGGCAGAGACGAGAGACAACAAGACGATAGACAGGAAGAAAGACAATTCTTTGCTAAATAACAAGAAATAGAAGGATCGTAGCATGCAGGCGTTGAGTTCATTGGATTACGGGATCATCGGTTTGTTTCTGGTGGTGACGGTTGTCGCGGGCTTCTGGATGACGCGCCGCGCCGCGGGCAGTCTGGACGACTACTTTCTTGGCGGACGAAGCATCCCATGGTATTTTCTAGGCATTTCCGGCATGGCGGCGTGGTTCGATCTGACGGGCACGATGATCATCACGAGCTTCCTCTACATGCTGGGGCCGCGTGGTTTGTACATCGAATTCCGCGGCGGCGCGGTGCTCGTTTTGGCGTTCATGGTGGCCTATACGGGCAAATGGCACCATCGCTCCGGCTGCATGACAGGGGCGGAATGGCTGGTCTTCCGTTTCGGTAAAGACAAGGCGACAAATGCCTTGCGACTGCTGTCGGCGTTCATGGGCGTCGTCGGGACGATCGGCATGCTGGCGTATCTTGTCCGCGGTACATCGTTGTTCATGGGGATGTTCTTCCCGTGGCCGCCGATGACGATGACGTTCATCTTGATCGGCCTGACGGCAATCTACACGATGTGTTCGGGCTTCTATGGCGTTGTATTGACGGATGTTGTGCAGAGCACGATCATTCTGATCTCCTGCCTGGTCGTCGCTTTCATGGCGTGGCATCAGGTTCCGGACAGCGCGGCGTTGGCCGAGACGGCGCGGCAGGTCACGGGAAATGTCTCGTGGACGGATTCCATGCTGGCTTGGAAGACGACCATGCCGAAAGGATACGAAATCTACGAATCGCTGACGATGTTCGCGGCTTTCTATTTGCTGCGCAATGTCTTGGGCGGCATGGGAAGCGGCGGCGAAGGCCGTTATTTCGGCGCGAGAAACGACCGTGAATGCGGCCTGCAGTCCATGCTGCAGGGCATCACGGTGGCGTTCCGCTGGCCGATGATGATTGGTTTCGCCGTCATGGGCATCTATTTGATCGCGCGGGAACTTCCTGACAGCCAGGCGGTTGAGCATGTGACGGAAGTCGTCAAGCAGATGGCTCCGGACGTGACGCAGGCCCATTGGCATGATGTGACCAGCTCGATTGTGAACGCTCCGGAAAAATGGTCGGCGGAAGGCATCGCCCAGCTGAAGGGATTGCTTGGCGACGACTGGCAGAAGAAGCTGCCGGTCATCGGCTACCACGGTGTCGTGAATCCGGAGCAGATTCTGTCGATGGTGCTGATGCGCGTCATTCCCGCAGGTCTGAAAGGAGTGCTGATCATGGCGATGCTCGCCGCGATGATGAGTACGCTGAACACGGCGGTCAACGGCACGGGAGCGTTGATTGTGAGGGACTTCTATCAGAATCTGATTCGGCCGGAGGCGAAGAACCGCGAACTGATCGCCGTGTCGTGGATTTCGTCGTTGGCGATTGTCGCGGCGGGCTGCTGGATGGGCGTTTCCGCAGGAAGCATCAACGAACTGTGGGGATGGATCATCATGAGTTTGGGCGCGGGCGGTCTGGCTCCCGGACTGCTGCGTCTCTATTGGTGGCGCTGCAACACGACGGGCATGTTCATGGGCACGCTACTGGGCGGCATCGGCGCCGTACTGCAGAAGATTTTCATGCCTGAAATGACGGAAGGATGGCAGTTCCTGACGATGGGGCTGTTGTCGTTCATCGGCACGATCGGCGGTTCGCTGCTGACGAAACCGACGGATCGCGACGTGTTGGAGAACTTCTACAAGACGACCCGCCCGTTCGGCTTCTGGGGGCCGTTGAAGAAGACGTTGCCGGAAGACGTTCGCGTGAAGATGGATGCGGAGAATCGCAATGACATTCTGACGATTCCGTTTGCGTTGCTTGCGCAGGTGACGCTTTTCCTGCTGGCGATGCAGCTCGTCATCAAGGCGTATTCGTCCATCGCGTGGACGCTGCCGCTGTTCCTGATCGGCGTCATCGGTCTGCGGATCTTCTGGTGGAAACCGTTATGGAAATTGAGCGACAAATAACAGCCCTGTAGGGGCGATGGGAATTAGCCGTGGGTGAAGCGAAGCGAAACCCACGGTAAGGCGATGAAAAATGTTGAACCGCGTTAGCGGTGGCAGGAATTCATCGGCGGGTGGAGCGAAGCGTAACCCGCCGAACAAACATAAAGGAAAAAAACATGATCAAAACGACAATCAACGTTGAAGGAATGGCTTGCGGCCATTGCGAAGCAAGAGTTAATCAAGCCATGAAGAATGCGTTCGCTGTCAGCAAAGTGACGTCGGACCATAACAAATGTATCACGGAAGTGTTTTCCGAGGCTGAACTGGACGAAGCGAAAGTGCGTTCCGTTATCGAAGGCGAAGGCTTCAAAGTGACGGGCATGAAATCCGAACAGGCCAAAAAAGGACTCTTTTCATGGAAATGACGAACAGCATCTGGGGCAAAGGGCAGTTGATGGCGATGTCCGGCCTGGAAGGGCGGACGGATTACGCCGAAGGGCTGGTCCTGCGGACTCGTGAAAACGGCGTGATCGATTTGAAATTTCCGTCCGCCGGCGGCCGGATTGTGCTTTCGAATGACAAGCCGCAAAAATGCCTGTTGCTTTCAGATGCGTTCGAGACGGAGCATGCGAAAGGCGTCGTCGTCGATGCGTATCATCTTCTGATAGAAGGAAAAGCGGCCGTCGAGAATCTTCCCGACGCGTATGCGTCGTTGACGGAAGGAAACCGCCTGCTGGTCGGTCTCCGCAAGCATTTCAATCCCGCGTTGATCCATGCGGATCTGGATGGTTTGTTTGCAAAATATGTTTCCTATTACAAGGAACTTCCGGCGTATGGCACGGTGGCTCCGCTGGAGCGGATGGCGTTGCAGAAGGCGTATTCGCAGCTGAAAGGGCAGATTTATTCGCCGTATGACGGCTTCCCGCATTTCTGGAGCACGCCGGATCGCTGGCCGCATCGCAAGATGTGGCTGTGGGACAGCGTGTTCCATGCGATCGGCATCCGCCATTACGATGTGAAACTGGCGAAGGACATCCTGCGGGCCGTGCTGGAATACCAGCATGACGACGGGCTGATTCCGCATATGATGGCTCCCGACGGTTGTTCGAACATCACGCAGCCGCCTGTCTTGGCGCTCGGTCTGAAGATGGTGCTCGAAAAGGAAGCCGACGATGAGCTGATGGCGTTCGCCTTGCCGAAGCTTGCGGCTCATTTGCAATGGATTATGAAGAATCGCGACACGGACGGCAACGGCCTGGTCGAATGGAACATCGAAGGCGATCCGATGTGCCGTTCAGGCGAAAGCGGCATGGACAATTCGCCGCGTTTCGACGCGGCGACGCAACTGGACGCGACGGATTTCAATTCGTATCTTTCAATGGAATGCGAAATCGTTTCCGAATTCGCGGAACATCTTGGAAACAAAGCGATGGCGGCGGAATGGAAGGCGCATCATGAACGGATCAACCGCCTCATGCGCGAAACCATGTGGTGTGAATCGGAACGTATCTTCATGGATGTCGATGTGACGACGCACAAGCAGACGGGCGTTTCGGCGTCGTCTGGCTTCCTGCCGCTGATTTGCGGTGCGGCGACGGCGGAGCAAGCGGCTTTGATGGTGCAGAATCTCCTTGATAGGGAGACGTTTGCGACGCCATGGCGCGTTCCGTCCATCAGCAAAAAATGCACGGCGCAATATCAGAAGGACATGTGGCGCGGCCCTGTCTGGCTCAACATCAACTGGCTGATCGCATACGGCCTGAAGCGGTATGGCTATGCGGCGGAAAGCGTTGATTTGCGGCGGCAGACGCGGCGCATGGAGCTGAAATACTACGAAAAGTACGGGACGTTCTTCGAGTTCTTCGACGACCGCGACGAATGCGATCCGCCGTTGCTGCTGCGGAAAGGCTGCAATGAGCAGGAGGGCAGCGGCTACCATCAGGTCTTTTTCGACTACGGCTGGAGCGCGTCTTTGTTCGTGGATTTCACGGCCGAACCATGACAGAATATAAAAAGAATGTTTGATTTTTCGGCTGGTTTGATTTGGAAATTAGGCAAGAGGGTGTAAGTTGTTTTCTATTGAGAAAGAGTAAAAGGGTCACCATAGAACAAAGAGGATTGTAAAATGGCGCTACCATTTCCTGAAATCAAGAAGAAACTGGGCTTTGGCTGCATGCGTTTCCCCATGAAGGACGGGGAGGTTGATCTGGAGCAGGTCAGCCGCATGACGGATTTGTTTATCGAACGTGGTTTCAACTACTTCGACACGGCGCACGGCTATATCGGCGGCCGTAGCGAGAAGGCGTTGAAGCATTGTCTGACCAGCCGTTATCCGCGTGAAAAATATCTCTTGGCCGACAAGCTGTCGGAAGGTTATTTCAAGACGCAGAAGGACATCCGCGTGGTGTTTGACGAGCAGCTGAAGGTCTGCGGCGTGGATTATTTCGACTTCTATCTGATGCATGCGCAGAACCGCAACAACTACAATCACTACCAGGAATGCAACGCGTATGAGACGGCGTTGGAGCTGAAGGCGGAGGGCAAGATCCGCCATGTGGGGCTGTCGTTCCACGACAAGGCGGCGGTTTTGGACAAGATTCTCACGGATCATCCGCAGGTGGAATTCGTGCAGCTGCAGTTCAATTATCTGGATTATGAAGACGAAGGCGTCGAAGGCCGCAAATGCTATGACGTCTGCTGCAAGCATGGCAAGCCAGTCGTCGTCATGGAGCCTGTGAAAGGCGGCCGTCTGGTCAATCTGACGAAGGCCGCGAAGTCGTTGCTTGACGGCTTGAACAACGGAAGTTGCGCAAGCTACGCGATCCGTTTCGCGGCGGGCTTCGAGAACGTGGCGGTGGTGCTGTCCGGCATGAGCAGTATGGCGCAAATGGAAGACAACCTCAGCTATATGGCGGACTTCAAACCGTTGGACGCCAAGGAGAAGGCGGCGGTTGAGCAAGTCTGCGCGATACTGCGTTCGCAGAACCAAGTGCCTTGCACGGCCTGCAGATATTGCGTTGAAGGATGCCCGAAGAAGATCCAGATTCCGGACGTTCTGGCCTGTCTGAACCTGCGCCGTCAGCTGAAGTATGCCGTTGACAAATACCGCGAGGCGACGGCCAACGGCGGGAAGGCGTCCGATTGTGTCAAATGCGGCAAATGCGAAAAGGTCTGCCCGCAGCATCTTCCGATACGGGAACTGCTTGCGGAAACGGCCGTTGAACTTGAATCATAACAATTTAGAACCACGAATGGACACTGGTGGACACGAAAATGCCTCGCAGACGTCGGCCATGGTTCTGATAGGTAATTGGCAACATATAAATCTTGCGTGAAGAAATGTCTGGATGGCCTCCATCTGCTCGGCGGTTTCCATGCGCTTCGCGTAGAGATTGGGTATTAGAAAATAGTAGTAAAGGAGAAATCATGGCGTTTACAGTGCTTTTCCAGGGCGATTCCATCACGGATTGCGGCCGTAACAACTGCGGCGGCGCAGGTTATACGAACAACGGGCTGGGCCCGGGCTATCCAAGCCTGATCGCTTCGCGTCTGCAGTGCGACTATCCCGCCAAGGATATCGCGTTCATCAACAAAGGCATCAGCGGCAATCGTATCGTCGATCTGTATGCGCGTTGGCGGATTGACGGTTTGAATCTGAATCCGGACATCATCAGCATCTTGATCGGCGTCAATGACACATGGCATGAATTCGGCAACCACAACGGCGTGGATGTGCCGCGTTATGCGCGCTTCTACCGCGAACTGCTGGAGTGGTCCAAATCCACGTTGCCGAACGTGAAATTCGTTCTGCTGGAGCCGTTTGTGGCGCCTGGACTGGTTGGCAAGCCTGAATTCGTGGCTGAAGTCGCGGAACGCGCGAAAGTCGTGAAAGGTCTTGCGGACGAGTTCGGGGCGATCTTCCTGCCGCTGCAGGGGATCTTCAACGACGCCTTCAAGAAAGCTCCTGAAAATCATTGGACGCCAGACGGCGTCCATCCGACTCCCGCCGGCCATCAGCTCATCACGGACGCCTGGCTGAAAGCGACCGCCGACATCTTCGCGAAATTGTAAGCGACATAGAAAACACAATTGGGCCAATGAAAACCTTTCCAAAAGATACAGGTTTTCATTGGCTTTTTTGTGTTTTTATTCTGCCTTCGCCGTTTTGTCTTTGACAAACGCAAAGTACAGGGCGGGAATTAGATAGAGCGTCATGACGGCGGAATAGATCAATCCGCCGACGACGCCGATGCCGCAGCTGGAGCGGAGTTCCGAACCAAGCCCTGTGCCGAACGCCATCGGCAGCATGCCGCAGACGGAGGCGATGGACGTCATCGCGATCGGGCGGAATTTCGTCTTCACCGCCTGGAGCATGGCCGCATGCGCGGACAGGCCTTGCGATGACAGCGAGGCCGTCTCGTCCATGATGAGAATCGCGTTGTTGACGACGATGCCGATCATCATGACGGCGCCGAGCATGCCGACCATGGACATGGATGTTCCAGTGATCCACATGATGGCGAACATGCCGACGAAGCCCAGCGGGATCGTGAAGAGGATCAGGAACGGCCGCGTCCACGATTCCATGAGGGCGGCGATGAGCAGGTAGGTGAGCACGATGGCGATCATGAACGTGTCTTTGAAGTCCTGTGTCGCGTCGCCCATCATTTCCATCTGGGCGGCGAGATGGAGCGTGTAGCCCTGCGGCAACTGGCCTTCGAATTTGTTTTTCAGAAGGTTGATGATGTCGCCCATCGTGCCGCCGTTGGCGGAGTTGCAATAGATTCGCGCGCCGCGTTGCTTGTCCTGACGGAACATCGAGATGGAAACTGGCGACGATTCCAGTTCGGCGAAGGCGGAGATGGCGACGGGATGGCCGTTGATGTTGGCGATCGTGATGTTCTCCATGTCGCTGAAATGCTCCATGTCATTGGTTTTCACACGGATATCGTAGGTTCGGGTGCCGACCTTGAATGTGCCCGCTTCAACGCCGTCGAAGAAGCCGAGGGCCGTTGTGCCGAGAGCGGATTCGGATAGCGACAGATTGCGGAGGATGGCGCGGTCCGGGCGGATGTTGACGCGCGGCTTGGCGGCGCGGAGGCTGGAGTCGATGTCGCTGGCGAGACCGGACTCCTGCAGAAGTTTCATGGCGCGGTTGGCCTCCTGCTGGAGCACGGTGAAATCAGGCCCGAGAATGTCAAACGACATTTCGGCGCCGGCGGAGCCGATGGGATTCGGAATGTTGACGGCGTAGAGGAGATTCCCTTTTTTGGCGAAAAGATCGCGCATTTCAGCGGCAAATTCATCCATGCTTTGCCGTGTGCCTTTGGGGGTGAGATTGAGGCTGATGTCCGCCAGATGGACGCCTTCGGAAACTTTGCCAGGTACGGCGTTCACATAGCCGATGGTGGCGCCGATGGATGTGACTTCCGGGCGGGCTTGCAGTTCATGGATGATTTCCAGCGTGCGGTCGCGGGCTGTTTCAAGGGATGTGTTGGCGGGATATTCCAACGCGATGCGCAGTTCGCTTTTATCGAACGACGGGAAGAACGACATGCTGACATGCGGCAACGCCAGGCATAGCAAGGCGACGGATATGCCGACGCAGAGGAGGATGACGAACCAGCAGTGGCGTCGCGTTAGGCCGATGGTCTTGATGAACAGTTTTTCGACGGCGTTGTAGCCGATGTCCCATACGGAGAAAATGGCCTGCATGATTTTGCCGGGCTTCCGTTCGCCTTTCGCGTAGAGGATCGATGCGAGAATCGGCGTGAGCGTGAAGCTGACGAACAGCGAGGCCAATGTCGCGACGACCATGACGCCCGCGAATGGCGAGATGAGCAGGCCGATGATGGAGGTCATCATGGCGACTGGTACGAAGACGACGACGTTAGTCAGCGCACTGGCGGCGACGGCGATGATGACTTCCTGCGCTCCTTGGATGGAGGCCTCCGACGCGTTTTTCCCTTCGTGCATCCGCTTGAAGATGTTCTCCAAAACGACGACGGCGTTCGTGACGAGCACGCCGGCGGAGCAGCCGAGCGATACCAGCGTCATCATGTCGAACGTGTAGTCGAGGCCTTTCATGGCGATGAAGGAAATGACGATGGAGACCGGCATGGAGATGGCGGCGATGAACGTGGAGCGGATATCATGGAGGAACAGGAGAAGCAGGAACGCCGTCAGGGTGATGCCGAGTAGGATGCTTGACCACGCGTCGTCGACGGACGCCTGGATGAATTCGCCCGAATCGTTGAACCAGTTGAGCTTCATGCCGCCGGGCAGTTCGCCGTCGCTGACTATTTCGTCAAAACGCTTGCGGGCCGCGTCGATGACTTTGACGGCGTTGGAATCGCCGCGCTTGACGATTTCCAGCTGGACGGCGGGCTTGCCGTCCAGATAGGCCAGTTGGCGCGTCTCCTTGGACATGAGCTTGATGTCTGCGATGTCGCCTAAATAGATGCGTTTTCCGACGTTGGAGGAGATTTCGATGTCCTTCATGGACTGGATGTCGCGGTATTCGGCATCGTAGGTGACGGACATCTCGCGGCCGTTTTCGCGGACGTGGCCGGCGGGCAGCTTGATGTTGGAGGCGGAGATGCGGGAGATGATCTTCTCGATGGTCAGGCCGCTGTCCGCAAGTTTTTCACGGTTGAGGATGACGTGGAGCTGCATCTCGTTGCCGCCGTGGACGCGGACTTCGCCGACGCCAGGAATGCTGGAGAATTGCTTGGCCAATGTTTCGTCCGCGTAATCGTAAAGTTCGTCAATGGAATGCGTTCCCGTCAGAAATATGGTGACGACCGGAATGGCGTTGACGTTGACTTTGCTCAACGTCGGCGTTTCGACGCCGCTGGGGAAGTCTTCAATGATCGTGTTGATTTTCTCGCGGACTTCATGGATCATGATATCGACGTCCGTTCCGAGCACGAATTCCAACGTGACGGCGGAGGCGTTCTCCATGCAGACGCAGGTGGTGTGCTTCAGACCGTCGATGGAGGAGACCGCGTCTTCAATTCGTTTGACGACATCGACTTCCATCTCCTCTGGAGAGGCTCCCGGATAGATGGTCGTGATGACGACATATGGGACGTCGAATTTCGGCATGGAGTCGATGCTGATGCTCCTGTACATTTTGATGCCGAGGAAGATCAGCATGAACAAAAACGCGCACATGGCGATTTTTCGTTTGACTGAGAGTTCACTTATTGACATGGTCGTAATGGTGTTTGAATGGTTGGAAAAAACTGTCCCTTGTGTCACGTGTGCTATTGCACTTCCACGCGTGATCCGTTGTTGAGGAAATACTGGCCTTCGATGACGAACTGGCGGTCCTGCAAGTCGTTGGCGTTGAGGATCTCCGTGAATCCGTCGGTCGTGAAGCCGACCATTGCCGGAATCTCCTCCGCCGATGAATCGTTGACGGCGAAGACGACGGACTGTCCGCCCGCGCGGGCGAGGACGGCGTCCGACGGTAGGCCGAAGCCGCTGCGCTCCGCAAGGATGACGGCGACGTCGCACAACGTGCCGCTGATGAGATTGGCCTGCTTCGGCAGGTCGGCCTTGATCTCAAACGTGCGTGTCAATGAATCGATGCTCGGCGAGACGTAGCTGAGCTTGGCGCGGCAAAGCTCCAGTCCGTGCAGTGACAGGACGACGGTCGTTTCAGGGGTGATGGCCGGATAGTAGATGGAACTGAGCAGAACGGAGGCTTCCAGATTGGTCTGGTCCTCCATCGCGAGGACGGCCATGCCGTTGGAGACGAATTCGCCTGGCTCATGGTATTTGGCGGTGATGACGCCGTCGTAGGGGGCGCGGATTTGGGAGTCTTCAAGATTCTTCCGCGCGATTTGCAGGCTTGTTTCCGCCTGTGTGATGAGAACGTCCTTGTAGGCGAGGGCGGTCTCCGCTTTTTCGGTCGTCGCCTGCGCGTTTTTCCATGTGACTTCCATGTTTTCGAAGGCTTGTTTCGTGATGACGTTGCGTTTGAAAAGCGTTTCGTCCCGTTCAAAATCCAGATGCGCTTTTTCAAGATTCGTCTTGGCGATTTTCAAATCCGCCTCCGCAATGCTTTTGTTTTGCTGCGCGACTTTCAGATTCTGCTCCGCGATCAGGACTTGGTTCTGCAAGTTGACTTGATCCGTCTGGAAAAGGATGTCGCCTTTTTTGACACGGTCGCCTTCCTTCACTTTCAATGCATCGATGCTGCCGGCCATGCGGGCGGCGATTTTCGCGCTGTTGACAGGCTGGATGCAACCCTGGACCTGTATCTGCCGACGGAATTTCATCGGCGTGAGCGACGCCACCTTGACTTTGACGACGGTGGTCTGCCCCGCGTTTTGCGATTCTTTCTTGGAGGAGCACCCCATGAGGCAGATGACCGACAGGGCGCAGGCGATTATTTGGGTTGTTTTCATGTTTTCTCCGTTGTTTGTTCTAAATAGAACAAAATTGGTGTGGATTGTCTTGTCACATAACCAATATACCGCCATGAGACGTTTTTTAAAGAAAAAAGTTCCAATTAGAACAAAAAAAGTTCGAAATAGAACAAAAAATCCGTAAAAAAATTGAAAATGGCGGAAAAACAGGTTTTATTAACCTATAATAACACAAAACAGATGAAAACCTTTTCAGCCTCGGAGAGGCGTTATATGAATAACCCCAGGCAAAGCCTGGGGGGCAGGAGTCATCATGAAGAAGAAAAACGACATGGACCGCCCGTCAATAGAGGAACTGCAGTTTCTGCAGGCGTTGAATTCATCCTACCGCCTGCTGCTCAACTATGGCGCGCGCCGCATCAAGGAGATGGAAATCACGATGGCCCAGGCATATATGCTTGTGTTTCTGGGGCTCCATCCGGATATGACGCTGGAGGACATCTCCAAGGAGCTCCTGCTGGCCAAAAGCGCGATTCATCTGACGCTCCACCAGCTGGTGAAGGGCGGCTATCTGGAAAAGGTTCCTGTGCCGCATGACCGGCGGATGTACCATTTCAAACTGCTGGACAAAGCCACCGCGCTGCTGCCGGTCTTCTACAGCCTGATGCGTGACATCAACAAACGCGCCTTGTCCGTGTTGTCGGACGATGAACGGAAGACCTTCCTGAGCCTTCTGGGCCGTGTGAACCAGAAGATCAAGACGGAATACAAGGATAGCTAAGAGCTTTATTCTAAGTGTTTTTCTAGTATTCTAGACTTCTAGAATTCTAGGATTCTAGCGGCAGAATAGTTCCGCCTTCGCGGAGTTTGCACACTACTTCTGTGATGTCCAGCGAAGCCAGCGGGAGATTGCCTTTTTGTACGCAGAGCGCGGCGGCGAGCCCTGCGGCCTCGCCGGTCTCCATGCATGTCGCCTGGACGCGGACGCCCGCGAAAGCGTCTTCGTCCGCCGAAATCGGACGGCCCGCGACAAGCAGATTCGAGACGCCTTCAGGCTGAAGGCTGCGGAATGGAATGTAGGCGGCGATTTCCGGATAGTGGAGAATCTGCCCGTCGCCGCTCGGCAGATGGATGTCGACGGGATGGCAGGCGCGGGCGATGGCGTCGGTAAAATGCGTCGCCTCAAGATATTCCGTTCCTGTCAAGACATGTTTTCCTTGAATGCGGCGGCTCTGGCGGACGCCGGTCATCGGCGCGATGGAGGAGATGACGCAGTTTTTGAATTCGGGCACGTGTTGTTTCAGAAGACCGACGAAGCGGAAGACGTTTTCACGCAGTTCCGCCGTGGCGCGCTGATAGTCGGCCGCATCGACGGCGTCCATGGCGGTTCGCGACATGTTGACGGTGACACAGCCGTCATCGACGGTCGAGCAGAACCACGGCCCCCCGAATTGCGGCACGTCGACGCCTTCTCCGCGAAGCTTTTCGAACAGTTCGCGGATGAATCCCGCGCTGTGATGGATGTTGTTGTTCTTCTGATGGATGATGTGCATGCGTGGTGTGGTCGTATCGACGTTCGCCAAGCAGAAGATCAGCGATGCGGGCTGGGCTGGCCGTGTGTTCGGAAGCATGGGGACGCCCGCATGGAAGGCGACATCCGCATCGCCCGTCGTGTCAATGACATAACGGCCGGATATGGCCTGCAAGCCGTTCTTGTTCGCGACGATGATTTGGTGGAGCATATCGGAATCGCAAATGCAATCCGCGACGAACGTATTGGTGAATAACGTGATGCCTGCTTGTTGCACAAGTCGTTGCGCGACAAACTTGTAGATTTCCGGATTGAAGCTCAGGTTGCCGCGCGGCTCCTCCAGAATGGCGCCGTCGGCTTTGATCAGTTCTTGGGCGAAACGCCACGCAAATCCGCCGATGACGCGTTCGCCTTTGTACGAGAATTCGCTCATGGGATTGACGCAACCGCCGGTCGCCATGCCGCCCAGATAGGAATTCTGTTCGATCATGGCGACATGCGCGCCGTTTTCGGCGGCGGTGACGGCGGCGGCGATACCGGCCGGCCCGCCGCCGCAGACCAATACGTCAAATTGCCCAATAAGCGGAAGTTCTCGTGAATAGGCTATCATGGAAATCGTCCGATTTACTGTTGCGGTTTCGGTTCTGCGGGCTTGACGCCGAGCTTCATCTCCTTCGTGTAGATGGTCTTGCCTGCGCAGCCGAAGCAGTCGATAGGCGTGATGGCGAATCGAAGATTAGCGTTCACGGGAAGTTCGGAGAGGGCGAAGACGCATTTGACGGTCTTGTCCTGACGGTCTGGCCCGAGGAAGAACTTGTCCGGCAGGACGCGTTTGCTGGAATAGATTCGAACCATGTCGTGCATGGCGCGTTCCGCGCGGACTTCATAGTCGTATGTGTGGACGCCCGTGGCGGCGGGCGGGAATTCGACGGTCACCTGCGGCACTTCGACTTTGCTGCGGTTCGGTCCGACGGCTTCCGTGACGGTGATCTGGTCGGCGGCGTCCTCCGCGAACTGCGGCGGATTCTTCAGCCCTTCCTGTACCTTGCGTTCGCGGGAGTAGGGCTGTTCCTTGTTGATGGGAAGCGGCAGATTCCAGTCGGGCCCGAGCGATTCGTCGAACACGAATTCGCGGCGTTTGATGTTGATGTGGTCGTCGTAGACGGAGACGAGCATGCCGTGGCGGCCTTCATGCGCGTTCGGCTGCGCCATCTGGAGGACGGGCTGGTCCTTCATCTGCCAGTTGCCGTTTTCGCGACCGTAGCGGGAGATGCAGTAGCGTAGCGAAGCCGTTCCAATGGAAGTGAATGCGCCTTGCCAGATGCCGGATTCGTCCGTCAGCGGATAGTGCGAATGGCCGGTGAAGGCGATGGCGTTCGGGAAGGGCGATAGGGCGCGGGTGGCGATGCCGTTGTCGTTCCCCCAGCACCATGGGCCGTAGTTCGTGTTGCCCGGCTGCTGGTGCTGCGTGTAGAAGAACGGCATGTTGGGATCGATTTTGGATTTGTAGCCCTCCATGAAGGCCCCCAACTGCTTCTGGTAGAAACTGAAATGACCGCCGATGAAGGTGTAGCCTTTCACTTGTTTCGCGTAGATCGGCTTGAACTCTTCATGGAAGCAGAGGTCCCATGCGGCGGGCAGGTCTTTGATGACCGTTCTCTGGAAGATCTTGTCCTGATCCTCTTTGGAGCGTTGTTTCCATTTGCCGTAGCGGAAGCCTTCCACGTCATGGTTGCCGCAGACGAAAATCTTCTCCACGTGCTTGCCGTTCAAGCCTTTGTCGTCGGGAAAGATCTTGTACCAACTGTCGGAGAAATCTTTCAGTTCGGAAAGGAGGCCGCGGTCGGCGATGTCGCCCGCGACGAGCACGGCGTCCACGTCCTGCTCCTTGAACCATTGGATGGTCTTCTCCCATGTCTCGACGTTGTGCGCGACGGTGATATGGACGTCCGAAACGACGCCGAAGCGGAGATTCGGCGTCTTGCCGTCATCGCCATCGGCGGCGAAAAGTTTCATGCCGCCAAATGGTGAAAACGCGGCGGTGGCGGCTATTCCTTTGAGAAAATCCCTGCGATTGAAATTGAACATGGTAGATCCTATAATGATTTAGCTAGAAGTTCTAGAGGCGCTAGAAGCTCTAGAATGGCTAAATGCTATTAGCCTAAAATCTGTTTGATATGCGGAAGGATCGCTTCGGAGAAGCGGAGGAAGCCGAGATCCGTCATGTGGCAGCCGTCGACCATCCCTTCCCAGAAATCTTCGCCGACGGATTCCGTGAAGCCGTTGAAGAAGAACACGTTGGCGTCGCCGTTCTTGTTGCGTTTCTGCGTCTCCTCCAGCATGATGAGCGTCTGTGTGGAGAGTCGTGGCGACGGATTCTGCAGCTCTTCGTAGATTTCCACGCCGGGCGTGGGGGCGACGAGCAGGATCGGCGTTGTGGGATGCTTCGCGCGGATGATGTCGATGACGTTCGGCAGCGTGACGGCGAACTCTTTGATGACTGTATTCCAGCAGTAGTCGAGCATGTACAGCGACGGATTCTTGATGTCCGCCAGCATGGCGGCGATTTCGGGCTCGCCGCGGCCGTTGCCGGAGAAGCCGAGATTGATGACTTCGCGGTTCAGCATGCGGGAGAGGATGTTGGTGGAGCACATGCCCGGACGCGTCGCGCATCCGCCCTGCGTGATGGACGTGCCGTACATGACGGCGGGGCGGTCGTCAACAAACGGCGTGGGGGCTTCCAGTTTGGCGTCGTCGTCGAGGCCGATGGCGAGTGATTTGACACCGTTGTAGAGCGGGAAGTTGATGATGACGTCGCGCATGTCGCGTTTCAGTCCTGCGCGGACGGTAGTTGTGAAATCGCGCTTCGAATGGTCGGTGCGCGTCACGCCGAGGCATTTCCAGACGTCGCCGCTTTTGATGTAGATATCGAAGCCTGCGCTGCCCGTGAAGGCCATGTGGTCCATGCCGCCTGTGGCGGCCAACGTGGCTTGGATAAGGAATCTGGAACTGTCCGTGCGGAAACGGACCTGTCCGCCTGCCGTGTTGCTGCTCAATTGGATGGCGCCGCAGTCTTTCGACGGAATGACCTGCGGTTCGCCGTTGGGGAAGCGTGTGACGGTTTCCGGTCGGTTCATGGGGAGGCGTTCATACAGTTTGTCGGTTTCGAACCAATTGAAGCCGCAGAGCTTCATGGGGGCTTCGAAGGGGAGATGCCATGCGACGCCGTCGGCGTCCGCGGGTTTGATGGCCATGGCGGGATCAAGTTCAGCGATGTTTTTCATGATAGTGTTGTTTATTAAGTGGATATTTTATGGATGATTACAGATTTCTCCAGTCGAAGACGATGCCGAGGGGCGGATTCTTGTTTTCGCCGAGCATCGCGTAGATGTCGTGGCATTTGTCCGGCGTGACGATTTCGGAGATGATTTCCGAAGCCTTCATCTTGCCGTTGGCAAGGAGCTTCAGGAAGGCGCGGTAGTCGTCCTCCTGCGTCCAATGATAGGGGGAGGATTCGACTTTCGCGCGAGTCATCGTGTGGGCGCCGAGAATCTGGATGCCGCGGCAATGGACATAGCGGTAGAAGTCGATTGGCGCATCCGGAATACGCGTGCAACCGAGCAGGGAGACGCGGGCCTCCCATGCCGCGTATTCAAGAGCCTGCTGGAGGGCGATGGCGGAGCCTGTGACTTCCACGATGGCGCGGACGCCTTCGCCTTCCGTAATGTCCTTCACTTGTTTGATATAGTCGGGATCGCCCGGATTGAGGGCGTAATCCGCGCCGAGCTTCAGAGCTAATGCGCGGCGTTCGGGCGAGAAGTCGGAGACGATCATCGGGACGGCACCGCTGAGGGCGGCAATCTGCAACGCGAAAACGCCGAGGATACCTTGCCCTGCGATCATACAACTTTCACCGATTTCCAAATGAAGCTTGCGGACACCGTTGAAAGAGAAGGAGGAGATGTTCGTGAAGGCCGCGTCAAGCATGCTGACGTTTTCCGGAATCTTCACGATTTTTTCCTGCTTGATGTTGTAGGTCGCGCCAGCGCCGGCATTTGTGTTCAGATAATTGGTCGGGACAAGCCAGTCATGCTTGATGGAATAGAGGGCATGGCCCGCCCAGTTGACGACGACTTTGTCGCCGACCTTGTAGTTTTTGACGTCCGGTCCGATGGCGACGACTTCGCCCGAACCGCAATAGCCCGGATACCAGGGGAATTTCGGATGGGCGTTGTTCATGTCCTGCGACCATGCGCGTTCCGTGCCCGCGCTGACAACCGTGTAGTGGTTGCGGATAAGGACTTCATTTCCAACTGGTTCGCGCACTTCCGACTCCTGAAGCTCCGCGTTGCCCTTTGTAACGATGACGATACGATAGTTTTTCATGATTTTCCGATGGACCTTGGTGTGTGGTATGATGATAAGTGTCTTTATGAAAGGAATTTGCCTTCTTCGTTGATATTGAAGTTATGCGGGCCGAGGATGCGGCCGCCGTCGACGGGAATGTCGACGCCAGTGATGTAGCCCGCGTCGTCATCGGCCAGGAAGACGATGGCGCGGGCGATTTCATCGGCTAAACCGTTGCGGCCGAGCCATGTGCCGTTGTTGGGGGCAGTGGCATCGCCACGGGCGACCATGCCGGGCGAGACGCTGTTGACGGTGATGCCGCGCTTCGCGTTCTCCATGGCGGCGACTTTCGTCAGCATGATGACGGCGGCCTTGGCGGCGGAGTAGTCAGCCGCGCCCGGCAGGCCGGAATTGCCCGCGATGGAGCCGAGATTGACGATCCGTCCGAAACGGCGTTCCGCCATGCCCGGAATGACCTGCTTCATGCAGTGGAACGTGCCGAGCAGGTTGATGTCGATGATGCGTTTCCATTCATCGTCGGAGATGGTCTCCAGAAAATGGCGGCAGCCGCCGTCGTGATGGCACCAGACGCCTGCGTTGTTGATGAGAACATCGACTTTGCCGAAAACCGCAACGATTTGCGCGAAAGAGCTTTGGACGTTCTCTTCGGACGTCACGTCCTGCTGGTAGGGGCGAACGTCATAGCCGAGAGCCTGCAGGTCCGTGGCGGTTTTCGTGACAGCGTCCAGAGAGACATCCGTCGCGGCGACATGGACGCCCGCCGCGCCAAGCTGGCGGCAGATGGCGCGGCCGATGTTGCCGCCGGCGCCTGTCACGACGGCTACGCGATTATTGAATGGCATGGTTTAATTCCTTTGACTTTTTTGCTGACCGCTTTTATTGTAGCAGGCTGTTGTCATACGTCTCGAGGCTGTTGTAGTCGACGCCGATGCCTTCGCAGATTTTCTGCCAGCGTTCCGGCATATCCGGTTCGGAAAGCCATGGACGCCAACCTGTTCCGAGATAGATTCGGATTGCGGGAACACGCCAGTCATCCGTCAGGAGCGTGGCTTTCGTGAAGCCTGTTTCGGCGATGATGCGCATGGCCGTGAGACACGCCACAAGGCCGAGCTTCCTGCCGCGATAGGTTTCGAGGCTGAGGACCTGCCCGAGATTGCCCCAGTCGCCGCGATGGCCCGGATAGTCTGAAAATTCCGCCGTGGCGCTGGCGACGGGAAGGCCCGTCGCGATCTCTTCGCAGAAGACAAGGCCTTTGGGAATGACTTTATTGGTTAGAAAATCAGGCTTAAGCTTGCCCCATCCCGCGCCTTCACGGAGGACTTCATAGCGCTCCGCCACTTCGGGGCCGTTACGGGTGATACGGAAGCCTTCCGGAACGGGATAATCCGGCAGGGGGTGTTTTTCCATGTCCAAAAACATTCTCAACTGGCTCATATGAACCTCAAAACAGGTTGGTGTGTCATAAAAAGAAAACAATCATGAAAATCTAGCCGCGTGAATGGTATTTGCAACTTTGGCGGCCATGGAAAAGTAAATTGTTTCGCATTATTCGTTTTTAGGCGTGGAACGTGTAAATTATTGGAACATTTTCTCAGTAGAACAGGATCAAGGAGCGAACATGCAATACAGGCGTCTTGGAAAAACTGGTTTGATGGTCAGTGAAATCGGTTTGGGCGGCGAATGGCTGGAACGGCACAACACAGAGGAATGCAAGGCGGTCATCGACCGTTGCGAACAGGCCGGAATCAACATTCTTGACTGCTGGATGAGCGAACCGAACGTCCGCAGCAACATCGGCAAGGCAATCGCCCACAACCGTTCACGGTGGTATATCCAAGGCCATATCGGCTCCACTTGGCAGAACGGCCAATATGTCCGCACGCGGGACATGAGCAAGGTGAAGCCCGCCTTTGAAGATCTATTGGCACGCCTTCAGACGGATTATATCGATCTCGGCATGATCCATTATGTGGACGATGAGCGTGATTTGGATAAAGTACTTCATACGGAATATTTTGCGTATGTGCAGGAGTTGAAGGCGAAAGGTGTCATCCGTCATCTCGGCATGAGCACGCACAATCCGCTGCTTGCGCAGAAGGTCGTGAAGAGCGGACTGGTCGAAAACATTTTGTTCTCCATCAACCCTGCGTTCGACATGCTGCCCGCGACGGAGGACATCAATGATTATTTCGCGGAGCAATACGGGAAGACAACGGATGGAATCGCTCCGGAACGTGTTGAATTGTACAAACTTTGTGAACAGAATGACGTCGGCATCACGGTCATGAAAGGCTATGCGGGCGGACGACTTTTCGATGCGAAGCGTTCGCCGTTCGGCGTCGCCTTGACGCCTGTGCAGTGCATCCATTATGCGTTGACGCATCCGGCCGTGGCGTCGATTCTTGTCGGTTACGATACGCCGCAGCATGTTGACGAAGCCGTGGCGTACGAAACGGCGGATGAGGCGGCGAAGGACTACGCCTCCGTGCTGGCGAAAGCGCCGCAGCATGCCTTCAGAGGCGGCCAATGCACGTATTGCGGCCATTGCAAGCCATGCCCGAAGGACATCGATATCGCCATGGTCAACAAGCTGTACGATTTGGCGACGATGCAACCGACGGTTCCCGCGTCACTTCGCGAACACTATCAGGCGTTGGCGGTGAAGGCGGACGCCTGCGTCGCTTGCGGCGGCTGTGAATCGCGCTGCCCCTTCGGCGTTTCCGTCATCGAACGGATGAAAAAGGCTGCGGAACTGTTCCGCTGACAGGGTGCGATTGAAAAAAAGGCATGCGTCGAATGACAGTCTGTGATTCGACGCATGCCTTTTTATTTTGTAAACTAATGGTGGAAGTCGCTACTTCCCCGCGAAGAAGCGGATGAGACGCGCCGCGTGCTCCGCGCAGGCTTCGATGACGGGATCGTAGAATTTGTCCACGGGAATGAACTTGCCGTCGAGAGCGTTCAGCTCCTTGCGGGCGGTTTTGAGATACGTGTCCATGAATTCCGTGGCGATGTTGACTTTGGCGATGCCTGATTCGATGACCTTCCGGACATCGGCAAGCGGTGTGCCCGAACCGCCGTGGAGCACAAGCGGAACGTCCGGAAGGGCTTCCGCGATGGCGCGGCAGCGGTCGATGTCCAATTTCGGCTCCGATTTGTAGTAGCCGTGGGCGGTTCCGATGGAGACCGCCAACGCGTCCACGCCGGTCTGCTTGGCGAAATCGACGGCTTCGCCGACGTCGGTGAGCGCCGTTTCATCGCCTTGCGCGACATGGCCGATTTCGCCTTCGCACGTGGCGCCAAACGTCTTCGCGTAATCGGCGCAGAATCGCGTCAGCTTGACGTTTTCGTCAAACGGCAGCCGCGATCCGTCGAACATGACGGACGTGTAACCCCACGCGAGGGCGTTTTTCACCTGCTGCACGTCTGCGCCGTGGTCGAGATGGACGGCGACGGGCTGCGTGCAACGATGGGCCAGCCGCAGGATCATTCCGGCGAGATCGTACGCCTTGTTCGACGTGAACAGACGTTGGAACACTTGGATGATGACCGGCGACTTCTCCGCTTCGGCCGCCTGGACGACGGCCACCGCGCCTTCGTAGTTCGCGACATTGAACGCCCCGATGGCGCGGTGCTCACGCCGCGCCTCGCGAAGCATTCCCTTCATGGTGGTCAATGGCATGTGTCTGTCCTCCTTGGCGTTACAGCAGCGAAGCCGCAAGCTCCTCAAGCGTCACGACGTTGAGTTTCGTGTACTTTTTCAGCATCAGCTTCGTGTAGGGCGACGCCGTGACGATTTTGTCCGTCTTCGGGTTGTCGGCGCGTTCGGCGATGTACGCCGCCAGTTTTTCGACGAGCGTCGCGTCGATTTTCGGCAGGACGACGGCGCCTTCGCCGCAGCTGTAGGACTCTTCGTCGTTCGTTCCGAACGGTTTGTTCACGGCGCCGAGCGCCTTGAGCAGGTCATGCGGGAAGGGGAGGTCGTTGTAGTTGCGCAGGAAATCGCTTTCCAGATAATACACGTCGCCGGCCTTCTTGTATTTGAGCTTCAGCGACAGGATGTATTCGGACGTGTGCATCACTTTCGCGGGGAACTTGACGCCCATGGCCGGATAGTCGTTGACGAGCGCGTCATAGGCGGCGGGATTGGAGACGACGACCGTCTTCGCGCCAGTCTTCTTCACGAACGCCGCGAACTTCTTCGCCGCGTCCTGCGCCTCTTTCAGATAACCGAGCGTCTTCAAGCCCTTGCCGATGCAGCCGCCGGTCACCGTGATATATGAGACTTTCGCCTTTTTCATGATTTTCGCGAAGGCGGCCGCCACGGTGGCGGCTTCCTTTGTGTAGAGGTCTTCGAAATAGAGCACGTCGCCTTCGCCTTTGGCGGTCCATTTGGCGGTCGCCGCAAGCTCCTTCGCGATGGCCTGCACGGCGGCGGGGGCGTGGCCCGCCTCGACGATGTCCGCGCGGGCGGCCAGCGTCAGGCCGATTTCGTCAAAATGCTTGACGCAATTGCGGCGGCATGCGCCGCTGAGGTCGTTGCGGTAGAGCGTCGCGATGAAATCTTCGTTGTCGAGCTGCATCGTGCCCTGCGTGACGCCGTAGATCATGGATGCGCGGACACGCGGCGTGTCCGCTTCCGTGAACGTGACGTTGCCGATGCCAGACAAGTGGCGGCACATGAAGCAGAAGCGGCAGTTCAGTATGGCGTCTGTGAATTGATCGATATGCATGGTCATGCTCCTTCGAATCCGAGTTTGCCAGGATTCATGATGTTGTTCGGGTCAAGCTGCTTTTTGATGCCTTCGAGAACCGGCATCGCGGGGCCGTAGAGGTCCTTCATCAGATGGCCAAGCTTGAGGCCGACTCCATGATGTTCGTTGATGACGCCGCCGTTGTCGATGGCGGCGCGGATGGCGAGATTCCATACTTTATTGTATAGGGCGGTCGCTTCGCGCGGATCCTTCGGGACGTCTTCGCCTTCGAAGATGAACCGTGCGTACAGCATGCAGCCCCATTCGTACCAGTGGGAGAAATGGCCGATGAAACGCGCCTGCGGGAAGTTCTCCGTGACGACTTTCTTCATGCCCCAGTAGACGTTTTCGATCTTGTCGAACGTCGCGACGGTGTCCAGCGTTCCGAACGCCTGCGGCAGATGGAACATGAAGCCCGGATAGAAGAATTTGTATTTGTTTTCCCACCAGAGGTCGCCGCCTTTGCTGCCGAGATCCTTTCCTTTGTATTTGTCCTCCATGATTTCGCGCGCGTATTTCATCTGGCAGGCGACGATGTCCTTCCGTCCGTCGAAACCGAACACGAGATAGGCGCCTTTGTCGAGTTCCATGCCGAAGACTTTTCGGACGTGGGTGATGGTTTCCGTTTCGTCGTACAGGCGGACGGCGCAGGGCTGGAGGCGGCTGCGCATCAGTTCCGCGCCGGCGGACATGGCGGTGTGGAAATCCTTGAAAATGTAGGCGCGGAATTCGCGGGCCTCCGGTTGTGGATGGATTTTCAGCGTGACTTCCGTGATGATGCCGAGCGTGCCTTCGCTGCCCATGAACAGCATCGTCAGATCCGGGCCGGACGCGTGGCGCGGGACGGGAAGCGTGCGGATGATCTCGCCCGTCGGTGTGACGACTTCCAACGACATGACCATGTCTTCGATCTTGCCGTATTTCGTCGAGAGGACGCCTGTGCCGCGATGGGCAAGGAAGCCGCCGATGGTCGCGCAGGAGATGGAGGCAGGAAGATGCATGGTGGAAAAGCCTTCCTTGTTGCAGCGCCATTCGAGATGCTTGGCGATGATGCCCGTCTGGCAGGTGACGGTCAGCGACTCCTTGTCGATCTTGATCAGTTTGTTCATCCGTTTCATATCGACGATGATGCCGCCGTAGACCGGCAGGGCGCCGCCTTGCGAACCGGAGCCGCCGCCCCATGGGATGACGGGAATCTTGTAGTGGTTCGCCAGTTTGACGATTTTGGAGACTTCCTGCGTGGTGGCGGGATGGACGATGAAGTCCGGTTTCGGCGTCTCCATGCCGCGGTCATGCCACATTTCGGGAATCCAATAGTAGTCGATGGAATGTCCGAACGCATCGGCGTCGCAGTTGCAGACGTATTCGTCTCCTACGATGTCGGTCAGTTCGGAGCGGATCATCTCATACATGTAGCTCTTGGGTGATACTAGCATTTCTGCTCCTGAATAGTAGTGGTTAGTGATTAGTGGTTAGTGGTTAGTCGGGAGGGCTGCGCTCCTGCGCGGCCGGGTTACTTTGGCGTGAGACTCGCGTAGATGGGGGCGAGGGCGTCGTGGATACGGCGATAGGCCTGGAAGCGTTCCGCGTAGACGGCGGCCGTTTCGGCGGACGGCGTCAGCGACTGTTTGATATGCAGGCATGTCCGGACGGCTTCGCGGCTGTTTTTGAACACGCCTGCGCCGACGCCTGCGAGCAGGGCGCTTCCGAAGGAGGCGTCGCCCGGATGGGGCACTTGCAACGGCAGGTTGAAGGCGTCGCAGACGATGGAGCTCCACAACGCGCTTCTCGCGCCGCCGCCGATCAGGAAGAGACGTTTCGCGTCCAATCCCATTTCGCGTAGCGAACCATGGCAGTCAAGTAGCGAAAACGCAACGCCTTCCAGCAACGCCCGCATCATGTCGCAACGACGCGACGCGACGGACAGGCCGATGAAACTCGCCCTTAACGCGGGATCCCAGTAGGGGGAGCGTTCACCCTGCAAATACGGATGGAAAAAGACGCCGTTCGCGCCCGCCGGCGACTGCGATGCTTCGCGGTCCATCAGTTCGTAAGCGGCTGCGCCTGTTTCGGTTGATTCGCGTTTGAGGTCTTGGCAGACCAGATCGCGCAGCCACCGCTGGCAGAGGGCGGCGGCGTTCGTCGCGGAGACGGAATACCACATACCGTCGATGACATGCGAATAGGTCAGCGTCGTTTTATAAGGATGCGGCTCAGCCGTCATGATGTTGACGTTGCCCGCGGTGGCGAGCTTGATGATGCAGTCGCCAGGCTCGATCGCGCCCGCGCCGTAGTCTTCGACGGCGGAATCGGACGTTCCGCAGACAACAGGCGTTCCCGCGGGAATGCCTGTGTCGGCCGCCGCTTTTGCGGTGACATGCCCTGTGACATCCGTCGGCAAGACGAGTTCGGGAAGCGCCTTCATGTCCAGTCCGGACAGTGCGACGAGCGGTTCGGACCATTGCTGTTTCGCCATGTCGAAAAACAGCGTCCCCTGGGCTTCGATGCGGTCGGTCTGCGCAGTTCCCGTGACGAGATAGCGGACGTAGTCCTTCACGAACAGGACATGTTTCGCGACCTTCAGGACGTTCGGTTCGTGGCGTTTCAGCCACATCATCTGCGGCAGCGTCCACGTCGGCGCAGGTTGCTGGTAGGCGGTCTTGAAGATGTCGTCGCCGTGCTTTTCACGCAGTTCCGCGCATTCGGCGGAACTGCGCTGATCCGTCCACATGATCGTGCGGCGAATGGGGCGGTAGGCGTCGTCGAGCAGCACGGCGTTGTGCGTCGAACCGTCGAATGCGACGGAGAGGATGCGCGTCATGTCGACGCCTTTGGCGCGGATGGCCGCAAGCGCCTTGCACATCGCGCCATACCAGTCCGACGGCTCCTGTTCCGACCAGCCCGGATGTTCGAAATACGTCGGATATTCGACCGATGCGTCCGCGAGAAGCGTGCCGTCGACGGCGATCGCCGTGACTTTGCAGCCGCCCGTTCCGAAATCGATGCCAAGAAGGATGCCGTTGTCCATGGTCATTTCACCCAGGCGTGCGCGGGATCCTTTGAGGAGATGAGGCCGCGGCCTTCGTCGCCGGCCATCGTCCAGAGGTAGTACATCTGGTAGCCGGGGGCGCCGCAGAGCGGATGGTAGCCTTCGGCGATGGCGACGGTGTCGTAGTTCTTCACTGTGTAGGTTTCGTCGATGGAGCCGTCGGGCTGATAGACCTTCTGGATGCCGAAGCCCTGCGCGGGATCGAACAGATAGAAATAGGTCTCCTCCATGTTCAGTTCCGCCGGCGGGTTGTTGACATCATGGCGGTGGGGCGGGTAGCCGGACCAGTTGCCGGAGGGGATCATGCCTTCGCCGATGTAGAAATGCTCGGAGTCAAACTTCTCGTCCAGAATGATTTCGGACGTGCGGGTGAAATTGCGGGCGCCGAGTTCGATATGGCGCGTGTCTTCGGGGCGGATCAACGTCGGTTTCGCGGTGTCGCGGGTGACGGGGGAACCGTTGTAGGCGAGTTCGACGTCGGAGAGAGCGGTGATCGTATAGGCCGTGCCGCGCGGGAGATAGAGGCAGTGCGGCTTGCCCGTGAAGGGGCTCTTGCGGCCGTTTGCGACTTCGAACGACCAGCCGTCGCCAGCCGCCTTGAAGTTGCCGCCGATCAGCACGAGGGCGACTTCCGTCTCCGCCGTGTTGCCGCTGTAAGTCGTTCCGGCGGCGAGCTTGATGACGCCGAACTGCGTCAGCCGCATGTCGTATTCGCCGACGTCGAAGACTTTGTTGTAGCCCTGTTTGGGGGAAAGATGGATGAGAAGCTTGTCACTGGACATTGTTGTTTCTCCTTTTTTCCGCCAGCTGCGTGCCTTTCAGTCACTTGCAAGCGGTTACTTTTGTGTCGCCCTTCGGGCGGTTTGGATTTTTTTTACGTTGTTTCTTCCGCCAGCTGCGTGCCTTTCAGTCACTTGCAAGCGGTTACTTTTGTGTCGCCCTTCGGGCGGTTTGGATTTTTTTGATTATTTAATTATGGTTGCTTGGATGTCGAGATTGCGGCAGAGGTCGAAGAGTGCCTTGGACTGGTCACCGTACATCAACGCGTAGTGGTGCTCCCAGCCGTTGTTGATGACTTCGTCACGGAGGGCGTCGCAGCCTGCGTCGAATTTGATCTTGAGCGGGTTGCCGCGGACGAACAGATCCGTGTCGAGGCCTGTTCCTGTGGCGATGAGCATGCGGAATCCGTCGCCGTCGCGCGTTTCGCCGAGACGCGCGAGCGTGACGCGGCCGGGCTTCAGCGGGAATTCGTCCGTGACGCCTTTCACGCCGCCGCCTTCGACGGTGGCGCTGCAATGCAGCTCGGGTTTGAAGCCCGGCTTGCAAAGCTTGCAAGGCGCTGCGCCGCAATGCCATGCGACGCCGTATTCGCCTTCCATGACGATCATGTCGCAGAAGAACGGCAGGTCGCCGGAAAGAATTTGCGCGATGCGCATCATGACGGCGCCATAGACGTCGCCTTCGCAGGCCGTGAGGAAGCCGTGGTTGGTCAGATGGCCGAGCGTGGAGCAGACGGCGATGCCGTAGAATTCGTTGAGAATGACTTCCGGCCAGCAGCGCATGGCGAACGTGTCCACAAGGAACTTGTCCTTCATCTTCCGGACGGCGCCGAACAAGCGGGCGGATTTCTCCAGTTGACCGTCACGCGGGCCGTCGGTCGGATGGCACGGCGCGTCGGAGAGGATCGTCTTGGTGGCGTCCGCGACTTCCGCGTCCGTCAGTTTTTCAGCCGCCGTGAACAGTTCATGCTCCGTGATGATCTTGACTTCGGGGCCGAGTTTTCTGCGGAGCAGCATTTCGGAGCAGCAGCTTGTGTAGAAGCCCGGAACACGTCCGCCGATGAGGCCGATGCGCATGCGGTGGAGGGCTTTCATCGCCTGTGCGCAACGGATGCAGCGGAGCAGCTGTTCCGCCGCGTCGTCCGTGCCCGGCTCGGCATGGACGTGGAAATAGGGGATGTGTAGCCGCCACATGTGGTGGGCGTTCATGTTCGCGGCGCAGAAGGAATTGCTCTGCAGGCGGCCGCCGCAGGGATCGGGCTCCTTCATGCTCCACAGGATGATGGGCACGTTCAAACGTTGCGCGAACATCGGAGGGACGACACCCAGAGAGAACGTCATGAAATGCGTGATCAGCAGGTCCGGACGGTTCTTTTCGAAATCTTCAAGCTGCGCTACTGCTTCGTCTTCAAGCGTCAGCATCTTTTCTCCGCCAATGACTTCCACGCCTGGAAGCTGTTTCAGGAAGGCGAGCGCGTTGGCGCGCGCGGCCTCCAGTGTATCGTTCGTCCAATTGACTTTCGACAATGGAAGATAACCGATTTTGAACGTGTCGCTCATGATGTTCTCCTGGAGTTTTTATCGTTTTTAAAGGTAAAATCTTGTGTTTTTCGAAAAGGTCAGTGGCTGCGGAGGAATTCATCCACCTGCGCACGGGTAGGAATGCCTGTGCGTCCTCCGAGCTTCAGGCATTTCAACGCGGAAACGGCGGAGGCGAACCGCATGCATTCCATCAGATCATGCGTTTCCAAATAGCGGACGCCGAACGCCGTGTGATAGACGTCGCCCGCGCCAGTCGTGTCGACTGGCTTGATGGTGAAGGCGGGGCAACGCAGGATTTTTCCGTTGTCCAGAACCATCGAGCCTTGTTCGCCCATCGTGATGCCGCAGACACGCGCGCCCGTTTCCGCAAGCTTGAAAATGGCTTGTGAAAGGTCGTCGGTTTCCGTGAAACGCCGCGCGAATTCCTCCGACGTGATGAGAATGTCCGCCTTGCGGACAAGCTGTTCGACGCCCGGCCGGATCGTTCCCGCGTCAAAATTCACGAGAACGCCATGTTTGCGGGCTACGTCCGCCGCAGCCAAGGCGGCGGCTGTCTGATGGCCGTCCAGATGGAGCATTTTCGCCTTGCCGATCAGATCGAAATCGACTTCCGTGGCGGGATCCAGTTCGGCCAAATTGCCGCGCGTCCATGCGACGCATCGTTTGCCGGTGGACTGCTCGATCCAGCAGTATGCGATGGGGGAGACAAAGCCTTTGCGGACGATCATCGCCTGCGTCGAAACATGCTCCGCCTCAAAATCCGTCAGAATGCGCTTTCCCGCGTCGTCGTCGCCGACCGTGCTGATGAACGCGGCGGAGAGGCCGAGACGTGCCGCGGCGACGGTCGCCGTCGCCGCCGGGCCGCCGCCTTGGACGAGATGCTCCACCATCTGGACTTTGCTGTCATACGGGATGTGGGGCAGCACCGACAGGTAGTCGTTGCTGCAAAATCCGATTCCGACGTAATCTATGGCGTTTGAAGACATGAATGTGGCTCCTGAAAATGACGCATCTAACGTATTCACGACTATACTTTAATTGATAAAGCCATAGTGGCAATGCTTGAATTTGAGAAAATTTGAACTATTTTTGAGAAAAATTGAGAATTTATCATAAACCATAGAAGCATTGCTGGCAAGGATATGAGAAGCTTACGGACATTTGCGATTACGGACTATCTCAAAGGGCGGAAATACTGCTCGATTGACGAACTGCGGGAGCATTTCAACGTGTCTCCGGCGACGATTTACCGTGACATCGCGGCGCTCGTCTCGAAAGACATCGTGCGCCGTGTCAGCGGCGGCGTCGCGCTGGAGGAACGGACAGGGCAGATGGACAGCCGCGACCATTTCACGTCGTCGCCATATCTGGAACGGATAGACCGCAATTGCGAGCCGAAGCGCGCCATCGCCGCGACGGCATTGACGCGCATCATGGATGGCGACATCGTCTTTCTGGATTCGTCCACGACGGTCTCCTATTTGGCGGACAAGCTCCTTTCGTCGTCGTTTTCGAGTCTTACGATTGTGACGAATTCCGTGACGGCCATTCAGAACTTTCGGAAGTATCCACCACAATACGTGTTGATCTCCCTTGGAGGCTACTACGATTTCCAACTGAATGCGTTTCTGGGCGAATCCGCGATTCGAGAACTGGAGCGTCTGTCGATTACCAAGGCGTTCATCTCGGCATTTGGCGTCAGCAGCGCAGGCGTCTCGACGAACCATGAGAACCATTCGACGCTATTGGGAAAGGTCCTTCGCATTTCCGAGCAGAAATATCTTCTCGTGGACGGCAGCAAGTTCGAGCGGAACGGATTGTTTCGTTTCGCGCAGAAAAACCAATTCGACGAAATCATTACCGAAGGTGAAAAATCAGGCGCCGTCTGACAGGACGGCGCGCAACTGCCCGCTTCGTGCTACTATCGTTCATTTTCTTGTTTTCGCAAAGATTTTCTCTGCGACTGCGAGCTTCCGCATGATGTTTTTCGCACCTCGCGAAGCGACGACAACCGCCGAGCCGCCGGAGCCCTGCCGCTTTCGCGGGGCTAAAAGCTGAAAGCTGAAAGCTGAAAGCAAATACAGACGCTTTTCACAGGCATGGCGACGGCGGCGAGGCATTTCTGTCTATTCCGTGTGTTCTGTGGACTCTAAGATGTTGAATTTTCGTGCCTTTCGTGCCTTTCGTGGTTCCATCTCAATCATTTGGTTGCGGCTTGTCCGCTTCGTGGAAGGCTGTTATTTCGCGAACGCCGAAATGAAACTGTAGCGGCCGGATTCGAGTTCCAAAACGACGGCGTCCTTTTCGGTGCGGATGACGCGGATATGCGGATTCTCCGCGACTGGCTTGTTGCCTTCGCGCAGGGAGGCGGCGTCCGTGCAGGGGACGTACGCCGTCGCCGTGGCGGATGGCGGGATGACGACGACCAACGTGTAGCGTTTGTCGGCAACGTTGTAGTTGGACTCGATGTCGAAGACGCCGCGGATGGAATCGTATGTGCCTCTGATCTGGGCGGTTCTGGAGTCTGGGCGCGGACGGATGACGACATGTTTGAAGCCAGGCGCGGCATCGTCCGGATTCAAGCCGACGAGCGTCCGCCAGATCCATTCGCCGACGGAGCCGAAGGCCCAGTGGTTGAAGGAGTTCATGCCCGGATTCTGGAAGCCGCGGCCCGCGACGTAGCCGTCCCACCGTTCCCACAGCGTCGTCGCGCCATTGTCGATCATGTAGCCCCACGACGGGACGGTGCGGAGGTTGAGGAGGTTGTTGGCGATGTCGTGGTGCCCGTTGTCGGACAGCTGGATCATCATGCGGTGGGTGGCGTGGAAGCCTGTGGAAAGATGGTCTTTATAGCCCTTTATGCAGGCGAGCATGCGTTCGAAGATTTTTTCTTTCTGTGATTCATAGGCGATGCCGAAATCGAGGGCGAGGGCGTAGCTGGCCTGCGTCTCATGCTTGAACGTGCCGTCCGGATTCATGTATTTGCCCTGGAAGGCTTTGCGGATCTGCTCGAACAAATCGCCATAGTATTTTGCGTCTTCTTTGTATCCAAGAACTTTTGCCGTTTCGGCGAGAATCTGCGTCGTGTAGGCGAAAATCGCCGTGGCGAACTGTTCGTTGGGCATCTGGCAGTGGCCGCGCGGATAGCCGTTGAGGACGAGCGTGTCGCCGTTGAGCCATTCGCCGTAGTCGTGTTCGCGGTGCTTCGTCCAAATCAAGCCATCCGTGCATTCTTTGTGGACGAAATCAATCCACCGTTTGGCGGCGGGATAGGAGCGTTGCAAGATGCGTTTGTCAGCGTAGTTCTGATAGAGACGCCACGGCAGATGGACGCCTGTGTCCGCCCAGCCGGGGGCGCCGAAAAAGTTGGTGTCATGGTTGACGCCGGGCGCGATGTCCGGGAACTGGCCGTTCGCCTTCTGTTCATCGACGATGTCCTGTTCGAATTTCGTGATGAAGGCGGCCATGTCGCGGTTGAAGATGGCGGTCTGCGAGAAGGAGAACATGTCGGCCGTCCATCCCATGCGTTCGTCGCGTTGCGGACAGTCCGTTCCCGTGCTGAACATGTTGCCGCGCTGGTTCCATTGAATGCAATGCAAGATACGCTGCATCAATTCGTTGGAAGAGGCGATGGTGCTGACGGGGGAGGCGGAGGAGAACATGACGAGGCCGCGGAAGTCGTCGAACGACGGCGGCGTGGTCAGCCCGCTGATTTCCACATAGCGATATCCATAATAGGTATGGCGCGGCGACAGCGTGCGTTTCCCGCCGGGCCAGACGACGTTCCAAAGCTCCTGCGCGCCGCGGAGATTGGCGCGATAGACGGTGCCGTCCGGATTCAGCATTTCGCCGAAGGCGACGCGGATGGCGGTGCCGCGCGGGGCGTCTGCCGTCAATTCGCAAAGGCCGACCATGTTCTGCGCCATGTCAAAGACCCAGACGCCTTCCTTGGGATTCGTAAGTGTTTTGGGTTTCAAGACTTGCTCACAAACAATCGGTTCATCCGTCTGGCCGAGAAGCAGGGCGTTTTCGGAGCCTTTCGGAGCGGCGATGACGGCGGCGGGAGACCAGTTGGCGGCATCGAAACCGACGTTGTTCCAATTGGGCTGTTCGCGTGTGCCGTCGTAGTCGAGACCGTAGTAGATTTCCGCACGGCGGACAGGGCCGTTGTTGTTCGCAAGCCAACTGCCATCCGTGATGATTTTCGGGCCGTCGGCAATGTCGATGAATGCCTTCAGGCAGTATTCGCAGCCTGGAACGCGGCGGCCTGCGAACATCGGGCTGTCCCACCAGCCGGAGGCGACTTCCGCCGCGACGGCATTGTCGCCTTCCTGCAGAAGTGACGTGACATCATAGACTTGGTAGAAAATCCGCTTCGGGTAGGCCGTCCATTCGGGGGCCATGTACGCGTCGCCGACGCGCTGTCCGTTGATGAACAGTTCATATGTGCCGAGGCCGGTGACGGCCACCATGGCGCGGCCAGGCTTCTTCTCCAGTTTGAACTCCTTGCGGAAGCGGGAGGCGGTGCGTGGCGCGCCTTCATTGCCGCGTTCGGAAATCAACCGGCCGTCCACCAGCCGCGCATAGCCCCAGCCGCCGCTGGTGATGACGCCGGAAGCAGTGACAGGCTTGTTCCGCGCGATGTTTTCCTTCCCGTTGAAGATTTCCATTTCGGCCAGCGTGTAGCCGAAGCCGTCGCGGCTGCGGTTGACTTTCGTGACGGTCAGACGGACATAACGGCCAGTTTTCCGCTCAAACGTGTGGACGGCAGGATTGGTCTTCGGATTCGGCGCGTCTTCCGCCTGCATGTCGGCGAGCATGACGGCGTCCGAGAAGTCCGCGTTGTTGGCGGTTTCGAGGCGGTAGCGGACAGGGAAGAGGAAGCCGGGCGTCTTGGGCTCGTAATCGTAGGGGCATGTCGGATAAAGCTTTATGGTGTCGATGGGCGTTGGCTTTTCAAGGTCGATCTGGACCCATTGGACCGTGTCGGCCGTGGGGACGAAGGCGCTGTGGAAGCCGTTGTGGTTGGTTTTGAAGCCGGCGGCGCTGTTCGGCATGACGATCCACTGCGCGCCGTTCCAATCCTCCGGTTGCAGCAATCCCATGCGCCAATAGGCGGGGGCGCTCCAGGCGGAAGGCGTTTCCTGCGCGCGGTCCCATACTTGCACTTTCCAATGGCAGTCTTGTTTGGCGGGCAGGGCAGGCCCTGCATACGGAATCAAGGCGTTCTCTTCGGAAACGACTTTGCCGGAGTCCCATACGTCGCCTTGATTGGCGGCGAGCTTCTCCGCCGTGGAGGCGACGAGAATGCGATAGGCGGTCTGTTTGGCCCCTAAGTCGTTGGAGGAAAGCGTCCATGACAGGCGTGGCGCCGTTTCGTGGACGGCCATGGGATTCGCAAGATATTCGCAACGGAGCTTTTCGACTTTCAGATCGGCGAAGAGGGCGGTTGCGCAGAGGACGGAGGCGGTCAGAAGGATGGATTTCTTATGCATGGTTGTTGCTCGTATGATGGTGTGAAATGAATGGAATGCAGTAATCTAACACATCTTGTTCCAGCTTGCAACAAGACAAGCCGGATTTGATTGCGTTGAACGGAAAGTGCGTTATGTTATGATGAATTTTTCCAATCAAACAAAATAAGAGGAATGATCATGAAGAAAATGCTTTTGCTGCTGTGCCTGCCATTGTTGCTATTGGGTGAAGACGCGACGATTCGGATGATGTCGTGGAACATCTGGGGGAATGCGCAGAAAGTTCCCGCGGAGCGGGAGCAGCCGATCATCGACGTCGTGAAACGCTATTCGCCGGACATCATCTTGCTGCAGGAGGTCCATCCGGACTGGCACAAGTCGCGGCTGTTCACGGAGAGCACGGAGGAGTATGAGACGGTCATGGCGCCGTTGGGGAAGTTCCCGTGCCATGTTCCGGTCATGTTCAAGAAGGCCAACTGGACGATGCTTGACCACGGCCTGCATCTGTTCCATACGAGTCTGGACCGTTCCAAAGGCATCACGTGGGTGTTGCTGCAGGAAAAGGCGACCGGCAAGAAGATCATCGCCGCCTCCACGCATTTCTGGTGGAAGGGCGGCCCTGAAAACAACTACATCCGCACGATCAACGCGAAGGAGACGAATGATCTGCTGACGGCGCTGCAGAAAAAATACGACAACGCGCCAGTCGTGATCGGTGGCGACTACAACTGCTGGCTGGTCTCTCAGCCGATGAACCTCTTGAAAGCCAACGGTTTCCGTTCCGCGGTGGAAATGACGACCGACGTGACGCAGGCCAGTTCGCACCACGGCAATCCCGTGAAGGGCGAAGACGGAAAATTCCATGGAAACCGTCGCGCAAAAGACGATATTCCTAAAACTTCCATTGATCACATCATGGTTCGCGGCGACCAGATCGACGCGAAACGGTTTGTGGTCGTGTTGGATCAGGACGCGTTGGACGCGTCCGACCATTCGCCGATCTTCATGGATTTTGCGTGGAAATAGTTTTCTAGTATTCTAGACTGCTAGAAACCTAGAAGCCTAGAATACTAGAATGCTAGATACTAAACAAATCTCACGTCGTTGTCGTGGACGATTTCCGCGGGGCTGGTGAGTTGTTTGGAGAAATCCGCGAAACGTTTCTGCCAGCCGGCGCGTTCCCATGCGTCACCGTAGTGCTGGAAGCATATCTTATTGATGGGCTGGTCTTTAAGCCGTTCGATGGCTTTTGGCAACGGATAATGGACCAGTTCGCTGACAAGCAGATCGACGCCGCCTTTGATGCCTTCCAGCGGCAGGTCGTATTCTTTGCTCAAGTCGCCGGAGAAGAAGATCTTCTTGCCGTTGGCGCATTCGAAGAGGAAGGATGACGCTATCTGCGAATTGTCTGTCTTGCGGCGGCCCATGTGGTCGTTGCCGTAGGCGGTGACTTTGATGTTGCCGTCATTGTAGATTTCGCCCGGCTGGAAGGCGTGGAGCTTCGTGATGGCCGGATAGTTTTCCGAACGGTAGTAGCCTTTGCGGACGCCCTTCATCGTGTCGACGAAATCCTGCCCGCCGAGATAAATGTCCAGATGGGCGCCTTCCTTGACGCGTCTGGGATAGATTTGCTTGTGGAAGAGCCATTGTTGAATCAGCATGAAAAGGCCGCCGAAATGGTCCAGATGCGGGTGGGTGATGAAAATGGTATTAAGGTCGGGGAGGAAGAAACCGTTTTTCGTAAGCTGTCCGCTGACGGCGTCGCCTGCGTCGATCAGATAGTTCTTGCCGCCGACTTGAAGCAGCGTGGCGGAATGGAATCGCGTCGGCGTGACGGCGCCGTGGGCGGTTCCGAGGAAGATGAGTTTCGTGTCGGTCTTTTTAGGGGCTTCATCAGCTTTCTTTTCAGCAGGTTGGGCATCCTGCGCCTTGAGTTTCCCCCCGATGCCGAACATGGCGGCGAAGAGGCCCATTTTCTTGAAGAAATCACGTCTTTCCATTGTTGCTCCTTGTGGTTTGGGATGTCAATTTCGTGGTCTGTCGAGACGGAACATGGGTATCAGTCCAAAAAGCAGGAAAACGAATGTTGCGGCGAAATAGGCTTTGAACACGGCGACGCCGTCGCCGTAGAAATGTTCGCAGACGCGGATGATGGCGCCTGACGCGAGCATGCCGATAAGGCTTGCGGAGACGCCGGTTGTGACATGGATGAACATGCTTCCGATGACTTGATGCTCCTTGGGAACCGTCTGGAGGAAATAAAAGACGATGGCGGAATTGCTCAGAGCCGCGTAGGCGCCAATCAGGAAGAACGGGACGAACAGGAAGATCTTGAGCCACGGCGCGGCGAACGTCTGCGGCATGGCGAGCCAGAAGAGACAGACGGGAAAGACGAACAGGTAGGCGAAAATCATCAGACTTTTTGCGCCGAAGCGTTGGGCGACGGGGGCGGTCAGCTTGGAACCGACGATGGCGGCGGCGAACTGGACGGTGGAGAAGATGATGGCGTGCGTATCCGAGACATGGTAGCCGCGCTTCAACGTGGCGACGGACATGGCGGCGAGCATGATGCTGCCGAGATTGAGGGCGATGCCGCCCCATATTTGTTTCAGGATGCATGAGTCGTGGATGGCGAGACGGAGCAGCGGCAGCTGCGGCTGCCGCGCGGATTCGCGCAACGACGCGGTCTCGTGGATCCGGCGGATGAAAAGCGACGACGTGACGCCCATGGCGGCTCCCGCGAGAATGATGCAGGAAAGCACGCCGATGCTGTCGTTCCAATGCAGGATGACGCTGACGGTCACCAATGAGCAGACGGCGGCCACGTAGAAATGCGCGTTGGATTCGCCGAGCAGTTTCGCGCGGTCGTCATTGGTCGTGATGTCGCCGATGAGCGGTTGCGCCATGACGAGTCCGGCCGCGCGGCAGCCGTAGAAGAGAAAGCAGTTGAACAGAAGCCATGCGACGGCGAGATGCTTGCTGTAAGGCGCGATGAGCGCGCTGGATGCGACCATCACGGCGGCGCAGTTGCGGCAGACCCAGAAGTCCGCCTGCGTCTGCGCGGCGCCGACCTGCCGTGTGCGCAGGACGCCGAGCGGAAGCATGAGAAAGCCCAGAAAGAGCATGGCGCCGATGACGGCGATGACGGTGTTGGAGGCTTCAAGCTTGGTCGCGAAGAGCACGACGACCGTTTCGCCGAGGCACATGTAGGATGCGCCGTTGACCAGGCAGTAGCGGTTGTAGTTCAGCTGGGAGGTTTGGCGTTGTTCTGCGGTTAATGGTTGTGGGAAAATCATGACGCGGTCATCGAACCGGTTGGATCAGTTGTTGAACGTTCAGTATGTCTGGATGACATGTTTTATAATGTATTTGCAAAATGACGGTTTTCCATGCATGAAACTGACCAATCTGCAAAAATGTCGTCCGTGGCCTGAAAGCGTATCATGTGGCTGGCGGGAATTATGGATTTTGACGCAGCGCATTGCAGATGCGGTTCGCGGCCCATTGCAAATCCGCTTCCGAATGAGTCGCCATGAGGGAGACGCGGAGTCGCGCAGTCCCTTGCGGCACAGTCGGATAGCGGATGGCGGAAATGTAGAGGCCTTCTTCAAAGAGCTGCGCGGCCACAGCCGTCGCGCGGGCGGCATCCCCCACGATGACGGGAATGATTGGCGTTTCCGACGAGACGTCCAGGCCGCCCTGCCGCAACGCATCGCAGAAGAGGCGGATGTTGCGGTGCAACTGATTGATCCTTTCTGGCTCGTTTTCAATGATTTCCAAACCGGTGGCGGCGGCCGTCGCCGTGACGGGAGACATGGCCGTGGAGAAAATGAAGCCGCGTGCCATGTTGCGGAGAAAGTCTATGAGCAGTTGGCTGCCTGCGGCGAAACCGCCTTCCGCCCCGACAGCCTTGCTGAGGGTTCCCATGAGAACATCCGGCTGCCGTTTCTCATGGAAATGTTCGAGGATGCCGTGCCCAGTGTCGCCGAGCACGCCAGTGGAATGGGCCTCGTCGATCATGGAGAGCAGCTCGTGTTTTTGGCAGATGTCCAGAAATTCGGGCAGCCGGAGGATGTCGCCGTCCATGCTGAAGACGGCGTCGCTGACGACAAGTCCGTTCCGTGACGGATTTTCACGGATTTTCCTCTCCAGATCCTCCATGTCGTTGTGACGGTAGATGACGGTGCGTGCGCGGCTCAGGCGGCAGCCGTCGATGATGCTGGCATGGTTCAGTTCATCGCTGAAAATAACGGAATCGGCGTCCGTCAAGGCGGAGACGATCGCCGTGTTCGCGGCGTATCCCGTGTTGAAAACGAGCGCCGCCTCGGTCTTCTTGAACGATGCGATGGCCCGTTCGAGGGCGTCGTGGGCATCCATGTTGCCAGTGGTGAGACGTGACCCGCCCGAGCCGAAGCCGTATTTTGCAAGTGCCTCCGCGCAACGCTGTTTCATCAGCGGATGGGCCGTCAAATCCAGATAGCTGTTGGAGGCCATGAGCAGCATGCTCCTCCCGTCGCAGACAATGCGCGGGCCTTCGGCCGATTCAATGGTCCGCATGGTGCGGAAGAGATGGTTCTCCTTCAACGCCGACAGTTTCTTCTCAAGCCGTTCAAGACGGCATGGACGGCTTTCCGGAAGCGGCTGGACGCCGTGGACGATGACGCATTGATGTTCCAGATAGCGGATCGCGTCTTCAGGTGAGGCGGCATTGCCGTCGAAAAGGAAAATGCGGCCGCCGGCTTCCGAACCGAGCGGCTTCATCTTCGTGATTCGGCGGTAGCCGGTCCTTCGGGAGGAGACATAGCCAGTCACGTAGTCCGGATCGTCGGAAATGCAGATTTCGCCGACAACGCCCGGGCAGTTCATGACTTTCGTCGCCAGCACGATGGCCTCCGCATAGTGGTTTTTCGCATCGTCGGCGACGGTCTTGGACGAACGTTCACAGTCCATGCAGGTGGCGCGGACGCCCCGTTCGAGATTCGGTTCAAGTCGTTGGAGCGTATGGATATCCAACAGCATGGCGCCGCGCATGGCGGATGTTTCATCCAGTTTCCGCATGATTTGCGGTATGTGCGGAATGCCGTTTTCCCGCAGGAAACGCTCCACTTCGCGCAATCCGTCTTGGAAAGTCTCCACCGTGACCGTTTCCACGGGCAGGGCGTCGACATGGATGATGTCCCCTGCGGGAATTGCCTCGATCTTGACGTTCAGGAAATCCGCGTCGCCCTTTGCATGATTCAACCCACGTGAAACCAATGCCTTGGCAAATTCGGGAAGCTGTTCTTTCGGCAGAATTCTCTCCGCTCCGGAAATGTGATGTTCCGCGCCGTCGACATGGGCGCTGGCGCGCATTTTCAGGCTGTAAAGCTGTTTGGGATCTTCCTTCATGATGTCAATCGCCTTTCATCGGATGTTCGGCAAACCATGCTTTCATGGTGCGGACGACTTTGAGAAGCTCCGCTTCCGTGATGATGTACGGAACCATCGCGTAAAGATATTTAAGGAACGGGCGGCTGAAGACGCCGCGGTCGTAGGCGAACTGCTTGTAGCCTTCCAAATCGCTCTCGTTGAAGACTTCGATGCAGACGCAGCCGCCCATGATGCGAATTTCACGGATGCGCGGATCGCCGAAGCCGTCCAGTTCGCGGCGGACGGTTTGTTCGATGCGGGCGATTTTCTCAAGATAGTGGTCGCGTTCGAACAGCTCAATGGATTTCAGGGCGGCGCGGCAGGCCAGTGCGTTGCCCATGAATGTCGGGCCGTGCATGAGCGCATGGGATGGATCGTCGCTGAGGAAGCCATTGTACACTTTGTGGTTGGCGACCGTCACCGCGTGTCCAATGTAGCCGCCTGTCAGCGCCTTGCCAAGGATAAGAATGTCCGGCAGAACGAGATCCGCCACGAAACGGTGGCCTGTGCGGCCGAAGCCTGTCGCCACTTCGTCGAAGATGAGCAGGACGTCGTGTTCGTCGCAGAGCTGTCTGGCGCGTTGGAGAAACGAAATGTCATACATCCTCATGCCGCCTGCGCCTTGCAGCAACGGTTCGACGATGAAGCATGACAGTTCATCGCCGTGTTTTGCGAATGCGTCCTCCAACGCGGGGAGTTCCGTGGGGATGTGGATGACGTCGCGTTTGGCGCCGCCGTCGCTGAACGCGAAATGGTAGTCTTCATCATCGCCGACCTCCATGGCTTTGAACGTGTCGCCGTGGTAGGCGTGTTCCAAGGCGAGGATGGTCCGGCGGGCCGAGCCGCGGTTCGTGTTGAATTGCAGAGCCATCTTCAAGGCCACTTCCACGGCGACGCTGCCTGAATCCGAAAAGAAGCAATAGTCGAGATCGCCGGGCAGCCAGGCGGCCAATTTGTCTGAAAGCTGCTGGACGGCGTCATGCGTCAGCCCGCCGAGCATGACATGGGCGAAATCAGCCAGCTGGTCTGTGATCGCCTTGTTGATTTCCGGATGGTTGTATCCATGGATGACGCTCCACCAGGAGGAGATGGAATCGATGAGATCGTGTCCGTCCTCCGTGAAAAGATGAACGCCATGGGCGGATTTGATTTTGATGGGGGGCCGCATGGTTTTCATCTGCTGATAAGGATACCAGATCATGTATGTCTCCTATTCGTAAAGTGATGCGAGAAAGTCCGCGTCCAGCTGGATGTCCGTCGCGCCGTCCGCGACGCAGGCGATGACCGGTATGCCCGTCAGTTCATCGCACATGAGGCGGTTGTCCTCCTCCATGGCGTCGCCGGCGTGGAAGTGGTTGAAGATGACGCCTTTCACAGGGATGTCGCGGGATTTCATGTAGGTGCAAGTCAGCACGACGGCGTTGATGGTGCCCAGCCCCGCGTCCGCCACGACCAGGCAGGGGAGCCGCAGGGCGGCGATGACATCCTCCAGCATCAGGCGGACATCGTCATGGCGCAGGGGGCAGATGATGCCGCCGCTGCCTTCCATGGTGACGAGCCCATGACGTTCCCGTAGTGCATGGTATTGCGACACAACGCGTTCCAACGATATGGGGTCGCCTTCGAACCGTGACGCAAGATGCGGCGACACCGCGCGTTCGTAAATGTACGGGCACATTTCCCCAAGAGGCTGCGGGATGCCCGAAACGGTCTTGACATGCAACGGGTCGCCTGGAATCAGCCGGCCGTTGGCGTCGCGGCTGTTGCCGCTGACCGCCGCTTTGAAATAAACGGCGTCCTTTCCGCTTTCGTGCAGCTTTTTGACTAGCAGCGCCGTGACGAATGTCTTGCCGACATCCGTGCCTGTTCCTGTTATGAAAATGCCTTTGCCCATGAATCTGTCCAAAATGATTTTGCCTGTCGACGTGTCGAAAAAACGCCCCGCGGGATATAAGAAAAGGGAAACAGCTTGGTGGCAAGCTGTTTCCCGATGCCAGTTTCAACTGTCATTGTTCTGAAATATCCAACTGCGCGTCTTTTCCGGTGGCTTGAAAGCGGATTTGCGAAGCCGTTTTCCATTTTGCCGTTATATTCTGTTAATATACATATTTTGCAGAAAATTGCAAGCAATGACATGCAGGCGGATCGCCTGGCGGTGGTGCATGGCAAGGCATGCTTTGAAGGCGACGATTGTGAAAACGCCAATCCAATATGGCGAATACTGCGGTGGGATTTACACGATCAGCCTGTCATGGCCGTTGCGCAAGTTGTCTATGAAGCAATGGCAATTTGATTATTTTGCTTTTGCGGGACTGTCATTTTTATTCAGTAACATCTTGCATTGCGATGTGGCGTAGCTGGCGCCCGTGGGGCAGTCGTTGCCTTCGACGGCGACGATTTTGCCGTCCTGTACGCGGACATGAACATCGCATTCGCTTTCGCAGCCCGTGCATTGGAAAACATGCTCTTCCGTCATAGCTTTCATGATTCGGGAGACGATTCGTTATTCTTTTCTTCTTGTAGTAACAGGTCGATTTTTTCCCTTAACTCCTTGATCTGTCGGTTCACTTCATGATCGTAGGCCGCTTTTTGAAATTCGGGGGGAATTCCTTCCAGAGCCTTGTCGATAGCCTTCTGGTCAAGCCAATCATCCAGATTGAAATCATCGTCATCCTCCGCCTCAAATTCATCCAGTCCATCGTCCATGACAGAGTAGTCAAAGTCGAAAGAATAGGTAAGTTCGCCGTTTTCATCACGTTGAGTTTCTGTATCGCGGATCAGAACTTTGTCCTGTGGATATTGCTCTTTTTTATATCGTATCATGCCCATGATGATTTCAGCTTCATCCGGGTCATGTGTGTTGTAAGCGGTATCGCAGGCATCGTCCAGCGAGTTGTACATGACGGCTATATTCCAGGCTTCTTCTGCAAGATAGACAATACTGTCGAAGAAAGACAGTTCCTTTTCCTTGTCTTTCAGTTTTTCAGGGGTCTCCTGTTTTATCTGATTGGAAATGTAAGTCCAAAAAGAGGAAACAAATATCTCGAAATGGTCCCTCATTTCATCCAAATGCTTCTCAGAGAAGGACAAATTACTATAATCGAACATTTTTTGACGGCGTTTTTCGGCTTTGCTCGGCTTGTTTTTTCTATTTGACTTCTTGCCCATAAGGATGCCCCGTGAATCATGCTTGAAACAATTGCTTTACAATAAAACTAATGTAAACAAGCCAATGGAAAATACAATTTTCAGCTATTGAAAAACAGATGGAAGAGCTGGAGCAGGGTGCCGTCGTATTCGGCGCGGGCGTTGTCGGCGATGCCCTGTTGGTTGCCGCCGCAGTAGAAGACGGTCACCTTGCCGTCCTTTTCGACGAACTCCGCATCGGATGCGTTGATTTCATAGACGTCGGGATGCTTGCGCGGGAAAGGACGGTGGTTGTAGTCGGGGAAGAGAATCGGACGCAAGCCTTCCTCCCAGTTGACGAGATCTTTGGAACGCGCGATGCATGTGTCGTAGTTCCATGCACGGGTCTCTTCATTCTTGAACTGATTGACGTATGTCACGTAGGAATAGCCGTCTTGCGGGAAGTAGTAGAGCGACGGGCCGCCGACGTATTTTTTGTCGCCGTAAATCGGCCCTTCAAGAAGCGTCCAATGGACGAGATCGGTGGATTCGAGAAAACGGAACGTGAAGGGAATGAAGCGTTTGTCATTGGTCTCGAACAACATGACATGGCGTTTGCCGTCGAAGGCGACCGCCGTGTTGAAGATATGTCCATGTGGATAATGGAAAATTGGCGTGGGTTCGCTCCAGTGGACGAGATCTTCGGAGACGGTCATGTCGATGGTGTCCGCCGCCCATGTTCCATCGTAACCGACGTTGGAGCCGTAGCAGTAGCATTTGCCGTTGGCGACGTAGGCGAAGATGAAATAATGCCCGTCCAGAATACGGGCCAGTTCGCGGTTGGTTTCATTGTCGATTATGACGGCGTGATCGGGCTTGCCTTTTGGTTGCGCGCCGTTGATGGACGAGACGTTGAAGAGGCAGACGTCACGCCCTTTGAAGGTGAAAGGCGTCGTTTCGCCGATGTTGCTTTTGAAATGACGGATATGATGCCAGATGGTTCGATCCATGATGATGACTCCATGATATGATTCTCTTGCAGTTACTTCTGTTGTTTTTGCGTCATGTTGACGTTTTCCGTCTTGCCGCGCCAGAATTTCAGATAGATGAAGGCGGCACACATCAAGAGGACACCGAAGACCAGGAAGGCACAGACGCGGTAGATGGCGTCCAGTTGCCGCATGTCCCATAAGAACACTTTGAAGACAACGACTGTGAAGAGCGCCAGTCCGATATAGCGGAGGTTGCGGTTGGATTTACGCAAGCCGTTGAAGACAAGCACGAAGGCGAAGATACTCCACAGCACGGAGATGCCGCCACCAGTCAGGCCAGGCAGCTTGTTCGTGATGATGTTCTGCAGTTCGCGGGTGGAATGGATGAACAGAAGCAAAGGCCAGATGAGATTGCAGGCATCGCTTATTTGTTCGGTCTGATTCCCCTGCGGGAGGATACGTCCGATATACCAGATGCCAATGGCCAAAATCACTGTGTTCAGGATGGTTCCGACGCTGTAGGACCAGAGGAAATCCGGCCTGAAGCAATCCCATAATTCCGGCTTGGAGAAATCAAAGACGATGCGTGCGAAGATGCCTGTGCCGAGCAGGAGGAACAGGCTCCACCAGAAGCCGGGGATATTCCGTTTCAACAGCCACAAAGCGAGACAGGCGGCGGCAATCCAGACAATATTGACACTTAACAACCACATGGACGGCATGATGTGAAGCATGTCGTTGGCCAGTTCAAGCCGCATGAAGATGAAGCCGACAATGAAGGCGAGGCTCATGAAGATGCCGCTCTGCAAGTCCATGCGCGGGAACAACAGGAATTGGCCATTTTCTTCCACGACGGTTGGTTTGCTTTCTTCCGTCGAGTTTTTGGCGATGATCTTCGCGGCCAATGCGAGACAGACGACGGGAATGATGAATTGGACGCAACGCGAAATCACATGGTTCCAGAACTGCTTGTCGTCCAAAAGAAGTTGGTTGTAAGCTACGAATTCCCAAAGGGCAAGGCGTCCGAGCGACAGTATGTAGAGTAACCATGCGCAGCAACGGAGGAAGCGGCTTTCGAGCTTGTAGCCGAGCCACAGCATCATCAGGCCTTGCAACGCCCAGGCGGCGCCGAGCCATTGCTCAGTGAGGATTACGGGGAAGGTCAGGCTCAGATAGAAACCGGACAATGCGCAGAACATCAGCAGCAAGTTGCGGTCTTCCTTCGTGTTACGCTTCTTGAGCCAGACGGCGTGGCACAGATAGTAGAAGGCGAGGCCGATGGTCAATGGCGCGAGCGTGAGGCGGTCGTTATGATATGTCTTCAACGTGGCGACTGAGGATAGACAGAAGAACAGGGCGGAATTGCCGAGCAGGCCGAGAATCTCTAATGGCGTGGCTGGCAGTTTCAGACGGATGTTGTGGATGAAAACAGATGTGGAGTAGAGGATGAAGAAAAGCACAAGGAACGTTTGCTGGACGGCGAAATCCGCAGGCGTGAAATGGGAGGCGTAGTGCAGTCCGAAGATGCCGTATGTGAACAACATGGCGAGCCATGTCAGCTGCTGCCAGTTGCGGCGGTTGGCAAGCCACAAGACGCCTGCGCTCAACAGCAGCAGATAGGCGCCAAGCCCCGTGAAATTCTTTTCGCCTGTGCTCAGAAGAAGCGGCGTGGCGAAACCGCCCAGCATGGTGACCATCGCAATGGGAAGCGAAACCAATCGGTCGGCCAGGATGCCGGCTGTCACCGTGACGAGCACCATGACGGCGCCGCCGACCATTGGCGATGCCAGATGGTACATGTTGACCATGGCGTAGCTGCTGAAATAGAACATGCCCAGGCCGATGCCGACCAGAGCCTGACCGAGGCTCCAATAGTCTTTGCGAAGCTTGCGATGGAGGCCTGCTATCAGCAGCGCGGCGCCGCATAGATAGCTCAAGGCGACACGGCCGCTTGGCGCGAGCAGGCCGCGTTCTATGGACAGCTTCAACAGGAAGGCGGATGTGCAGAGGATGACCAGAATGCCGGAGCGGAGCAACCATGTGGTCGCCAGCATTTTTTCAACGGATTCGCCACTTTCTTTTCCATTGGCGTTGCCGTAGATGAACCAGTTGCGAAGGGCGATCAGACGGAGCTCGAACGGCGACGGCACATGCGGCTTCGGCGGTTCTACGGGTGTTTTCGCCATGACGACTTCCTTCACAGGCTTTTCGGGAACCGCAGGCTTGGCCGTAAAGGGCGATTGTTCCGCCACAACAGATTGGACTGGAGTCTTTTCTGGGGTAATGGCTGCTTTCGGCGGCAACGGAACTTCGGGCAATGGCACTTCAGGCAATGGCTGAACAGGCGGCGGCACGGGAATGGCGGTTTGCTTTTTCTCGTCCATGGCTTTCGCCTTCGCCTTTTCAAGCATGCCGGACATGTCTGCCGCAGTAGGTTGTGGCGGTTTGGAGGAAGATGGAACCTCTTTGACAGGAATTGATTGCGATTTTGAAGACGCCGTTTCCTTCGCCTGCGGCCCATTGAGCTTTTCTGTTTTTTCCGTCAGGGATTTTACAGAGCGGTTCAATTCGTCAAGTGAGTTCCTCAAGCCGTTCATGTTGACGACGGTAAGAATCAGCAGGAGGAAAAAACCGATGACGAACAAGACAAGCAAAAAAATTAAGCCTTCCATATATTCATTGCTCCTTTATGCGCATGGCATCGAAAAGTATGGCTTCTGTCATTCCTTTATGGAATACGGACTACAATAGATGGAATTTAATAAAAGTCTAGGGGAATCAGTGGTTTTCATGGTGGTTTTGCCTTATATTGATGTTGGGTTTCATGGTTCAAAAAAGGATTTTGAATCTTTTAAGCAAAAACCGTGCCAAGTCGTTTTCAGTACAAGGAGACTGCATTTTGTCATGCAAGCTGACATTTTTTGTACACCTGCCTGACATTTTTTGCCAGGCTGAGGTGATTTTAGGTATAAATTATTTTATGTCCTGCTTTTTCAGTTCTTCCAGCCAATATTGGCGGCATGCCTCGATGTTGGCTGAAATATTCAGCAGTTTCTGTCGTTCGGGGAGACCTTCGTAGGTGTCTGTATAATAAATATTTCCATGCCAGCTGATTACTCTCCCATCCTTGTCTTTCTTTTTTTTCTGAGGCGTAGGCAAGGGAGGGAAGGTGATGGATTCAGGGTATATCTGTTTGATGAACAAATCCAATTTGTCCAGTTTGTTCAGATTTTCAAAGAGATAAAGATAGTCGAATTCATTTTTCTCTCTGTAAACTGTATGTGATAAAGCAAGATACAGGGCGATACGGCGTTGCGGATTGCACTGGTATTCATGATCGATTATGGTGCAAATTCCTATTCTGGAAATAAGCTCAAGGAAAACGTCAGGCAGATCCTGTGGAAACTGTTCTCGGTAATTTTTGAGAAGCCGTTCCACGCGGTCATAGCCAAGGTCGTGGAGCCATCTTTCGTCGCCGGTTGTGATAAGTTGCATCATTTGTGGTTTGAGTTTGGTGAATTCCACTTCATCGATTTGCCGGTTGACATAATCACTCATTCCATTTTTTCCATAAAAATTATCCAAGCGTTCAAGGCAACCTTCATAGACGCTTCGGACTTTCTCAACCGGGAGGTTGTTCCTTTCAGCCACGTATAAAAAGTGTCTTAAGGGAATGTCGCCGTCACCACATACAGTTGGAATATCCTTGAAAAAGTACCATTGCCATCGCCATGGTTTCCAGTCAAGACGACGGGACCGCGGGTATTCACGTCTGTATTTGATGAAATAGTTGGCGATAAAACCTTCTGTTGCGCAGTAACGAACCAATGGTACATTACGGCCAAGCCCGTATTTTTCATAGGTTTTTGTGAATTCCGATTTGTTTCTGCGAACCCATTCGACCGTTCCATCTTTCCATCTTTTCTCTATCAGGTTGTCGCCGTTTGCAAAATCGAAACCATGGGAAATATAGTAGTCCGTTCTATCGCCATCCGCCTTATTGGCTGGCGATGCGTCAAACTGGAAGAAGGAGGCAAAAGGCAGAACGTTGACAAGCAGTGCAGGACCAAAGAAAGCAAAGCATAAGGGGAGAAAATATTTGGTTATGAAGTTCTGCATGGCGTATTCTCCTTGTTCATCAGGATATTCATTTGAAAAATCAAATTTTTGTTTTGCATGGTGGCTGCGAAGCCCAACGGGCGGCGTTGTTTCATGCCCATAAAGTTGCTGTCTGATTAATTAGACGAACGGGAGAAGAAAATCTTATGGGATAGGATGAATAATTTAAATCATTGTTTAGAAACAGTCAAATCATATTTATCTTCAGCATTATGAGAGGCGAATCGATTGTCTGACTTGAAGAAATGCCAAATCGCTGATAAAAAAGAATAATAATGCATAAAAATATTGATGCACTATATAAATTATCACCAGAAAAGTGTTGAATACTGGTTGATTTATAACCAGAAAAGTGTTGAATATTGGTTGATTTATCATCAAAAAAGTGTATTGTATTGGTGAAGTTATCCTCGAAAAAGTGTTGATGAAATGCAGAGGTCATTATGAAACGTATTTCTATAAAACAACTTAAGTCATGGATGGAGTCCGATTCACGTAAGCCGTTGCTTTTTCAAGGAGCACGCCAAGTCGGGAAGACATGGCTATTGAATGAATTTGGACGGACTTGTTTTCATAATATTGCATATGTCAATTTTGACAAGGATGAATCGGCAAAGCGCATATTTGAGCACGATTTTTCGATTGAAAGAATCATCACGGCTTTACAATTGCATTGCGGACATCCGATTACGCCTGGAAAAACGCTCATCATTCTGGATGAAATCCAGGAGGCTCCACGAGCCGTGACATGTCTGAAATATTTTTGTGAAGATGCGCCGCAGTACCATGTTGCGGCGGCTGGTTCCTATCTTGGCGTGGCGTCATTGACGGGAACAGGCTTCCCTGTCGGCAAAGTGGATACGTTGACACTTCATCCGATGAGCTATCTGGAATTTCTGGAGGCGATGGGGGAGGAGGCGTTCGTGCAGGTCATTCAGCAGGGCGATTGGGAGAATGCAAGTATTTACAAGGAAAAGTTCATCGACTATCTGCGTTACTATTATTTCGTTGGCGGCATGCCTGCGGTTGTCGATTCTTTTGTGAAAAACCGTGATTTTTTCAAAGCGCGAGCCATCCAAAAAGAACTTTTGATGGATTATGACAGGGATTTCGGCAAGCATACTCCGCCTGAAATTGTTCCAAGCATCCGCATGGTGTGGAATTCCGTGCCCATGCAGTTGGCGAAGGAGAATAAGAAATTCTTCTTGTCGAAGCTGGAGAAGAATGCGCGGAAGAGTGACTTCGCGGAGGCGATCCAGTGGCTTTGCGATGCAGGGCTGCTTTATCGTGTCAAGCGTGTTTCCAAACCGAGTATGCCGTTGGCCGCATACGTGGAGGAAGACATATTCAAACTGTTTCTTGTGGATGTAGGATTGCTTGGTGCGCAAAGCGATTTGGATCCACGTTCCATTTTGGAAGGCAACAGGATTTTCACGGAGTTCAAGGGGGCTTTGACAGAGCAGTATGTCCACCAGCAATTGCTGGCTGAAACAGATATTGTTCCATATTATTGGGCGAACGGGAGCAATGAAGTGGATTTCATCTATCAGCATGGGATGGATGTCATTCCGTTGGAAGTGAAGGCTGAGACAAATCTGAAGTCCCGCAGCTTGATGGGATTCTGCAGAAAATACAAGATTCCTTTTGCCATCCGTGCGTCCATGATCGATTATCGGCGTGACTTGACGGATACCATTCCAACCAAGGGTGATTCAGAAAACAAAGATTTTAAGTTCCTTCTTGCCAATTTGCCGCTTTATGCCATATCACGGATAGGCAAAGAGGAAGCGTGACAATCTATTGGCATAGGAGTGATAGATTGCAAATCGTTGTAAGGTAGTTGATTGTGGTAATTGTCATCAGAAGATGGCATGGCGGCAGACGGTGTCCTCTCCGTCCCATATCTTTTTCTGCGTCCATGGCAACGGGGCGTCCTTCCAGAAGGGGGCGTCTGCGTCGAGGCCAAGCGGAAGGAAGACGGCGGAACAGAGATAGAGGCTTCCCGTGGAAATGTAGCCTTCGCCCATGCGCGGCTGATGCCCATAAACGCCGATGCGCAGCCAGCCGTTTTCGTCGAACATGTTATTCGCGGACATGATGCGGCGAATGACGGCGGTGAGGGCGCTACGAACTTGCGCGGGAGGCAGTTCCGCTGGCAGGAAGTCGAGCAGGGCGGCCTGCGCAAGCGATTGGAAGGCTCCGAAACGGTAGGCAAGGGAGCGGCCGACGGCGGGATAGGTGCCTTCCGGTGAAATCAACTGTTCCAGATGGAAAGCGAACTGCGCGGCGCGTTTCGTCACGTCCGGCTGCAAGGCGCCCCATTCCTTGTATTCGGAAGCGACTTCGCGCAGAACGTCGATGAACATGGGCTGGATGACGAAGCTGTTGTAGTAGTTGAGGTTGAAGCGTGGTCCGTCGCCGTACCATCCGTCGCCGAGATACCAGTCCTGATGTTTGTGGATGGCGTAGTCGATGCGCATGGGATCCCAGTCGGCGGCTTTCGCATGGTGGAGAAGGCATTCGATAATGGCGGAGAACAGGAGCCAGTTGTTGCGGTGGGGCTTCCGTGTGCGGGTGGCGCGCATGGCGTTGAGCATACGCGACTTGACGTCGTCATCCAGCGGTTCCCACAGTTCATGCGGCGCGCGGAGGATGCCTTCGGCCAGAAAGGCGGCATCGACGATCGGCTGGAACCCATGTGAAAAATTCATGTTGTCGTTTTTCGCTGGATCGCAGCAGACGGAGAGGCATTGGCGGACCAATTCGGCGTAATGGCGGCGTAGCTTTTCCTCTTCGCCTTCAAGCGTTTGGCAACCCAACCATGGCGCCATGCCGACGACCGTCCGCCCGAACGCCTCCAGATAGGTGTAGTTCTTGCGGTCTGCGATGTCCGATTGCGATTCAACAGGCATTCTTTCCCTAAGTTCATCGTTTGCAAGTGCTTCCAAAACTGGTGCGGCGATTTTCAGCAAGCAGTCGAGCCAATATTGACGGTCGTTGTTCATGGTTTTCCTTTGTCTCATGAGAATGATGTTCGATGACGAATATTTTATATGATTGTGGGCTGATTGCAATCATTGCGGAGAAAAAATACAATGTTTCCACGACTGTCCGCATGTTGTCATGGGATGGTCATGGATAAAAAATGTACGGCGTCAGTTGTGAAAATCTTTTATGGCTTATATATTACGTTGAGTAATAGTTGAGTAGAAGAGTATTTCTTTGGACGACAGTCGTCGGAAAAGGGCGGAATGATTCATTCCGGAGAATGGAGCAGGAAGACGGATGACTGTTGAGGATGGGTTATGGATTCCGAACAGACAAACAAAGAATGGCGCAAAGGAATGGAGGAATATGAGCGGGAGCGCCGTCGTATGAACGGCATGGAGAAGGATGCCAAACAGCGTGCCGTCATCGCAGGGTTGACGGAGGATTTCGTTTGTCTGAATTATGTCGATCTGACGACGGACGCCTATGAAAACACGACGATCTTTCGCATTTCCGACACGCTTGCGGCCATCATCCCCGGCTGGGCGACCGAGCGGAATTCACAGGAGCGTTTCAGGCTGTTTTCCCAATACGCGGTCTATGAGCCGGATCGTGAACGGTTCATAGAGAGAACAAGCCTAAGCCTGGTCCTGTCGCATTTACAGAAAAATCCCGCCTATTTTGTGAACTTCCGGATTCGGAATGGCGAAGACTTTTCCTACACCCAGATGAAATTCACGGCGGACTATGCGGCGGATTGCTCGATCAAAGGGCTTGTTGTCGGCATCCACAGCATCGACGAGGAGATGAGGCTTGAGGCGCAGCATGCTGAGCAACTGGTCGTCATCGAAGGGCTGACGGAGGATTTTGGCTGCGTGAATTATGTTGATTTGACGACGGATGCGTATGCGAACACGACCATCTACCGTGTGTCCGACGCGCTGTCGGCCATCATCCCCGGCTGGCGTGAGGAGCGGAATTTCCTAAAGCGCCTGCAGCTCTTCACGGAGCATGCCGTCTACGAGCCGGACCGCGAAAAGTTCATCGAGAGGGCAGGCAAGGAGGTCGTCCTGAACCATCTGAAAACGGATCCCGCCTATTTCGTGAATTTCAGGTGGCGGATCGGCGACGATGTATCCTACAGCCAGATAAAATTCACGGCGGACTATGCGGCGGATCGGTCGATCAAAGGGCTTGTCATCGGCATCCACAGCATCGACGAGGAGATGAGACAGGAGGCGCAACGTGCCGAGCAAATGGTCGTCATCGAGGGCTTGACGGAGGATTTTGGCTGCGTGAATTATGTTGACTTGACGACGGATGCGTATGCGAACACGACCATCTACCGTGTGTCCGACACGCTGTCGGCCATCATCCCCGGCTGGCGTGAGGAGCGGAATTTCTTAAAGCGCCTGCAGCTCTTCGCGGAGCATGCCGTCTATGAGCCGGACCGCGAAAAGTTCATCGAGAGGGCGGGCAAGGAGGTCGTCCTGAACCATCTTAAGACGGATCCCGCCTATTTCGTGAATTTCAGGTGGCGGATCGGCGACGATGTATCCTACAGCCAGATAAAATTCACGGCGGACTATGCGGCGGATCGTTCGATCAAAGGGCTTGTCATCGGCATCCACAGCATCGACGAAGTGAAGCGGGGGGAGATGCAACGCGCTGAATACATGGCCGTTATCGCTTCTCTGGCGGATGATTTTGAGTTCGTGGGGATCATCGACAAGAAAAATGACGAACTGACCATCTACCGCACGTCCGCCAGTTTGGAAAAAGCCTTGAACGTCTTCGAAGGGGAGAAAATTGGCTACACTGTTTTCAAACGGCAGCTGGAGCAAATGGTCGTCGAGGAAGACCGTAAGGAATTATTGGTAAGGGACGGTCGTGACGTCATCACCGAAGCGTTGATGAAGGATCCTGTCTATAAATTCGAAGAGCGCCTCATGATTGACGGGCAGGTTCAGTACTACCGTATCAAATTTACGCAGGACCAGGATGATCCGGACAAGTTGGTCTTCGGTCTTCTGAACATCGACCAGCAGGTCCGCAATGAAATCGCCATCGGCGAACTGGAGAAGGAGCTTGAATATCAGAACGAACTGAAGGAGGCACGGGACAGGGCGGAGGCGGCCAGCAGGGCGAAAAGCGCGTTTTTGTTCAACATGAGCCATGACGTGCGCACGCCCATGAACGCCATCATCGGATTCACGGATATTGCCCAGAAGCATATCCATGACATCGACAAAGTCGCCGACAGTTTGCAGAAGATCAAGAATGCCGGCATGCATCTCCTTTCGTTGCTGAACGATGTTCTGGACATGAGCCGCGTGGAGAGCGGCCACGTGGAGATTACGGAGGAGCCAGCCGATCTGCTGGAGATCATGGACGGAATCGCGCCGATCGTTTCACCGCTGGCGACGGCCAAAAATATCGACTACAAAACGGTTTACGATGGGATTCGCGACCGCCGCGTCCGTGCGGACATTCTTCACATCAATCAAGTGGTGATCAATCTGCTCACGAATGCCGTCAAATACACGGCGGAAGGCGGGACGGTCACGTTGAGGCTTGAACAGGAAGAAGATGTGAAAGACGGCGTCTGCATGTATTCCATCATCGTCGAAGACACGGGCATTGGCATGAGCAAGGAGTTCATGGCGGGCATGTTCGAGAGCTTCGTCCGTGAGAACCGCGAGGAGGTCATGAAAGAAAGTGGAGTGGGGCTGGGCTTGGCGATTACAAAACGTCTTGTGACGCTCATGAACGGCACGATCACCGTCGCGAGCGAGCTTGGCAACGGGTCTGTTTTCACCGTGAAGCTGCCGCTGAAAATCCAGTCGGAAGAAGAAGCGGAGACGCGGGAGGCAGAGGTGATCCATGAACCGAAGTCATTGGAAGGGAAAAAGATCCTTTTGGTTGACGACAATGAGTTGAACCGTGAAATCGCGGTGGAAATTCTGGAGGATTCCGGCATGGTTGTCGATATGGCGTGCAACGGCATGGAAGCCGTCGAGATGGTCAAGCAGAACGGCATGCGGTTTTACGATGCGATTCTGATGGACATCCAGATGCCTGTCATGAACGGCTACGAGGCGACGGAGGCGATCCGCGCCTTGCCGGACGACGGGAAGCCCGTTGTCATTATCGCCTTGTCCGCCAACGCTTTTGAGGAGGACAAGCGGAAATCGCTGTCCGTCGGCATGAACGCGCATATTCCAAAGCCCGTCAACGCCGCCGAACTGGTGGAGACGCTGCGGAAATACATCCATGGGTGATGACGGTCACGACGGAGCGTGAGTGTTTTTTTCAAAAAATCTGGTTGAATCTGGTTGACATGCTCTGGAATCAGGATAAATTAGGTTCCGGATTATCCCAAAACAACCTGATTCTGGAGGATTGACATGACATCTGAACAATTGGAACCGTATTTGATGGCGGGTGAAAGCACGTGCATTGAATTCAAACAGTGCGGCGGTAATCCGTCTTGGGACATTTTTGAAAGCTGTTGCGCGTTTCTGAATCGCGATGGCGGCGATTTGTTCTTGGGCATTACAGATGACGGGAAGATTATAGGGGTTCCGGAAAACGCCTGTGAATCCATTATCAAGAATCTCATCAAAGTCATGAATGATCCGAATCTGCTTGACCCGCCATTTTGTGTCTTGCCGGAAGTGATTGATTGTTCGGGGCGGAAGGTCATCCGTGTGCATGTGCCGAAAAGCGCTGACGTCCATCGCTTCAAAGGTGTCTGCTATGATCGTGTCTTCGATGCGGATGTGAAGGTGAGGACGACCGAATCGATTACGATGATGTATCTTCGCAAGCAGAACATTTTCACGGAACGGAAGGTGTATCAGTATGTGACCATGGCGGAATTGCGTACGGATTTGCTCCCGATTGTTCGGCGGTATGCGGAGACCAAGCTACAGGGGCATCTATGGGGGAAGCTTTCAGACGAAGAGCTGTTGAAAAGCGCGGGGCTGCTGCGACATGACTATGCGAACAATGTGACGGGAATATGCCTGGCCGGCATCCTGCTGCTTGGCCGGGATGATGTCATTCGCGATATTCTGCCCGCATACAGGACGGATGCCTTGCTGCGGCGTGTCGACACGGACCGCTATGACGACCGCCTGACTGTCTCCACGAATCTGCTGGAAAGCTATACGCAGCTGCTTCAATTCGGTAGGAAATGGTTGCCTGACAAGTTCTTTCTGGAGGATTTCTTGCGCATCAGCATTCGTGAGAAGATCTTGCGTGAAGCCATCGGCAACATGCTGATGCATCGTGAGTTCACGAGTGCGTACTGTGCGCGGTTCATCATTGAAAAGGATCAGATAGTCGTGGATAACGCAAACCGTTCCGTGCATCAGGGGACCATCACGTTGCAAAACCTTTCACCGCTGTCGAAAAATCCTTTGATTGCGAGATTCTTCAAGGAAATAGGATTCGCGGATGAACTGGGCTCGGGGGTTCGCAACCTATTTAAATATGTGCCGCTGTATTCAGGCAGGCGGCCGACGCTGATGGACGATGACATCTTTAAATTGACGATCCCGCTGGACGATGATTTTTCCCCTGGAGTGTGGAATCCTGCGAAGGAGCATGAATCAGCGGAAGTCGAGGCGATTCGGAGGGAGCATTTGGAAATGCACATTCTTCAGATGCTGCGCCAAGACGGGTATGCTTCACGCAGGAAGCTGGCGGGTTCGGTCAGGGGAGGTACGGAGCAGAAAATCCGCCTTTGCCTGGAACGGTTGCAGGAAAAGGGAAAAATCCAGCGGATCGGGCCGGCCCACGGCGGATACTGGAAAGTGGTTGGTGAGTGAAAAGCCTTTCGAACTCTTATGGTTAATTTTCTCGTTTTTCCGTAAAGATTTATCGCATGACATCCTTTGCAACTCGCGAAGCGACGACAACCGCCGAGCCGCCGGAGGCCTGCCGCTTCGCAGAGCTAAAAGCTTAAAGCTGAAAGCTTAAAGCGAATGCCAACACATCAGCGGCAAGGCCGACGGCGGCGAGGCATTCAGTGTAATCTGTGTATTCTGTGGTGCCTTGAATCAAAAAATTTTCGTGTTCTTTCGTGGTTCCATATCAAATATTTGATTGCGGTGGACTCCAAGTTGTGTCAATTCTGCGCGTCTTTCGGATAGAACGGCTCCAGATGGGTGAGGACGGCGACGACCTTCAAGTCACTTTTCAGGACGGCGTCTCGGACATCGTTGCAGATGGAATGGCCTTCCGCGACGGACAACGACGGTTCCACGAGAACATGCAAATCGACGTCGTAACCGCTTAACACGCTGCGGACGCGGATGTTGTGAATGTCTTTCACGCCGCTCACGCTGCGGGCGATGGTGTCGATGGCGGCTTCCAGATCAACGGAATTCATCGGTTCCAGATGGGTGAGCACGTCCAAAACGACCGGCATCTTGTGGCGGATGGCCATCGCCGCCTCTTCGCAGAGGCGATGGCCTTCTTCGACGGACATGTTTCTATCCACTAAAACGTGCATATCCAGCAGGATGCCGTGCCCAAGGCGGCGTGTGCGCAGTTCATGGACGTCTTCGATGCCCGGTATGGAGGCGGCGATGCGGCGCATGTTCTCCAGTTCCGTCGGCGTGACGCCTTGATCGGAAAGTTCTTTCAGGCAAGGCCATACGATGCTCCAGGCGGTTTTCAGCAGCATGGTGGAGACGAGAATCGCCGCGATGGCGTCCAGATAGGTGACGTGCGGCCAGAAATGACCGGCGGCCGCGACGATGGCGACGGGAATGGACGATATGGCGTCAGACCGCTGATGCCAGGCACTTGCGACGAGGGCGGACGAATGGCAGGCGTTGCCGACCGCCACCGTGCAGTGGTAGAGGATCTCCTTCGAAACGATGGAGGCCAACGCCACGAAGAAGACAGGCCAGCCGGGCACGGTTCCGTCTTCTGTTTGGCCGATGCTTTTGATGGCGTTGATGGCCATGCTCAACGCCGTGACGCAGAGAAGGACGCCGATGAACAGCGTGATGAGGGCTTCGATCCGCTGATGGCCGTGCGGATGGTCGCTGTCCGCAGGGGCGGACCAGAAACGGACGCCAACGAGCACGGCGATGTCCGTCGTGAAATCGGAGAGGCTGTGGACGGCGTCGGCGATACAAGCTTGGCTGTGTGCAAGAAAACCGATGGCGAATTTGCCGGCGGTAAGCAGGATGTTGACGAGCATCCCCCAGAGGGTGATTCTACGGATGGGATTCATAAGGCAATATCTTGGAAGAAGTTAATGTTGTTGCGGCATGTTTTCTTGGATGATGAAGACGCGGTCGATGTAGATTTTGCCGACCTGCGATTTCGGGCGGGCAGGCGGGCAGAACCAGAGGTAGCCGTCTTCGGGAATGCTTACAGGATTGGACTTGAAGAGCTTGTATGCTTTGCCGCTGCATTCGGACACGGCGTGGTGGGTGATGAAATGGTCGCCGCCCGTGCCGTTGTTGTGGAGGCCGCAGGTGAAGGCGGTGCCGTCTTTTGCATCCGCGTCGCAGCGGACGGAATAATAGACGACCCACGGCAAGTTGTTGGGATAGCCGCCCATGGGGACTTGCACAGCCCATTGCGGACTGTCGCCCGGCATGGCGGCGGCCTTGCCGTTGGAGGCGGCCGGATCATCGACGACGTCGACCCATTCGCCGGGCCTGATGAGACGGAAGCGGTTCTCCTGGAAGGAGTCCCATTTGCCGCTTGGCAGGTCGGCGCAGAGTTCCGGCGTGTCGGACGGCGCTTCGATTTTCAGCTGTTTGCGGAGATTGACGGCGTAGTCGCCGAAGGCGCCGCCTTCGCAGATGTTTCCCGCGTCCTTTGTCCGTTCGATGAAATCCTCCACGCGTTTTTCAGCGTCCGGCAGGAGGAAGACGTCTTCTGGTTTGGCGTTCTGGAAACGGACGTGACGGAGGCTGGCGATGTGGCGTTTGATAGCGCACAAGTCTATGCCAAGACGCGCCTTGCGAACGCGCTCAAGACGGACTGGCTGGTCTTTGACGGCGGCTTCCGCTTCGTCGAACAGCTTCATGCAGTCGCTGAGGACGTCATCCGTCATCCAGCCGGGCGGGATGTCGCCGCCGACATGCAGGTGGACGCCTGCTTTCACGACGGCGTCAACGGTCAACTGCCAGTAGCGGAGCAGGGCGTCCGCCGCCGCGCCGTAGTATCCTGTGAAGAATGCGTTCGTCAGGTTTTTTTCGTCAAGTTGCGGATTCCAAAGCAGATGCGAAATAATCCATGCCCGAGCCGCCACGAAATCGCCAACCGTGCAGCCTGAATCGCCTTGTTCGAACAAGCCGACGGCGTGGTTCTTCACGAACAGGCGGATGTCGTCCGCAAAATGCAAATAGTCCGGATACGGCACCATGTAATTATGGAAATTGGCGATGTAGTGCCAGACGTAAAGCTTCGGGGCGATGGCGCTCCATGCCTCCAGCAGCCGTTTGAAGCCTTGGTTGTCCTTTCCGTTTTCAATCGTCTGGACGGCGTTGAGCCCCGTGCAGAGGCGGATGACGACGTTGCGGCGCGGGCGGATTTTCTTCGGCGGCTGCATCGTATATTGGTAGGCGAGCGTTTCGACCAGAAAATCCGGATATTCCTTTTCAATCGCTTCGGCGACTTTGTTGACGAAATGGATCAGCGGGCCGGACTGCGCGCCGTTTTCCTCCACAAGCTTCGTGCAGGCGGGGCATTGGCACGGCTTGGGCTGGAAGGCGTCGTTCTGCGAAACGGAAATCATTCCGGCCGTGGGATTTGCCTTGATCTTTTCCAGGCAGATTCGGATGAATTCCTTCGTCATGTCTTCGTTGGTCAGGCAGAGCTGGAAGTCCAGTTTGCCGCCTTGCCGTTTGCCGTCGACCAACGCGAACCAGTCCGGATGGTCGTTATAGTATTTTTCGACGGGAATGAACTGCGCGAACGTGTGGCACCAGCCGATGATGGACATATGGTCGCCGTACGCGGGCGACGTGACGGCGAAATGGCCGTTGTTTTTCAATTTGGCGGAAAAGACATCAGCGAATGCATCTTTGTAGAACGTTTCGCGGCAGACGAGCGGCGGCGAATAGACGATGTTTAATGGCTCGATAGCCAGTATGCGACGTTTCTGAACCGTCTCCTCCGTTGACGTCCACCAGCGGACGCCGCAGAAATCTTCCAGAAACGAATAGACGGCGTAGAGCGTGCCGCGTTGTGGATGACCCGCCAGAAACAGATGTGAGTCTTGGAGTTTAATGACGATGGAATCTGGGGGAAGCCTGTCGAGATCAATATCCTTGAAAACCTGCTGGAACCTTCTTGTCTTGCCGATGTAAATCGCCTTTTCTGAAAGACGGACTGGTTCTCGGACGATGGGGCAATCTGCTCCGGTGATTTTCTTGAGATAAGATGAAAGTTCTTTTGCGGCAGTGACTTCTGTTTCTGATGGATAGCTTGGAAGGATGATGGGAAGGCCGATTTCATCATGTATGAGCCAGATTTTGACAGGAGAGAAGGCCTGGGCGATGACGGAGGTCAAGAGCATGGCTGGAAGAAGATATTGATGCATATATATGAAAATCTATATTTATGGTTAGAGTAATTTGTTATTTGAAAAAACAGCAGTCATGGGTTGCATGACCGCCAACTATAAATTATAATATCAAAACGAAACAGGGCAAGAAAACAGCAATAAAAATCATTAGATAAGGAAATCGACCATGACAGGCAGGCGGATTTGTTTTTTGATCATGATGATGGCCATGGCGCTCCATGCGGATTTGAAGCTGGAGGGGCTTGTCTATGAGACGGAGGATTGGAGCGAGCCGAAGGACGCGTGGCAGAAGGACGTGCGGAGTCCGAACAAATGGAATCTGTGGACGACGGAGGAGAATATTGAAGCGAAACGGTCGCGCCGTGCGTCGTTGCAATCGCCGCACATCGCGGAGGATCGCCAGTCGCCGGAAGATGGCGCGCCGCCGCTGCATACGAAAATCACGGGAATCCCCAACGGCCTCTACCATGCCTATATGGGCCGCACAAACCGTTATCTTGGAATATCTTTCGACGGCGTGAACTGGCAGAAATCCGATATCGGCGAGACGTTTCTGGGCTTCTACGACATAAAGGACGGCGTGTTCGAACTTTGGGCGGACGACCGCTATGCGACGCCCGGCAGTTTGGGCACCGCCTACTATGACTACATCCGCTTCGTTCCTGTGACGGAACGCCCGAAACTTTATGAATTGAAAGCGTTTACATTACCGGACGAGCGGACGCAGCTATCATGGATTTCATCGACGGCGTTGGCGGCGGCGACGGTGGAATTCGGCCTCGAAGGGCAGCCGTTGCAGACGGTGAAGGAGGAAGACGACAATATGCGCAACCATGCCGTCGTCCTGCCGCCGTTGACGGACGGGGCGAAATACACGGCGGTTGTCAAGGCACCGGTCCGTCGTGGTGGAACGGAAATGATTGAAAGCGAGACGATTGCGTTTGTCGCCGGGGCGCGTCCATGGCTGGCGAAGAGCAAGGCGATAGAAGTGCCGCTGACCATCCATGAGCCGACGGGCGTGCCGCGTGAATCATGGCCCGTCGTTTCGGGCGTGCCGTTCGCGCAGGGCGTTTTGGCGTCGGAAAACGACATGGTTTTGTTGGACGCCGCAGGGCAGCCCGTTCCCGCGCAATTCACGATCACGTCCCGCTGGCCGGACGGTTCCGCCCGTTGGGCGACGGTGCTGTTCATGGCCAGAACAAACGCTGATGACGTGACTTACACGTTGAAAACCGGCGAAAATCTGCCGAAGCCGCCTGTGCAGAATCCGCAGAATCTCGCCGCATGGGTGGCGGGTGTGGCGAATTATCTGCAGCAATTCCCGAACAACTTGCTCATCACGCTGGAAAGCGGCGAACAGCTTGTGGCGGAGAACTTTGCGTTTACGCCCGGAGAAAAGACGGCGCTGCGCGCCACGGGCGTTCTGACATGTGATCTGACGGATGAAAGCGGCGAAGCGGTCTTCCGTTTCAAAATGAACATGGCCTATTACGGCAACCGTCCAAACGGCCTGTGGAATCTCGACTACTCGCTGACGAATGTCGATTTCAAGAATCAGAACCATCTGGTCAAATCCGTCGTGCTGCAGGTGAAGACGGGGGCGTTGAACAGATTCGTGGCGACGGCGGACGGCAATCGCTACGACGATGGCTTCGACGTGACGCAATTCCTTGAAAAGGAGGCGATACTGACGGCGACCGGCAGTGCGACCAGCATGGAGCATTTCGACGGATTCATGGCGTTCGGCCCGCCGATCGGCAATCTGTTCGCCGTCCAAGTCCATGATTTCTGGCAGACATATCCGAAGGCGCTGAAAATCGACGACGAATTCATCAACATTTCACTGCTGCCCGAACTGCCTGCGGCGGACTATCCGCCGGCGGATCTTGAAGCGGACGCGGAGGCCTTTTTCATCCATTATTATTGGTATAAGAACGGCTGCTATGTGTGGAAACAAGGCCTGGAGGTGCAGCAACGCGTCTCATGGATGATGATTCCGCGGGATGCCGCGTTGGGCAACGTCCGCGACTGGATGCAGCAGCCGCTGTTCGCTCAGGCGTCACCGGAATACTACTGCAAGAGCATGGTGTTCAGCAATATAGAACCTGCCTCGGCGAATTTCTTCCCCGAATATGATGAAAATTTCGACGTATCGTTCAAGCAGTTGGAGGAAGGCCGTGTGAAACGCGGCGAATACGGCTGGCTGAATTACGGCGACTGGTTTGGCGAACGCAAATGGAACTGGGGCAATAATGAATATGATTTGACGTATGCCTGCGCCGTGCAGTTCGCGCGGACGGGCAGGTTGGATTATCTGGAGCGGGCCAGGCAGATGGTCCGTCATTACACGACGGTCGACATCCTGCATTGGCCGCCGTCGATGACCGTCCGCGAACCGATCTACGAGCATTGCTGCGGCCATGTGGGCGACTACATCACGAAGAGCGCCCCCGTGTATCAGAAGCTTGGGAAGAACAACGCGATGCTCGGCGGGGCGCATGACGGGACGGGCGGCCATGCGCTGCATGTCGGCATGTATCTGATGGCGAATTTGTTAGGCGAGCCGCATTACGCAAATGTCGCGTTCGCATGCAGCTGGAATCAATCGAAACGCTATACGCCGAACTATCGTTTCACGATTGAGCGGACGGTCGGCTGGTCCATCATCAACAACATGTATGCGTATTCGGTAACGAACAATCCGTATTTTCTGAACGCCTGCAAGATTTTCTTCGAAGCTGTGAAGAAGCAGCAGAATCCGCAGACGGGATGCTTCGACTTGCCGCAGGACCAGTCGGAATGCGACTGTCCGGACAAGGCGGAACATCGTGGTGGCAAGCCGTTTGCGACAGGCGTTCTGATGCACGGGCTGATCCGTTACTATGAGGCGACGGGCGATCCGGAGGTGAAGGATGTCCTGCTGAAGATCGTGGACTGGCTGATGAACACGGCATGGAATCCGAACGTCAACGGATGGCGCTACAAGACGGGTTGCCCGAAATACGCCAACGGCGGAAGCTACAGCATTCTGACGGTGGAAGGCATCACGTATGCGTCCGTTCTGACAGGCGATCCGAAATACGCGCAGTTCGTGGCGGATACGATCGGCAAGTCGTTGCGGAGACGGACTGGCTCCGGGGCCGGCAGCGGCAAGACGTTCACGCAGCTGACACGCCAGACGAGCCATGCGCTATACAATATATATAAGCAACTTGGAATCACATCGACGCAGGTTCCGGAAGAAAAGAAATAACACGAAAAGGAGTCACATCATGGGTCACGTCTATGCCGCTTCGGCGGAGCGCTATTCGAAAATGGTCTATAATCCGTGCGGGAAAAGCGGCTTGAAGCTGCCGTTGGTCTCACTTGGGCTTTGGCACAATTTCGGCAATACGGACTGCTACGTCACCGCCCGCCGGATGGTGGAAACGGCGTTTGACGCGGGCATTACGCATTTCGATCTGGCGAACAACTACGGGCCGGAGCCCGGCAGCGCGGAAATCACGTTCGGGCAGATCATGAAGGAGTCGATGGCGCCGTATCGCGATGAAATGATCATTTCGACGAAGGCCGGATACGGCATGTGGCCCGGCCCGTATGGCGACCACGGTTCACGTAAGTATCTGATCGCCAGCTGTGACCAGAGCCTGAAGCGGATGGGGCTGGACTATGTCGATATCTTCTACCACCATCGTCCCGATCCGGAGACGCCGATTGAAGAATCGATGCTCGCGTTGGACCATATCGTCCGCAGCGGCCGCGCGTTGTATGTCGGAATTTCAAACTATGGTCCCGAGGCGACGGCGGAAGCCGTGAAAGTCCTGCGTGCGAACAAGACGCCGTTCGTCATCCAGCAGATGCGCTTCAACATGCTGGACCGCACGCACGAACGGAACGGCCTGTTCAACTATCTGGCGGACGAAGGGATCGGCGGCATCGTGTTTTCGCCGTTGGCGCAGGGCTTGCTGACAAACCGTTATCTGAACGGCATTCCCGCCGATTCGCGCGCCAGCAAGGAGCGTTTTCTGAAGAGCGCATCCATCACGCCCGAATTGCTGATGCGGATTCGCGGTCTGGACGCGATCGCCTCCAAACGCGGCCAGACGTTGGCCCAGATGGCAATCGCATGGATTCTGCAAGTGCGTGGCATCACGTCTGCACTGATCGGCGCAAGCCGCCCGGAGCAGATTCTGGATGTCGTGGCCGGGCTGGATAAACGTGAATTCTCCGCGGAGGAACTGGCCGCGATTGACGCGATTTTGAAGTAAACACTTCTAGGATTCTAGCTCCTATTTATTTTGGGGAGACAGAAGACGATACATGAAGATGCAAGATTGATCGTATGTGGGCTTTAGGCGGCGGTGTAATTTTTCTTCAGCATCCGAAGTTAATCGACGAAAGCCGTATCTTTCATAGTTCTTTAAAAGACCAGGCTGAGGTAAGGCAAAAAGATAAACCAGACACACACCAATGTATTCAGAGGCAGATTTTATCAGGGGAATGATAAAATTAGTGAAAAGTACGCTTCCTATTCCTCTTGCTTGATATTTCTGAACATAGTTACGATTTACCGCGAAATTTGCAAGTTCCACTCCAGGGAGGGTATCAAACAGAATTGCTCCGTCAAATTCCGCTTCTTGCAAGGAGACTAAGCCTGCTTTCAAGGAAAAATAGCCAACGCATTCATTGGTTTTTGTCATTCTGACAAGATATGTACGCATGGCGCCATGCATTTCATCTGCGGCAGCATAAGTCTTGAGATAGTTTAAAAGCCCCTTGCCTGTATCAGCGTGAACAACAGAAAAGTTTTCAATGTCTTCATGATCTTTTGAAGACATTGTAAGGCTTTCACAATAGAATGGATTGAATTCCAGTCTCATTGCTTGTTGTCTTCTTCCATTTGTTCCATTCTCTTGGCAAGCCTTGCCAATATGCGACGATTGTTGCTTTGGAGCTTTCGGTCATCAAATGGATGGCTTGAAAGAATTTCACGGAAAATTTGCCGCCCCAATTCCGGGGGAAGACCGGCCATGCATGGCTTGCCGTAACGGATTGGTTTGCCTGATGTTTTCATTGATATAGTCTCCTCCTTTTATTTGCAATACGTCATCAAAATCTCATAATGCTATCCTTAATATAGTCATAGTTATTAAAAATGCAATTTAGTTTATGTTAAAATCAGCGATCCACTCTGGCGCCTGCGCCGCCGACGAGTTTCTCCACTTCCTTCAGCGTCGCCATGCTGGTGTCGCCGGGCGTCGTCATGGCGAGGGCGCCATGGGCGGCGCCGTAGTTGACGGCGAGGGCGGGATCGTCGAATTCCATGAGCCCGTAGATGAGGCCGGAGGCGAAACTGTCGCCGCCGCCGACGCGGTCCAGAATCTCCAGACCATCCCGCTGGACGGCCTGGTAGAATTCGCCGTTTGTCCAAAGGATTGCGCCCCAGTCGTTGACGGTGGCGGATTTGACGGAGCGAAGCGTCGTGGCGACGGCCTTGAAGTTCGGATAGGCGGCGACGACCTGCTGGATCATCTTCTTGAAGCCTTCGATGGGAAGCGTCGTGAGCTTTTCGTCCGCTCCCGCGACTTCGAAGCCCAAACAGGCCGTGAAGTCCTCTTCGTTGCCGAGCATGACATCGACGTATTTGGCGATTTCGCGGTTGACTTCCTGCGCACGCTCTTTTCCGCCGATGGCCTTCCAGAGAGACGGGCGGTAGTTCAAGTCGTAACTGGTCATCGTGCCGTACTTTTTCGCGGCCTTAAGCGCCTCTATCACAACGCCTGGCGTCGTGTCGGAGAGGGCGGCGAAAATGCCGCCCGTATGGAGCCAGCGGACGCCGAGCTTGCCGAAAATGTAGTCCCAGTCGATGTCGCCCGCCTTCAGCTGCGACGCGGCGGTATGGCCACGGTCGGAGCAGCCGACGGCGCCGCGGACGCCGAAGCCGCGCTCCGTGAAGTTGAGGCCGTTGCGGACCGTGCGGCCGACGCCGTCGAACGGAATCCATTTGATGAGCGATGTGTCGACGCCGCCCTGCATGATGAAATCTTCGATGAGACGGCCGACTGGATTGTCGGCGAACGCCGTGACGACGGCGGCGCGTTTGCCGAAGCATTTGCGGAGGCCGCGGGCGACGTTGTATTCGCCGCCACCTTCCCAGACGTTGAAGGAGCGCGTCGTATGGATGCGGCCTTCGCCTGGATCGAGGCGGAGCATGATTTCACCGAGGGAGACGATATCGTAGCGGCAGGTTTCGGGGGATTTTGTTTTCATGATGAGATGGTATTTTTGTTGATTAAGGATGTGGCGGAGGCGGATCGCTTTCGCCCGACGGCGGGGATGCCGTCGTTACATCTGGTTATTTAGCGTATTTGCGGAAATCAGCGACACGATGGAACGTCGTCAAGTTGTTGTCATGGGCGGTCTTGGCGTGTTCGTCGCCGGAGCGGGAGAGGACGAAAAGGTCGTCGCCGGAGATCATGCAGGTGGCGTAATGGCGTGCGCCGTTGTTGCTCGGGCCGACGGCGATGAGGCCCGCGAACGTCCATGTCAGAAGGTCTTTCGAGAAGGAGAGGGCAAGGCGGCGGCGTTCGGCCATCCGTCCGTCTATCTGCGAATGGACCATCCAGTAGAGCTTCGTGACATCGTCATAGACGAGATGGAATTTGATGTTAGCGCCCGGTATGTGGATGTAGAACAGCTTGTTGCCGAAGCGGTTCTGTATTTGCGAGATTTCGAGCGAACCGTCCGGATTTTCGACGCCCTTCAGGATGGCGCCGATGTCGGAGAAACCCGTGTGGGCGCGCATGAGGAGGATGACCGTCTTGTCGTTCGGATCGAAGAACGGATGTTTCGGATCGTAGATGCGGAGGACGGACGTCTCAAGGATGCCGGGCGCTGGATGACTGGGCTGGAAATCCGTCGGCAGGGCGGGGATGCCCGACGGCGCGGCGGCGATCATGACGGGATCCGGATTGAACGGCTTGGAGAACGTCCAGTTCTCGGCCTTCGTCAGATCCTTATCCTCTTCCGCCGCAAGGAGTACGGGCGCGACGCCAGGCCACGGGTGGCCTTCGTAGATCCATTTTTCATAGACGAGATAGACTTTGCCGTCACGGTGGTCGACGGTTCCGCAGGACTGATGCCAGCGGCGTTCAGGGAAGAGGACGGACGGTTCGGACCATGTCTCGCCGTTGTCCAAAGATTTCGTGATGAGCAAGCGACCCGAATGGCCGATCATGTAGAGGGCCTTGCCCGCCTTGAAGAGGATTTCGTGCATCATCGGGATGCGGGCGGCGGTTTCACGCCATGTGTTGCCGCGGTCGTCCGACAGAAGGACGCGGATCTGGTTGCCTGCCTTGTAGTCGCCGAGATCTGATTTCGGGCCGGTCAGCTTGTCGGTTCCAGGGCCGCCGAGATCGACGGCCGCGACGAAACGGCCGTTGAAACCCTCCAGCAGGGCGGGCGTATAGAGGTAGATGTTCGCGGGATCAGGGGAGCGGTAGATGGTTTTCTCGTTGGCGATCATGGGCTGGCCTTGGCTGAATAATGTGATGCAAGACAAAAGGAAGAAAAGATGGATGATCTTGCGGCGGAAGGACATGGATTTACTTCTTGTTGAGGTTGGCAAGGAAGGTGCGCGTCCGTTCCTGCTGCGGATTCTGGATGACCTGCTGCGGGGAGCCTTGTTCGACGATGACGCCGTCGGCCATGAAGATGACGCGGTCCGAAACGTTTTTGGCGAATTCGATTTCATGGGTGACGATGACCATCGTCATGCGCATGGCGGCGAGTTCGCGGATGACCTTCAGGATTTCGCCCGTGAGCTCCGGATCGAGGGCGGATGTCGGTTCGTCGAAGAAAAGGATCTGCGGGTTGTTGATGAGGGCGCGGGCGATGGAGACGCGTTGCTGCTGGCCGCCGGAGAGCTGGTAAGGATAGAAGTTCTCGCGGTCCGCAAGTCCCATCTTTGCAAGAAGTTGGCGCGCTTCCGCGATGACTTCGTCCTTGTTTCGCTTCTGGACGGAGATCGGCGCGTCGATGATGTTTTTCAGGACGGAATAGTGGGGGAAGAGATTGAAATTCTGGAAGACGAGACCGAACATGGCCTTGACGTGCGTCAGTTCCTTCGGGGGGAGATAGACGCTGAAGCCGTCCGACCCTTCGGTGACGACCTGCGTGTCGGAGTACTTCATGGAGCCTTTCGTCATGGTTTCCAGAAGGGTCGCGCAACGCAGCAGCGTGGATTTGCCGGAGCCTGACGGACCGATGATGGAGACGACTTCGCCTTTATCGACGGTCAAGTCGATGCCTTTGAGGATTTCGTTCTGGTCGAAGGTCTTGTGGAGATTTTTGATTTCAAGGACAGGCATGGTATGATATTCCTGCAGAGGCGGTTAGCGGTAGTAGTCGAGCTTCTTTTCGATTTGCTCCATGACGACGGCGACGACGAAATTGAAGACATAGTAGAACACGCCCGCGACGACGAGCGCGACCATGGAGGACTGCGCGTTGGCGATCTGCTTGGCGATGGTGAACATTTCCATGACGGAGATCACCTGCGCGAGAGACGTGTCTTTCACGAGCGTGATGATTTCATTGGTGATGGGGGGGACGATGCGTTTGATGACCTGCGGCAGGATGATTTTGAAGAACGTCTGCTGCTTGGAATAGCCCAGAACGGTCGCCGCTTCATACTGCCCGATGGGAATGGAGGCGATGCCGCCGCGGTAGATTTCCGCGAAATAGGCGGAATAGTTCAGGACGAAGGCGATGATGACGGCGACGAACGGCGGATAGTTTCTCAACGACCAGCCGAAGACGTAGTACGGGCCGAAATAGACGATCAGCAGCTGGAGCATCAGCGGCGTGCCGCGCATGATGGAGATGTAGATTCGCGCGATGTTGCTTGCGAACGGGTTCTTGGACATCCGCACCAACGCCACGAGCAACCCGAACGGGAAGGTGAACAGCAGCGTCAGGAAGAAGATGTTGACGGATGTCAGAAGGCCGGTGGCCAGTTGCAATATCATATTGGTAATTGGCATGGGCGTGATGTCTTTGATGGATGGTCGGAAACGAAAAGGCGGCAGCGGCATTTAGGCCGCTGCCGCCGACAGTTTCAGAAAAAAACACGATCAGGGCAGGAGGATGAAGTCGATGCCGTCGCCGCCGTTCTTGGCTTCGTTTTCCTTCCAATGCTTGAGGATGTTGCCGACGGTGCCGTCCTTGACCATTTCGCGGAGGGTAGCTTCGACTTTGTCACGGAGGGCGGTGTTGCCTTTCTTGAAGCCGACGCCGTAGTTTTCATAGAGGAGGGGCTCATCGAAGGTGACGAACGCGCCGTTGGACTTCTCGATGAAGCCGAGGGCGACCGCGCTGTCCAGGGCGACGGCGTCAACGGCGCCGCTTTCAAGCATGGTCTTGGCCGTCACATAGTCTTTGACCTTCTTGTATTCCTTGAAGTTGAACTTCTCGTCTTTCTTCTGGAGTTCCTTCAGGGCGTCTTCGAGGGCGGAGGCGCCGGAGGAGCCGTCCTGCGCGGCGACGACTTTGCCGTTCAGATCGTCGAGCTTCTTAAGGCCGGCATCCTTCTTGACGAG
>CACYQT010000007.1 GCA_902776645.1 uncultured bacterium | reverse complement strand
TCCGCAAGCTCGGACAGTACCCCAACCCCTCCTGGACGGATGTTTTCGTGGACGCCGCGAACTGCAGTTCGGACATCACCAACTACTCCACGGACGCCAGCAAATGGATTGGTCTCCAAACGGGTGTCACCCAATACCAGGTCTATTATCCCGGAGGCAGCAACTATACGACTATTGACCAGTGGAGCAACCAAACTCGCCGCCCCATCTGCCGCCACAATTTCATGGTCAACACGCTGCTCATGGACGGCCATGTCGAAGCCATCGCCTGGCGGAAGTTCTTCGGCCCGCTGCCTGAAGGATATCCGTCACAATCCGCGGACAACCATTGGGACCAGTACTGATCCTTTTTCATCCATAATCTAAAAAACTGCTGACAGCGTCCCGCGTTTCTTTCCATAAAGAAGAAAGCGCGGGATTTTTTTGCGTTTCCACATTGACACCAATCGATTCTGATTGTAAATTGTGAATCCAACAACAATTTTTTCACTTTGAGTTCCAAACAACAAAAAAGGAGTCTGCCATGAAGAAATTGATGCAATTCACACTGATCGAGCTGCTGGTCGTCATCGCGATCATCGCGATTCTGGCCGCCATGCTCCTCCCCGCCCTCGCGAAGGCACGTGAAAAGGCCTACGCCATCTCCTGCACATCCAACATCAAGCAGCTCGGGCTCGGCTTCCTGCAGTACACGCAGGACAATGACAACATCCCCTGCTGGGGCATGTACGCCAGCGACCCGTCGGGCGTCCCGTACTGGTACGACTATCTCGCCCCCTATGTGGAGGGCGGCGCAGGCTCCAACGGCAAAGTCAGCGGCGTGTGGAACAAATCCATGAAGACCTTCAAGTGCCCGTCCGTCACCTACGACCGCGGCTACTCCGCAAGCTCGGACAGTACCCCAACCCCTCCTGGACGGATGTTTTCGTGGACGCCGCGAACTGCAGTTCGGACATCACCAACTACTCCACGGACGCCACCAAATGGATCGGCCTCCAGACCGGCGCCACCCAATACCAGGTCTATTATCCCGGAGGCAGCAACTACACGACGCTTGACCAATGGAACAACCAGGCCCGCCGCCCCATCTGCCGCCACAACTTCATGATCAACACGCTGCTCATGGACGGCCATGTCGAAGCCATCGCATGGCGGAAGTTCTTCGGCCCGCTGCCCAGCGGATATCCGTCACAATCCGCAGATAACCATTGGGACCAGTACTGATCCTTTTTCATCCCATAATCTAAAAATTTGCTGACAGCGTCCCGCGCTTCCATCCATAAAGAAGAAAGCGCGGGATTTTTTTGCTTTTTAATATTGACATTTATCAAAGTGAATTGTAAATTGTCAATTGGAATTGAAAGGTCGTCATCGCGATCATCGCGATTCTGGCCGCCATGCTGCTCCCCGCCCTCGCGAAGGCACGTGAAAAGGCCTACGCCATCTCCTGCACATCCAACATGAAACAGCTCGGCCTCGGCTTCCTGCAGTACACGCAGGATCATGACAACATCCCCTGCTGGGGCATGTTCGCCAACGATCCCACCACCGTTCCCTACTGGTACGACTATCTCGCCCCCTATGTGGAGGGCGGCGCAGGCTCCAACGGCAAGGTCGGCGGCGTATGGAACCAGAACATGAAGACCTTCAAATGCCCGTCCACCACAAATGCACGTGGCTATGGCGACCAAGGCATCGTCATGCCGTGGGGCAACTTCACCGCGCCCGGCACGATCCGCAAGCTCAGCCAGTACAACACGCCGTCATGGACATCGCTCTTCGCGGATGCGCAGCAATGCACATCGGACGCCCTGGGCGTTCTGGACGCCACCAAGTGGGTCACCATGAACAAGGGCGCCGCGCACTACCAGTTCGTCAACCCGCCCATCAAGGACGCCGACGACCAGTGGGGCGACTACTCCCGTCTGGCGGTCCCGCGTCATAACCAGCTGATCAACGGCACATTCATGGACGGCCATGTCGAAGCCGTCCAGTGGCGCAAGTGGTACGGCCCGTTGCGCAACGGCCATGCCACGGGATCCGCCGACTGCCATTGGGACGTCAACTGATACATCGCATGCCACCCCTGAATCGGCATGCATAAGCTAAAAACGGACTTCCTCATTACGAGGCAGTCCGTTTTTTTGTTTCCCAAAGCAGAAATCCTTTCATTGACAGACTCTTCATGGTTGTTTAAAAGCAAAAATCAACATTTTATTTCAATCCGGGCAAAAAACGTTTGATTTAATCTGACAAACGTATATATTAAGATTTGTCTTTAAATATACATTTATATTATACAGTATCGTATTCTCTTGAATTCCAACAAACAACAAAGGATCCAACCATGAAGAAAATCCTGCAATTCACGCTGATTGAGCTGCTGGTCGTCATCGCGATTATCGCGATTCTGGCCGCCATGCTGCTCCCCGCCCTCGCGAAGGCCCGCGAAAAGGCCTACGCAATCTCCTGCACGTCCAACATGAAACAGCTCGGACTCGGGCTCCTGCAATACACGCAGGACCATGACAACATCCCCTGCTGGGGCATGTACGCCAGCGACCCGTCGGGCACTCCCTACTGGTACGATTACATCACTCCCTACATTGAAGGCGGCGGCAATACCTCCGGCAAGGTCAGCGGCGTCTGGAACAAGTCCATGAAGACGTTCCAGTGCCCGTCGGTCACCTACGACCGCGGCTACGGCGACCAGGGCGTCGTCATGCCGTGGGGCAACTTCACCGCCACGAGCACCATCCGCAAACTCGGCCAATACGCGACAGCGTCGTGGACGTCCCTCTTCGCGGACGCGCAGCAGTGCACGTCGGACGCCTTGGGCGTTCTGGATGTCCAGAAATGGGTCGGCATGGGCAAGGCGGTCACCCAGTACCAGTTCGTGAATCCGCCTATCAGGGATACCGACGACCAGTGGGGCGACTACTCCCGTCTGGCGGTCCCGCGCCACAACGGCATGATCAACACCACGTTCATGGATGGCCACGTCGAAGCCGTCCAGTGGCGCAAGTGGTATGGTCCGCTGCGCAACGGCCATGCCAGCGGTTCCACCGACTGCCATTGGGATGTCAACTGACAATCTTCCCGACGATGCCCTGTCCGCCATCGGACAGGGCGATATGCAAGCCTAAAGCCCTGTTTGAAGCCGTTTCGCTTTGAACTTTTGGCTTTAGGCTTTATTTTTTATAGATGTGTCTTTTCCATATAAAAAATCAACCTTCTTCACAGGAGCAAACATGAAAACCTATTGCATTGTCGGAACAGGCGGCCGTTCGTGGATGTACACCAACGCTCTCATGGGCGATTTCAAGGAATACGGGCAGTTGCTCGCGTTCTGCGACCTCAACCAGGCCCGAATGGACTACTACAACAAGAAAATCCATGACAAATTCGGACACGAGCCGCTTCCAACCTACCGCCATTACGACTTCGACAAGATGATCCAGGAGCAGAAGCCAGACCGCATCATCGTCACCTCCATGGACCGCACGCACCACCATTACATCTGCCGCGCCATGGAGCTCGGATGCGACGTCATCACGGAAAAACCCATGACGATGGACGCCGAAAAATGCCAGCAGATCATCGACACGAAGCACAAGACCGGCAAGAATCTCACCGTCTGCTTCAACTACCGCTACGCGCCGCGCAACACGAAAGTGAAGGAGCTTCTCGCGCAGGGCATCTGCGGCGAAATCATCTCCGTCCATTTTGAATGGCTACTCGACACGTCCCACGGCGCGGACTATTTCCGCCGCTGGCATCGTGACAAACGCAATTCGGGCGGCCTGCTCGTCCACAAGGCGACGCACCATTTCGATCTGGTCAACTGGTGGATCAACTCCTCCCCTGAAACCGTTTTCGCCATGGGCGACCTCCGCTTCTACGGCCGTGAAAACGCCGAAAAGCGCGGCGTGAAAGAATTCTACAACCGCGTCCGCGGCTCCGAAATCGCCAAGAAGGATCCCTTCGCGCTTAAGGTCGATGAGAGCAATCCAAATTCCGAAATGATGGGCCTTTACTACAATGCCGAACACTGCGACGGCTACTATCGCGACCAGTCCGTCTTCGGCGACGGCATCTCCATCGAAGACACGATGTCCGTCATGGTCCATTATAAGAATAAGGTTAACATGACCTATGCGCTGAACGCGTTCATGCCTTGGGAAGGCTACCGAATCGTCTTCAACGGCACGAAGGGCCGTCTTGAATTCAACGTCGTCGAAAAGGCCTTCCTGACGAGCAGCGACGCGGAGGATCTCGTCATTCCGGGCATGCGCGAAATGGAAGACAAGAAGAATCTCATTCCGGAAATCATCTTCCAGCCGATGTGGGGCAAGCCGCAGGTCATCGAATACGACCAGGGCGACAAGTCCGGCCACGGCGGCGGCGACTCGCGCATGCTGCGCGATGTTCTGGTTGGCGTCACGGACGATCCGCTCGGCCATGCGGCCGGCTACATCGACGGCGCCAATTCGATTCTCACCGGCATCGCGGCCAACCAGTCCATCAAGACCGGCCTCCCCGTGAAGGTGAAGGATCTTGTGAATCTCTACTGAGCTTGTCTTGCTCCAAGTCTCAGATGTCCCAATCGTCCCAGTTGTCTCAGTTGTCCCATTATGAATTCAGATCGTATTGCCAGTCAAGGGTTTCATTGCGCGGAAATCGTCGCGAACGTGCTCGCGGAGACGCTGCTGAGGCGGCGTCCGGCGGATCGTTCGCTGTCGTCGGCGTTCTATGAACACCACGAATTCGGTTCGCGCGACCGCCGTCTCATTTCGGAGACATTGTTCTCCGTGCTCCGCTGGTGGGGATGGCTGAAGCATCTGGCGCCGAAGGCTTTCCGTGAGGCGGTCGAACATCCGGAGAAGAAGACGGAACTGAGCTTCCCGCTGTCCGCCTTCTATCCGCTCTTCTCCATGGCGTGGTACATGGAGGGGAAGAACGAACTGCCGCCCGCCGCCGCATGGTGGTTCGAAGAGGCCGGATTCGAACGCGACGACATCAAGTTCCTCCCGCAGGACGCCGCCGCATTGGACCGCAAACGCTATCTGAAACCGTTCTTGGACGACGGCGGCAAGTCTCTCCGCCAGATGGACTTGCTGCCGGAATGGTGCTATGCGCGCATCAATCCGCCGCGCCCTGTCGAAGAGCTGTTGGAATGGCTGCAGCACCGCCCGCCTGTCTGGCTGCGGCTCTATGCGGAGAAGCCGGAAGACGTTCTCGCCGAACTGCGTGACAACGACTTCCGTGCGTCCCTCCATCCCGTCATGCAGGACGCCGTCTGCCTCGAATTCGCGGGCGGCAACCTGCGTGCGTTGCAGTCGTTCCGTAACGGCGCCTTCGAAATACAGGACATCGCATCCCAATGCGTCGCATTGATTTGCGATCCAAAGCCCGGCCAGCAGTGGTGGGACGCCTGCGCGGGCGGCGGCGGCAAGACGCTCCATCTTGCGTCGCTCATGCAACGGAAGGGAATCATCACCGCCAGCGACATCCGCGTCCACAAATTGCAGGATCTGAAGCTCCGCGCACGGCGTGCGCAGTTCCCGAACATCCGCTGCAAGGAATGGCTGGGAAAGGAAGTGCCGCGATACAACAATCTTTTCCACGGCGTGCTTGTCGACACGCCATGTTCCTGTTCGGGCACATGGCGGCGCAATCCGGACGGACGGTGGACCACGTTCGACGACGACATCCAAAGCTTCAACGATCTGCAGTCGCAGCTTCTGGAGAACGCCTCGAAAGCCGTCATGCCAGGCGGAACGCTCGTCTATTCAACATGTTCCATGTTTTCGGCGGAGAACCAGGCCATCGTCGAGGACTTCCTCTCACGCCATCCCGAATACGAACTCTCCCCCTTCATCTGCCCGCTGACCAGCCGTCAGACAGACGGCACGAACCAGCTCTGGCCATGGGACGCCGACTGCGACGCCATGTTCACCGCCAAAATGGTTAAAAAGTGATTAGTGGTTAGTGGTTAGTGGTTAGTAGCTATATTATTAATAGTAAAGGAATTAGCATGCCAAATACGACACCTGCGAAAGAAGTTTCCGATTATGTGAAAAGCGCCGTCATCTACCAATTGTTCCTCCGGCCGTTCACGCCCGAAGGCACGCTGGAGGCCGCCACACGCATGCTGCCGCATGTCGCTTCGCTCGGCGTCGACATCGTCTATCTCTGCCCGCAGATGACGGCGGACGACGATCCGCGGACGGAATTCTGGTCGGACCGCCAAAACGCCTCCAAGATGGACAACCCCTACAGCCCGTATCGTATCAAAGACTACTTCGCGACCGATCCCGAATACGGCACGGACGACGACCTCCGCCGTTTCGTCACCGTCGCCCACAGCCTCGGCCTGCTGGTCATGCTCGATCTCGTCTACTACCATTGCGGGCCGACTGCCGTCTTCATCGAAGACCATCCGGATTTCGTGAAACGCAACGAAGACGGCACCGTCAAAAACGGCAGATGGCATTTCCCCGAACTGAATTTCGACTGCCCCGAACTCCGCGAATATCTTTGGAAGAACATGGAATACTGGATCCGCGATTTCGATGTGGACGGCTTCCGCACGGATGTCGAAAGCTCCGTTCCGGAAGATTTCTGGGAGGAGGGCCGCCGCCGCATCGAGGCCATCAAGCCGGAGGTCGTCATGCTCGCCGAAAGCGAAAATCCGCTCGCGACCGTCAACGCCTATGACATCAGCTACGGCTTCACATGGTCAACCGCCATCCGCAATGTCTTCCTCCAGAAAATGCCCGCCTCCCATCTCGTTGAAAAATGGACCGCCATGCGGGACAAGATGCCGCAGGGCACCCTCTTCCTGCGCAATCTTGAAAACCACGACATCTCCATGGATCTGGGCGACGGACGCTGGAACATGGTCGGCTCGCCGGAACTCGTCCAGGCCGCCACGCTGCTCAATTTCACCATCGACGGCATCCCGTTCATTTACAACGGCGAAGAGATCGCGGACAACGCCCATCATTCGATTTTCGCCAACCGCGACCATGGCAAGAATTTCGTCATCAACTGGTCGCTCGCCCTCTCCGACATCGGTGAAGAACGCCTCGATTTCACGAAATCGCTGACCACTCTCCGCCATGGCAATGTCGCCCTGCAGGAAGGCGAGACCGTCTGGCTGGAAAACGACCGTCCGGACGCCGTTCTCGCGTTCCTCCGCGTCGCGGAGGAGCAGACCGTGCTGACCGTCGTCAACACGACGGACGAACCGCTGTCCGTTGTCGTCAAGACGGAATGCGGCAACATCGATCTTTGGGGCGAACTTCTGTCCAGCGGCGCCGCATGGCGCCGCCTGCCGGACGGAACCGCGAGATTCGATCTGCTTCCGTACGGCTACACCGTGCAGAACATTTGATCTCCCATCCTTTCCGTCCCTTTCGTCCCTTCTGTCCCTTATTTCTTCGAATTGATGGCGTTCAGGCCATAGCCGCGAAGGATTTCCGCCACCGCCTCCAGATCATCGACCGTCGGCGGCTCGACATGCGGCATCGTGTCCTCCACGCCAATCGCCGTGAATTTCGACCGCGCCATCGCATGGTACGCCAGAAGTCTCACGGCAACGATGTTCTCAAGCTTCGAGAGAAATTCGCCGGCCCGCCGGATGTCGTTCTCTTCCATATTATAACATGGAATCAGCGGCATCCGGATCTCGATCGGCTTGCCGGTCTTGGAAAGCTTCGCAAGATTCTCCAGAATCAGCTCGTTGCCGCAGCCCGTCCCGTCGCGATGCTTCGCGGAATCCATTTGCTTCAGATCGTAGAGGAACATGTCCGCCAACGGCAGAACTTTCTCAAACCGCTCCCACGGCACCATCCCGCAAGTATCGACGGCGCAATGGACGCCATCCTTCTTCAGCAGTGAAAACAGCTCCGCGCAGAAATCCGCCTGCAGCAGCGGTTCGCCGCCGGAAACCGTCGCGCCGCCGCCCGAATGCTCATAAAACGCCTTGTCCTCCAGCACCGCCGCCGCCACGTCCTCCACCGGCTGCTCCATACCGTACCATATTAAAGCGTCATGGAGGCACTCCGTCGCGCAACGGCCGCAGGCGACGCATTTTTCACGGTCGACACGGTGGCCGCCGTCGTCGAAGACATGGGCGCCATGCGGGCAGACCGCCGCGCAGTCGCCGCATTGGACGCATTTGTGGGCGAGAAACGCCAGTTCAGGCTTCGTCTCGCGGCTCTCCGGATTGTGGCACCAACGGCAGCGCAACGGACAGCCCTTCAGAAAAACCGTCGTCCGGATGCCCGGTCCGTCATGCACCGCAAAGCGTTTTATATCGACCAATCTGCCTTTCATTGTCATGTCTTGTCCTGTTTCTGAAAAAATCTCACGTCTTTTCCTTATAAATATAACCAAATATTAAGGTTATTCTTTTGACAGATTGAAAATAAGCATTATTTTTTTAAATTAGCTAAAATCCGATAATAGTACCAACCCTTTAACAGAGTGACCGCCGTGTTAGATATTGATGATTTCATTGTCGATTTGCTTGTTCAGCAAGGCCTTGTCGATGACGGACAGCTAAAGGAGGCGAAGGAACGCGCCGCCAGCGAGGAATCCTCCACGCTGGACGCGCTCTACAACCTGAAATTCGTTTCGGAGCAGGATGTCATGCAGCTTCTTGGCGCCGAGTACGGCATGGATACGTATGACTTCGACCATGCCTCCGCCAAAGTGCCCACGGAAGTCATCACGCTCGTCCCGCGAGATGTCGCCTTCCGCTACAAAACAGTGCCTATCTCCTTCGCAAACGGTATCTTGCGTGTCGCCGTCGCAGACCCGACGGACATTGAGACCATCGACTCCATCCGCTACTTGCTGAAGATGGAGGTCGAGCCCGTCATCTCCACGAAACGCCAGATCGAGCAGGCTCTCGGCAGCTACTACGGCAGTATGGAAGGCGACGCAAGCTCCATTCTCGAAGATATGACCGAAGCCACGACGGATTTGACCGTCGGCGCCACGCAGGATGTCACGATGGACGCGAAGGAAAAGGAGAACGGCGACGACGCGGCCCCGATCATCCGATTCGTCTCCCTGCTCATTCTGGAAGCTTTCCGTACCCGCGCCTCCGATATCCATCTGGAGCCGCTGGAAAAACGCTTCCGCCTCCGCTACCGCATCGACGGCGTGCTCAACCAGCAGAAAGACCCGCCGAAATACCTCCAGAACCAGATCATCTCCCGTCTTAAGCTGATGGCCGGCATGGACTTGTCCGAACACCGAATCCCGCAGGACGGACGTATCCGCATCACCGCCCTTGGACGAGACCTGGACTTGCGTGTGTCGGACATCCCCGCCAACTTCGGCGAATCCATCGTCATGCGTATTCTTGATAAATCCGGCGTTATGTTGGGTATCTCCGAACTCGGATTCTTCGAAGACGACCAGCAGACCATCGAACGGATCATCAACATCCCGGACGGCATCTTCCTCGTGACCGGCCCTACCGGTTCCGGCAAGACCACCTCACTCTACTCCTTCCTCCACGCCCTCAACCAGCCGACGCGCAAGATCATCACCGCGGAAGACCCTGTCGAATACGAACTTTCCGGTATCAACCAGGTCCAGATCAACACGGAAGTCAACCTTACGTTCGCCGCGGCCCTCCGCTCCATGCTGCGTCAGGCCCCCAACGTCATCATGGTCGGTGAAATCCGTGACTCCGAGACCGGTGAAATCGCCATCAACGCCGCTCTGACCGGCCACTTGGTCTTCTCCACGCTGCACACGAACGACGCGCCGTCCGCCATCCCGCGACTCATCGACATGGGCATCAAACCCTTCCTTGTCGCATCCTCCGTCCGAGCCATCATGGCCCAGCGACTCCTCCGCCGCGCATGCAAATTCTGCTCGCAGAAGCATATTCCGACGGATCTCGAGGCCGAAAAGCTCGGCCTTTCGAAAGAGGACATCGAAAACAGCACATTCGTCCAGGGAACCGGCTGCTCCGAATGCAACAAAGGCTACAAGGGCCGTCTCGGCATCTATGAGATCTTCATCCTGGACGCCTCCATCGAAGGCCTCATCTACCAGATGGCGGACGCGTCCGTCATCCGCCGCCGCGCCATGGAAATCGGCATGCGCACCCTGCGCCAGGACGGCATGAGAAAGGCCGCCGCCGGTCTCTCCACGCTCGCCGAAGTCATCCGCATCACCGTCAACGACGAGGCCTGAGCCGTCTGGAAACAAACAACAACAATACCATAATATATTATAGGGATACATATCATGCCGAACATGGACATTGACGCTGATGCAAGTGTGATCTGGCATCTACTGCTGGACGCCAAACTCGCCACAGAAGACCAGCTCGAAGAAGCCTATGAGGAAAGCGCGCAGTACAACCAGCCTTTCGTCAACATCCTCTACAACTTCGATATCATCACGGAAGAGCAGCTCCTCCAGCTCATCGCCGAAAATCTCGGCACGGAGGTCTACTCCTTCCACAAGCATGAAATCAACGAAGAGATCATGAAGGAGCTCACGCCGGACATCGCACGTTTCTACGGCGTCATCCCGATCGCCGTCGAAGACGACAACGTGCTCGTCGTCGCCGCGCGCGAACCCCTCAACCACAAGCTCATCGACGAACTGCCCTTCGCGCTGGACCGCGAATGCCGTGTCTACGTCGGCATACCCGCCGAAATCGATGAAATGCTCGACATCTACTATCCGGAGGCCAACAACTCCATCGAAAGCATCCTGGATGAACTGAAGCAGATCCATGACGCGGAAAGCGTCGATCTCAGCGACGCGGACGCCCTCGAAAAGGCCGCCAACGACGCCCCGATCGTCCGATTCGTCAATCTGGTCCTCCAGCAGGCCATCCGAGACAAGGCGTCCGACATCCACTTCGAACCGTTCTCCGACGAATTCCGTATCCGCTACCGTCTGGACGGCGCCCTGATCGAAATCGCGCCTCCGCCGAAGCATCTGGCCATTCCGGTCATCTCCCGTATCAAGGTTATGGCCAACCTGAACATCGCCGAACGCCGTATCCCGCAGGACGGTCGTATCGAACTGCGCATCAACAAGCGCCCCATCGATATCCGTGTCTCCTCGCTTCCAACGCGTTATGGTGAATCCGTCGTTCTCCGTATTCTTGACCGGTCGGTCGTCAACTTGGATCTGGACGCCCTCGGCATGACGCCGGAAACCGTCAAAGACATCCGCGCCATCATCTCCCGCCCGAACGGCATCTTCGTCGTCACGGGGCCTACCGGTTCCGGCAAGACCACGACGCTCTATTCCGGCCTGAAGGAAATCAACACCATTGAAGACAAGCTGCTGACGGCGGAGGATCCTATCGAGTACGATATCGACGGCATCATGCAGGTCCAGATCCGCGAAAACGTCGGCATGACGTTCGCGTCCGCTCTGCGAGCCTTCCTGCGACAGGACCCGGACCGTATCATGGTCGGTGAGATCCGTGATACGGAAACCGCCGCCATGGCCGTCCAGGCCTCCCTGACGGGACACTTGGTCCTCTCCACGCTGCACACCAACGACTCCGCAGGTGCCGTCACGCGACTCATCGATATGGGTATCGAGCCCTTCCTGATCGCCTCCACCATGATCGGCGTTCTCGCCCAGCGACTTATCCGCCGCGTCTGCCGCAACTGCAAGGAAGCGTACGATCCGGACGACCAGGAGCTCAAGCTGCTCGGCATCACCCGTGAAGAACTCGCCGGACGCAAGTTCTACCACGGCCGCGGCTGCGACGTCTGCAACAACACCGGTTACAAAGGCCGTGTCGGTATCTTCGAACTTCTCCATATCTCGCCGGAGATCCAGCAGCTCATCACGCAGCGTAAACCGACGCAGTACATCAAGGAATGCGCCGTCAACCAAGGCATGATCACCATGCGTCAGGACGGCATCAACCAGGTCCTCCAAGGCATCACCACCGCCTCGGAAGTCATCACCTACACCATCATGTAATTTCGGCGGGAAACCGCTGCCCTTTTTTGTTCAGGTAAGATAGATTATGCCACATTATGAAATGACAGACCTGCTGGATCTCGTCCTCGAAGAGGGCGCCAGCGACCTTCACATCCACACTCTGGCGCCGCCCGTCCTCCGAATCCACGGCGAAATGACGCAGCTGGACGGCCCCGCCCTCACGCCCGAAGACAGTGAATACCTCATGAAGGCCATCACCTCCGAGGCGAACCAGCAGAAGCTCCAGCAGGACGGTACCGTCGACTTCGGTTTCGCCTTCGGCGACCGCTGCCGTTTCCGTGTCTCCGTCTTCAAGGCCAGAGGCGATATCGGTATCGTCATGCGTACCATCCCGAACGACCTGCTGACCATGGCCCAGATCGGCCTGCCAAACTCCGTGAAAGACGTCCTCTTCCGCCCGCGTGGCCTCGTCCTCATCACGGGACCGACCGGTTCCGGCAAGTCGACGACGCTCGCCTCCATGATCGACGTCATCAACGTCGAGAAGAAAGACCATATCATCACCATCGAAGACCCCATCGAGTTCTACCACAACCACAAGAATTCCATCGTCACGCAGCGCGAAGTCCACAACGACGTGCCGACTTTCGCCGACGCCATCCGACGCGCCCTGCGTCAGGACCCCGACACCATTCTCGTCGGTGAAATGCGTGACTTGGAGACCATCGGCGCCGCCATCACCGCCGCCGAAACCGGTCACTTGGTCTTCGGAACCCTGCACACCACCGGTGCCGCTGAAACCATCGACCGTGTCGTCGACTCCTTCCCGACCACCCAGCAGGCGCAGGTCCGCACGCAGCTTGCCTCCACGCTGATCTGCGTCATTTCGCAGGTCCTCCTGAAGCGAATCGACAAGAAGGGCCGTGTCGCCGCGTTCGAAATCATGATCAACACGCCGTCCATCGCCGCCCTGATCCGTGACGGCAAGACGTTCCGTATCACGTCCGACATCCAGACCGGTGCGAAGTTCGGCATGAACACGCTGGACGCGCATCTCCTGCAGCTCTACACGGAAGGCAAGATATCCTACGGCGACTTGGTCACCAAGTCGAAGGATCCTGAAGGCCTCATCCACCGCATGCAGCAGGAAGCCCTCGAAAAGGCGAAGTAACGATTCGCATCGCATTGACATTCAATATTATTTAAGGTATATCATCAGATTTCCAGTCAAGGAGAAATTATGGCGAAATTCCAATATGTAGCCATGGATACCGGCGGCAAAGAGAAAAAAGGTATCATCGAGGCCGAAACCGAGCAAGATGCCGTGAATGCGCTGAAGCAACAGCAGCTGTTCCCGACCTCCATCATCGCCGCGAAAACCACGAACCCCGGCCAGACGGCCGCCAAAGGCGGAAAAGGCATGGGATTCGGCATGCCCAAAATCCCGCGCAAGGATCTGACCACCATGACCCGTCAGCTGGCCACGCTGCTGGAAGCCGGTCTGCCGCTCGTCCGCGCCATGCGCACGCTTCAACGCCAGGCCCGCGGCAACTCCCCGCAGCTCTTCAAAGTCCTTGGCGACCTCGCCGACCAGGTCGAAGGCGGCGCCACCTTCTCCGAAGCTCTTGCGAACCATCCGAAATCCTTCAACAAACTGTACGTCTCCATGGTCCGCGCAGGTGAGGCCTCCGGCGCCATGGAAGTCGTTCTGGTCCGACTCTCGGAATTCATGGAAAAGGCCGCCCGAATCGAAGGCAAGGTCAAATCGGCCATGGTCTATCCTATCTCCGTTCTCTGTATCGCCGGCGGTATCACCGCGGGTTTGATGATCTTCATCGTCCCGAAATTCCAGAAGATGTTCGAGGAAATGCTCCCCGGCGAATCCCTGCCGATGCTGACGGAAGTCGTCATGAAGACATCCGAATTCATGGCGAAGAAGGCCCATATCGCCGCGATCGGCCTCGTCGCCATCATCATCTGCTTCAAACTGGCCCTCAAGACAAAGATAGGAGCGACGCTCTTCGACATGGCCTGTCTGAAATTGCCGCCGTTCAACACGTTGATCATCCGAAACGTGTCCGCGCGTTTCTGTCGTACGCTCGGTACGCTGATGGCGTCCGGTGTGGCCGTCCTGCAGGCGTTGCAGATCGTTAAGGACACGTCCGGCAATGAAATCGTCGCCAAGGCCATCCAGGACGTCCATGACGCCGTGAAGGAAGGCGAAGGCATGACGAAGCCGCTTGAAAAGTCCGGTGTCTTCCCGCTGATGCTCTGCTCCATGGTGGAAGTCGGTGAAGAAACCGGTGCTCTGCCGGACATGTTGAACCGAGTCGCCGGCGTCTACGAAGAAGAAGTCGACCGCGCCGTCGAAGGTCTGACCTCCCTGATCGAGCCGTTGATGATCTGCTTCCTGGCTGTCATCGTCGGTGGTATCGTCATCGCTCTGTTCGCGCCGCTGGTCAAGATGATCGATAAACTCGGCGGTTGATTCCGTCGTCGCGTAAATCCGCGCAAAACGACCTGTTTTCAGACGAAAATCATGTTTTTTCGAGATGTCGGTTTGTCTTGCGCGGAATATGCGTTATATTAAATAACGTTTGAAGACAAACGGGGCGTGGCTCAGTCTGGCTAGAGCGCTGCGTTCGGGACGCAGAGGCCGGAGGTTCAAATCCTCTCGCCCCGACCAATTTCCCAAAAACTCCCATGGAACTCACTTCCATGGGAGTTTTTTTTGTCCATGGCATGACGGCAAAATTACGGCAAAATAAAGTCTGTTTTTCGTCGTGTTTTCATACCACTTCAACAAGGATGATCCTAAGTTGCTTTTCATTTAAATAAAGCAACTTAGAAATACATATCCTCTTTATGAACCGCCCAAATAACCCGCCAAATTCGGTCTTTTTTGACGATTTTGGCGGGTTATCACGCCATCACTGCTGGCATGGCTATCGGGAAACCCCTTCGCCGTGTATCGCCCAAAGCATTAAAACAGGCAGTCGGCTGCTGATTGAACGGCGCCGCATGCCGCCCTATGGAACAAATGATAAGATAGACAGGGCATCCTGATTACTACACAAATATTACACAAACACAAAGTCGCGCGACGCCACATGACCGTGGCGTCGCGCGACTTATTCGTAATTAATCACTTCTTCGGAAGGTTATTGCATTTTCGCATTCATCTCCCAGAGCCTGCCTCTCGGCGTTGAGTAGTTGCGAGCGTCGCAATGGCCGTCGACATAGACCAACTGGAAGGTGCCGGTGTGGCGAACGCCCAGACGGCATGCGGGATCGCCGACCGTGAGGCATGGCTCCGGCGGTGAGCTTCGAAGCTCCATTTTGAGGCTGTCGGCCGCGTTGGCTGTCTGGCTTGGATACATGTAATCACTCAACTTGAACATTTCATTGGCAGCGCAACCGGAAGTCTTGTTGCTGCGGGCGTATCCTGTTTCAATAATTTCCGGATAAGTTACTAATCCGTTGGATTCAGGCCGCATTCCATCCCGTTTGATCGGAGTCCCCATGGAGGGGCACAGATAGATCTCCCAGTCGCCCACGAAGGGGGCGATGCCGTCCTGCCACCAGTAACGGGGGGCCACACCGCTTCCGTTGGGATAGAGATACTGGTAGCAATTATAAGATTTATAGCTCAATGAGTACATGTTGAACGCAAGGCCGATCTGCTTGAGGTTGCTGGTGCAGGAGATGGCTTCCGCCTTCTCACGGGCCTTCGAAAGCGCGGGGAGCAGCATGGCCGCCAAGATGGCGATGATGGCGATGACGACCAGGAGTTCGATTAACGTGAATTTTTTCTTCTTCATGTCTTTCTCCTTGATGTTACGAGTTTTGTTTAGGTTTTCTCTTTCCTTTCGCAAAATTGAATATGTTTGGATTGACAGGCTTTTCGCCATCCGGCGAACTTCTTGGAAACATTGGTCTGTGGAGTTGCTTTCTTGCCACTCCTTGTTAAAAATGACAAAATAGCCTTAAGAAATTGTCAATTGTATTACACGTAATAAATTAATGGCGTATGCAAGATTAGACAAATATCATAGATTGTACATTCCTCTTGAAAAGTTGTCATTTCTTACGGTAAAGCGATGAACATATCCGAGAAACACCCCCAAGGCGGCAACCTGTCTGAACTGGATGTCGTGACTAACCGCCATCCGCAGCTCACTCCCGCCCATCCGCTCGAATTGAATTGGAACTATCATATCGGGCCCGAGCCTTTTTATCGCGCCGACGTCCATTATGCGCTACAGCTGTCCATTGTCAGGGATGGGGAGATTGAAATCAACTACGAGAACTATCGTCGGATATGCCACGCAGGCGACATGTGGTGGACGTTCTGCTGGGAGCCCCACGCCTACCGCGCCCTGGCCAGACGGAATTTCATCGTGACCTTCACGATCAATCTGGACGATTTGGGCGAAATCGGCCTCCTTGGCTCCTCCATCAACTGGTTGACGCCGTTCTCAGGCACGCCCGCCAAACGCTACTGTCCACATAACCAGACTGAACGCAATTACATCCGGCAGTGGGGCACCCGCATGTTGCATATCTACCGCCGGTATCCCGCAAGCTGGCAGGCGCAATGCTGGCTGAATTTCCACAGCCTGCTGCTATACGTCATCGAACATACACCGGAAGCAACTGGAACGCAGGAAAATGCGTCCGACGTTCGCATTTATCTGGAACGGCTTCGCCCTGCTTTGGAATTGGTCCGGACATCACCTGTCACGCCGGATCTGCAGTCTGCGGCATCCGTCTGCCATCTGTCCGTCAGCCGGTTTTCAGAATTGTTCCGCAAGGCTCTTGGACAAAGCTACGGCCATTTCGCGCTCCGCGCCAAACTCGGCCATTGCGCCGCGGATTTGAAGAACGGACGGTTGCTGCTGAAGGAAATCGCCCAGCGCCATGGCTTCAGCGACGCCGCCAGCCTTTGCAAAGCTTTCCGAAGAGTCTTTCATTGCACGCCGACGGAATTCAAGGCCTAAGGAATTACGAATGGACGCCTTTCTCCCGCAGTTTTTGGAAAAAGTTCACACTCTGTTGAATATTTTCTCAAAGGATTCAAGCAATTCCCTGATGTCACGCATATAAATCATGATATTGCGGTTCAATGCGTTGTTCAAATATTTCCTGATCAAAGACAAATGCCTGGCCGGGCAATGCACATGCCCATGATTGTCAATCCATGGATATTCCAGATTTTCCATATGATTGCGCACATTGCTCGGTTGCCTTGTATTCAGTTCCTCCCGCAAAAACCTGAATGTACTCGCATGTCTATCACGAAATGCTTGAAAATTCGGATTTCTGGCCAACACCGCCTCAAGGAACAAGACAAAATCATGCTCTTTTGGCGGTAACTTCCCAGCGATTCCCCGCGCCTTGCAATAAGCCGCCTTTGAAAGCTTTTCCACGCTCATTTGCAAAAGCATGAAGAAGGGCGCTCCACAAAAAGGCGTGGATAAGAATAGCGGACGACTTTCCTTATAAGTCTTTTCACCGCTGTTCTGTAAATGGGCCAGTATAATCGCAGACGCCTGATAATCTTCACACACTTGTAGCAGAAATGCCTTATGGACTGGCATTTTGTTCTTCATGCCATTGCCTTCCTTCTTCTTGAGCAATGGTTACGCGGGCAGTCGATTCCGTCAGAAAAACTTCCCCAATCGCTTGGCATAGACAACAATCCTTTTTCAAGCCGTTTCCAGTCTTCATGGTTGACGAGAATGACAGAACTTGGATAGGGAATGCCTTGCCTAGGAGCAGCATCAAAGGAAATGACGGAGACACTGTCATCCGCAGGAACGGCTTCCGTCAGTTCAAGTAGACGGATAGTCTGATCTTCCGCTGAAAAGAAGATCTTGGCCTTTTCCATCCGTCTGTCATTTTGATAATGTGCTTGCACCAGCTTGTCCGCTATTGTCCTAATTTCTGAATCATGAACCATATCTACCGCCTCCTTGAATAAATAGATTCATAGAAAAGTACCTATATTTATAATAATGACCAATAACTCATACTTTTTTCTTTTGTAGATACCAGACCTACCATCGCAAAGCGACGATTAGCCAACCCTCATCCCCCTACTCCCAATTCTTGTCAATGACATAACATAGCTCTACAATACAAGAAGTCAATATGTATTCCTATATAAATATTTATTACAGTATATTTTATGACTTTTAATGATTTTCTACGATTTCTTATGACTTATGATAATGAAATCATTACATGTCAACTATATATGAATTTCAAACACCTCAAAGACTTGGGTGAAAGAGACGTTCTGCCAGCGGTTCTTCTGATTTCTCTATCGGTAAATGCCTCTACCGTCCTTGCCCAGCAGGAAGCATTGGGCAACTTGTCCTATGGCGGAGCTTTGGCACTCCCAGACGATGCGGCCGTCCGGCGTGGCCTCGAAAATGTGGCTCGCCTTCTTGCCGTTGCGGCCTTGCGTATTCCAATTGCAGACGACCGTGTTGCCGTTTGGAAGCCGTTGCACGCCAGCCAGTATCGCGATATCGATGTCGTAAAGTTCAATGTTCGGGCGGAGTTCCCAGACGATGTGCGTTCCGGATGGATTGAATTCGACAACCTTTCCGGAACCGGTCACAAGCGTGTTGCCGCTCGGCAGACGGACGGCGCAGACAGGCGAACTGAGCCGCGGGAACGTCCGGACGACGTTTCCGTCCGCATCGTATTCACGAAGAGCGCCTTCCGCCGTAAACGGCACAAGATACGTGCCTTGCGGCGTCATGCGGCACATGCGGAACTGCGCATGGGGCTCCTTCACGGTTGTCGACAGCTGGATGGAACGGACTTCGCGGCCCTGCCGGTCAACTTCCACAAGACGGCACTGGCCGACGACGCCGACCAGCGTGTTTCCATTCGGAAGCGGCTGGACGCTAGGCACTTCGTTCGGCGCTTCGACGGCGTATTCCCACACAGTCTTCTTGTCCCGCGTGATTTCGCGCGCGCCATGCTGCCATGCGATCAGTACATTGCCGTTGTCAAGCATCCACACGTCCTGCGGATGCGCAATCGGATAGTTCCAGACGATTTCGCCCTTTTCGTTCATGATGAAAACGTCATTCCGCTGATGGCTGGAGCCAAGAAATTCGTACGGCCCGTAATGGTTTTCATGCCAGAAATTGCGTTTCAGGCCGCCGAGCCGTTCCAGGCCCTGCGGATTGTGCGGATCGACATCCAAATCCGGCCAGACCAGTTCGCCCTTCTCCTGCAAGGTCGTCTCATAGAAAGCGCCTAACCGCAAGGAGTTGCAGTCCAGCCACAGGTTGATGAGATGGCGTTCGTACGGCGTGAATTTACCGATATGGGCGGCGTTGTCCAACTCCGCCGCCAACGGTGCCACACGGGCACCGAAACGGCCTGGAATCGAACGGCTTCCGCCGTGGATGCCGCAGTAGTCACCCGTCATCGTTCCGAGCATGCCGCCGGAGAACCAAAACGTCTTCTCGCGTAATGCGTTATAGTCCAGTTTTCCGTTTTGGAACCAATCGTGGCCACAGTCCCTGCATGTCCGTTCGAGAATCGGACGAATGTGGCGTTCAAAGCTAATCGGTTCAATCGGAGACATTTCCGGCTCCAGTTTCGACGGCGCGCGGCGCATCGCCATCGGCACTTTCATCGATTTCGGCGCCGCCTGACGCGGTTCATGGCAGCCCAGGCAGGTCATCTGCTCGCCCGGAAACGCGAACGCCACGGAGCGCATCGACTGGACGGCGTTGCGATTTTCATCCAACACTTGGAATATCAACTCTTTAGCGACAGGAGCCTCGAAATACACACTGCCGTCCTCCTCCACGGGAACGATGCCCAACGGGACGCGCGGCGTGTTCTCGCGTTCGAAACCAATCATCGGCACGCCCATGGCGTGGTTCGTTTTCAGAATGTTCTGCACAACGCGCAACCATTTGATTTTCACGCCTTTGGGCATCGGCTGATCCGAATCGTACACGTTCATGACGCTGATGGTCGCCTTCGGCGCGTCAGACGTGGCCCGTTCGCCCTGCCGTGTGCGCGACGGCAACGCGGCGGGGCATGGACGCGGCCGCAACGGGATGGGATCGACGAGACGGAAACGTTCGTCCGGATCCGCCTGCCAGTCGCGTAAGTCGCACAGCAGCTCCTGATTGCCGAAGCGATCGACGGTCACGATATGCTCCCAGCAGTTGGCCAGATAGGTGTCTTCGCTCAACGGCCACGGCATACCATATTTATAATGGAGGCGGTTGGACAGCTCCATCTCCGGATACGGCTCGTAGGGCGTGATGCGTTTCACTTGGCTGTGGCGGCCGTCGTCGTCCACGCTCAGATCAAGCATGCAGAGCGAACCGTAGCACTGCCCATGATGCGGGGCGGCCGTGAAAATATATTTGCCGGAATTCGGAATGGCGCGGATGCCCATGTGGACAAGCGGCGTGCCCGGGCGGCTGCCAAGACCGCCATAACCGACGTTTGGAAAACGTTTTACGAAATCCTGTCGAGCGGAATCGTCCAACGTGTGCCATGGATACGGATAGTTGCCGTGTGGCGCGCGCGGGTTCGTGCCGTCCGGATTCGCGATCCAGAAACGGCCGCCGATGCAGTTTTCGCGATCCGTGTAGTCCCATCGCGCATAGACCAGCATGCCGTCGTTGTTGACGGACGGATTCCATTCGGAAGTCTCGAAATAGCTCATCGGCACGATGTCCGAACCGTCGTCCTTCATGGAGAAAAGCGTGTGGTTGCGCACTTTGATGTACGCGTTGAAGCAGCGGATGTAGCCGCCGCGCCGTTCGGAAATGAAGGCCAGACGGCCGTTCGGCAGCCAGCATGGATCGAAATCGTCGTACGCCTCGTCCGTCAGCATGCGCAGGTTGGTGCCATCGACGTTGACCGTGAAGATATGCCAGCAAGTGTCGCGGGAGAAGACGTTGAACTGGTGGTAGCGGTTAGCCGTCCATGCGAAGGCGATCCGCTTGCCGTCGTAGGACAGATCCGGCGTGCAGAAGGCGCCAAAATCCAGTTTGCGACCTTTGAATCGACCGTTTTCCACGACGGAATTCTCCAGAATGTTCTCGAACACAGGCGTTTCATCCCGCCATTTTCGGACGCGGTAGAGGCCGCCGCCCGGAATCGTGTTGAAGCCGAAATACTGCGTCGCGAAATGGCCGCCGATGCCGTCGCTCGTCACGGGAACGGAGCGGACGGAGCCTTCGAACACGCCACGGGAAACGCACAGAAAATCGCCGACATCAATCAGTTGCGGATTTTCAAACACGGCTTCGCGGCGCAATGCGCAGGCGGCGTAATACAGGGCTGGCTTGAACTCCGCCTCCGCCTTCCAGATGTCCAGAAGCTTCTGGCGGCGCGTCTCCAGGCTTGCCCAAACCGTTTCTTTTTCCGGATGGTTTGTTTTCATGTCCGCAAGAAACGCGCCTAGACGGCGGAGAATCGTGCCCGCCGGATTGCGGTCCTCTTCCATGACAAGTGATTGTCTGTCAAAGACTTGTTCATCCGCTGGACGGAAATTAGGATTGAAACGGCGCTCCTTCGCATAATCGACCTTCCCGTGGTTCCGCAGATTGAACCGCCACTGGTCCCACACGGTGTCGCGAACGGAAAGCTTTGGAAATTGCTCTTTCGACAGCTGATGGTCGGCGAGCCATTCTTCCGTCTCACGGCGAATCGCCGTCGTATCCTCCAGCGGCAGAGAGGCTTGCTTCTTGGATTCCAGCATCTTGATCTCTTCGGAATTCGTGATTCTCGCGTCATGTCCATGGCCTGAAAGGTCTTTGAAAACGCCCTTTTCTGCATCTTTTTCGCAACTCCACAGGCCGACCGTCGCGTCGTCCACCGTCCAATCGACCGCCCCATCGTCGCGGACACAATGTTCCAATTTCGCGCGTTTCAACGTGCCTTGGCAGGTAAGATTGTCGATCTTGCCGAAATAGAACGGCTCCATGACTTTCGCAGGAGCGGACGGAATCGACTGGATCTGATGTTCACGGACGAATTCGCCGTCGACGAACAGCCGCAACCGCTTCTCTTCGAACATCAGTACGACGATGTGATATCGCGTGTCCGCAACGGACCGCCCGAAACCGACTTGCTGCGGCCTGAAGCCTGGCATGTAGACGGTCAGTTCATTGGAATTCGGCATGGTGAACAGCTCCCAATGCCATGGATTGCGTTTCGACTGGCTGGCGGCATAGATCTGGAACGTGTTGGAGCCTTCCTGCAGGATTTCCATGGAGAGCCGCAACGGCAGCGCCGCGAACGCGTCATGAGGCTTGATTTCCAACGCGTTGTCCAGCAGGTCATGATCCGCCCGAACGGAAAGAACGGATAGGGAAAGCAGAAAAAGTAACAAGAAGCGTTTTGGCATGATGGCAGGATGGTTGCGGAAGTGGAGGAGAAAGCAGAGATCGGATATCACGCGACATGAAGCAACATGAATAATATATCATGCTGGCATTGATTGGGTATTCCGGCGGGGTGTTTTTCTGACGAGTGCACCGTCCCAGAGGGCGGTCAAAACAGCTCCGTAGGGGCTTTTCGTGGGTTGTCACCCACAGCTAGATTCCCATTGCCCCGACGGGGCTTTCGTTGTTGCCACTTCTGAAAACACATCAATATAATATGGCACGATAACAAATGAAGATAATATATATCAATTAAAATATTTATTATCAGTATATATTATGAAATATAATAATCTTATATTATTTCTCATGTTTTTTAGTAAAAAGGTCATATTATACGAAAAATCAGCCTTGTTCAATAGGAACTATCCGTGATTTCAGTTTCGGTATTTCTCTGGCATCAAGCATGGAAAAGGCAAAGCATTTTTTGCCTAAGTCTTTGAGCGAAGCTCCAATAAGATAAAGTTTCGAATTATCTATAATCAAGAAACGATCATGAAATTGATCACTGATATTAAGAGTAAGTCCCCCATATTGAGTATTGAATGTCGTAATATCATGTTCAAGAAGTCTGTTTCCTCTTGAGGATGTGACGATTTCAACTGTGACATTAGACTTCTTTTTCATTAATAATTCAAGGGTAGTGGCATCAACCCAATTATCTATAAGCAAGATGGACTCCTGTGCATTGACAATATACTTTGAAGCAAAGACTTCCGCATCAAAAACTTCGCCGTCATAAAACACTTTCTGTTTGGGAAATTCCTTGGCATTCATCGCATTAAATATCTCATTGAAGCGTTCCTCGTTCCGGGTCTGATCCGTGATTTGACGATAGTGGTCTTCAAACTGCAATCGTTCAGTCTCCTCTATACGAGCCAGCAATGGTGCCATTGCTGCAAGTGTTCGCCGCATTGAAACAAATGTATTGGTAATTCTGACACTCACCCTGATTGCCGTCTCGCTCTTCAGAACAGCCGCCAACATGATAATACCATGCTCTGTAAATGCATTCATCGGAACTGTGGAATGTTTCATCGTCTTGAACCGGTCGCATTTTGCGACCAGTTCCTGGGTCTCTGTGTCGGATAATGCAAACATATAATCTCGAGGAAATCGTGCTGCATTGCGTTTTACTTGTTCATTCAAACGTTTTGTCTGTACTCCATATAGTTCAGCCAAATCGCGGTCCAACATGACTTGTACTCCTCGAAGCGTGATAATTCTCTCCTGAATATCCATCACATCTATTGAATAATCCATCATGGACTTCTCCTTTTACAGGTCTTAAATACTCGGATTTGAACCTTTCAGGGTCATGTCACTGCGCGACAGTACGACACCCTTTTCCATCTCTCCAATCCTGCTATCGACACAACATAGCACAACAATGCTAGAAGTCAATATATGCCTATATAAATATTTATAATAGTATATATTATGACTTTTATTGATTTTCTATGATTTTTGATGACTTAGGGTATAATCACTGGATAGAAAATTGAAAACTGTTCATGCTACAACTTTATTTTCAACATGTTAGCATTGTAAAGCCAGTAGACGGAAGTCATATTGACGCCTGCCCGACAACACCCTTCAGATAAATTTCTTCAGACAAAAAAACATCTTATTCCAAAGGAGGCCATTCCACATCGCAAATCAAGCTTTCAGATGATTTGCCTTCATTGACCTCCATGTTTTTTGGGGACTTCCAAAGTTCAGATTGTTCAAAATCGAGGGGAATACCCATCGATAGCCGAGGAATTTCTTGAAAATCGCCGAGAAGGGTTAGAAGTCGTTCAGGCCATTTGGATTGCGGGACAATTGTCCTCAGAAGAAACCGCATGATCGTCAATATGGAATATATCCGGGAAGCTTCAACTGGAAACTTGGATTCATGCCATTCCGGAAGCTTTTTGGGAATACTGGGCCTGACAGCCAGCACCTTGTTCCAAATACGTCCATGATGGGCGCAGATATTACGGATATAGTTCAGCGAGACAAGCCATGTCTCCAAGACTTGTTCTGAAATGCCGAACTGCTTGGCTATAGCCTGTTTATCTTGTTTCTTCATTAGTCTGAAGAATGTCAGCATATTTCCAAAGGTCATGATTTCAGTCGCCATCCACAACGGAAGACCTTGGGATGTATCATACTTGGCTTTGAAATGACTTACAAAATCCTCCTTGCTGCGTTCCATTTCCGAATGGATGAAGTCAAGCATCTCCGCATGGCGCCTGACATTGATCGGGGAGGCGAAATTGGCCATGTCGGTATATCCGAACGCACCATAGGCCAGTGTGAAACGACTCACAATCATGGCTTTCACGGAAACTTCGATGCGTTCAATGGCATCAATCAGCAGAAAACGCAAGCTACGGTCAAAACGATAATACCGCCATACTTTTTCAATGGAAGTGCCTGCCACATAATCATCGGAAGCATCCTTGCTACGGAATGGAAAAAGGTAGGCGGTGAGACGATAATAACCGACAGTTGTAAGAATGCGTTCAACGATTAATTCATCACCGATAACGATTTTCCGGCTTTTTAGAAGTTGGATTTGCTGCTTTATTGTGAGCGGTGGTTTTGTGTATTTATCCATTCAAACCCCAAAAATAAAAAAACCACCGAAGGTTGCGCATCAGAAAACTGAGAGGCGTACGGTGGTATGCTACCTCTAATATATACATTTTTGCAGAAATGCAAATTGAAAAAGACGAATATTTTGAAAGAAACTAACGGGTTTCATCGATGACTATGGTGATTTTTATCAAACCAGTTTCTTCTACTCGGGAGGAGGTTTCAAGCCCTCTTTCATTAGAAGAAACAAGAATACGCTATACCCTACAAGCAATTGACATATACGTAACATATCACAACAACACCAGAAGTCAATTGATTATATCATATAAAATACTTTAAATAATATATAATAACAGTAATAATGACTTTTTATGATTTTTTATGACTTTTGGTATAATCACTGGATGGGAAATTGAAAGTGGCTCATGCTACAACTTCATTTTCAACATGTTAGCATTGCAAAGCCAGGAGACGGAAGTCATATCGACATCCGCACGACATTCCCCACAGACAAACCTTTCTAGACACAAAAAAGGGCCCCGTTCCACATGATATGGAACGGGGCCGATGAAATGCAATTCGATTCAGCAGAAACGAATGCGGTTAGTTGTTGTACCTCCAGTACTTATGCTCGACGGCACTCATGGCTTCGACATGGCCGTCGAAGAACAGGAAGTTGGCCATGCCGGAATGATGGTTGCTCACCATCGGATTGCCCTTGTAGAGGGCACCGGACATGCCGGAGCTAAGCGAAGCGTCGGGACTGCAGCAACGGCTGCCGTAGCTGTTGTCATACAAATTGATGAACTGCGTCGGTTTCACGATTTGCGAGGCCTTGCGCATGTTTCTCACGCCAGTGCCATTGCTGTATCCCCAGCCAAAATCATCCCTATTAGGGATGGCACTGTCATCGTTCGTGCAAAGCCGTCCATAGTTGCAAGTATAGTTGCTGGGGACGCTTGAGTCAATCCAGCCGCTGTTGCCGGACTTCTGGCTGTATGGAGAACTGCTGCATTCATAGATCTTTTCGTCGCCGACATATTTATAGAGGAGAACGTCGAAACTGTTCCAATGGTCGGCAGTTCCATTATTGTTATTAAGATTCCACGACGGGCAGCCCCACTGCTTGTAGTCGCTGGCATACATGCTCGTGGCCAGACCGATCTGCTTCAGATTGCTCGTGCAGGAGATGGCCTCCGCTTTTTCACGCGCCTTGGACAGGGCGGGCAGCAACATGGCGGCCAGAATCGCGATGATTGCGATGACGACCAGAAGCTCAATCAGAGTGAACACTTTTTTCATATTTGTCTCCTAATTGCTAATTGTAAAATAGCCTTAGTTCGCGTCGTACCGCCAGTTCTTGGAAGAGAAGGCCGACTTGGTCTCGACATGGCCATCGACGAACTGGGCGTTCGCCATGCCGGTGTGGCAGGCGTCGATTTCCGGATTGTCTCTGGTCAGAGCTCGAATAAAATACTGATATAAGCCATTTTCATTATTCGGGCAGTAGTTGACTTCGCCGGAATGCTTATTGTCAACGCTATAGACCAACTGGGAGGGTTTCACGACGTTGGCCTGCTTTCTCACAGCGCGAGCACCAGTCGGAGACCACGTATATCCAAAGCCATAGGAATCCTTGTTGCCTTCGACACCGTCGGTGGTGTCGACGTTTCTCATCACGCCATAGCTGCATTTGAAGGAACCCGGCGCGCTGGAGTCATAGCTGTAGTTGGTGACAGTCTTGTCCAAGGTCGAAGAACTGCATTCAAAGACCTTTTCATCGCCGACATACTTGTAGAGCATAATCGCCCAGTAATTCCACTTGCCGTTCCGAACATCATTTTCACCGGTCTGGAAGGCTGGGCAGATAAAACGCTTGTAGTCCGTCGAATACATGGTACCGGCCAGGCCGATCTGTTTCATATTGCTGACGCAGGAGATGGTTTCGGCCTTTTCGCGGGCCTTGCCAAGAGCGGGCAGCAGCATGGCGGCCAGAATGGCGATGATCGCGATGACGACCAGAAGTTCGATAAGGGTGAAGTGTCTGTTTTTCATTTTTGCTCCATAATCTATTACTACTACAAAAAATATTTAAAGAATTCTAAACAACAGAGTTCAGGTTAATCAAACTTCGGATAGAAGTTCTTGTTGACGTCGATGACTGCTTTGTTTTCCACGTGGCTGTCATGGAACAAGGCGTTGTACTGGCCGCTGTGGCGTTTCTTGCACATGCGCTGGCTATTCGTTCCATTGAAGTTAACATTCCAGTCATTGTCTTCAACATACGGCCATGAACCGTCAAACAACGTGATGTCTTCAGACGGTTTCTTGTAGTCGCTTTCGCGGCGGGGTCCTTTGTTCATGCTGTTGCCGGGGGAGTTTTGATAGCCATACATCCATGCGTAGTTCGTATATCCGCAGACGACGGGATTCATGGGGGTCAAAGAAGAGCTGGCGACTTTGCTGGGGCGGAAGTTTCCGTAGGTATACGTACCCGTCGGGCATTCGAACAAGGCATCGTCACCGGCGTATGACTGAATTAAATCGAACCAGTAGGCGTAGATTTCCGGTTGCAAGCTGTATGTCAGCCAGCAAGGGACAACGTAGCGCTTGCTGTCCGTGGAATACATCTTGTACGACATGCCCAGCTGGCGGAGATTGCTGACGCAGGAGATGGATTCGGCCTTTTCACGCGCCTTGGACAGGGCGGGCAGCAGCATGGCGGCCAGAATGGCGATGATGGCGATAACCACCAAGAGTTCAATCAATGTAAACAGCTTTTTCATCCTTTCTTTTCCTCCTAGAAAAGGTTTTTTCGATTTTATTGGCCAAATTAACTAAAAATTAATCTCGTAACTGATAATTTATATCCTCTTTTGACTTTATTCAATAAGAAACTTCAAAAAAACACGGGAAATATTTGATTTTTTTGCCGTTTCGTGTCTATTGTCATGTTGCGGTTCCAGTCGGAAACGGTAAAAACAGACAGTTTTTATATAAGGTAAAGGAAAATGGGCAGAAATCTTCTATCGACATTGTTGTTGAGCTCCTGCATCGCCATGGGGCAGGCCGCGAAGGATGTGATTCTCGACACGGATATTGTCGGCGACATCGATGACACGTGGGCGTTGGGCATGATCGTGAACTCCCCCGAATTGAATCTGAAGCTGGTCAGCACGGCGACGGGCAATCCGCTGCTGCGGGCGAAATGCGTCGCGAAGATGCTGACGCGGCTCGGCAGGACGGACGTGCCGATCGCCATCGGCCTGTACAGCACTGTCAACGCCACCAATTACAAGCAGTTGGGCTGGGCGGCGGACTATGATCTGACGATGTATCCGGGCCCCGTCTATTTCGACGGCGTCGACGCGATCATCTCCGCGCTGGAGGAATCGGACGAGCCGACGCTGATCACGATCGGCCCGTTGGCGAACATCCAGCAGGTCTGCCTGCGGCGGCCGGATCTCTGTGCGAAGACGCATCTTGTGTCGATGGCCGGTTCCGTCTACAAAGGCTATACGCATGATCAGGCGAACAGCCCCGTGGCGGAATGGAACATCAAATGCCAGATTCCGGAAGCGCAGACGGTTTTCCAGGCGAACTGGAAATCGGTCACGATCACGCCGCTGGACACATGCGGGTTCGTCCGTCTGAAAGGCGAACGCTACCAGCGGATGAAGGAGTCGCAATCGCCTGTCGCGAAGATGATTGTGGAGAACTACCGCCATTGGCTCGGCAAACCGAACCAGACGGACGAGACGGAAAGCTCCGTGCTGTTCGACACGGTGGCCGTCTATCTGGCCTACACCCATGACAATCTCGTCATGAAGACCGTCAACATCGAAATCGACGACGGCGGCGTCATGCGGCTGGACACGCCGAAGGGCAAGCCAATTCAGGCGGCGATAGACTGGGTGGATTTGGGCGCCTATGAAGAGTATTTGGTGAAAAGACTAACAAAATAAGCATTTCTTCTAGAACTTCTAGTGCTTCTAGAATATCTAGATTCATTTTCCTGTACTATGTTAATTGGTTTGATTCTCACGATGGCGACAGGCCTCCTGTGGTGCGCCATCGGCTCGTTGCTGACGGCGGCGCGGCGCGGCGGTTGCCGCGTCGACCATTTCTATCTCGTGGCGGCTCTTGGGGCGTTGATCGTCATCGTTCCATACCAGCTCATTACGGGAACGCTCATTCCGGCCGAATGGTCATGGCCAATCGCGTGGTGCATCATCTTGAACGCGCTGTTCAACGTCGTGGCGAATTATTTCGGCATGCTAACGCTTGGGAAGGGCAACGCAGCCGTGTATTTCGGACTGTGCCGCATGGGCTTCGCGGTGTCGTTCGTCTGGGCCGTCCTCGCCTGGGGGGAGAAGGCGACGGTAATCAACATCGCGGGCATCATCTGCTTGATCTCAGCCATCTTCCTGACGGCCAAAGGCGGAAAGGATACGAGCGAAATCGACAGCAAATGGAATCACAAGTGTTTGGTGTGGAGCATCATAGCGTTGCTGGTCGGCGGCTTGGCGCAACTGTGTCTCATGCAGGCCGACAAATACCACGCGACGGATCTTCCGTTTCTGACGAAGGCCGAACTGCTGCTGACGACGTATGCGATCTGCTTCGGCATCAGCGCATTGATCTTCCGCGCGAAGGAGAAGCCGAACATGAAAGTCCTGCTGAAGACGGGGCTGTCGTGGTCGGTTGTCGCCGTGACCTCCTACGGATGCCTTTTCGCGGCGCTGCATCGCATGAATGAAATCGGCCGTTTGGGCATCATGTTTCCCATCGCCTGCTCGACGCAGATTCTTTCCTTCTGCATCGTGACACCGATTGTGTTCCATGAACGGTTCACGCGCCGCCAAATCGCGGCGATCGCGTTGATCATCATCGGAATCTTTGCTGTTGAATTATAGTGAATGGGACATCCGGGATATCTGGGACATCTGGGACGAATGGGACATCTGAGACAGGTGGAGCTGCCCAAAGCTTTATAATAATTATGCATTATGCATTATGCTTTATGAATTATAAAGCTTCCGCTTGCGCGATGAAGGCGTCCTGCATGGATTTGGAAAGATCCACGAATTTCGTGTTCCATCCGCAGACGCGGACCTGCAGGTTGGCGTACTTTTCCGGATCGGCTTGCGCATTTCGCAACGTATTGGCGTCGAAGATGTTGAAATGACAATAGAAGCCGCCGGCGTCGAAGAACGTGCGGATAAGGCCCATGATGACCTCCGCGCCGTCGCGGCCTTGCAGGGCGGACGGATGCAACGCGATGTCGAGAACGGAGCCGTCCGGAAATTCCGTATGGTCGAATTTGGCGGCGGAAGCGATGAGGGCAGTGACGCCGTTGCGGTCCGCGGCGATGGTCGCGCCAAGATTTTTGGAGATGAGATCGAAATCTTTTCGGCCGTCGGGAGTCGCTTTTGTCTGTTTTCCAAAGGTATGCGTATAATCGATGGACCAGCAGCCCATCTGGAAATGGCCGCCACGCGTGTTCGGCGTGTTGTTGATGATCCGCGCGGCGGTCATGGCGAGATCGACGCCGATTTCATCCGCCGCCGGATGGTTGTTGCCCCACTTCGGGGCGCGTCTGCGGGCGATTTCGCGGAGATGCTCATGGCCTTCCCAATTGGCGGCGATGATGGCGCGAAGTTCCTTCCACGTACACAGATGTTCTTGAAACACAAGATATTGGATCGCCGCCATGGCATCGGCCAACGTGCCGATGCCCGCGCACATGACGCCGCTGGTACTGTACTGCGTGCCGCCGTTGGAGACATCACGGCCCTTCGCGATGCAGGAATCCATCGTGCCTGAAAGGACGGGGGCCGGATTGACGGTCGGCCAGGCGGTCTCCCAGACGCGCGCGCGCTGCAGCGTCTCGTCCAATGTCTCTTTCATGAGGCGTTTCGTGAAATCGACAACAGTCTGGAAATCAGGAGCCTCCTCTAATTCCGCCATGACGTATTCGGGCAGTTTGGCAAGATTGTAGGTGGCGGACATCGTGCAGCTGAGCTCCTTGCCCATGATGGCGGGCTCGTAGCAGCCGATCGGAACGAAATCGACGACGTCTTCAGGAGCTTTCCCATGCTTGACGAACATCGGATAGGCGATGTCGTCGTTTGCGAACACGATGGCGTTGGTACCGTTTTTGACACATTCCGCGGCCTGCCGCAGAATGGCGGGCGGCGTGTTCTTGTGGATTCGGAACGACAATTTCGGATCGATGTCGCCACGTTCGGCGAACGCTTCGAAGGCGAGTTCGGTCAATTCGTTGCAGAGGTCAGTCCCGTCCGGGCAACGGCCGCCGAAGCAGATGTTGTTGCCCGCGCCGAAATGCTGCGAATAGAATTTATCGAAGAAGAATTTGATGAGCTCCTTCGCCTGGTCACGCGTGAGGCGACCTGCGGCTATGTCGTTGCGGTAGAAGTCGATGTAAAGCTGGTCGAACGTCCCCTGCGAACGGACATATTCGCCTTCGATCTCCTGCATCTGGTTGTAGATGAAGGAAAGCTGGAGGGCGCCATGGAAGGTGGCGGGAGGATTGTCGACGAGATGGCGGAGGGCGTCCGTCGTGCGGACGGAGCCGACGCGTTCCGATTCGTCCGCCAGACGGATCATGTAGGAGCGGATGGCGTCGTAGACGATGACGACGGCCGTGTAGAAATCACGCGCCTCCTGGTCTTTCGTGGATTGCAACGCGGCCTCCGCGCGTTTTTTAAGGCCTGAAATGCCGTACTTTAGGATATTTTTCCAGCTTGGCGACGTATGGCTCAGATCCAGATTCGGGAAGCCGATGGGATTCGCGGCGCGGGCGGACGGCGGAACGCGTTTGCGGCCTTCCTCGGCATGCCATTTCGACTGGTATTTCCACATGATGCGGCCTGTGGCGATATGGTCGGCAAACCAGTCGAACGGATCGACGCGGAGGCGGCCGTTCTCCAAAAGGATTCTGAACATGTTGGCGCGGAGGATGATGCGCGGCGTGTTCTGTTCATGGGCGGCGACGTAGTCCGCCACGAGCTTTTCCAGTTCGGGAATGTCCAGCCCCGTGTCCGGATTGTATCCTTCGGGCTTGCATTGCGCCGTCAGCAACGGGCGGACCGTATCGTATGTGTTCCAAAGATTCATGGGAAGATGGGAGGGGCACGCTCCTGCGTGACCGCTACGATGATTTACCGTTTGATGAGGAAGTTGAAGAGAGGCGATTCGATGCCTGCCCGGATCAGCACGACGATAATGGTGACGGCGATTCCCGCCATGCAGACGCCCGCGATGTTCGCGATGGCGAACTGCCGTTTTTTCATGCCGAGCGCGAAGGCACCCGCGGCGCCAGTGTACGCGCCCGTGCCCGGCAACGGAATGCCGATGAACAACGCAAGGCCCATCGTCCCGTATTTTTCAATCTGCGGCTTCAGTTTGCGCTGCGCGCGTTCCAGATATTTTTCGAACAGGACGTCGATCCAATGGATTCTGCGGCAGAAGTTCGCGCACGGCGTGATCAACGTGAAGACCAGCCAGCCGATGATGACGTTGGACACGACGCACGTCATGACGATCAGCCACAACGGCAGGACATCGTCGTATTTGAACGCGCCGACAGGAATGGACGCGCGAAGTTCGAGGCCCGGTATGAACGTGAAGGCGATGAGGATCAGAATGGCGTTTAACATACGGTCATGAAGTCGCCGCCGAACGGGCGGACATTTTTCTAAGTCTTTTGAATGCTTTGATTTGAGATTTGTATTCACCGACGATGCGGCGCTTCGCCTCCACCCCCATGAGAAGCGTGCCCAGCCCGAGCATGCCCCATGAGACGGCGTAGCACACGCCGCCGGCCACCAGCCATCCCTTGTGGGACGTGGCCGACGCCAACGCCGTGCAAACGGCGATGCCGCCGTATCCGACGAACCAGTTCAACCCGAACAGCCATATCCCAAGCTTGTACCAGAAAGAGCCTCCGCTGCACGCCTTTTTGGCGAAACGGACGAAAAAACAGGCATAGGAGGGCTTTCGGGGCATGGTTGCAAATGGCGAGACTGGTTGACGGACGGCTGGATACCTTATTAATATCCATCCCAAGTGGACGCTTTTCAATGTTTTCAGATGTTTTTCCGCTGGAAATGGTTCATGGCCGCATGTTTGCCGCCGGAAAAGTCATAATGATTTCTTATGATTTAATATGATTCTTTATGATTATTCATCATTTTGTCAAAAATAGCTTGTATTTATCCTCATAAAGGGCATATTATGGGAAAAATAAAAATTTTACCACGAATATTTATTTGATATTAGGCGAGAGAAAGACTAAAAATGGAGTGCAAGCCATGGATAAAGAAAAAGGAAAACAAAAGAAAAAGAAACAGCCGTTGATTGCGGTGACCGTCGGCAAGCCCAAGAAAGAGGATTCGGAGAATGAGAAAGGGCGGAAGCATGTCCCCCGTGGCCGCCTCGGCTATGAGGAGCGCCAGATGATGCTGGCGATCACGGGGCCGCAGCCTCCGTTGAATTTTCCGACGCATCTCCTTGCGATGTCGGACGGGACGTTCACGCAGGAGTACGAGATTCCGGCGGAAGAGCGGGAAGCGGTCTTCCAGAAGCTGTATCTGTTCGACTCGCCGCCGCCGATGGAAAAGTACGTGATGGACATCCATGAAGGCAAGAAGTTCAAAGTCAAGCGGTTCCGTGTCATCCGGGAGGACGGCGGGAATTTCATCGTCTCGCCGTTTTATCCGATCAGCGGCGGGACGCTTCTGGACTGGGCCGAATGCGGCGACATAAAGAAGGACGGCGACGTCGTCGTGACCGCCCACCGCTTCCGCCAAGAACCACCAACGGACACCAATGAACAAAAAGAACCACCAATGGACACCAATGGACACGAATAGCCTCGCCGCCAGGCCAGCTGCTTCGCAGAGCTGAAAGCTGAAAGCCAAAAGCTGAAAGCAAATTCATAAGTCTATAGTCTATAATCAATAAGCTACAAGCATGCGAAGCTCAAAGCGGCCCGGCGGATTCATGCCGCTTTGATCGATGGCTTGGCGGGAGCATTTTACGATTATTTTAAATAATTTATTTATTTGTTTAATATCTTTTGTCTATTGTCTCCACTCGTCTCATGTCTCGCGTCTCATGTCTCGCGTCTCATGTCCTCACACACAAAAGCAATCGAATTTGTTTTTGCCCTCTCTCTCAGATAGCTGCATAATGGTGTTGCCATTATGCAATTTGACGTGAGACATGAGACATGAGACGAGAGCGAAAGACGCAAGACGATAAGACGCAACACATAAGAAATTGCGTGATGATTATGTTCTTATGGCCAATATCACTTCAAATTCATTGGTGATTTGATTTTTAATTCCAAGAAAAATCTTTCTTTGATTTTTAAGGTTTGAAGTACGGAGTTATATTTATGATGTATCGTTATGATCAAGGCTTGAAAACAAGAACAGATAACAGGTTGAACCAAAGGACAAACGATGACGCTGTACAAACAGGCAATTCGGGACGATCGTGTACGTGAATATCTGCCGGCCGTGCGCACCGTGATGAGCGAAGGCTTCTCCAAGCCGGACTTCTTCATCGGACGCCACGCCATCCAAAGCCTCAACACGCTGACGGACACGGATCAAATCAACGTGAAGAAAGGAGCCTATATCCTTCTGGACTTCGGCATGGAACTGCATGGCGGCATCCGTATCGTCACAGGCGGAGGCGGCCGCGGCAAAGTGCGCGTCCGTTTCGGCGAATCGGTCAGCGAGGCGATGCAGACGCCGAATCAGGACCATTCCATCCATGACGCGGAGCTGGAGCTTCCGATGATGGGCATGATGGAATACGGCTGCACGGGTTTCCGTTTCGTGCGGATCGACATTCTGGCGGACCAGCTGAATCTGATCAACGTCATCGCCGTCGCCCTCTACCGCGATCTGGAACGCGGCGGCTCCTTCGAAAGCAGCGACCCGCTGCTCAACAAGATCTGGGAGACCGGCGTCTACACCGTCCAGATGAACATGCAGGACTACATCTACGACGGCATCAAGCGCGACCGTCTCGTGTGGCTCGGCGACCTGAATCCGGAAATCCGCGTCATTCTCGCCGCCTTCTCCGACGCGAGCCTGATTCCGAAGAGCCTGGACTTCCTCCGCGACCACACGCCGCTGCCGCATTACATGAACGGCATCATCACGTATTCCGCCTGGTGGGTCGTCAACCAATACGACTATTTCATGCACACAGGCAATCTGGAATATCTGAAGACTCAGAAAGACTATCTGGTCGGCCTGATCCACCATTTCAGCGAAATGGTCACGGAAGACGGCAAGTTCGACACGAAAGGCAACTGGTGCTTTTTGGACTGGCCGACGAACGACAACAAAGACGTCCAGCAGGCGGGCGGCCGCGGCTTGTTCGCGATGATGTTCGAACGCGCCGCCGTGCTCTGCGACGCTCTCGGCGAATACGGCACCATGAAGCTCTCGTTGGAACGTCTGGACTGGCTGAAGAAAGTCGTTCCGGATTCGCTCGGTTACAAGACGGCCGCCGCCATGCTGACGCTCGGCGGAATCACGGATTGCTCGAAGGTCCTGACGACGGATGCGACGCGCGGCGTCAGCACGTTCTTCGGCTACTACATGCTGCTGGCCCAGCCTGAGGCGAGTGCCTTGAACGTCATCAGAAAATATTGGGGCGCAATGCTTTCCCATGGCGCGACGACGTTCTGGGAAGATTTCGATCTGGACTGGATCGCGAATTCCAACCGCATCGACGAACCGCCGATTCCGGGCAAGAAAGACCTCCATGCGGATTTCGGCAAATACTGCTACATCGGCCTGCGCCACAGCCTGTGCCATGGCTGGGCGGGCGGCCCCGCCGCATGGCTGTCGGAAAAGATTCTCGGCGTGCGCGTCGTGGAGCCCGGCTGCCGGAAAGTCGTTGTCAAACCGAATCTTGTGGATCTGGATTTCGTTCGCGGCAGCTATCCGACGCCGTATGGCAAGATTGAAATCGAAGCCGTGAAGGGCAGGAAACCTATCGTGAAAGCCCCGAAGGAAATCACCTGCGTCACGGAATAAGCCCTTCTTCTTTAGTCCCTTTCGTCCCCTTAGTCCCTTCTATCCCATAATATTAGAGGAAATACATGAAAACGACCAGCTTGACGGAAACATGGAAAACGTTGGATACGTACGGCATCGGCGCCAGCCCGACCGTGCCGATTTTCTACGAGGGCCGCGGCAACCAAGGCGCGCAAGGCCATGTCTATCCGTATCCGCTGCAGGACAAGCTGACGGCGGACAAGGCCCCCCGCAAATGGCGGTGCGTCGTCATGGAGAATGAATACGTCCGCTACGAAATCCTGCCGGATCTCGGCGGCCGCATCGTGCGCGCTCTCGACAAAACGAACAACTATGATTTCTTCTATCGGCAGGATGTCGTGAAGCCCGCGCTGATCGGCGTGTTGGGCGCGTGGATGTCCGGCGGCGTGGAGTGGAATTTCCCGCATCATCATCGGACGACGACGTTTATGCCGGCGGACTATCGCATCGAACGCGGCGCCGACGGCTCCGCCACGGTCTGGATCGCGGAGACGGAGAAACGCCACCGCATGCGGTCGGAAGTCGGCCTCTGCCTGAAGCCTGACACGTCCTGCCTGGAAGTGAATCTCAACTTCCGCAACGACGGCGAGCTGCCGCAGTCGTTCCTCTACTGGGCGAACGCGGCCGTCCATGCGAACGAGCAGTATCAGGTGATCTTCCCGCCGGATGTGTACTACGCCATCCATCACGCGAAGGATGCGGCCTGCTCATGGCCGAAATTCGACGGTAAGTACAAGGGAATCAAATTCGACCATGCGGACATCAGCTGGTGGAAGGTCCATCCCGCGCCCGCATCGTTCTTCTGCGGCAAGTCGAAGGAGAATTTCTTCGGCGGCTACGACCACGGAAAGAACGCCGGCGTCGTGATCTGGGCGGACCGCCATTATGCGGAAGGCAAGAAATTCTTCCTGTGGGGCAACAACGAGACGGCCCGCGTGTGGGATCAGATCCTGACGGACAACAACGGCCCGTATCTCGAACTGATGGCGGGTTCGTATTCGGACAACCAGCCCGACTACACATGGCTGCAGCCCGGCGAAGTGAAGCATTCCAAACAGTATTTCTTCCCGGTCCATGATTTGGACGGCTTCAACCACGCGACGCCCGAGGCGGCGGTCAACGTCCAGACCGGCAAGGACTTGCGCATCTCCTGCATCGCCACCAAACTGTTCGAAGACGCCAAGATCGAAATCAAGGCGGCGGACAAATGCGAGAAACTGACGGCGACGCTGGCGCCCGACCAGCCGTTCTCCTATACGATGGAAGGCGTCGACGCGGAAGAAGCCACCGTCACGCTGTGGACGGCGGAAGACCGCCTGATCCTTACCTATTATCATCATAAGTATCCGGAACGCCCGATGCCGACGCTGACCGTCCCGCCGCCGAAGCCGGAGGAATTCAAGACGATCGAAGAGTTGTATCTGGCCGGACAGCGGTTGGAGCAGTTCCACAATTCCGTCCGCTCGGCCGATCCATACTACGCGGAGGCGCTGAAACGCGATCCGGACGACTACCGCACGAACATCGCCGTCGGCGTCCGTCTGGCGAAACGCGGCCTCTGGGCGGATGCGGAAACGCATTTCCGCAAGGCACTTGCGCGTGCGGAATACAACAACACGACGCCACAGGACGGCGCGGCCTACTACGAGCTCGGCGTCGCGCTGAAGGCGCAGGACAAGTTCGACGAAGCGGAGGACATGCTGAAAAAGGCGTTGTGGTATCCGGGCCAGGCGGCGGCGGCCGCCTTGTCGTTGGCGGAACTGCTGATGGCGTTGGACCGCAAGGCGGAAGCCGCCGCCATGCTGGAAAAGGCCCCGCAGGAAGCCGCCGCGTTGCTGAAGGACATTCTCGCAGGCGTGTGGCATAACGACGGCTTCAGACATTGCGAACCCGCCAATATCGCGCTGGAGAATGCGGCGGCGGCCATCCGCGCCCACCAGTGGCAGGCGGCTCTCGCCCAGCTGGAACCGCTGAACACGTTCAATCCGCTGGTCTATTACTACCGCGGCTACTGCCAGTGGCGGATGGGCTATGAAAGCGACGCGAAAGTCACATGGAAACATGCGCACGGCCTGTCGTCGGACTACTGCTTCCCGTTCCGCTGGGAGACGGAGCAAGTCTTGAAGGCGGCGTTGGAAGCCAATCCGAAAGACTTCCAGGCCAACTACTTGCTTGGTTGCCTCATGCGCTACTACGAGCGCATGGACGAGGCGTTCGCCTGCTGGGAAAAGGCCGCGAAGGATGGCTCCAAACTCGGCAACCTCTACTATTGCCTCGGCCATGAATACGACCGCGCGAAACGGCTGGACGAAGCGAAGGAAATGCTCCTCAAGGCGATTAAATTCGAACCGAACAATCCGATTTTCGTCCGCGAATACGACAAGATGATGGAATCGCAGAACGAAAGCGCCGCCGCGCGGCTGGCCTTCCTGCAGGAACGCCAGAATGTCGTCGACATGCGCGACGACGTGCTGCTGCGTGAAATCGTCCTCCTGAACCGCGAAGGCGAATACGACAAGGCGTTGGAACTCATCGGCGACCGCCGCTTCTACGTCTGGGAAGGCAATGAAGTCATCGTCCACGACGCATATGCGGAGGCCCATCTGGAGCGCGGCAAGCGTGAACTGGAAAAAGGCACGGGCGCGAAAGCCCGCAAGGACTTCGAGGCGGCGTTGCTCTATCCCGTCAATCTCGGCGTCGGGCGCCCCTACCGCGACGTCCGCTGCCGCATGACGCATTATCTCATCGGCAAGTCATGGCAGCTTTCCAACAAGCCGAAGAAGGCGCAGGAAGAGTTCGAACTGGCCGTCGCGGATATGATCGAACCGACTGCCAACACGCGTCTCTGCCTGACGGCGGTTCCGTATTACCAAGCACTTGCGTTGCAGGAGCTCGGCCGTGGCAAGGAGGCGAAAGCCGTCCTGAAGAAGATGGAGGACGTCTGCAAAACGGTTCTCGGCGGCGAAAAGCAGGAAGACGACTTCTTTGCGAAGTTCGCCCACGACAACGGCGTCGCACCGAAGCAGAAGGTGTTCCTGAATATCCTGAAGCTGGTGAAAGACGCTTTAAAGGCTTAAGCTTCTTATGGCTTATGGCTGGGAAGGCCACGCTCCAACGTGCTCGGACATGCAGGAGCCGTCCCTCCCATCAAAAACGCGCCTTGTGGTAACATAACTACCGCAAGGCGCGTTTGTTAAGTGAGCATCTTTGGAAAAACAAATTTATGCTGCACTAATGCCGAGAACACGCCCCACGACAATTAGCACAATTCCAACCAGCATGATACCAAGCCATTTCTTGCTTTCCTCAAAATGCAGGATGGCGTATAGGAGATGGACGATTTGGAACAACAACCCGCAAATTCCCCAAAGGATGCCAGTTTTGAACTCCACAATGATAAGCCCAATGGACCCAATAAGATAGAAAATTAAACCGATGACAATACAAATTAAAGCCAGTGTTACCATGATGAACTCCTGTTCCTTGAAGAGAATACGATTTCTAAAAAAGTTCTACTCGCCAAATGGAAACGGCTGCTTTAGCCATTTCAGCCTGCCGACTACGTATTGAACTTTCGTCCCAAACGGGGTAATTCTCTGCGATTTTCGGCGCGTAGAGGTATGCAGATTTTGGATAGACTTCCCGTTTGACAGAATAGGGGGCATTCTGTAATTCTTTGTTCAATTTCCTTTCTAGCAGACAAAGATTTCCTAGACGGTTGACAAGCCTGTCTGCCTTGTCCTCGTCTATGTTCCATGTGCTGTCATATCCTTGTGGCAGAATATGTTCAATGGTTGCACTTTCATCGTCAAAAGCAACATCCAAAGTAGAACCTTTGAACTTTTCTATCAACCCTAAGACATAACGGACAAGCTTGGCATTACGTTTTATAGGAAATTGCTTCTCTTGGAATGCATGTTGAAACGACGTATCTTCAACGGCAATTGAAGCCAGTAGCTTCATGTCCATTCTTTTTTCGCCACTGATCAGCATAGCCATACTATTGAATGGAGCCTCCTGATCGTTTGCATTGTGGTCGCAAATGACATTATAACGGAAACAAAGAATAATAGTAGTATGCAAAAGTTTCTTGAAATCAGCATCTTGTAGATTCTTCTTTGCCGTCATCAACATGGAATAAGGTTGCTTTATCTGGAAAAGATTTAGCAAAGCGATATCATGTCGAATCTGTTCATCCGTCCATGTTTCATCATCAGGATCATGCAACGCCATATAAATGTCGCTGTAATCCAACATATCACGAATCAAAAGAAAAACTTGTTTATCAGAGGTGATTTCTCGTCTGATGGTTTTGAAGACATCGTGCGCACGGATGGCCTTATGTCCTGCATTCCAGTAATAACGAATGAATTCCGGCAATTTTTCCGCCTTGATGTTGTCTGTCAAACGCGTCCAGTCATCTTCCAATTGCTCAATATGGCTATTATGCGCATTGTTTTTATCAACCAATGCAAAAAGATAGTTTTTCAGCAAGTCCGCTGAAGAAAGCTGCACGCCACGCGCATTCAGCGTCTCGAATACACGGAAGGCATTCATTTCATCATTGACTATGATCTGAGTAAAATACAGATTATCAACAACATCTTGGATAAATTGGGCATATTTTTCGCCACTCTTGAAACGATCTTTCAATTTTTCGTCGAAAAATTCGAAGCATCGCTTCATCAGTTTTTCTGTAGATTTCAGGTTTCGAACTCTCAAATCCTGCAATCTGACAATATAGTCTTTGAAATAGGCGTCATTATTTCTATTGAGTTGTAATATATTGTCATATTTCAGCGTAACAGGATCCTGTTTACCGATATAAGTTTCTGTCAGTTTTTCAATTCGAAGCTTGTTGTCTTCGGGGGCGATTCCCTGTTCAACCAGCCGATTGATGTTTTTGATTGTGGCAAGAATCAACAGGATAATCGTTGTAAAGCGTTGCTGTCCATCAATAATATAATATTTCTTATCTCCATTTGTCTGCAATACAAGATAGCCCATGTAATGTTCATCATGCTCTTCAAGCATGGTTAGGATATCTTGCCAGAGATCATCCCACTGTTCGTTCTCCCAAGAATAGTCGCGTTGGAATTTAGGAACAATAAAATACCGATTATTGCTTAAAATGGAGCTGAAATTATCGGTTATGGTATTCTGAATGCCTTTCATTATTGTTTTCTTTATCTTTACAACTCCAATCCCAGATCGTCGTCGAGGGATTCCATGGTGGTCTTCTCGACTTTGACGGCTTGTTTGGGCATCTTGTACGTCGGCAGATAGCGGTAATAGACCTGCAGCGAAAGCGCGCAGAGGGCGGTTGTGTACCATTTGTCAATGCCATGCTGCTTGGTGGCTCCCGGGCTGCTCCAATAGCCTTCCGGATTCTGCTTGGAGATGCACATCTGTGAGAAATGGTCGTTCCAATCCTTCCATGGCCGCTGCCCGGCATGGAACATGGCCTGCGTGCAATAATACCAATAATACAAGGGATTTGCGTGAAGGCCAGGCGTCGTCCACATGTCATCGCGCCATTGAACGCGCGAATCGTTGGGATGCTTGCTGTTGTTGACGATCTTGTCGATGAAATCGATGCCCGCCTTGGCCTCCGGGCAGTTGCCTTCGCCCAGAAGCTGCAGGCAGAGGACGGCGGCACCCTGCATGCCGTCGGAACCGCCGCCCGGCGTGGAATAACCGAACGGACGCTCCGAATCCGAACGCGGCTTCTTGAACGTCACGTTGCGGATGAAGGAGACGCCCTTCTCCATGCCTTTGGACAGATCCTTCACATTCGCTCCTGCGACGAAACCGGCCTTCATGGCCTGATACTGCCAGCCGGCGACGGAAAGGTCCCACCGGGCCTCTTGTTTGTAGTTGTAATCATATCCGCCGCCTGTCTGCTGACCATCTATGACGACTTGCAAGGCGGCTTCCATGGGCGGACGGAGGAACGGGATTTTCGTCATGCCGTACGCTTCCGCCAAGGCATAGGCGACGATGCCGTTGACGTATGGATAATGATTCTTCTCATTGACGGTTCCATGCGGCAGCGCGTTCGCGTTGACGCGATCCGCCAGAAACTGCATGGATTTCTGGACGGTAATGCCAAATTCTTCCGATGTAGGTGTTTCGCCATGGGCGAGATAGGCGAGGAGACAGAGCCCTGTGATGGCGTCCGAATAATTCTTGTCGGCCGTCCATGAGCCGTTTTCGTTCTGCGTCTTCTTGAGCCAGCGGAGGGCGCGGAGAACGGCGCTTTCCGTCTTCTGGTTGCCGCCCGCCTTCTTGAGGGCGTTCATGCGGCCGATGGTGGAGCGCCCTTCGTACAGGGCGGAGATTTTCAGCGGCGTGTCGTTGGCCTTGATGTCGAGCGCGTCGGAGAAATCCATCGCTTCGTCATTCGTGTTGGAAAGATCCGGATCGCCGAAATCTTCGGAGATTTCGGCGACCTGTTCGGCGACAACCTCCGGCATCTCCGTCTGCGGGACAGGCTGCTCGTCCACCTGCTGCTCAAGCTTGTCAAGCTCCTCCAGAATCTTCTCGTCTTCAATCTCCTTGATCTCCTCCTCCTGCATCTTGACTTCGACGACAGGCGAGGCATCCTGCGGAACGGCTGGCTTGTAGAACAGCAGAAGTCCTAGGGCGACAAGGATATGGATGCAGATCGAGACCAATGGCGCGACCATGTTCTCAAGATTTTTGCGGCGCTGGTAGGCCGCCAGCACCATGGCGAGATTTTCCTGTGACATATTGAGTACCTTCTATGAAAGAAACATCGCGTTGTTTCGTGGTTTGTTTTACCAAGGGCGGGACGCCCTTGCTACCCCCGATGTTTGTTTTACCAAGGGCGGGACGCCCTTGCTACCCCCGATGTTTGTTTTACCAAGGGCGGGACGCCCTCGCTACCCCCGAAGCATGTTTTTAGTCGTTGATGGAAAGGACGTTGAGGTTGTTGAAGCCGTGTTTGCGGCAAAGATCAAGTGCAGTGACAAGATCCTGCGCGCGGGCATGTTGCGAGACCTGCACCATGACGGTGGTGTCTTTGTCCATGCCGCCGAAACGTTTGAAGAAACTGTCGATCTCTTCATACGACATCAGCTTGCCGCGAAGGCGAAGCTCGTTCTTATAGACTTGGAGCTCAAGGAGTTTCGGCTGCGAGTCGTTCTCCTTCTTGGAGCCCGGTGATGGAAGGTTGATGGAAAGGTGGGCCTCCGGAATCTCATCCTCCATCGTGACGATGAAGTAGATGAGCAGGAGGAAGACGATGTCGATCATCGACGACATCGGAACCGCCAGCGCTTCGCTTTTTCTTGTTCTCATGATTGCCCCTCCCTATTCGTTTCCGATGGCGACGATGGAGACTTTCGTGAAACCAACCCGTGCGACGGCTTTCGCGAGAAGTTCGTCTATGTAGCGATATTCCACGTCTTTGTCAACGCGGATAAGGACGGGGACGAAATTTCCCGTGTCGTTCTTGACCGTCTGGAGGGCCTGGCGGATGCCGTCGAGGCTTTTTTCCTGCAAGGCGATGTTGTAGAGGATCTTGGGGCGTCCTCCGAGCATGACCTTGCGGCCTTGCGAGTCACGCGCCATTTTCATGTTGATCGTGACGGAGAGCTTTTTGGCCGTCGTCTCCGCGTTCGTGTTCTTGGCCTGCGCGAGGCTGATGGTGTCGTCCACCAAATCTTTATCGACGGATGCCGTGACGACGAAGAAGATGATGAGCAGGAAAACGATGTCGATCATCTGCGTGATCGGCGTTTCCAGTGTATCTTCGCTGCTTCTTCTCATGATGCGGATTCCTTACTATTATTATCAATGGCGAGACGCCGTCGTTATCAGCCAACGGCGGGACGCCGTCGCTACATCCTGACGGTGGTATTTCATTCGGATTCGACTTCCACGTTGCGGAGCACTTTGATCAGATCGAGCACTTTCGCTTCCGATTCCAGAAGCAGACGCGTCGCGTTGTTTTTGAAATAGGTATAGAAAAGAAGCGCGGGAACGGAGATGAGCAGACCAACGCATGTCGTCCACAACGCCGTGGAGATGGACTGCGCGAGGACTTTCGACTTGGCGGCGCCCGTCGTCGTGGCCAATCCCGCGAAGGCGGAGACCATGCCCGTGACGGTTCCCATCAGACCGAGCATCGGGGCGATCTGGCCGCAGACGTTCAGGCGGTTGACCTTCTGCATGAGCTTCTCGGACTCCAGATCCGTCGCGGAGGAGACGGCCTGCTGGACGACGTCGTAGCCGTCTTCAATGTTGTTGAAAGCGGTGCGCAGGATGGAGGAAAGCGTGGAGGGATTCGCATCACACGTATTGACGGCGGCGTCCAGATCGCCTTTGGAAAGCGCGTCCTGAACGCCGGTTATGACGGCGTTCGGCATCAGTTTGTCCTCTTTGACCAGGAAGAACGCGTTGACGGCGAAGATGATGGTCGTGAAGGACGTGGCAAACAGGCCCAGCCAGATGATGAGATTGACGATGCTTCCGCCGTAGAGGACGTTCCAGAGGGCGGAGCCGGAGGACTGTTCCACCGTTTCGGCGGCGGCTTCGGCGGCTTCGGGGTTGGCGTCCTGCGCGAATGCCATACAGCAGGCGAGGAACAGCAGCATGGTGACGGTTTTCTTCATGGGAATCGCTCCGTTTGTTTTTCTATGTTAATGTTATGAATATACAATGATGTTTCGCAAAAATCAAGTGATTATTTCAATGCTTCGATTTTAGCGGCGCGCGGATCGTTGAGCTCCTTCATGAGGGCGACGGCCTTCTGGCGGGCCATCTCGCGGTCACGGCGGATTTTGCCCTTCCCTTCGAAGAGCAGGACGGTTTTCAGATATTCGAGGACGGCCTCTTTCTTCTGGCCCTGAGCCTCGCGGATCTGCCCGCGCAGGTTGAAGGCGAAGGCCGCCAACGCATCGTCTTTGGAAAGGATGAGCTTCTTGGCTTCCGCTTCGGCCGCGTCATATTGCTTGCGCCCAACGAGATCCAGAAGCTGGACGCGCTGCAGCCGCAAATTGTTCTCACGCGGGAACTTGAGGGCCAGCTGGTATGTCTCGTTCGCCTTCTCCGGCTTGCCCGTGGCCAGATAGGCCTCGCATTGCAACGCGGCGACGGCGTCCGCCCAACCTAAATATTTATACGCGTCGAAAACGGCGGGGGCGGCGGTGATGAGTTCCTCGTACTTTTCGTCGTTCGCAAGTTTCTCCAAATCGGCGATTTCCTTCGGCTTGGGGATGACGGCGATCTTGTAGGCCCCCGCCTTGAAGGGGACTTTCATCTTGCCGTCGACGCTTACCGTGAGATTTCCCTGCGCGTCCGCCTTGATGGAGACCGCCTTCTGGCGTTGTCCGGCGGCGGTGATGACATAGCATTCCTGCTTCTGCGCGAACAGGCAGGTCGCGGCCAGCAGGCAGAAAAGGAAAGGTGAAAGGAATTTTTTCATGTTGGCTTCAGGGGTTGTATGTTATGCTTAATGCTTAATGCTTAATGTTTAATGCTTAATGAAGTCATTTAAGCAGTTCGCCTTTCGGGAAGAGCTTCTTGTAAGTGGCGGTGAGCTTGGGGATCAGATCCGTGTCGATGTCGAGCGACTTGTGGAGCTTGACGGCGCCCGCGATGGACTGTTCGATCCACGGGAGGTTTTCCGGATCGGTCTGATCCGCGAAATCGAGCACCATATGGAAGCGGCTAAGTGCTTGCCGCCGTTTGTCTTCCTGATCCGATCCTGCGAGAATCCGCGCCGCCTTGCAGAGGGCCTGGTTGGCGACGGACGGTTTCTTCGTGAAGTTTCCGATTTCGTTGAGGGCCTGTTCCGCGCCGTCTGCGTCTGGCGGATTCAAGGCCATCATGGCGTCCGCCAGAAGGAACTTCGCGTCGAAGAAACGCGCCGTCTTCGGATTGTCCGCCAGCAGTTTGTTCAAGATGTCAATGGCGATCTTTGGCTTTTTCGTCTTGACGGCGGCTTCCGCCGTGACGACGGCGGTGTTCTCAATGGCGGCTTTTGAGAGGGCGGCGGCGGCCGGCTTGCCGGCCGCTACTTGCGCAAGTATCTGACGTCCTGCAAAATAGGTGATGTTCGGGGCGTCGATTTCGAGCCCCTTCTCCGCCAGATAACGCAATTTCGGAAGCGGGAACGCCTCGACTTCAGCCTTGAGCTTCGCGCTTTCCAGCAGCCGTTTGTAGGAGGCCGCGGACTCCGCCGCCTGGCCCGCCTCCGCCTGGGCGCGGGCCAGGCTGTACAACGTCTGGCAGGCTTTCGCGGGATTGCATTCCGCCTGCCGGTCGTCGTATTCGGGGAACGTCTCCATGAGTTTGGTCAACACCGCGACGGCTTCGGCGGGCTTTTCCATTTCCAATAGCGCGCCCGCCATGCGCGCCATGCTGACGGGCGCGTTCTTGCTCTTCGGATAACGTTTCAAATACGCGACATACGCATCGACAGCGTTCTGCTTTCTCACATTGAAATCTTCCTGCACGGGCTTGATCCGTTCATTCAACGCGTCCTCCTGCTTTTTGATGGCCGCCAATGCCTTGGCCCCTTCCTCCCGATACGCCGCCAAGTGCTTTTTCTGCAAGGAGATGCGTTCCGACTGCAAGGCGGACGCCTTGTCCTCCAGCTTCAGCAACGAGGCCGCGCGCTTGCGCAAGGCCTCGTTGGCCGCAAGCCGTTCTTTGGCAGGAAGTTGGAGCGCTTTCCGAACTTCCTGCGCAAACGCCGCCCGCGATGACAACGCCTTCGCGACGGCTTCCGCCGATTTCACGCGAGCCTCGGCGACGGCGCGGTCGTCCAACTGGCGGGCCGCCGCCCGACGGGCGTCTTCCAATTCCGCAACTTGTTCGTCATAAAGCTTTTTCCATGAATCCAGCTCCTTCTGGGCCTCCTGCGTGACGGTTTTCGCCTTCTCATTGTAGAGGCTCGTCAGTTTCTCCGTGGAATCGCCCATGGCCTTCTGGGCCTTCTTGAGTTTTTCGAGAGCGTTTGCCCGTTCGTCATTGGCGGCGTTGTCGAGAGCGGTCTGCGCGTCGGAGGCGGCCATTTCGAGGCGTTCCTTTTCCGCTTCCGCGTCCACAATCGTCTTGTCGATCTTCTGGAAAGCGTCCATGCGGTCCATGATGCGCTTCTTCAAGGCATCGTTCTCCGTCTGGGCGGTGGCGATGTCGTTTTTCTGGCGGGCGGTCTCCTCGTCCATTCCGGCCAGCTGGGCTTTCAACGCCTCCAAAGCGCCTTGATTCTGGGCGATGGCGTCCTGCGTATCCTGAATCATGCCGGAAGTCTCTTCGTTCGCGGCGTTTTCGATGGCCGGGCGGAGTTTCGCATAGGCGTCCGCATAGTCTGTCTTGCCGCCTTTGGCCTGCTGTTTGGCCTGCGCGTCCGCCCGTTTGTCGAAATCGAGATCCAGCCGGTCGACGGCCTCTTTTGTTTCGGCGGCGATCCGCTGGAGCTCCTCCAGCTCCGTGGAAAGCGCGCCGTCCTGCGCGTCGCAAGCGGCGGCCTGCTCGGTGAACGTCTTCGCCCTGCCCTGTATTTTCCGGCGTTCGGCGGCGGCTTCGTCCAGCTGCGGACGGAGCTTTTCCGCGGAGAAATCAAACGTCATGGGCAGGAAGGCGGCTGCCTGTTCGCGGATGGTAGCCGACTTGTCGTTGCGGAGGTCAAGCGAACCGCCTTCCGCCGTGTCCGTGTCGATGTCCTTCAACAGCTGCAAGGCGTCTTCTGGCGTTTCGCCGAAGAGGAGCTGTTCGGCCGCGCGGAATTTGGCCTCCAGCTTGTTGGCGAGCTGGTCGGGCTCGTTCGAACTTTCCTTTTCAACATACTGGAGGAAAGCCTCCGCGGCCTGCGGCCTGTCTTCCAGGAAGTAGTAGATCCAGCCGAGCTTGTACCACGCGAGAACGCCTTTGTCGAAGGCGGAGAAATCGTTGGCGAGCCGTTGGAACGGCGGGATTGCTGCGCGGTAGGCCTCCGCGGCCTGCGCCTTCAATTCATCCTTTTTCGCGGCGTTCTTCTCGGCGTTGGCCTTGCGGGCCAGATCCGCCGCGATGTTGAACGTCCGCTGCGCAACGGCGTAGGCGACTTCCGGCGCCTTCGGATGCGTGGGCGCGATGGACACAAATTGATCCCATGCACGGAGATAGGATTCCTCCAGCAGCGCTTTGGTTTCCGGATTCTTCTCCTTTTTGGCACGTTCATAGAGCAGTCCGCCGAAACGGAACGCGGCGTCCGCCGTGTCCTTCTGCTCCGGAAACGCCTCGACAAGATAGGAGAGAATCGCGTCGCCTTCCGCGACGCGGTCCAGCTGGCCAAGGCAGATCAACAGACGGACGGCCAGCGTGGGCAGCTTGCGCGAACGGCGGCCGATCCGCAACGCCTCCAAATAAATCGGCGTGGCTTCCGCATATTTCTTCGCGGCGAAGAGGCTCTTGGCCTGTTCAAGCTTGGCGTCGATCTCCGCGCTGCCGTCGCCCGAACTGGAAAGCGTGATTTTGACGCCCAGCTGGTATTTGTCCGACAGGGCGGCGCAGGCCTGATGCTCCACGAGAGCGTCCGACTGCCTGGCGGAATCCGGATACGTCGCGACAAGCGTTTCGAAATACGTCGCCGCGCCTTTCAGCTGCTTGGCCGCCAGATCGTCCTTCTTGGCGAAATGCATGACCTCCGCGTTGCCGCGGATGGCGAGGCCCTTCTGATACATGGCTTCCGGCATGAGCGACGACTCCTTGCCGCGGGCCTTTTCCATCTCCTCCAAAAACGGATCGACCATTTTGATCGTGCGGATGGCCTCCAAAAACGTCTTGATGCCGCCTTTGGCTTCCGGCTTGGCCGTATTCAATTCATTGAAACCGATGATATTGTAAATACGGGCCGTCTGAAGCGAAGCGGACGCGGAGACGCCGTCACGTCCGAACTGCAAGGGCTTCAGCTGCGCAATGCAGGACTTGAGAACCGCCACATCCACAGGCTTCTTCTCCTTGAGATTGGCCTCCTGGATGTCGATGAGAGCTTGTAATTTAAGGTATGCGACCTGCCGTTCCGCCGTATGCTCGCCGTCCGCCGAACTCTCCTTCGGAAGCTTGTCCAAAATGGCGGCGGCCTCCTTTCCTTTTCCCAGTTCGGTGAGAACACGGTTGAAGATGCGGATGGCGCGTTTGAAATCCTCCCGGTCCGCCCGTCTCTTCGGGGCCGTCGGAATCATCGCAAAATATTCCTGGAACGTCTTTTCCGCGTCATTGAAACGGCGTCTCGCGGCATGGACCTGCCCTTTGAGGATCAAGGCCTGCGGATAGAAGGGCGAGTCTTTGCGGATGGCGGCGACGGCCGCGTCCGCCTGCTTGCTGTTGCCCGTGGCGTAGAAGAAACGCGCACGCTCGAGACCGATGAGCTCCTGCTGTTTCGGATAGGAAGCGGCCATCTGCTTGAGCTGCAAATCCGCGTAGTCGTTAAGCTCCAATTCGCCGAGCTTCTGGATGAATTCGACGTCCAGTTCCAGATCGTATGGAAGCTCGGCCGCGGCAAGCATGGTCACGGCCAGGCAGAAGAAAAGGCATGTCCAGTTTTTCATATGGGTCATGGTCGGTGGAATATGGATGAAAATGCGGGCTACGGCTCTCCGACGGGACGGAGACGGCCGATCGGTCGATTTTTTACATGGATGTGCTTTTTCAAATGATTGCCTTGCGGCAAGTTCAATAAAAAACATTCATCCAAATTAGAAGTAAGATAGATGGCCTATATGTTTTTTCCAGTCCTGAAAGAAAAAAAGAATGGACGATGGCCAAAAAACAAAAGAATCTTCCTAAAAAAGATGCAACGCTTGAAAAAGGCAGTATTTTAATATAAAAGGATATTAAGGCGGTTTTTAAACAATTCATAGGTGCGCCATGCTTAACAACATCAGCAAGATTCTGACCGGCGACATGCTCAAGGCCCTCTGCGACATGGGCCATGGAGACGTCCTCATCATTTCAGACGCCAACTTCCCTGGAGACACGGTGGCGCAACGACTTATCCGCTGCCCGGGCGTCGATGTCAGCGCGATTCTCAAGGCCATCGTCGATCTTTTCCCGCTGGACATCGCCTACACGGAGCATCCGGCCGCCGTCATGCAGCTGACGCCCGGAGACGCCGCGAAGGGCATGAAACGTCCTGAAAGCTGGGCAGATTTCGAAGGTATCCTCCGCCCGAAATATCCCGGCCTCACGCTTGGCGAAATCGAACGCTTCGAATTCTACGAACGCGCCAAAAAGGCCTTCGTCGTCATCCAAAGCGGCGAAGAACGCCAATACGGGAATCTTCTCCTCGTCAAAGGATGCGTGCTCTAACCTTTTCATTACTAGTATTCTAGTATTCTAGAATGCTAGAGGGGAAAAATTATGCAATCGTTGATTTCGCTTTTCCTATCTCAGTCTTACAAGGATACTTGGGACGATTACAAACGGTCGCTCTCCAATCCGAATTTCATCTGCTGGGACTATATTATTCTGACGGCCTCCAATGATCAACAAGCCGCCGCCTTCCAGGCCCAGCTGGACGAACGGCAGGCCGCCGGTTTCCTCCCGTCCCGCACGAAATTCGCCATCATTCCAGACAAAGACGGCGTCCGCGTCGGCAGCGGCGGCGCCACGCTCGGCGCCATCCGCCATCTCGCCGAACAGACAGGCGGCGACAAATTCTCGCATCTCCGCGTCATGGTCATCCACAGCGGCGGCGACAGCAAGCGGGTCCCGCAGTATTCCGCCCTTGGAAAGCTCTTCTCCCCTGTCCCGCACGAACTTCCGAACGGCAGAAGCTCCACGTTGTTCGACGAATTCATGATCGTCATGTCATCCGTGCCCTCCCGCATCCGTGAAGGCATGCTCCTCCTCTCCGGAGACGTCCTTCTCCTCTTCAACCCCCTGCAAATCGATTTCTCCGGCAACGGCGCCGCCGCCATCTCCTTCAAGGAGGATGTCACCACCGGCAAAAACCACGGCGTCTTCCTGAAAGGCAACGACGGCCATGTCGCGCGCTTCCTCCACAAGCAGAGCGAAGAGACGCTCCGCTCCCTTGGTGCCGTCAATTCAAGGAATTGCGTCGATATCGACACGGGCGCCGTCATCTTCTCATCCGCCATGCTGCAGTCGCTCTACGGCCTCGTCTCGACGGACGGCAAACCGGACGACGCCAAATACGACCAGTTCGTCAACGACAAGGTCCGCCTCTCCCTCTACGGCGACTTCCTCTATCCGCTGGCCACCGACTCAACGCTGGAAGCCTTTCAGCGCGAGGCGCCTGAAGGCGAATTCTGCGATGAACTGACCGTCGCCCGCGAAGCCGTCTGGGCCGCCCTCCATCCCTATCGCATGAAGCTCCTCCAGCTGGCCCCCGCCAAATTCATCCATTTCGGTACGACGCGCGAAATTCTCGGGCTGATGTGCAAAGGCATAGACGACTACCGCGGCCTCGGTTGGAGCCATCAGGTCGCCAGCTCCATATCCGGCGGGACCGCCGGCTATGGCAGCGTCCTCTCGGACAAGGCCGAAATCGGCGAAAAGTGCTATCTGGAAGTCAGTTACGTCCATCATAACGCGAAAATCGGGCACAACGTCGTGCTGTCGTTCATCGACATCCATGACGAAACGATACCGGACGATGTCGTCCTGCACGGCCTGAAGCAGCGCAACGGCCGTTTCGTCGCCCGCATTTTCGGCATAAAGGACAATCCGAAAGGCGCATTGGACGACGATTGCACATTCATCGGCACGACGCTGAAGGAATTCATGACCCAAAACCGCATCGCCGCCAGCGAGCTTTGGCGTGACGGCGAATCCAGAACTCTCTGGAACGCCGCACTTTATCCGGAATGCGACACCATTCCGGACGCCATCGCCGCCGCCCTCAACCTTCACGCGATGGCCCATGACGCAGGCGATGCGGAAGCATGGCGGAAAGCTTCCAGAAAGTCCTTGTGCTCAGGCTTCAACGACGCAGATCCGCAGGCCATCGTCGACTGGACGCGGCGCATGAGCGAACTTGTCCGCATGGACGGCATCGCGAAGGCCATCCGCGCCAAACGCCCCGCCCGCGAAATCAAAGGCCTCCTCCAGGAGACAGCCCTGACGCCCATCCAGACGACATGGCTTGAAAAGCATCTCCAGGCGGCGGATTTCAGCGACGCCATGCGCCTCCACTACTACGTCGGCATGGCGCTGGACGGCGTCGCGGGAGACCGCCAGACGGCGGAATGCTTCCGCACCATCCAGAAGTTCATCCTCCACAGCACGTTAGACAACCTTAAATACAACGAGACCTGCCGTATCGCGAAAGAACGTCACGTCGTCCAGTTGCCGCTCCGCGTCAACTGGGGCGGCGGCTGGAGCGACACGCCGCCGTACTGCAACGAAAACGGCGGCACCGTCCTCAACGCGGCCATCCTCCTCAACGGACAGCGCCCCGTCGAAGTCCGGCTGGAACGAATCGACGACATGAAAATCGTCTTCGACAGCCGCGACATGGACGTCCACGGCGAATTCGACACGCTCGCGCCGCTCCAGCTCACGGGCGACCCCTACGACCCGTTCGCGCTCCAGAAAGCCGCCCTGCTCGCCTGCGGTGTCATCCCGAAGAGCGGCGGCGACCTGCCAACCATCCTGAAGCGCCTCGGCGGCGGCTTCGTCATGCATTCGGAAGTCACAGGCGTGCCGAAAGGCAGCGGCCTGGGCACGAGCTCCATCCTCTCCGCCGCCTGCGTCAAAGCCGTCTTCGATTTCATGGGCATCCCCTATTCGGAAGACGATCTTTATTCGCATGTGCTTTGCATGGAACAAATCATGTCTACGGGCGGCGGCTGGCAGGACCAAGTCGGCGGCGTCACGGAAGGCATCAAATACATCACCTCCCTGCCGGGCATCGACCAGAAGCTCAATGTCCAGCATATCATCCTCCCGAAATCCACGCAAGAAGAACTGGAGGAACGCTTTGCGTTGATCTACACGGGGCAGCGGAGGCTCGCCAGAAACCTGCTGCGGGACGTCGTCGGCCGATACGTCGGCAACGAGCCCGACTCCCTCCACGCCCTCAACGAAATCCAGCGCGTCGCCGCCTTGATGCGTTTCGAGCTCGAACGCGGCCGCATCGACGAATTCGCCAAGCTGCTCAACTACCATTGGGAGCTCTCGCAGAAGGTCGACGCCGGCAGCACGAACACGCTCATCGACCAGATTTTCGCATCCATCGAGGAGTTCATCGACGGCCGCATGATCTGCGGCGCAGGCGGCGGCGGCTTCCTGCAGGTCATCCTCAAGAAAGGCGTGAAACGCGACCAAGTCCACCACAAGCTCAAGGCCGTCTTCGAAGACTTCGACATCGATGTCTGGGACAGTCAATTCGTTTTTTAGTGGCTAGTGGCTAGTGGCTAGTGCTAATTGTTCTCGACATTAAAACAACCACTAACTATCAATCATGAATCATCAACCATTAAGCATTCAGCATTAAGCATTAATCATTAATCATTAAGAAAGGAGTTGCCATGAACGGCATGCTGTTGTTGTCAGGCGTTATCGTCTTGTTTCTGCTCGCGTATTTCGGTTACGGGGCTTTCCTGAAGCGGACGTTCGGAGTCGATCCGTCCCGTCCGTGTCCTTCTGAAACGAAAAAAGACGGCATCGACTACATTCCCACGCCGTTGTGCGTCCTGTTCGGCCACCATTTCGCCTCCATCGCGGGCGCCGGCCCGATCGTCGGCCCCGTGCTCGCCGCCTATCTCGGCTGGGGGCCCGCCATGATGTGGATCGTGCTCGGATGCATCTTCATCGGATCCATGCACGACTTCGCGGCCATGTTCCTCTCCGTCCGCAACGACGGCCGTTCCATCGCTTACATTATTGAAAAAGAGCTCGGCTACGCCGGCCGCCAGATCTTCCTGTTCTTCTGCGTCGCCACGCTGATTCTCGTCGTGGCCGTCTTCACGTCGCAGGTCGCGTCGTCCTTCGTGACGACGCCCGCCGTCGCCACCTCCTCCATCCTGTTCATTCTCATCGCGCCTATTTTCGGCGTCCTGACGAACAAGAAGATCCTTTCGCTGGCCGTTGGCACCTGCATCTTCGTGCCGTTGCTCTTCGTCTGCGTCTGGCTCGGCACGGTGATTCCGTTCGACCTCATGAAAATCGCCGGCTGCAGCAAGGCGTCCGCCACGAACATCTGGGCCGTCGTGCTGCTCGTCTACGCCTTCTGCGCGTCCATCCTGCCCGTCTGGGTGCTCCTCCAGCCGCGCGACTATCTCAACTCCTATCTGCTTTATGTGATGATGCTGCTCGGGCTCCTCGGCATCGCCTTCTACCATCCCACGCTCAACGTGCCCGCGTTCGCCTGCGAAGGCAAGATTTCGCCGAATCTCTTCCCGCTGCTGTTCGTGACCATCGCCTGCGGCGCATGCTCCGGCTTCCATGCCATCGTCGCTTCCGGAACTTCCTCCAAGCAAATCGCGAAGGAAAGCCACGTCCTGCCCGTCGGCTACGGTGGCATGCTCGTCGAAGGCGTTCTCGCGACCATGACCGTCATCAGCGTCTGCTATCTCAATCTCGACCAGCTCAAGGAAATGCTCAGCGGCGCGAACAAAATCCCGCCGGCGGTCGCCTTCGCCAAAGGCCTCGCGCAGTTCTCCACGAAGCTCGGCCTTCCCTATGACGCCGCCCTCAACTTCGTCAGCCTCTCCATCTCCGCCTTCATGCTGACGTCACTCGACACCGCCGCCCGCCTCGCCCGCTTCATCTGGCAGGAAATGGTCCTCCCGAAGGGCAGCGAAGAATCTTCCGACAACGCCGACGCGCCGCAGCCCGCCATGAGCCCCACGCGCCAGTTCTTCGCCTCCCGCTGGACCTCCACCACGATCATCATCCTGCTCGGCGGATGGCTTGTCCTCTCCGGCGAAGGCAACCATATCTGGCCGATCTTCGGCGCTGGTAATCAGCTACTTGCCGCCCTTACACTTCTCGCGGTTTCGCTTTGGCTCATGCGCACGAAACGTCCCGTTCTCTTTGCTCTTCTGCCCATGTTCTTCATGCTTCTGATCAGCGGTTGGGCGTTGGTCATTCTCATCATGCAGAACATCAACAAAAATTGGTCGCTAGTTCTTATCGCCGCCTTCCTGCTCGTCATGGCCTGTGGCCTGCTGCTCCTTTCCTTCAAGAAGATGAAGGAGACGAAGGCCGCCCAGAAACAGGCCTGATCATAAATTGATCAAAAGCCAAAAGCCGTCCATGCGCGCCCTGTGCATGGACGGCTTTTTGTTGTAGACATCATGTATTTCTAGAAATCTAGAAGTCTAGCATTCTAGAAGACTAGAAAAAAGGAAAATCATAGTTGCTCCCTCCAGACATTAGACATTTCATCGACATGCCATTACATTTTAGTAAAGCATTCCGTCCACAGGCATAACAAACCAAAAGGAGCACCCATGCTGAAACGCTTCATCGCACTGTTCATGGCCGTCATGGCCGTCGCCATCCATGCGGATTATCTTGATGAAGGATTCGCCGCGCCGCCCATGCAGGCCAAGCCGCAGACATGGTGGCATTGGCTCGACTACAACATCTCGAAAGAAGGCATCAAGGCCGATATCGACGCCATGTACGAGGCGGGCCTCGGCGGTTTCACCATTCTGGACATCGGGCAGGGCCTCCCAGACGGCGATATCAAAACCCTTTCGCCTGAATGGTTTGCGATGGTCCAGTATGCCATCGAATGCGCGGCGTCGCACGGCATGGAGGTCTGCCTCCACAACTGTCCGGGCTGGTCGTCCAGCGGCGGTCCATGGATCCAGAAGGAGGACGCCATGAAGACCGTCACGTTCTCCGAAACATACGCGGAAGGCGGCAAACGGCTGGAAATCGATCTCCCGAAACCGAGAACCGTCATGGATTTCTATCGCGACATCGCCGTTCTGGCGTTTCCGTCCGTCGCCGGCGACGGCGTTGATTTCCGTGCCGCCAATCCGAAACTAACCTCCACGCTGCAGGGCGAACCGCGGCTGGACTACATCCTCAACGACAACATCCGCCGAACCATCAAATTCCCGCGTCACGCGAAGGCAGGCGAAGGCGACTCCATCACATTTGAATTCGACAAGCCGTTCGAAGTCGGCACGATCAGCGTCGAACTGGCCACCGTCTATCAATTGACGGCCCGTCTCAATGTCTACAGCTCCGACGACGGCGTGAAATTCGAAAAATTCATCAGCAATGCGCCGTTGATCAACAGTCGCAACCAGTTGAGCTTCGATACGCGGAACGCGCGGTTCTACAAGTTCGAATTCGTCACGATCAGCAAGCCTGACATGCCGCTCGTCCAGATCTCCCTCCAGGCCGGACAGCGCATCCAGAACGTGCAGGGCAAGGCCTATTTCATTGCGAACAACAATTTTGCGCGCGGCGCCAATCCAACGCCCGCTTCCATCATCGCAAAAGATTCCGTCGTCGATATTTCCAAATTCATGTCCGCCGACGGCAAGCTCGCATGGGATGCGCCGGCCGGAAAATGGACCATCATCCGTTTCGGTTACACGCTGACGGGCCGCTACAACCATCCCACGACCAAATTCGGCCGCGGCCTCGAATGCGACAAGATGTCGAAAAAGGCCGTCAAAGCCGCATGGGACGGCATGATGGGCATCGTCGTCAAAAACGCGGGACCGTTGGCGGGAACCGCCCTTAAAGGTTCGCTCATCGACAGTTATGAAGTCGGTGTCCAGAATTGGACCGACACGTTCCGCGATGATTTCCGCCGTTTGCGCGGCTATGACGTCCTCCCGCTTCTGCCGATTCTGACGGGCCGTTTCATGGAATCCGCCGACTACACGGAACGCTTCCTCAACGACTACCGCCGCGCCGTCACCGACCTCTTCGCGGAATGCTACGCGGACTATTTCAAACAGCTCTGCCATGAGGCGAAGCTCGACTTCTTCTCCGAACCCTACGGCGGCCCCTTCGACCAACTGCTGCAAGGCCGCGAGGCGGATGTCCCCATGGGCGAATTCTGGGGCGGCCCCAACACCACCGCCACGGGCAACGCCAATCTCGCAGGCAATCTCGCGCAGGTCTATGGCCGCAAATACGCCAGTACGGAAACGTTCACCGCCACCCCCGCCAACGGCCGCTGGCAGATGCATCCCGCCGCCCGTAAGATACAGGGCGACAATGCCTACATCGCGGGCGTCAACCGCTTCATCTTCCACAGCTACGCCCACCAGCCGTGGACCGTCACGACGCCCGGCATGACGATGGGCCAGTGGGGCTTCCATTTCAACCGCCACAACACGCTGTGGCGCACATTCCCCGCATGGCTCGCCTATCTCGCCCGCGCGCAGTTCATGCTGCAGCAGGGCCGTGTCGTCAGTGACGCGCTCTATGTTTCTTCCGAAAGCGCCCCCTGCGGCATGGACATGTCGCCCGCGCTGCCATACGGCTACCACGGCAACTGCGTCGATTCCAGGACGTTCGTCGAATCCGCGGCCGTGAAGGACGGCCGCGTCGTCCTGCCGAGCGGCCTCTCCGTCCCGCTGCTGATCGTCAAACACACGAAAAACGCGACGCCGGAACTACTTGCGAAAATCGCCGAACTCGCGGAAAACGGCGCTTCCATCCTGCTTGGCGACCGTCCCGCCAGTCCGCTCGGACTCACGAACTATCCCGCCGCCGACAATCGTCAAGCCGCTCTTGCGCAACAGCTTTGGGGCGACATGGACGGCAAGGCGAAGACCTCCCGCACAATCGGCAAAGGCCGCGTCTTCTTCGGCGTCACGCCGGAAGTTGTTTTGAAAGCCATTTCCGTCCAGCCGGATTTCACCGTCGCCGCCAGCAAACGGCTCGACATCCGTTACCTCCATCGTACGGACGACAACGGAAACGACTGGTATTTCGTCACGAACGCCCGTGGCGTCGTCGCCGATTTCACCGCCACATTCCGCGTTAACAGCCGTCTGCCGGAGCTTTGGAACGCCGAAACAGGCCTCTGCGAAACCGCCGCCGTCTATGACGTGAAAGACGGCGGCGTCAACGTCCAGATACATCTTGACGAAGGTGCCTCCATTTTCATCGTCTTCCGCAAACCTCTTCCGGCCCGTTCCGCTGAAAATGCCGTCACCACAGCCACTTGGATACCAGCTAACAATGATGCCTCCTTGCATCAACTTGTTGTCAAGAAAGCCTCCTACGAGGCCATCGAAGGAGGTGGCGGCAAGGATGTCACCGAACTGTTGCAGAAACTGGTCTCGAAGGACGGAACGCTTGATGTCGCCGTCACCAACGCCTCCCTGGGCGGCGATCCCACACCCATGCGCTACAAACAGCTTGTCATGGATTATGAATTCGACGGCAAGCCTGTCCATGCCGTCTATCCCGAGCATGCGGAAATATCCATTCCCGCAACTGCCACCGGCCAACCGACTTACGAGCTCCATTCAGCCGACGGCGGCAAGCTTGCTTTGACCGCCTGGGCCAACGGCACGCTCGCCGTCAAGACGGCGAACGGCGAACGGAAAATCGCCGTCGAAAATCTCCCCAAGCCAATCGCCATCGACGGCCCGTGGAACGTCTCCTTCCCGCCGAATCTCGGCGCCCCCGCCTCCGCCGTCTTCCCGAAACTCATGTCCTACACGGATAGTGACGACAATGGAATCCGTTACTTCTCAGGGACTTCCACCTATACGAAATCCTTTGATCTGCCTGCGCAAGCGGCCAATGCGCCGTTGCTGCTGGATCTTGGCAACGTCATGGTCAACGCCCGCGTCTTCGTCAACGGCCACGACTGCGGCATCCTCTGGAAGTCGCCCTACCGCGTCAACGTCACGGGCCTTCTGAAGGAAGGGAAGAACGATTTGCGAATTGAAGTGACGAACCGCTGGATCAACCGCCTCATCGGCGACGAACAGCTCCCGCCGGACGTCGAATGGCGCGGCGTCGCCCTCAAGGCATGGCCGCAATGGTTCAAGGAAGGCAAACCGAGCCCCACGGGCCGCATCGCCTTCACCACATGGCATCATTGGACGAAAGACGACAAGCTGCAGCCCGCCGGCCTCCTGGGCCCTGTCAATCTCTATATCGGTACAGAAAAATAATATGACAATGTGGAATATATGTCCATAAGCATGATGAAAAGGGAGAAAGACTCATGACAGATGGGTCTTTCAATCTTGCTCATGATTGGCTGTCTTCTTTCAAAAGTTGTCGAGAGTGAACTTCTTCCAGTATCGTCATCTGCCTTATGGCAGTCTGGTTGAGTTTCAGAAGACGATCATGTTGCGGGATTTTCTCGTCTATCATGACAGCATTCAGACTCTCTAAATTGGCGAGGCAGATGAGTTCGTTGATAGTGGCATAATCGCGGATATTGCCTTCCTTGTCAGGATTGGCATCACGCCATTCTTTTGCCGTCATGCCGAACATGGCGACATTAAGCACATCGGCCTCGTCTGCATAAATGAGGCTTGCCTGTCTTGAGCTGACTTCTGGCGGAATAAGGTTCTGCTTGATGGCATCCGTATGAATTCGGTAATTTAGCTTTGTCAGTTCTCGCTTGGCAGACCAACCAAGCTGCTTTTGCTCCTCTGCCTTTAGACGTTCAAATTCAGTAATCAAATATAATTTGAATTCTACGGAAACCCAACTGGCGAATTCAAAGCAATATCTCGGTGGGCATACGTGCCACCATAGCGACCAGACTTTGAAATAAGTCCGATAGCATTTGTTCGCTCAATCCAGACTTGGGGAGGAAGCACGAAGGCATTCGTACCCGCTGCATTTTTAAACTGGTCGAATTCGACCAGTTTGAAAGCCGGATTATTTAGTTGCTCCCATAACCCAAGAAACATGACAGTCATTTTGGAACGCATCCAGTTCTTGATGACAACAGCGGGAAAAAAAGCATTTTTCTGTTTTGCAATATCTGTGAGACAGACAAAGTCCATTCCATCGACCTTCGTGATGCGAATGCCAACACCTTGAACAGCTAATTCCTGTGTTTTCATTTGTGGTTATCTTGTATGCTTTATAGATTTAGTGTATAGGGTATATCTTCTACTACCATTAATTTAGTCACTATTTTCACATTAATCAATAAAACAGTCCTAAATTTTTTGTTGCATTGTTTAGCATCAGTCACCCCTCTTACGTTTTATCTGTATGATTCTCTTCCACCCTCATTAACTACAATAAGACAGGTCACTCCACTCACGGCTTTTTCCATCATGATCAAACTGTTTTTCCTTATTTCCATTCATTAGACTTTTCCCCCATCAACGATTACATTTTAAGTTTGATCAATTGGACCACATGTTATAAACACCATCATAAATGAACAAACTCCTTACCATATTATTATTGATCACCCTGCCTCTCATGGCGCAGGAGGAGCGCATCATCTCGCTTTCGCCGGCGTTGACGGAGCTTGTCTTCAAACTTGGAAAAGGGCGGCAGCTCATCGCGCGAAGCGAGCCATGCGACTATCCGCCGGAGGTCAAAAAACTGCCTGTGGCGGGCCGTTTCGCGGATCCGGACATGGAGCGCATCCTCACGCTCCGCCCGACGCTTGTCATCACGAACGACTTGATCAATCCAGGCGTCCGCACCGTCATGGAGAACGCCAAAATCCGCTGCATCCAGAAGCAATGCAGCACGATAGAGGAATACGTCGAATGGGTCAAGCTGCTCGGTGACGCGCTGAAATGCCCTGAAGCGGCCAAGGCGGAATGTGAACGCGTCGAACGCGAAGCGAAACCGCTACCAAAAATGAAGCGAAAAGTCCTGTGGGTCATTTGGGACTCCCCCCTGATGGTCGCGGGAGCGGGTTCGCTGGCCGACGGACTGCTGCAGCGCGTCGGCGTGGAGAACATCGCGGGCAATGTGAAAATCGCGTATTTCAAAAGCTCCTACGACTGGCTGCTGGAGCATCAGCCGGACGCCATCGTCTGGACGGCGTCGAAACGCGACAATCTCAAGAAGCACCGCTTCTGGGGCAATCTGAAAGCCGTCCAGCAGGATCGTGTCGTCATGTTGCCGAACAACGATCTCATCCAGCGTCCGGGCCCCCGCATCACGGAAGGCTACAAGCTTCTCGCCGAGCAACTGAGAAAACCATAAGAGCCTGCCGTCATGCGTCTTCGAGATATCGTCGCCATTCTGCTGAACATCGCCCTGCTGGTTCTCGGAATCTGCTGGGGGGCCAGATGGTATTCACCTATGGCCTTCATCCACGATTTCGAATCCCTGCGGCCGCTGTTCATGCTCCGCTTCCAGCGGATGATCACGGCCATCACCATCGGCGGCAGTTTGTCGCTGGCGGGGCTGATTCTGCAGGCCGTTTTGCGAAATCCATTGGCGGAGCCGTTCACGCTCGGCCTGTCCGGCGGCGCGAGCATCGGCGCCGCGTTGTCGTTCGTGCTCGGCTTCTATTCCAAATGGGTCTTCGCCGTGCCGCTCGGCGCCTTTCTGGGCGCCATAAGCACACTAGCCATCGTGTTGTGGATCAGCCGTTGCGGCCGCAACGGCACGGAAAGCCTGCTCCTTTCGGGCGTCATCGCGGGAACCATCGCCTCCAACGTGCTCGTGCAGATTCTCTCGTTCGCTCAGAATGAAGAACTTGCGGGCATCACGTGGTGGACGCTCGGCGATTTGCAGGGCACCGACCCGCGCCTCCTCTGGCCGGGCGTTGTCCTCCTGTTCATCGCTCTCGTCCTTTACCGCTGCATGGCGGACAAAATCGACGCCATCGCCCTCGGCGACGCGCAGGCCTTCTATCTCGGCGGAAATCCACGAAAACTGACCGTTGTTCTCGTCGCCTCCGCGTCGTTTCTCGCCGCCGAAACGGTCGCCATGGCGGGCATCATCAGTTTCTGCGGCCTCATCATCCCGCACATCGTCCGCCAATGCTTCGGCTGCATCCACCGCCACATCGTCCTCACGACGGCCCTCTGGGGAGGCGCCTTCCTGATGATCTGCGACATCCTGTCCCGTTGCATTTCAACGCAGCACGAAATTCCCATCGGCGTCATGACAGCCGTCATCGGCGGTCCGCTCTTCCTCTGGCTCCTCAACAAACAACATCATGCCTGACTCACCGAACAGCACAACTGAACTCCGCGCGGACAGCCTGTCATTCGCCTACAACGACAGGCCGATCGTCCGCGACTTCTCGCTGTCGCTTGTTCCAGGCGATCTGACCGTTTTGCTCGGCCCCAACGGAAGCGGCAAAAGCACGATCCTCCAACTACTTGCGGGACGACTCATTCCGCAAAACGGCGACGTCCTGCTGGACGGCGCCCCCCTGCGGAAACTGTCCGGAACGCAACGCGCGTCGAAAATCGCCGTCGTCCCGCAGGCCGCGCCGCCCGTGTTCGGCTTCACCGTCTATGAACGCGTCGCCATCGGCCGCCGCGCGCGATTGTCGCCGTTCACGAAATTCACGCAGGAAGACGAACGCGACATCCAGCAGGCCATGCAAATCTTTGATGTCGAACGGCTTGCCGAACGGGCCTGCAACCAGCTCTCCGGCGGCGAACTGCAACGCGTCATGCTCGCCGCCGCGCTCGCCCAGAAACCGACGTATCTCCTTCTGGATGAACCGACTTCCGCGCTCGATCCATCACATGTCGTCAACACTGTCAAGACGCTCCGCGCCCTGTTGGACCACACCGCCATCCTGCTCATCACCCACGACATCGAACTGGCCGCCAACGCCGCCAAACGGCTTGTCCTTCTGAAGGACGGCGCCGTCATCGCGGACGGCCCGCCAGACGCCACCCTAACGCCCGAAAATCTCACAACCACCTACGACTGCGTGGCTTCCATGAAGCCTGCCGTTTCGTTTTTCTAGCAAAACTTGAGGGTGCAAGGCCGTCTCGGCCTTGTCAAGGGCGGGACGCCCTTGCTACCTCTAATCTCTATCTTATCATGTCAGAAGAAACCATCATTCAAGAAGAAAACACACCGCCGCCGGAATATCCCGTGAAAACATGGCATCTCGTCGTCGCCTACGACGGCACGGACTACTGCGGCTGGCAGGTCCAAAGCACGCTGAAAACCGTGCAGGGTGAAATCCGCAAACGGCTGCGGCTCATGCTCCGCTGCCCCGAACTCGTGGTCGGCGGCTCCAGCCGTACGGACGCGGGCGTCCATGCTCTCGACCAGCAGGTCTGTTTCACGGCACCCACGCCGCCCGAATTCACCGCCTCCGAATTCGTCCGCAAACTCAACCGCTGGCTGCCGGACGACATCATCGTCCTTTCCGCCACGGAACGCGAGGCGGGATTTAATGTCCGTTTCGGAAATTACGGAAAGGCATACACTTACTGCCTGTCGCCCGGCCGCCGAACTCATCCGCTCGTTTCACGATACGTCTGGCGGACGCCCCACGAACTCGACATCGACGCCATGCGACAGGCCGCCGCCTATCTGCAGGGCGAACATGATTTCGCGTCGTTCGCAGCCAATCCGGGCCGCGACATCGGTTCCACCGTCCGCAACCTGTATCGACTCGAACTCGTTGAACAGGATGGACTTCTGTATGTCGTCGCTGTCGGTGAAAGCTTCCTCTACAAAATGGTGCGCGGGCTGACAGGCTATCTTGTCCATGTCGGACAGGGCTACGCGAAGCCTGAAGACGTCCTGCGCGTCATGGAGGCGAAAAACCGCAGCGAAGCGGCGGACAGCGCTCCCGCGAAAGGCCTCTTCCTTGCGAAAGTCTTCTGGCAGCCGGACGAATGGAAAACCTACACGCCGAAACTGCCACCGTTCTTCCAGACCATCTAACCCATTGATTAAGAACCACGAATCACACGAATTGACACGAAAAATAGCCTCGCCGCCGTCGGCCTTGAAGCTGATGGCTTTGAGCGGACATAACATGGTAGATTGATGAAAAATCCAAATGGCCTCCGGCGGCTCGGCGGTTTCGATGCGCTTCGCGCGGGGAACTTTGCGAAAAAATCAACAAATGAAGATTAGTAGTATGGCCTTCTATTCACCATCCCTGAAGAAATTCGAACCGCTTCCGCAACCTGTCCAGATCAGCGACTGGCGCGGCGGCCTGCTCATCCGTTCCACCAACTGGCTTGGCGACGCGCTGATGACGCTGCCCGCCGTCGGCCAGATCCGCAAGATTATGCCACAAGATGTTCCGATTTCGATTCTTACGCCAAAAAATCTGGCTCCCATGTGGCAGGCCTGTCCATTCATTAAAGACGTCATTCCCATGGCCGGAAAGCACATTTCCGCCGATGAAATCACCGCCGTGAAATCGCACGGTTTCGGCGCGGCGATCGTGTTTCCAAATTCGTTTGGCTCCGCCATGGATGTCCGCAAAACGGCCATACCGATCCGCATCGGCCGCAAAGGCCGCTTCCGCGGCCTGTTGCTGACGCATCGCCTGCGCGAATGGCCCCGCGGCGAAAACGTCGGCGTCTGCCACCAATTGTCCTATTATCTGGAATTAGCCTCCATGCTTGGAGCCGTCGAATGGACGGCGGAATGCGAGCCGCTGAAGGTTGATCTATCTCTGGCGGAACAACTTGGCATGGATGACGGGCGCTGGCTTGTTCTCGCGCCAGGCGCGGCCTATGGCCCCGCCAAACAATGGCCGCCGTCGTATTTCGACACCGTCGCGAAGCATTTTTCAGCCAACGGCTGGCGGATCGCCGTCGTCGGCGGGCCGAATGATAGAACCGCCGCCGAACAATCCTGCGCAAGCGTTCCAAATGCCTTGAATGCAGCAGGCAAGACAAATCTCGCACAGTTGATGGCTGTATTGGCGAAGGCGACGGTTGTCATTTCGAACGATTCCGGGCCGATGCACCTGGCCGCCGCGCTCGGCAAGACTGGCGTGGCGCTGTTCGGCTCGACGGATCCCATTGGAACAGGCCCCATCGGCGGCCATTGGATCATCATGGCCGCCGACGCATCATGCCGCCCATGCTTCAAACGCGAATGCCCGCTGGGCGGCGACGAAGCCTACAAATGCCTGCGCGGCATGTCTGTAGAAAGCGTCATCAATGCAGTGGAAACATTGTGTTAAATAACTGGGACAACTGGGATATCTGGGACGGCTGGGACGATTTTTTCTTTTCCTTCTATCAAGATCCTTATGGGCATTATCTCTCAATAATCGCCTCAGAGCGGACATCTATGTCTTTTCCAAAGAATTTTATCTTGGACGAACCGAAGCCGTGGAAGACACGGATTTTCTTGCTTTCCGCCAACGGCTTGCCGTCCAGCGAACGGAACGTGAAGAGGAACGGCGCCGCCTCCGTACGGTTGCCAATCGTCTTGGCATGAATGGCCATGAAGGTCGGTGAATTCACAAAGAAATCGTATTTGCCAAGAACCACGGTGTCATTGAATGCTCCATTATCATGATGCACTATTGGCTCATCACTGTTGTTTGTGAAAATATGCACAACTCCAAACGCCGTGAACTCCGCATCACGGGTGTCATTCAAAAACCAATGATTCGTCATCGGCGAATTCGCGGCCAGCCGCGCAACCCATGACGTGACTTCATAGGTGTTCTTAATGAATGCATCCGTGCGGTTTAGCTGATGCTCTTCACCCCAGCCGTTGTCCATGCGGGAGAAATCGGAGCCCACCGCCGAGCCTTCTTTCATCGACACCGTCTGTTTTCCATCGACGGAGAGAATTCCAATCGGATGGATGGTGTTCGTGCTTCCCGTAAAGAGCCGTACATTCTGCCGCGCCAACGTCTTCTTGTCGAACACGCCGACTCGCCACAAGATATTGGAATCAAAACCCTTGGGAACCGTGATCGTCCGTTCGTCCACGATGGTTTCGCCCCCCTTCATGGGGCGTGTCACCAACGGATGATCATCCTGGAAGGCGATGCCTTCGCGTTCCTTCTCACCGTTTTCATGGATGAAATGGACGAACATGTTGAGCTGCTTGTCATAGTCCTCCGTGAACCGCCATGTGTAGGCCGCTTTGAATTTGCGGTCGACAAGCGGTTGCATATCAACCTTTTCGAGGATAATTGAAGTTGTTTGGTTCTCCGTCTTGAAATACAAATGGCCGGCGAAGTTATAGAGCGGGACCTCCGCGTTGGCGATGCAGGCGATAATGTAGTCTTCGCGACCGGGCACGGCGCGGTCGCCTTGATGCGGATAGAGATTCACGCAGTCGCCATAGACCATTTCGAATAGCGGAACCAAATCGCCGCCCAAATGCGAATGGAAATAGTTCGACTTGTCCCTGCAATGGACGCGATGGCCAAAAACGCCTTCCATGTAGTCCGCATAGGGCACGGCCCATTCACGGCCCTCTTCGGAGCCGAAAAGTCCGAAGTGCTTGCGCGCCAATTGGCAAAGCTTGATTTTGTATTTCAAGTCATCCGCCCGTGTTTCAGGATGTTTCGGATCGAAGCAGGAGTAAAGGCCGGACGCGAAAATCGTGTCGATGAAATAAATCGTCGGATGGAACAGCTCTTCGATCTTCGGCAGATTCGTCTCCTTTCGAGAGGCGAGTTCGACCTGCTTCTCCGCGCAGACGATCCAGCATGGGCCGCCCGCCCAGTTGCCGCCCGCCACGAGCGAGCCGTCGCGGTTTTTCGCGACGTAGTCGGGGTTCCACGACGGCGCATCTTCATACATGTCCTGATAGTTGTCGTGCAGGCCGAAGAGGAAGCCTGTGTCGCGAATGCGTTTCGATGCTTTCACAAGTTCTTCATTTCCACCGAGTTCAGGAGCGACTGGCAGCGGATCCGGATGCTGGTTGTCATAACCGCCGTGAATCCATCCGGCCAGGACCATCATCGCCTTGTCGATGCCCAGATCGTTGTGCAGATGCTCCGCGATCTGCGAAACTTCGTCCAGCGTGTAGCCGACATATGTCTCCACCTTGCCCGAACGGTTGTAGCGGGACGTCGGAACACTACGGTTGAAGACAAACGGCTTGAAGTCCGCCGCGCCCGCCATCTTGCGGACGGCGGGACCCGTGTCCGCCTCCTTCATCTTCCATGTTTTCACAAGTCCCAGATTCATCGCGACTTCGCGGTACGCCCTCGCGATTCCTACATACGATTGCCTGCCCAACGGACGGACGAAACATTCCGTCGCCCCCGGATCAAGCCGCACCGTCATCGTCTGCACGACCGTGCCAGGCATATTTTCCGCATAAGTCCAGCTGGATGTAAATGTATAAGCCGTATGGGGATGCGTCCAATTGACAAGCAGCGCGCAACCGTCCTTTTCCTGCCCCATCATCGCCATCGTCGAATCCCAACTGTAGGTCGTCCCCCAGTTCCGCATGATGGGCCGCAACGACCGTTTCGTATCGAGGCGTTCGCCTGTACGGTAGCCGACCACCGTCGCGCCATTGTCACTGTTCGAGACTGGGAATGAACGGTTTAGGATCTGGACACCGCATGTGTCCGCCAGTTTTCCCGTGTTCCGCATGGAGAAACGCAGACCTTCCGGCCCTGTCGCGGGCTCAATGACGATGGCGACTTGCAAATCGTCGTTGATTTTCTTCTCCAGCCGCAATGAATTCGCCGTCTCATCTTTCACAATGCGGTCGAACGGAACGAGTTCCGCACGTTTCTTCTTGCCGTTCTCTTCATAGACGGCAAAACCGAAGGCGTTGCCGATCGGATTGGAATGCCACAACGCGCCGCCGCGTTTGTCCAACAGATCATAATATCTGCCGTCCGCTGACAGACGGAAGCGAAGCACCTCAGTATCAATGACATACGGCGCACCGTCCAGCCGCGCGTCCAGTTTCGCCTTCCGCGCCGCCGCAACGTCCGCCGCCAGCGGTTCGGGAGCCTTGTTCACGACTTCCGGAGCGTCCGGATCGATCGTGATTTCTCCCGCCTGATAGCTGTCCAGCCAACGCTTGCCAGTAGACATATCATACACACCAATATGAATAAGGTATTTGCCGGGCGGCGTGTCGCGCCTCACGGAGACGCTGAACGGACCGTCCGTCACGATTTCGTTCGGCATCCATGTCGTCGTCGGGCAGTCGACGAGTTCATGGTCATGATGGCCGCGGATGTCGTCGCATTTCTTGTCGACGCCTTCCAGATGGACGAACGCCATGTATTCGTCCGCCGACGGCTCCGTGCCGCGATTGACGAATTTCACCGTCAGATAAGTCGAATCGCCTGGCCGCAGCGTTCGCGTTCCGATCTCCACGTTCGCGATTTCAGGCTTGAATTGCGCCAACAACGCCGCCGAACTCATCATCAACGCCAATAACGACAACCGCATATGCTTCTCCTGTGGTTTGGTGGATTAAAAACAAATCAATGCGCTCATAGCGCTTCATGACGTTGCGCTTTTCGCCAACGGAACCTTTCGTCTTCAGACTGGGATGTACGGACATGTTGAACTCCTCGCTACTATGTGAGATGAATAAAAAAACAGAATGAATCCACGTGTGGAAAAACATAATGTATTGCCAATAATTCAAATTTCAACTTTTCCCGCCGTTTTCCTCTGCGCCTTCCCCAAAAATATTCAAGCCTGTCAATAAACGGCCATGCATGTCCGTTATAGATGTGCTTGCAGGAGACTGCTGGCGTTATTATAATCTATTATTGTCTTTTTTTTCGGGCATGCGCTTGCATTTTCGGGGAAAAAGGCGTATAATGATTGTTTGCGTAAAATCGGGAACCATGCCTCAACGGCGCAGTCGAAGAAGCATGCGGGGGGAAGTAACAACGTTATTTGGAGGATTTTTGCAATGCTGTCAGATAATGACACGATGAAATTGTACATGCAGAACATCGGCCAGTACCCCTTGGTCTCCACGGACGAAGAGGTGGAATTGGCCGAGCAAATTAAAAACGGAGATGCGAAGGCGAGCGCGGATGCGCGCGCCAAATTGATCCGCAGCAACCTCCGTCTGGTCGTCAAGATCGCCCATGACTTCAAAGGCCTCGGCCTTCCGCTGCTGGACTTGATCTCCGAAGGGAACATCGGCCTCATGCGCGCCGTGGAGAAATTCGACCCCAGTAAAGGCGCAAAGCTCTCCAGCTACGCCGCTTGGTGGATCAAGCAGTCCATGCGCCGCGCGCTCGCCAACCAGGCCCGCACGATCCGCATCCCTGTGCAATCAGCCTCCAAAATCTCGAAAATCCAGGCCGCCAAGGCGAAGCTCACGGAGAATCTCGGCCGTGATCCGACGGACAAGGAGATCGCCAGCGAAGTCAATCTGACCGAACGCACCGTCACCGGCCTCCGTCTCGGCAAGACGACCACCATCTCCCTCCATGATCCTATCCAGCATGGCGAAGACGGCGAATTCCGAGACATCATTCCGGACGACAAGTCCGCCGCTCCGGACGAACTCGTGCAGGACGAGGAGACCCTCAGCCACATGATCAAGCTCTGCGACCGCCTCGAAGAGCGTGAACGCACGATTCTGACGCTGCGTTTCGGCCTCAACGGCGACCGCGCCAAGACGCTTGAGGAAGTCAGCCAAAGCATCGGCCGCACACGCGAACGCGTCCGCCAGATCCAGAATCAGGCTCTGGACAAGCTGCGCAACATGCTCGAAGCGGACGGCATCCTCGAAAACATCCCGAAGAGCGGCGACATCGCTCCGGAAGACGACAAGTAATCCTCCGCCATGCCGCAACCGCCCGCCGACCAACATGGATGATGACATTCTCTCCAATTTGACGCCACCGCAGCTGGAAGCGGTCATCCATAAGGACGGGCCGATGCTGGTCATCGCGGGGGCGGGATCCGGCAAGACGCGCGTCGTGACGCGTCGTATCGCATACCTTATATCACAAGGCGTCTGGCCGAGCCAGATTCTGGCCATGACGTTCACGAACAAGGCCGCGAAGGAAATGAAAAGCCGTGTCGCGGCCTTGGTCGGAGAAGAACCGCGCGCATGCGGCACGTTCCATTCCTGCTGCGCGCGGTTCCTTCGTTCGGACATCGAACTGTTGAAGACGGGCCGCACACGGGATTTCACGATCTACGACACGTCCGAACAGCAGTCCGTCTTGAAAAAAGTCCTCAAAGAGGCGAATCTCAAGCTTCCGGAAGGCATGACGCCGCGGGCTTTCCATGAACTGATCTCCATGGCCAAATGCAGGCGGCAGCCGTTCTTCGATTTCGCCGTCGGTGAGAATCTCACTGCGCCGGAAAGACTTGCGAAAATCGCGGATCTCTATGAAGAGAAGATGGTCCAGCTGAACGCCGTCGATTTCGACGATCTTCTGTATCTGACCGCCAAGCTTCTGGAAGAGCATCCGGACGTGCGGGACATCTATCACAACCGCTTCCGCTACATACTGATAGACGAATATCAGGACACGAACCACCTCCAGTATGAACTGATGCGGCTGCTCGTCGGACCGTCGCAGAACATCCATGTGACGGGTGATCCGGACCAGAGCATCTATTCATGGCGCGGCGCGGACTACCACAACATCATGAGTTTCAAGGACGACTATCCGGACGCGCGGATCGTCCGCCTGGAGCAGAACTACCGCTCAACGCAGGTCATCCTCGAAACCGCCAACCACCTTATCGTCAACAACGGCAACCGTTTCGAAAAGAATCTTTTCACGGACAACGACATCGGCTGCCCTGTCGTCGACATCACGACCGGAACGGACTTGCAGGAGGCCGAATGGGTCTGCCAGAAGATCATGACGCTTCGCGCCACGGGGGAGGATCTGAAGGACATCGCCATTTTCTACCGCACGAATAGCCAGTCCCGCACATTGGAGGAGGCATTCGTCCGCAATCACGTCCCCTACCAGCTGCTCGGCGGCATCCGTTTCTACGAACGCGCCGAAATAAAGGACTTCCTCGCGTTTCTCAGATTGAAAGTCAACAAGAGCGACATCATCTCCCTTGAGCGCATCATCGGCTGTTTGGGCTGCGGCATCGGCGCGGCAACGACTGCCAAGCTTGAAGGCATTGCGCTGGAACAACATAAGCCACTTGTCGAATTTCTCGCAGCGCCGGATTTCGAATCCCGTTATCCGAAAGCGAACGCAAAGGTCAAGGCGTTCGCGAAATTCCTCCGCAACCTTCTGGAGATCCCCATGGCACCATTGGCGGAATGCGTTGAACAAGTGCTTGAACTGTCGGGACTTGAAGATAAATATGAAGGGCAGATCAATGCGGAGGACCGTATCGACAACATGCACGAACTGATTTCCAACGCCATCACGTTCGCGGACGAACATGACGACGCGGATCTCAATTCATTTTTGCAGGAAGTCGCTCTCGTCGCGGATGTTGACGCACATGACGCGAACGCGGATTTCGTCACGCTCATGACGCTCCACAGCTCGAAGGGGCTGGAATTTCCGTATGTTTTCATCACAGGCGTCGAAGAAGGCCTGCTGCCGCATGCGAACAGCCTATACGATGAAGACGGCGTAGAAGAGGAACGCCGCCTGTTCTACGTCGGCATCACACGTGCCAAGAAGCAGTTATGCCTGATTCACTGCGCCACCCGCATGATGTGGAACCACCGCGAGCCACGCATGCCGAGCCGTTTTCTCGCGGAACTGCCGGAAGAATGCGTCACCAAGCTGTACTACGGATACAGGAATTATCGCAAATAATGGGCGGCCCTCTTAACTAACCACTAACCACTAATCACTATAACGGCCGCGCAGGAGCACGGCCCTCCCAAACCACTCATCACTAACCACTATGAAACTTTTCTCATTCACCGTCTCCCCCGCAAAACCGTGGCTGATGCTTCCCGTCGACAACGCCGGAAAAAAGGTCGATGTCGCCATCACCTGCGGCGATACTGTCATAAAATCGTTTGACATGAAGCTCGCCAACGGAAAAGCCGCGGACTGGTTCACGCCCATCCCCGTCGGCGCATTCTCCGGCAAGACGCTGACCGTTTCCATCAATGACGACAACGCCGTCCACACGCAATACTGCTATTGCGCCGCAACTCCTTGGCCAAAAGACATCTACAAGGAGTCGCTACGGCCGCGGCTTCGCTTCTCCCCCGCCCTCGGCTGGACGAACGACCCCAACGGCCTCGTCTTCTACAAAGGCGAATACCATCTCTTCTTCCAGCATAATCCCTACGGAACCGACTGGGGCAACATGACATGGGGCCACGCCGTCTCCAAAGACCTCCTCCATTGGAAGGAGCTTGGAGACGCCCTCCATCCGGACAAGTTCGGCACGATGTTCAGCGGCAGCGCCGTCGTGGACGTCAACAACACGTCCGGTTTCGGAACGGAGCAGAATCCGCCCATGGTTCTCATCTACACCGCTGCGGGAAAACCATTTACGCAGTGCATCGCCTATTCGTTGAATGGACGGACCTTCACGAAATACGACGGCAATCCCGTCGTCCCGAACCAGACGGACGGCAACCGCGATCCGAAGGTCTATTGGAACGACAAGACGCAGCTCTGGACGATGCTTTTCTACGTCGGCCATCCGAATCAAGTCCACACCGTCGAATTCTGGACGTCGCCCAATCTGAAGGAATGGACGAAGGTTTCCGTCTATCCGGGCGATTGTAACGGCAACGGTTTCATGTACGAATGCCCGGACTATTTCGAACTGCCAGTCGAAGGCACGGACGAGACGCGTTGGGTTGTCATCGCCGCCAACGCCGTCTATGCCGTCGGCAAATTCGACGGCACGGCGTTCACGCCTGAAACGGAACGACTTACCGGTACGCAGGGCTGTTCCTACGCCGCACAGACATACTTCAACATGCCCGACGGCCGCCGCATCATGCTCGCGTGGCTTCGCGCATACGCGCCCGGCATGCGTTTCAACCAGTCCATGTCCGTCCCGCACGAACTCGGCCTCGTCAAAACGGCGGACGGCATCCGTCTCACACGCAAGCCGTTTGCGGAACTCGCTTCGCTCCGCGGCGAGCCACTGCCAGCCGATGCGGCCGCCCTGCCCATGCCCTGCGAGCTCCATGTCGTGGCGAAGGATGGCCAGTCGGCTTCCTTCAAAGTCGGAAGTCTTTCATTCGCAATCAATCACGCAGACGCCAAACTGACCGTCAACGGCCGCGTCTATGACTGGATCCCGAACAAGCCGTTTGACGCGACGCTCTATTTCGACACGACCGCCGTGGAAATCTTCTCCGCCGACGGCCTTGTCTACATCGCCCACGAAGCCGTCACGCCCGCCGTGGAAACGCCCTTCGAAGCCTCCGCCAATCTGGCCGTCACAGCGTATCCCCTTCAATCCATTCTGCCATAACGACAAATCATTGGTTTCATCCATTCGTTATGGACAGAAAGATTCTTTACTACAAAATTTAAATCATCCACCACCATGCAGAACTATTCCATTCGCAAACGCATTCTCATCACCGGCGGCGCGGGCTTCCTGGGCTCCCATCTGGCCGAACGCATGCTCAATGACGGCCATGACGTGCTCGTCGTCGACAATTTCTTCACCGGCACGAAGGACAATCTGAAACATCTCATGGGCAACCCCCATCTGGAGATCATGCGCCATGACGTTACCTTCCCGCTGTACGTCGAAGTCGATGAAATCTTCAATCTGGCGTGCCCCGCGTCGCCTGTCCACTACCAGTTCGATCCCGTCCAGACGACGAAGACCTCCGTCCACGGCGCCATCAACATGCTCGGTCTCGCCAAACGCGTGAAGGCCAAGATCCTGCAGGCGTCCACGTCGGAAGTCTATGGCGACCCCGAAGTCCATCCGCAAGTCGAATCCTATTGGGGCCACGTGAATTGCACAGGCATCCGCTCCTGCTATGACGAAGGGAAGCGTTGCGCGGAAACGTTGTTCTTCGACTACTGGCGGCAGCACAAGACGCGCATCAAAGTCATCCGCATCTTCAACACATACGGCCCGCGCATGCATCCCAACGACGGCCGCGTCGTGTCGAATTTCATCGTCCAAGCTCTTAACAACCAAGATATTACATTGTTCGGCGACGGCAACCAGACGCGCTCCTTCTGCTATGTGGACGATCTGATTGAAGGCATGGTCCGCCTGATGAACACAGGCGACGACGTGACAGGCCCCGTCAACGTCGGCAACCCTGGTGAATTCACGATCCGCGAACTCGCCGAAAAGGTCATCCAGCTGACAGGCTCCAAGTCCAAACTGGTCTTCAAACCGCTTCCGCAGGACGATCCACGTCAGCGCAAGCCGGACATCACGCTCGCGAAGAAGGTTCTTGGATGGGAACCGAAAGTCCCTCTGGAAGAAGGTCTTAAGAAAACCATCGAGTATTTCGACAAACTGCTCAAAGGAAAACTCTGACCTTCATCCTCGCGAAGCGATGACAACCGCCGAGCCGCCGGAGTCGCTGACTTTTCGGCATTCAGAATTCATTATGTACAAACATAATCTATAGGAGATTGTCGGCCCGGCGGCGAGGCATTCGTGTCCAGTCGTGTCCATTAGTGGTTCAAAAATAAGAGGAAAACAACCATGGGAAAATCCATTCTGATACTGATCGGCTGTCTTGCCGTCGCCGGTTTCATCGCTTTCGGCGCATGGATCAGCCTGAAAAACCAAATCGTCGCGATGGAGGAGAACGTCAACGGCCAATGGGCCCAGATCGACAATCAGCTCAAACGCCGCAACGACTTGATTCCCAACTTTGTAGCGACCGTCAAAGGCTATGCCGCCCATGAGATGAAGGCCATTGAGACCATCACCGCCGCCCGCGAAAAACTGGCCGGCGGCAATCTCTCGCAGGCCGACCGCATGAAGGCGGAAGGCGAAGTTGGCGCCGCCATTTCGCGGCTACTCGTCATTTCCGAAAGCAATCCCGAACTCAAGGCGAACGCCAATTTCCGCGCCCTTGCGGACGAACTGGCCGGCACGGAAAACCGCATCGCCGTCGCCAGAAAGGACTACAACGACGCCGTGCGGATGTTCAACACAAAAATCAAACAGTGGCCGGGCAGCACGCTTGGCTATGAGTCGAAGCCGTATTTCGAAGTGCCCGAAGCGGATAAAACCGCCCCGAAAGTGGAATTCTGAAATCCATGGACAATCCTTTTTCAGAAGAAAACCTGCAGCAGGCCGCCAGCGGAAATATCGATGCACTGGCGGCCTACGACGCCAGCGGCCTGTTGCTCGGCGCGGATGAAACGGCGGCGGATTTCGCCAAGCGAATCCGCCTCTTCCAGACCAATCGCCAAAAGCTTGAAGACGCTCTTGTCAAAGACGGAAAATACGACGCGGAAGGCATCGTCGTCACGCCGAACGACCGCATCCCGAACGCGCTTTTCACGAAAATCGCCGACCACACCAATCGGCTCTATCGCTTTGAAATCGACTGGGTTCCGGGCTTTTTCATCGATCCGTCCTTCTCGCTTCTCTTCGGCGGCTGCGCGTTCTGCTCCTATCCTGATTTCTTCACGATGTTCATTATCCGCCGCTCCTTCAAGACGCAGGAGAAATGGCTCATCTACAACCGCGACGAACTGCTTGCCCATGAACTCTGCCACGTTGCGAGAATCGCCCTCCTCTCGGAAGAATTCGAAGAGACGTTCGCCTACCAGACTTCCGCCAGCTCTTTCCGAAAATTAATTGGCGGAATTTTCCGCAAGCAGACGGATTCCTTCCTCTTCCTCGGCGTCACATTTGTCCTGCTTTTTGCGCAAATTCTTCGGACGCAATGGCTTCAAACCATGCCTATCTGGCCGTTCTGGTCATTGGTCGGATTGGTTTTCGCGTGGCTGCTTATTCGCCATGCCTTCCACTGCCGCCGTTTGTCAGTTGCGCAAAACCATATCGCCGAACTGTTTGGCAAAGAAAACGCGCTTCCCGTCCTGTTCCGTTGCACGGATGACGAGCTCCATCGTTTCGCCTCAGCGAAGCCGCAATCATTGAAATCATGGATCACGGAACAGACCTCCCTGCGGTGGCAAGTCATCCGCAAGCGGTTCCCGCTGAAATAAATGGGAGGGTCCCGCTCCTGCGGGACCGCCCTATAATTCAATAATCTGTCGGTCGTAGCCAATTTGCACACGACCGTCCGCCCCAAGCCGCGACTGCGCCGCTTCTATCGCATCTTCATAACGCTCAAGGATTTCCCGTCCATGATGGATGAAAACGAGCCGTTTCACCTGCGGACGGGCCTTCACGAAGTCGCAAACATCCGCGACCTTGTGATGACCCGTCTCCATGAAGAACAAATCGCAGCCGCCGTCCAGCCATTCCGTCAATTCCGTGACGGATTTCACATCGCCAGAAAACACGATGGTTCGGCCTTCCGCCTGGATGCGGAAGGAGAACGATTCCCGTGACGCGATATGGCCGTTGCGCAGCGCCTCGACATGGACAACGCCGTCGTCGAAAATGACGCCAGGCTCGATCAGCCTGTCGTTCAGTGTGAAATTGATCTTGAAGCCGCTCTCCGTCTCTTTCATGAACGCGAGCAAGGCCGGCCACAGGCGCGGATTCGGCAGAAACAATTCCACCGTCTTGCCCGCCATGCTGCCGACGTGGCGCGAATCCAGCTTGCGCATGCACCACAGCAACTTGGCGAGGCCGCCCACATGGTCGATATGGGCGTGCGAAATGAAAATCGACTTCACCTCCGTCAGATCCAGCCCGAGCAGATGGCCTGTGTGACTGCACGCTTCGCCTGCATCAAACCAATACAGGCGGCCGTCGATGTCCAACACCCATGAGACGTGGTTTCGCCCGGGCATCGGCTCCGTTCCCGAACATGTGCCTAAAAGATAGATTTTCATAGGATTTGGCCAAGCTTCTAGAACGCTAGGCTTCTAGAAAACTATTCTATTACAACAGTCGGTTGTATTTCGCTTTCAGCTTTCAGCTTTCAGCTTTTAGCTCAAATAACTGCTCCGCAGTTATTTGCTGTACGCCCAATTGAGAATCTGACGAACCAGATTGTCGCGCTCCTTGCCATTGTTGCAACCCATGGCGACAACCACCATCCGGCGGCCATCGCGTTCGCAAGTCGTTGTCACACAGAATCCAGCACCATCTGTCATACCGGTCTTCATGCCGTTTACGCCCGGGCAGGAAGGATTGCCGAGCAACGTGTTCGTCGAATCCAAATCGAATTTCTTGAACTTCGGGTTGGGGGAATTTTCGCGAATGCAATCATGCTTCGTCGAAGACCATTTCACGACTTCCGGAATGTCCATCAGCTGTTCCGCCAGAAACGCCAGTTCGATGGGCGCTCCCATGTTCTCCAGACGGCCTTTCGCCAGCTTGACCGGCAGCCCATGGGCATTGTGGAAGATGAAGCTTTCCAGCCCCATCTCCTTCGCTTCGTCCATCATGCGTTTGACAAACGCCTCTTCGCTGCCGCCGGCGAGAAACGCCCCCAGCAGATAGGCGCAGTCGTTGGCGCTGCGGATCATGACGCATTTCAGAAGCTCCTCCAGCGTGAACGTCTCCTTCGGATCCATGTAGATCTGGTGGCCGCCGACTTTGCAAGCCTCCGGCGTCGCCGGAACAACCGTCTCCATCGTCAGTTGCGAACCAGGCTTCTTCAGATCCTTCATCATCAGATAGACCGTCATCATCTTCGTCATCGACGCGATGCAGCCAGCCGTCTTCTCGTTTTTCGCCCAAAGGACCTTTTTATTGGTCAAATCAACGCAGATGCCTGATTTGCACTTGTTTATCTCTTGCGACAGCTTCGCCGGCATCTCCGCCAGCGCCATTTCGTAGTAGCCGTCGTAGTAATGGGCCTCCGGCAGGCCGGAATCCTCCGCCACAGGCGCCGCAGCGCTGTCGTCGTACTGGAACTCAGGCTTCTCCACATCATTCTCCAAATCCTTCTCCACGACCTGCTCGCCGCCACCATCCTTCCCATGCCGTATCAGGACAAACGCGAACAGCGCATGCATCAATACGACAACTCCAATGACAATCCCCAGTACTTTCAGTTTCATTTCCTTTTACCTTTTTCCTCTTTACCTATATTAATGGTGATTGATATTTTTCTAGAAATTCCATAAAAAAGTCTAACGTCTTATCGTCTCCTGTCTTCGCTCGTCTCACGTCTCTCGTCTCACGTCTCATGTCCTCTGTCATGAGACATGAGACGTGCAGAAGACGCCAGACGACTAGACAGGAGGTTCCAAGACTCCTATTTTCCAGTAATGCGCTTCGCGATCTGGCGGCGCATTTCACGCAGCAGGGCGGGATCGCGGGTGTATTCCGTCATGCTCTTGATCAGCTTGCCGCATTCCTCGCGGGACGACGCGCCGCACATCGTCAGATAGTCGTAGTCTTCGCTTCCGTCACGGATGTTCGCGAAACGGATGGACGGCAGCGGCCCTTTCTCGCCCGGATAGAGGAACTGGCCGTCGCCCGCCATCGACGCGACCTGCAGCACGCCGAAATCCGGCTGGTAGCAGCTCGATTCGTCGAACCGCTTGGCGTTCTGCCACATGTTCACATGCCAGTAGAGGAAGCCGTCGGCCCTGTAGAGGTAGCTCATCCACGCCAGCAGGCGGCCTTCGATGAACGGATACTCCGTCGTCGCCATGTTCGCGTACGGATGCTTCGGGCCGCAGCAGGTGTACCACCAGACCTGATGGCCCTTCGCGCGCAGCTTGTCGGAAAGCTCCAGATCATAGACGCTCGTCAGCGGGCAGTACCAGTCGTTCGCATAGCAGTCAGTCCGTTGAGGATTCGCTTTCAACGACTTGTACATCATGGATGTTGTGAAGAACGCCACATCCGGATAATTATCCTTGAAGAACTTGTGGACGCGCGCCATGATGGCGTTGTATTCGTCTCCGCGTTCGTCGAAGCCGTAGGCGTAGGCGTATTTCGTCAGATCATGCTTGCGCAGTTCCGCGATGTACGGATCCAGACGGCGTTTGAACTCGTCGAACAGTTCGTCCGTATAGACGCTTGTCGACGAGAAGCAGACCCACAGCCCCTTGAAGTCGGGCTTCGGCTGCGGCACGAGATTGAGGATGTTGAAGCGGTTCATGCCGCGTTCCCGCGCGTAGAGCAGGTCTTCGATGCGGGGCGGTGTCGTGCGGGAGATGTCGTCCGGATTGAGGCGGTGGTCCAGCATGATGTCCCATGCCTTGCGGCGCGTTTCGTTGCGGTCGCCGTCAGGATAGGTCCTGAAGAGATGGCCGTCCATCAGGCAGAACGCCGTCGGATAGCTGAAAGTCTTCGGCAGCGCGAAATCGAACACCGTCACCTTCAGCGGAACAGCGATTTTTTCATTTCCGATCACGATGTTCGCGACGCCGGAATAGTCGCCGGCGGCCGCTTCGCGGTCGGCGTAGACCGTCAGCCAGACGCCTTGCGTCGCGTTCGCGGGAACCATGAATTCACGCGGCGGCAGCAACGGGTCCGGCAGCCAGAATTCCTGCGGATCATAGCCGCTTTCCGGGCTGAGCACATGCGGCACGTTGCGCGGAATGTAGCCGACGCGCTCCCACTTCAGCTCGCCTTTCAACGCCTCGCCCGCCGCGTTCTTCAGCACGGGAAGCTCCACGTTGACGGCGTCGATCTTGTTCGCACCCGCCGTAACGAGAATCTGCGCGCTTTCACGCTCCGCCTTCGCCAGTTCCAAAGAGACGCTCGTCGACTCCTCCGCGGCCGGATACGTCAACGGCGATATGTTCCGCATGGAATCCGCAGTCCAGACGCGGTAGGCGCCCTTCACAGGATTCTCTTTCATCTTATGGTTCACGTTGTTGATGACACGCTCATTGCGGAAGGGGGCGGCGCCCGCCTTCATGCCGTCGATGATGACTTTCGCCGCGCCGTCGGGCAGATCAAGCGTCCAATTGACGATATGCCCCCTGTCCGACTTCTCCGCCAAAATCTTGCCGGTGTCGTCGACGATCCGCGCCGTGTAGGTCGTTCCCGCATGGAAGAAACTGGAATGGATCTGAATGCCGTTCTGGGGGAACGGAGCCGTCGATTGCACTTCGATGATGCGCATGCGGGCGCCCGGATCTTCGCGCGTCAGCTCGAAATTGTCAAACCACGCCCTGCCCGTCGTATTGCGCAGGAGGACGTAGTATTCGATTTTCGCGATGGGCTTGGGCGGCCAGTAGCATTCGACCGTGTATTCCCAGTCATGGGTTCCCGTCGGCCAGTAGGCGCATTTGGCCCAGTCGTTCGTGCCGTCCGAGAAGAAGATGTCCAGATAGACGCAGTAGTCGCGGTCGCTCTCCACGCCTTCGCATTTGCTCCATCCGCCGAAGGTCACAGGGCGGTTGTCCGGCTTGTCGTACGCCAAAGTCTGCATGAAGCCGAACGAGGGCTTCTCCCGTGAGATTTCACCATAGATGGCGGACTGGCCGTTCTGCACATCGTCATGCACGACGCGCACCGGATTATCCGGCCTGTAGGTCTTCCAGCCAGGCAGATTGCCGTCCGCATCCGTCTCCAGATTCGGATTCACAAGTTCGTTCGCAGAAACCGCCAGACACGCCAGCGCGACAACCAAACTGATTCTGTGTGAAAACATAATGCTCCTCTTATTGTTGCTCGACTCTATCGCCTTTTCTTTACTTTATTATTATAATACCTAAAAAACAAGCCGCCCGCTTGTTTATTTCACAGACAAGTGGATATTATTCTTCACTCATCCCTTTCGTCCCTTTCGTCCCTTTCGTCCCTTTCGTCCCTTTCGTCCCTGTTATGAACTATAAATACTCAAACATTTTCCTCTCCCTCCTCCTCACGGGCTGCGTCCAGCTTTCCGCCGAAAAGACAACGGCGGAAGACAAGCCGCCGAAACCGAACCCACATCTTGAGCGAGTCACCGTCCCGTCCTTCCAGAACGTCTCAGACAGCCTCCCGAAACTGCAGACAAACCATATCAACGCGTTGGATATCAACAACGACGGCAAGCCGGACCTGCTCGTCGGCGGCGCGACGCTCCTCCTGAACGAAAGCACCCCCGGCCACATCGCCTTCAAGGATATCACGAAGGAGGCCGGCATCACGGGCGGCGGCGTCTCACTCGCCGTCGATTACAACAACGACGGATTCACCGACATCGCGACCGTCCGCGGCGCCCTCTACAAGAACAATGGCGACAACACCTTCACGGATGTCGCGGAAAAGCTCGGCTACAAACCGGACCCGCACGGCGCGTCCATCGCCGCAGGCGATCTCGACAACAACGGCTTCCCCGACATCGTCATCGGCATGGGCGAAAACTGGAACAACGGCAACCCGCAATATTGGCCGCTGCAACTATGGCACAACGACTACGGGCAGCATTTCGACGAAACCGCCAAGACCGCCCGAATCAACCGCAGCACCTACGCGCGATCCATTCTCATCCATGACGTCAACAACGACGGCTTTCAGGACATCATCGTCGCCAACTACCGCCTCCAGCCAAACTTCTGCTGGATCAACCACAAGAATCTCACTTTCTTCGACGAAGCGCAGGAGCGCGGCATCAAAGGCCGCTACAACCCAAGGCAATTCTTTGACAGAAACGTCAATGCCAATTATGGTTACCATTACGGACACTGCATCGGCGCCGCCTTCCTCGACTTCGACAACGACGGGCAGCTCGACCTCTGGATCTCCAATCTCGTCCACAAATACGTCGGCCCAAGCTCAAACATGAACTACGACATCCGCGGATACGTCTGCGACGATTCCGCCATCCTCCACAACAAGAAAGGCGTCTTCACCGACTGGCGGAACGCCCTCCGCGTCCCCCCCCTGCCCATCGGCGGCCGCGGCGTCTACAAAGGCGACGAACTGTGGGCGGGCGTCGCCGTCGCGGACGTCAATCTCGACGGCTTCGAAGACGTGTTCGTCCCGCAGATTTATAATCTGGTCTACGCGAAGACGCGGCTCTTCCTGAATCACGCCGGAAAGGCGTTCGTCGATGTCGCCTCCGGCGTCGATGTCGAACGGATCGACACATACGCCGGCATCTGGGCGGATCTCGACGGCGACGGCCTGCCGGATTTGATCACGGCCGGCCGCCCCGAAAAGGACGCCCCCGCCGCGATGGCCGTCTTCCGCAACGTCGGCAATCTGGAGATGAATGGCCGGTCATGGCTGAAAGTCCAGCTGAAGTCGCTGCGCGGCACCGCCATCGGCGCCGTCGTGACGGCGGAGGCCAACGGCCTCCGCCAGACACGCCTCAACAATGCGGGCAATTCCTCCATGGGACAGCAGTCCGACCCGCTGCTGCATTTCGGCTTCGGGCAACTGCCCGAAAATTCACAGATTGTCGTCACCGTCACTTGGCCCGACGGCAAAAGCGTCTCCCAAACCGCCACCCCCAACCAGACCATTTCCTTCACGCGCTAATATCGCGTGAAGGAAAGCTAAAAGCAAATACCTCTAGGCGGCTAGACTACTAGGATTCTAGGTAGCTAGCCAGCTAGGCGGCTAGGATTCTAGCCTTCTAGCCTGCTAGCCTACTAGCCTGCTAGGCTACTAGTACAATGTAAAATCTAAATTTGCGTTTCTATCGTGTGTGGCTATATTATCTCTGTTTGTTGCATGCAAGCACAAAAGGAGGTAGACATGCCACG
>CACYQT010000006.1 GCA_902776645.1 uncultured bacterium | reverse complement strand
GAATCGTCATCCTGTTATTGAATCTATTTTAGAAACAACAAGAAGATTCTTGCTCATTTTTCCAGCGTCACGGCCAGCAGGCAATAGACACATTCCAAATCGCGGGCTTCCACCAATAGATGGTCTAGTTGCTTCTCCGGGAATGGGTTGGACCATGTGGACGACCAGATGTTCAATGGTTCGCCGTCGTCGTTTTTCCAGCTGACCACATTGCGGTGGTTGCGCAGGAAGGACGGTGCTTCGTATGGCGTGGCGACTTCGTAGAGGATGGCCGGCTTGTCGCCGTCGAAGAACTGCGGCGACGTGCCGTAGTTGATCTGGAAGTTGTTGCGCGGCTGGGCGATGGCGAACGTGCCGTCCGTATAGCGGAAGACGAGGCGCGCCGTGACGGCATCTTTCCGCCGTGTCTTGTCCAGCAGCGTGTGCAGCACATGTATCTGGCGGCACGTGGTTTGCAACGGAAGCCTGATCTTCTCCGGCAAGCCATCGTAGTAATTGGACTTGACGGACAGCGCGGCGGTCTGGCCATCTTGTTTCGCCAGCTGGAATTCGACGTTGTCCAACGTCTTCACATGGTCGGGCAGGTTGTCGAACGTTTTGTCCAGCAGGATATTCGCCTTGAACGGGACGGCATGGAGCGTCGTTGTCGTGTCATGGCGTTTGCGGAGGAAATCGACGACGACTTTTGGATAGTCCTGTTCCGGCGTTTCCGCATTCCAGAACAAGGCGGCGGCGCGCGGATAGGCGACTACTTGCTTGTATTGCGTGGTCAATAGACCGCCGCTGAGGAACTTATTGTGCCATGTCGTTTCAATCATGCCCATGAAATGCAACTTTTTAGCGGCGAGGCTGAGGCGTTTGAGATTGTTCGCCGCGAACCATCCCGCTCCAAGCTGCGGAAAACCGCTGGCATGGATTTTGTCGAACTCCGCAACCCGCACACCGCCCTTGTTATTGGAATCGCCGCCTCTAAGGTCGTAGTTCCAAGTGGTTATGATGATATCTTTTGGCAGTTCATTGCGAAGCTCCTCAATCCCGTCGCGGGCATTGGCGACACTATGAGGGCCTGTCTCCGCCTTGGTCACCAGCATGTCATGCCACATCATAAGCTTGATACCACGCTTCTTGAAGAATCTGTAATGCCACATGATATCCGCATAAAAGAGTTCCTTCGCGCCAACTTTCTTGCCGTCTTCATTGAAAGGAAAATATGATGGTAGTTCGTCATGGCTGATATGGAAGTACTTGGGATGTTCGAATGTTTCGGTTACTTCGTTGAAAAGCGCTTCCAGTTTGGTGTAGACGGCTGGATTCATCGGATTGTAGGCGTATTTGTCATTCGGATTGTCCAGAAGCTCCAAGTTCTTGTCGTTCTGGAAGAACCACTGGTTATGGCTTAAAGTCGGAATCAGCGGGTAAACGGTGATGTAGTTTTCCTTTGCGATTTCAAGGAATTTCAGCAAATCCGCCTTCGGCATGCCCAGAGGATGGTGCTGCCCTTCCATGGCGTCCCATGTGACGTAAGGACATTCCAGCAAAATCGTATTTATCTTCATGGGCGCCAGCATGATGGAAATCCAGCTGCCGAGATTCGACAACGTGTCTGAATCGGCCATGGCATGGATGGCTCGCATCTTGAAATCGGGAGAATCCGTAATCCGGACGCCTTGGAAACTTCCATTGTGTTTCAGGCCGCGCAGCGTCTGTATTGCATAGAATGCGCCGCGTTCGCTCTTTGCCGCGATGTCCGCGCCTTTGGCGGTGATGTCGATCGTGTAGGATTCGTCTTCATCGTCGTTTCCGATGATGATGCGCACGGCGGCGTTTTCTTTTGGCGCGGCTGAAAGGCCAAGCTCGGGCGCCAGTTTGGTGATATGGCGGCGGATTTTGTCCGAACCGCCGATAACGGCGATGCAGTCTTTCGGACCAGGCCTGTAGGATTCGCCGTTGTATTGGATGTCATGCGGCTTCGGAAGCAGCGGGAAGGCCGGTCTGGGTTCGGGCAGACGTCTGACATCAGCCATGGGCTTCGCAACGGCGTTCGTGTTCGGAACGGCCTGGGGCGTATTCTTATCATACGTAAACTGAATGATATGGCGAATCTTATCAAGGCCTTGGCAATCTGGTTTCGTCGTCAGCAGCAGATAGAGCCTACCATAATTTGAATAGACGTTCGCCCGTCTGTCCTGTATTTCCAGCGGCGGCCCTTCCAATACTTTGACGGCGATTCTGCCACGGCAGCTTTCGAAGACAGCTTCGACGAAAGGCGGAATCGGTAACGTGGTGACGGACAGCCGTTCCCGCATGTCCAGCGTCCCGCGTTGAATTTTGCCGTCGGCCGTCGTGATTTCGTAAGCGGCGCCTTCCATGAAGACGGGATGAATCATGAAGGGGATGTGCTCCATCATGATCGGAACATCCTTCAGGAAGGTCGCTTCTGCAGTGATGACGGCGGTGTTGCCTTGGCATCGAACGGAATATTCGTCTATTTGCGCCACGCCGAGCTTGTCCGCCGTGACATGTTCGACAAAGCCGTCGTCCCGTTTCTCCACGGTGATGACGCCGTTGTAGCCTTCCGGTCGCGAACGGACATAACGGTCTGTCCAGTCAGGCTTTGCGAATGTAAGGAGGCTGCCTATGGAGACTGGTCCGCCATCGTCCTCCAGCCGAATGCCGTAGTTCCAATTGCTTTTCATCATCGGTTTCAGTGTCGCACCGCATGCGCAGATGCCGAGCATCAACGAACTTGTCATCAAAAGTGTTTTCATGGTCGTGTGTGATGGGATGAAATCTTGATGGATGTTGTTTTTATAATACCATATTATAAAAGATATTCAAATCCTGTCCAGACGTCCTTTGTTCGAATTGAATTGACAAGTTCTGTTTTGACATTATAGTAAGTTAACATTCACTAACATGACGTGGAGGCGAAAATGGACAAGACAAAGACACTGACGCCGCGCCAGGCGGAAATCGTCGATGCCGCTCTGAAACTGATTGCGGAGCAGGGCATTCAGCATCTGACGATACGGAACTTGAGCACGGCCATCGGCGTGACGGAGGCGGCGTTGTACCGCCACTTTTCTGGCAAGACGGAAATCATCCAGGCGATGGTGTCGCGTTTCGAAGAAGATGTGGATGATATAGGGGAGCTTCGCGGCTGGGCCGCCATCGAGGCGGCGTTGATCCGTCGGACGGAGTTTGTTTTGGCGAAGCCTGATTTGGCTCGAGTGGTTTTTGCGGAGGAGCTTTTCAAGGATTCGCCTGAAACCGAGCAGATTCTCCATGGCATGATGCAGCGTCACTATAAAATCATGGAACGACATTTTCAGGAGGCGGTTGAAGATGGCGCCATTCGCGCGGACATACCGATGGACACGCTGTTCCGTCTGATTCTCGGACCGTTGCGGCTGCTCATCAAGCAGTGGGGGCTGTCGGGCGGTTCATTTGATCTGTGCGCAAAACGGGATGAGATGCTCTCGCTCATGAAGGAACTGTTTGCGTCAAATATTTGATTCTGATATAGTTAGACAACGTAAGAGGCATGCCATGAAAACCATCGCTTTTTTTGATGCAAAACCATACGACCGTGAATCGTTCGATCGGTTCAACAACGGCCGTTATGAAATCCGCTACTTCGAGTCACGTCTTAAGGCGGCGGCGCTGCCGCTTGCGAAGGGATGCGACGCCGCATGCGCCTTCGTGAATGCGGAAATCGACCGAACTGTGGTCGAAGGCCTTGTCGCCAACGGTGTGAAAGTGCTGGCGATGCGTTGCGCTGGCTACAACAACGTCGATTTCAAGGCGGCCTACGAAAACGGGCTGACCGTCGTGCGCGTTCCCGCCTATTCACCATACGCGGTGGCTGAACATGCCGTCGCCCTCCTGATGGCGTTGACACGGCACATCCACAAGGCCGCCGCCCGCACACGCGATTTCAACTTCTCGCTGGTCGGTCTGACTGGCTTTGACTTGCATGGGAAGACCGCGGGTGTCATCGGCACGGGAAAGATCGGCCGTATCTTCTGTGACATTTGCAAGGGATTCGGCATGAAAGTCATCGCCTACGACGCCTTCCCGAATCCTGCGAGCGGTCTTGACTATGTGCCGTTGGAGCAGTTGCTTGCGGAGGCGGATGTCATCTCCCTGCACTGTCCGTTGCTGCCGGATACGCACCATCTTATCAATGCCGAAACGCTGGCCAAAGTCAAGCCTGGTGTCACGCTCATCAACACGTCGCGCGGCGGTCTGGTCGACAGCGAGGCACTTCTGGCCGCCCTGCGTGAGGGGATGGTCGGCGCGGCCGGACTCGATGTCTATGAAGAGGAGAGCGAATGGTTCTACGAAGACCGCTCTGACGTGACGCTCCAAAACAAGACGCTTTCGTTGCTTGTTTCGCTGCCGAACGTCATCGTCACGTCGCATCAGGCATTTCTGACGAAAGAGGCGCTTGCCAACATCGCCCAGACGACGCTTTCCAATCTCGACGATTACTTCGCGGGCAGGCCGCTTGAAAATGAAATCTGCTATCGGTGTATGGGAACAGGCGGTGCGTTGAAGGCCAACTGCCCGCGCCGTATCAACGGACGTTGCCATCGTGGATGAATATCGTGATGGGAAGAAAGCCATCTGCGACACTTGAGTTTTTTATGTTGAGATTTTGTATGGTGCCTCAAAAACACCGAATAAAATACCTCAAAAACACCGATCGGCTTTCTTTTCATCTGAAAAATGAAATACATATAACTGTATAATTTTCAATTAGTTAAATATATCTTAATGCTTTCATCGTGATTCTGAAGGAGGCAACAGTATAACGAGGCGTCCCGCCGTCGCTGATAGAATCTGGAAATAAAAAAGCCCCAAAGTACGGCACTTTGGGGCTTTTGATGATTGATTATGGTACCGGAGGAGGGACTCGAACCCTCACGCCATCACTGACACCAGATTTTGAGTCTAGCGCGTCTGCCATTCCGCCACTCCGGCGTGGAATTATCTTAAAATATAGCCAAAACGGGATTTTTCAAAATATTTTGAAGATTTTTTTCCTATCTGGTTATGTGAAAAGGCTTAGCGGAAGTCGCCAAACGTCAGGAGGAGCGGGTAGTCGCGGAGCGGGAGATGGAGGAGCTTGCGGTAGGTGCCGCAGTCTTCAATCTGGTTTTCGGGAATCTCATAGACGGTGCCGTCCACGAGGTCGATGAGCTCCAGCTTCTTCGGGAGGGCGGAGACCTCGAAGGAGATCGTGCTCTCGTAAGTCGTTGTCAGAAGCTCGCTTGCCTTCCAATAGACATAGGCGGCGGAGCCGTTCGGCTTGCGGAAGCCATGGCTGAAGACATCGCCGCGGGCGACGTCTTCATAGCGGAGCAGACGCGGGGAGGACGCGGAGAACGACAGGACGGGCAGGTCGGCCAGCGAGAAGTCCTCGCGGAAAATGGAGGCGATGGTCTGCATCGCGTAGTAGGACGGTTTCGGCGTGTATTCGCCGGTGGCGATGCCGTTTTCGTCAAACGACGCTCCCAGAACGCCGAAATAGCCGAAATCGAGATAGCTGGATTTGTCGCCGACAAATCCGCGAAGGGCTTCGATCATGTCCATGCAGGAGAAATAGGAGGCGAACATGACATCGCTGAAGAAATCGGCCATCATATGGCGGGCGAGATATTTGGCCTGTTTTTCAGGCGTCCATGCGCCGCCTTTGAGGGCGCCCGCGCCGTCGCTGCGGGACTGCGTTCCCGTCTCGCCTTGTATGATCTGAATGGCGGGATTGTAGGACTGGCAGAGGGCGCGCAGGACTTTCACGCGCTCGTAGCTGTTCTCCTCATGGGCGTCATAGGCATGGTAAGTCAATGCGTCGACGTATTTTCCGGCGCCAGTATCCAGAACTTCGGTGAGCCATTTGATGGAACGCAGGCAGGTGGAGCCGAACATGATTTTGGCGGTCGGATCGCCTTCTTTGATGGCCTTGGCGGTGGCGATGACGAAATTGCCGTATTCCGTGCCGCTGGGGCCGTGCTTCCAGCACCATTGGCCGTCGGGTTCGTTCCAGACTTCATACCATTCGCAGCGGCCATGGTAGCGTTTCACGAGAGCGACAACGTAGTTGTGCCACGCCTTGACCTGTTCCTCCGTCTTGATGGGCGGGCAGCCGACGGCGCCGAAGAGCTTCGCGGCGTCTTCATCGTAGATGCCGTTGCCGTAGCACAGGCAGAGCCATGGGACGAGGCCGCGATTGACCAGATTGTCGATGATGTCGTCCAGCCATGCGAAATCATAGACGCCTTTCTCCTTTTCCGTACGGGCCCATCCGGACTGGAGGCGGATCCATTTGACGCCGAGGGCGGCGACTTTGTCATAGGCCTTCGACGGATCGAAGACGGCGCGGTCAAGCTTTTCGAAACCGATTCCGCAACGGGAATGCGCGACTTCCGAAGAATGAACGGGAACGACTTTTGCAATGGCTTTCAGATTGTCCATGATGACTCCATGTTAATAGGTTATAACCAGGCTGTCTGGATGGGCGTGTCCTGATCCGCGATGCTGAGGGCGACATCGCTTCGGTCGCATGAGCACAGGCATTTCCGTGCGCATTCCTCCGCGATTTCCGCCTTGTTGCATTCATGGCTGATATGCGCGAGAATGACGTTCCGCGTGTTGGACGCGATGATTTTGGAAAGAAGCTGCGACGACGCGTCGTTGGAAAGGTGGCCCTGTGGCCCCATGATGCGCTGTTTCAGCGGCCATGGGCGGGAGGAGGCGGCGAGCAGGTTGAGATCGTGGTTGCTTTCGAGAACCAGCGTGTCGCAACCCTGCAGTTCGTATTGGACGACGTGGTTGCCGTTCCCTAAGTCCGTGGCAACACCGATTTTGAATTCATCCTTGCGGATGACGAAGGCGACGGGATCGACGGCGTCATGCGGGATGGAAAACGGCAGGATGGAAAAACTTCCGACGGAGAACATGCCGCCGGGCGCGATTAGCGAAAAATGGCCGATTTTCGCATCGCGGCGGCGGAGGACGTCCGCGCACTTACGTGTCGTGAAGACAGGCAGTTCCAGATTGTCCGCGCAGACGCGGAGGCCTTTGACGTGGTCGTCATGCTCATGGGTGACAAGAATGGCGCGGAGGCGGACAGTGTCTGCCAATCCGCTCTCCTGGAAGCGGCGTTTGAATTCACGGAAGCTGAAGCCGGCATCGATGAGAATGCCTTCGCCTCCGCAATGGACGATGGTGGCGTTGCCGGAACTGCCGCTTCCGAGTACCGTCACGCCGATATGTGCTGAATCTGTTTCGAACATGTTTATTTAAAATGAATGTGATGGCAACGATGATGCAAAACTAAAAATCTAGCATAGGCAGGATGGAAATGCAAGTGGCACATGACTGAACTCGCTTTTTTTCGTCCGCTTGCAAATTGAAAAAGTAAATGCCCGGAATGGTCAAGCCGCAGCCAAAATGATTGATATGGAACCACGAATGGGCACCAATGGACACCAATTTGCCTCGCCGCCGGGCCGCCAATCTCCTGAAGATTTTGCTTGTTTATAATGAAATCTGGATGCAGAAGGGCCGACGGCTCCGGCGGCTCGGCGGTGGTCATCGCTTCGCTGTGGCGGTAACAGTATCATGCGGAAGTTCGCTGGAACAAAACAGGTTGTCCTTTTACTTTTTCAATTGATGTCACGCCAGTTGCTGTCGCTAACTGTCTTGAAAAGATTGCAATTCCGCAGAACTGTGCTATTTTGCATATTGGCTAGTTGTTTTTTGTTACGTTTTTAACGGGAACTGTAATCATTTACATAAAAAGGACGCTTTTTCACTTTCTCTCGCGCGCGTGGAATTATAATAAGTATAATATGTCCCTTGGGGATATCTTCTATTTTGCCAGTAGTGACGTTAGAAAGCTTGATCTGTGATTGACGGAAGGGAAGAAAGCCTGATGAAGAAAACTTTGATATTGATAGGAAATATCCTGATCATTGCGCTGCTACTGGTTCTGATCATGTTCCATGTCAGCAGAGAGCAGAAAAGGAATTTTTCCACGAAGACGGCGGCATTTGAGAATATGACCGTGGCCATGGAAAACGTGGCCACGAATTACCTGCTTGGAGAAGAGCAGGTTTGCCAGAGCTGGGCCAATCATATCAATTCAAACCGTATGACCGCCGAGGAGGCGATTTCCTTTGTGCGGAGTTCCATTTCTTCGTCGGACGTCATGGCTCATATTCTGTTTGAGGGGGAACAAGGGCTGACGGGATTGTCCACCGCCGCCCAGTTGCACAATGCGGGAAACTATACAGTTTCTTATCAAAACGTCAGCAATTTTGCAGATCGTCTGAGCAAACTGGTCAAGAAGAACAATACCGTCAATGTAACCCGCGCCTATACCAATCCGATCAACGCGATTCAATCGATGGCCTTTTATAGTCCCGTCACGTTGAAGAACGCCCGGACGGGCGAAGCCCAATCAGCGGTTTTGCTGCGGATCATCCCTGTCTCCGCCTTTGAGAAAAAGTGGGTTTTCCCCACGGAGGAATATAAAAACGCGGAGGTTTCTTTGATCAATGCGGCAGGTGATTACATCATCAAAGGGCTTTCGTTCAAAAATTCGAATTTTTATGAGTTCTACCAATCCTATAACAGTGCCAAGCCAGCTGCTTTGGAAAAGCTGAAAAACAGCCTCATGGGGCCGTCCGGCATCGTAGAGATTAACAATTCTTCCGAAGAACGTTGTATCGTCGCGCACACGCGCGTCAATTCGACGGACGACTGGACAATCGTCACGATGATAACGATGAAAGAATTGAACAAAGCAGAAATGAGCTGGACGCTTGTGAGCATTGTGGGCGCCGGCCTGCTTTTGCTGCTGGTATTCAATCTCATCATTATGATGAATCTCAACCGTCAGCTGAAGGCCGCGGCCGAGGCCGCAGACCGCGCCAACCATGCAAAGACGGATTTCCTGTCCACCATGTCGCATGACATCCGCACTCCGATGAACGCCATCATTGGCCTGACCACCATTGCCGGAAAGAACGCGGAGGACAGCGCGGCCGTTCGTGATAATCTGAAAAAGATCAATCTGGCCAGCAACCACCTTCTGACACTGATCAACGATATTCTGGATATTTCCAAAGTGGAAAGCGGAAAGCTGAACCTGACGCCTGTCACCTTCTCCATCGTGGAATGCGCCGACAACTTGGTCAACATGTCCAATCCCATGGTGAAGGAGAAGAATATCGACTTCAACTTCCGCGTCAGCCGATTTGAACATGAATACCTGTATGCGGATCAGCTGCGCCTCAACCAGATCTACATCAACCTGCTGTCCAACGCCATCAAATACACGGAACCGGGCGGCAGGGTGAATGTCGAGATGCGGGAGGAACCAGGTGAAACGGAGAAAACCGTCCGTCTGACTTACATCGTCGCTGACACAGGCATGGGCATGACGCCGGAATTCATGGCGAAAATGTATCAGCCCTTCTCCCGGCAGACCGACAGCCGTGTGAATACGATCCAGGGCACCGGCCTCGGGCTCGCCATTACAAAACAGATGATCGATCTGATGCACGGCACCATTGACTGCCAGAGCGAAGTGGGCAAAGGAACGACATTTACCATTGTTCTGGAGCTTCCGATTGCGGACAAGCTCATTGATGAAATGATGTTGCCTTCCATGCGGGTGTTGCTGGCCGATGATGACAATGTGCTTCTGGAGACCGGCAAGGAAGAGCTGATTGCCATCGGCGTAACAGTGGACACGGCTCAAAGCGGCGCCGAAGCGGTTCAAGCAGTATCGGATCGCAAGGATTATCGGGTTGTCATACTGGATTGGAAAATGCCGGATATGGACGGTGTCGAGGCGGCGCGGCAAATCCGTGCCAAATTGGGGGACGACGTCCCGATTCTGATGATTTCAGCTTACGACTGGTCGGATATAGAGGAGGAGGCCAAGGCGGTGGGCGTCAACGGATTCATCAGCAAGCCGCTGTTCCGTTCCAAGCTGTATAACAAGCTGAATGAACTTTTGGGCCATGAAAAGGCTCAAAGCGAACAGGATGATGAAGCTGCGGATATTGCGGGAATGAGAATTCTGATCGCTGAAGACAACGACGTGAACTGGGAAATCATTTCCACGTTGCTGGAGATGCATGACGTGGAGACCGAACGCGCCGAGAACGGCCAGCTGGCCGTGGAACGCATGGAAAAGGCCCATCAGGGTGAATTCGATCTGATCTTCATGGATATTCAAATGCCTGTCATGAACGGCCTTGAAGCAGCAAAGGCCATTCGTGGGCTGAGCGATCCATGGGCGTCCAAAATACCCATTATCGCCATGACGGCGGACGCTTTTTCCGAGAATGTGGCGGAATGCATGGCCGTTGGCATGAACGGTCATATTGCCAAGCCTGTGGATATGAAACGGGTTCTCAAGGAAATCAAACGGATCAAAGACGAGATAAAAAAATGAAGAACTACGTAAGAAACTGGACATTAAGCACTTTGATGTTGGTAATCATTTTGTGCTTGGCAGCCTGCGGTAAAAAAGAAGAGCCAAAATCTCAGGAGAACAAAGCCGGATTCGTGCCAAAACTGGATACGAAAACGGAATGCTCGATCACCGTCGTGGGGCATTACAACAACTTTGAGGCGTTGGAAGCGGAATTCAACCGCTTTTCCAAATACTATCCCAATGTCAAAATGACCTACACATTCATGGACGGTTACAGAAAGGGCGGAAGCAGAATCCTGTCCACGGCTCTGGCCGGCGGCGAAGCCCCTGACATCTTCTTCACCTTTCCCTGGATAGGAAACTGGCCGGATGGCGCTGATATCCTTGCGGCCTCCGAGAATCTGGCCGATCCGTCATTGGGCATTGATCTGTCCTGCATTCGCGAAAATCTGCTGAAAAAGGACGCGAACGGGCAAGTCCTCAGCGTGCCCGTTTACACCACCACTTATGGCATGCTCGTCAATGAGGATATTTTTGCAAAGGAAAAACTAACCGTTCCGACAACCTACGCCGAGTTGCTCTCCGTCTGTGAAACATTGAAAAAGGCAGGATACAACGACCCGATTCTGGCATGCAGCAAAGATTCGGGAGATCTCCTTTATCCCTTGTTCTTTCCCTATTTCTGCGGACAGATTCAAGGCAACGAGACGGCGTTGAAGGAATTGAACGAAATGAAGCCGGAGGCTGGAAAATATATGCGCGACGCCCTGACGCTGGTTGCGGATTTCATGGGACACGGTTATCTGGACTTGAAAAGCTGCGGTGCGCTGAAGGACAATTATGATGCGGTGATCCTCCGCTTTTTCGAGGGTGACGTCCCCATGATGCTCGCATCAGGAAACACCGTATCCGGCACTAAAAAACGGGAATCCAGATCGGAGGCTTTCACGGCCCGTCCCTTCAAGTACAGTTTCCATCCCGTGCCTTCCACCGACAAGGGCGGTTACTTCATCAATGCGATTTCGATTGGTTTTGGCGTCAACAAACACAGCAAAAATCTGGAGATGGCCAATGAATTCATGCGTTTTCTGGTGTGTGCTGACGAACTGAATCAAATGGCGAATACCAAACGAATGGTGAGCCCCTGTGCGGACATGTCGTTGGACAGCGTGTATGCCCCCTTCCAAAAGCTTGATGACCAACGGTTTATCAATATATCCGAGCTGGGCGTGAAGGACAGCGCGGCATCGCAGGTCAGCAAGGCTGGCTGGCAGGTATGTCTTGGAAAGATGACGGTGGATGAAGCCGTGGCCGCATTCGGATCGATGAAGTAGCGACGGCGTCCGCGCGGGGGTAGCGACGGCGTCCCCGCCGTCGGGGGAGGGGCGCACTTACAGATTTAAAATTTCTAGCAATTCTAGCAGGCTGTATTATAGGCTGTTGCAAGCATTCTTGCAACAGCCTTTTTTCTAGCGGCTCTAGAATTTCTAGCGGCTCTAGAATTTCTAGCGGCTCTAGAATTCCTAGAGCTTCTAGCCACCCGTGACGCAGGCGGGGACGCCGCCGCCACCCCATGCGACGGCGGGGCCGCCCGCCGCTACACCGCGCGGCGGCGGGACACAAACGGACGACGGCGGGGACGCCGTCGCTACTTCCTCTTATACAACGCCTTCGGCGTCACGGCCTTGGCGGGCATGGTGAACGTCGTCGCAGGCGACGTCGGATCGTCGAAGACGGCGCCGCCCGTCCATTTGTCGAACACCTTTCCGGCGGGGGGATTGTTCGCCGTGAGGGCGACGGTTTCGCCGGCGGCGGCCTTCTCCTTGTCCGCCTTGCCGTTCACGACCACAATCTTGTAGGTCTTCACGGACGGGAGCGCCTTGTAGGTCGCCGTCACGGTGACGGCGCTAGCGGGCATCTCGAACGTCGTTTCGGGGGCGGTTTCGTTGGCGAACGTGACGCCGCGGCCCGTCCATTTGTCGAACGTCTGGCCGGAGGAAGGCATGTTGGCGGTGATGGCGACTGTCTCGCCTTCCGCGGCTTCCGTCTTGTCCGCCGTGCCTTTCACGACCGTCACCGCGTACGTTGGCGGCAATGACAGGCAGACGATACGGAAACCAACATTATCACGGTATGTTGATGATTTGTCGTTCTCCATGTTTGCCGAGCGACATGCGGTATTTTCACTACGAAAGCTACCACCGCGTTTTAAGCGGTATGAATATCTTGACTCTGTCAGACCAACTGGATCCGTCACTGCTGACGAGCTGTATGCCGAGGCATCCCACCAGTCTAAGCACCATTCATAGACGTTTCCATGCATATCATAGAGTCCCCATGTGTTCGGCAGGTAACTCCCGACCTTCGCCGTCCCTTGGGAAGCTTCGCTGTCTTGGGAATCGTTGCCGAGGTTTCTGTTGAGTGCATAACGTCCGACTTCATCCATGTTGGTATCTGTTTCATAATTTTCATAATAATAATACAGATCTATAGCTATCAGATCCTTTCCTGAGTTGAGTGCGGTTATCGTGCCCGCGCGGCAGGAGTATTCCCACTGTGCTCCTGTTGGAAGATCGAACTCCAGTCCCGTCTTTGCCCGCAGGACGCCCATGAAGGAGTCATCATCGACTGCGTTGGAAGACGGCCAGCCAGCGCCCTGATTTGAGCCGCGGATCATGTCGTAGGAGACCTGCTCCACGGGGCGGGTGGCGTAATAGTCGTCGTTGTTGAAATAACTCGGACGGTCCCCCATGACGTATTCCCACTGTTTCTGCGTGCATTCGAACACGCCGATGTAGAACGGCTTCGTGAGCGTCACCTTGTGCTGGACTTCCCAGTCGATTCGGCCCCATTCGTACTCCGGCGAACCCATCATGAACGTGCCGGCGGGGATGTACCGCAGCCACAGCTCCGTCGTGCGACAGTTGTCATTTGTCAGATCCGGATGTTCATCCGTGTAGCGGTATTGCCAGTCATCCTTGTCCAAATCAAAGATTACGAGATACTTGGGGAATGACGAGGCGTTGAGGTTCATCTGGAACGAGAAAGCGATCCCGGCCAGGCACAGCAGCAGAAACAGTCTTTTCATCATGGCGGTTCCTTGTTGTTGTTATGGTATTGAAATACGGTAAAAGAAGCGAAAGCTTCAATTGTCCCCCATGGAACAACAACATAATATAATCCATGAACCGCCGTTTACCGTTTGGTTAATGAAAACTTATATATGGGGCGACCTCATAACGGCGCAGGCGGGATGCACCGCGCCACCTCCCACGGCGCAGGCGGGACGCCGCCGCTACTTCAGGCGAGACGCCGTCGCTACGCCAATCCTGCGACTTCGAGGACGTTTTTGGCGACGTTGTCGCTGACAGGCCAGTTTTCGCCGAGCATGCGGACGCATTTTTTCATGCCGTCGATGGTCTGTTCGCGGCGTTTGCCGCCGGGCAGGATGTCGGCCAATGACGACGCGAGATTCTGCGGTGTCGCGTCATGCTGGAGGCGCTCTTCAAAAACGGTTTCCTTCGTGACGAGATTGGCGATCGTGATGCTCGGCAGCTTGACGGCGCGTTTCGCGTACTGCCATGTCAGCCAGTTGAGCTTGTAGGCGACGACGACGGGCAGGCCGAGAATGGTCGCCTCGACGGTGATGGTGCCGCTGGCGGCGATGCCCGCGGAGCCTTTCCGCAGCCATTCACGGGCGTCCCCCGCGCTGAATTCCAGTTCCGGAACGTCTTCTCCCGCAAGTTGTTCCGTGATGATACCCTTCGCCATATCAATGGCCTGCGCGTTGCGCATGGGGGCGTGGAAACGCAAGGCGGGATTCTGCTTTTTGAGAATGTGCGCGGCGCGGAGGAAGTCCGGCAGGAGGCGCGTGATTTCCGCCCGACGGGAGCCCGGCAGGAGGATGACGAGATTCGGATCGCGGTCTTCCGGCTGGCTTGTGTAGGGGGCCAATGTCTCCAGCAGCGGATGGCCGACGAATTCCGTTCGCATGGACGTTTTGGCATAGACTTCCGGCTCGAAGGGGAAGATGCAGAGCATCCGGCTGACGCAGGCGGCGATTTTCGGGATGCGGCCCGCCTTCCATGCCCAGACCTGCGGGCTGATGTAGTAGACGACGGGAATGCCGATCTTGTGGAGCCGTTGCGCGAAGCGGATGTTGAAGCCCGGATAGTCGATCATGACGACGGCGTCCGGCCGTTCGGCGGCGGCGCGTGCGGTCAAATCCTTCATCAGATTGAGGAAGAAGCGGATATGGCGGAAGACCTCCACGATTCCGACGATGCCCAGATCCGTGGAGTCGACCATGATGTCCACGCCGGCGGCGCGCATCTTGTCGGAACCCATGCCGCGGATGGTGACGTCCGGGCGGCGTTTGGCGATGGCGCGTGCAAGCCCGGCGCCGTAGTCGTCTCCGGAGGCTTCGCCTGAAATGATCCAAATGGTGTTGGTGGGCATGGTTGCAGAATCTGAATGGTTATGGATTTTCTTCCGATGGATCCAAGTCGTTGACGTAGATGTCCTTAAGCTCCATGTAGCGGCTTCGCGACAGAGAGACGAAGAACTGGCATTGGGCGAGCGGTTCATGGAAATGGCAGACGTCGAGGACCTTGTTGTCCATGAGGACGACGGCCTGCGTCTTGTCGATCTGTATCTGGAAATTCACCCATTTGTTCGGGAGTTTTCCGTTGAATTCGCCGATATAGGTGAACGGCTTGTGTTCGGAGGCGATCATGAAAATGACTTTTCCTTTGTCATCCCGTTTCCAGAGGATGTTGAGGATGGGGCCGGATTCGTTGCGCAGCCCGAAGCCCACTTGCGCGATTCCAAAGAAGCGGGCCTTGAAATCGATCGTATGGCCTGGGTTGAGAACTTGCTTGAGCACAAGCGGTTCGGTCGTGTTCATGCCGCGCAGGTAGACATGCGGCTCCTCCAGATCAGGCGGCATGCGGTGCCATGCCTTGACGCCTTCCTCCTCCCAGAATGCGGTCGATTGGGCCAGCGATACTTGTAGAGGAGAGAAGTACCGTTTCCAGACGTAGTTTTTGATGACGAACGGAAGAATGACGAGCAGGGCGACGCAGCCGGAGAGGATGATGCCGTGGCGGAAGGCGCGCGTTTTCTCTTCGCGCCCCGCGACGCGGAACCAGATGGTATTGAGCGTCTGGACATGATGAAGATCTTGCAGGAGAACATCATACGAGCGATAGCGGTCGTCTGGCCTGGGCCTGCCCATGCGCATGATGATTTCACAGAGCTCGTCGTTGACCTTGTGGTCCGTGTTCTTGTTGTTCTTCGCGTTCGAACTATTCAGCAACACGCGCGGATCCGGAACGCCGTTGGACTGCTTGTAGCGCATGAGATCCTCCGCGGGCTGGTTCTGGAACGGGAGCTCTCCCGTGAGGAGGTGGTAGGCGGTGGATGCGAGCGCGTAGATGTCCGCCCGGAAATCGATCTGGTCCGGCGTGAAATATTGTTCTGGCGGCATGTACTGGGGGCTTCCGACGACGGTCTGGGTGGGGGCGTCGCTGTCCTGATTGTCCTGCTTGTGGACTTCGCGGGCGATGCCGAAGTCGCTGATGACGATGCGGTTGCCTGGATTCGCGAAGATTTCGGCCGGCGAGCTGGCGGCGTTTGAGGTGCCGCAGTAGATCATGAGATTGTCCGGCTTCAGATCCTGGTGGATGAATCCCTTCTGGTGGATGTAGGAGAGGCCTTCGACGACGTCCGTCAGGATGCGGATGACGATCGTGTCCTCCAGCCTGCCGTAGCGGAGGACGAGATCCTTCACGTTCAGGCCGCCCGGAATGTATTCCATGATCAGGAAGACGTGGTCTTCCGTCGTGATGATGTCATAGCACGAGATGACGTTCGGATGGTTGAGCGCGGCCATGGTCCGCGCTTCGGCGACGATCCGGTCATGATAGCGCGGAAGATGCGCGTATTCGCTTTTGATCATCTTGACGGCCACATAGCGCCCAAGGCTTTGCTGCTTGGCAAGATAGACCGCCCCCATGCCGCCGACGCCGAGGCATTGGCAGAAGTCGAAGCCCGGAAGCTTGATGGACTTGTAGTCCTCGGGATCCGTCTGGGCGGACGGCGCCGCGGCGGTGTTTTTGGTGGCGTTGTTCGCCTTTGGCTCCGGCGGAACGGCGCAGGCGGAAGCGTCCGACAGGACGACCGTCTTGTCGTTCTGCGGTTTTGCCGGCGGTGTCTCGACCACCGGAATCGCCTTTGTGTGGCTGCTGGATTCCTTGGGGCTCATGGTGTATGTGGGAAAACGATATATTAACTCTAATTTAATACTATTGATTTTTTTGTCGTTTTTTCAAATCATCAGACCGATTTTATATTATATTATAGGTAAAAAAATCGAAAAAGACCGATATAATCATGAAAAAGGACATGGCATGGCCATCACATACGCATTCTGCTGTTTGTTTTTTTCCGCGCTGAACGATTTCATATTCAAGCTGTTTGCGAACAGCTCCGCCGGCGGGGGCGGGGCGAAGAAGCGGTCGTGCGGTTTGTTCGTCACGATCGTCGGCCTCGTCTGGTTCGTCTTCATGGTCGGTCTGCCGCATGCGGAAGGCACGACGTTGCGGGCGACGCTGACGTGGGGCGCTATATCGGGATTGCTGTCTTTGGTTTCCAATGTCCTGCTCATTGAATCGATGGGGTATCAGAGCGCCGGCGTCAGTTCGACGATTTTCCGCCTGAACATGGTGCTGGTGGTCATCGGCGCATTTTTGTTTTTGGGCGAGCCGTTGACGCCTTTCATTGTGGCGGGCGTGGTTTGCGCCTTTGTGGCGGTCATGGTGTTCATTCCGAAACGCACGGCTGATGCGGCATCGCAAGACATTGAAAAAGCGAAACTTGGCTTCACGTTGGCGGTGGCGGCGAGCGTGCTGCGGGCCGGCATGGGGCTTTCCTATAAATATGCTTTCAGCCATCAGGCGGATGTCAATGGCGTGACGGCGTTGAACGCCTTATGCTGGCTGTTGGGCGGCGTGCTGTATTCGCTGATTCGGGAGCATCGGCTTTCCATGCCGTCGAAGCATGACTGGCTGATAGGCGTCACGTCAGGGGTGTTCGTCTCCGGCATCATCTTTTTCATGGCGCGGATGAACGCCTGCGGGAACGCGTCCGTCGTGAATCCGATCGCCCAGATGAGTTTTCTGGGGACGTTTCTTTTGAGCGCCGTCTTCCTGAAGGAGAAGCTGACGAAGCAGAAGATTATAGCGGTGCTTTTCGGCATCGGGGCGATTATTTTCCTCACAATCTGATTATTTTTTTTCTGTAAAGATTGGAAAATGGACGCCGACATGCATATTAGTTTGTAAAAAGCGTTGGAACTTTGTTGTATATTGGCAGTCATAGGAGTATGATATAGGGCTTTCCGAAAGTCCGTGTCATGCGAGACGCGCAAGAGACAACCGAAGTCATTAAGAGAGAGAAGATAAAAACACTAAGCAAGAGGAAGAAACAACATGAAGAAGATTGCCTGGCTATTGATGTTGACGTTGGTCTGCGGCATGCTGCATGCTCAGTCGACCAAGGAGATTTTCGACGCGGCGCTCGTTCCGAACGCGCCGATCGTGGTGTATGCGGACGGAAGCAGCCTGCAGGACACGCCGTTTGTCCAGCTTGCCAAAAAGTATGAGGTCGAGCTGCAGGCGCTTGTGACCACTAATGCCGCCAAGGCGACTGGTGAAGGTCAGATGAAGATGAAGGAATTCTGGGATTCCGTCAAAAAAGACCTGGGTCTTGCGGACGACGATGTCGTGAAATGGCAGGCGAGCGTCAGCTTGGGCGGCATCCAGTTCGGTGCCGGCGAGCCGGATTTCGGCCAGCTGGACATCCTTCTGGTCGCAGAATTGAAGAAGGCGTTGAATCCGGAACAGGTGAAAACCGCCCTCTTGGCCGCAGACAAGAAATGCGGTGATGGCGACGCGGAGGACAAGGCGGACTTGACCGTCGCGGAACGCAATGGCGCGAAGCTACTTTCCGTTTTCATTAAAGAAACGGACGAAACGGCGGATATGCCCGCCGCGTTGCGCCGCCTGCAGTGCGGTTTTGTCGGCGACGGCAAGGTTCTCGTGGCCGGCCCGGAGAAGAGCGTTTTCGCCGCGTTGGAGCGTATTGAGTCGAAGACGCCCGCCCCGAAGCATTCGTACATCCAGAAGATGTTCAATGACAAGGAATACGGCTTCCTGGCCATCGGCATGTTCCCGCAGTTGAAGACCTTCCTGAGCGGCGCCGCCGCCAGAGGGCAGGAAGGCGATCCCGGAGCGATGGCCGCCAAGGCTTTCGTGACTGCGGACGGCATCTCCCTGACGACGAAGGTTACCGACAAGCTGACGATCGCGCTGAACCTCGACATGGGCCAGCCGGAAGACGCCGCGATGCTGAAAGGCCAGATGTGGGATGCGATGATCGCTCCGATGTTCCAGCAGCTGAAGCCCATGATCATCGGCAAGGTCGGTGCCGAGCTTCCATTGCTTGACACGTTGAAATGCGCTATTGAGGCGAAGCGCATGGCGATCTCCTTCGACCTGAAAGAGACCGATATCAACAATCTCATCAAATTCCTGAAGACGAAAGGCGGCGAAGCCCCCGCTCCTGCTCCCGCGCCCGCTCCTGCGCCCGCGCAGCCGTAAGTTGCAGGAAGACTGCATGAACGATTGAAACCAAATGAAGAGCCGTGGATTCCGCAAGTCCGCGGCTCTTTTTCCTTGAAGGGAGAATCAGCGATGGTGAAGGCGATTGACAAATACTGGTTGTTCGGCGTCCGTGCGCATCAGGACGATACGCTGCTGGACGCGCTCGGCCGCGGTGGCGGAAAACGCCGTTGCGGTTCGCGCATCACGCCGGCGGAAGGCGCGTTCATGCTCGGCGTGCCGAACATGATCATGGTGACGGGCGACAACGCCGAACCCGTTCCGTTCACGCATGATGCCTACCAGTATTGCGAAAGTTTCCGCCCGCTGAAACGCGTGATGTGGAGCTCGTGCGGCAGCAGCGGCTGGCGGAACGGCAATGAAGAGGCGTTCATCTGCGATATTTCACATAAATACGACAATATCTGCGGCGCATATCTGGACGATTTCTTCACCCGTTTCGGTTCGAAGCCGCAGGAGCATACGGATGAACTGCTGGCCTGCATTCAGGATATTCGAGCCAAGCTGTCGGCCGCCGCCCGTCCCATGCCTGTTTATGTGACGGCCTATATGCATGGGATGAAGGATATTGCGAAATCCGTTATGGATTTGGTGGACGGACTGGTTTTCTGGACATGGCAGTCCAAGGAGCTTCCTCTTCTGCCGGAGCGTTTCCAGCAGGCGGAGGAGGCGTGCCCAAAACATAAGAAGTTGCTGGGCATCTACATGTATGATTTCACAACCCGCGAAGCGGTCGATATGGAACTGATGAAGTTCCAATGCGAATACGGGCTGGAGTTGCTGAAGGCGGGCCGCGTGGAGGGATTGGTTTTCGAGGCCAATTCCGTCATGGGCATCGGTCTTCCGACGGAAGAGTATCTGCGCGAATGGATTGCGCAGACTCGTGACGTGGAGGTCCCTTAGAATCGGGAGGCCGCGCTCCTGCGCGGCCGTGCCCGTCATTACGCCAGCAATCCTTTCCGGCGTTTGCGTTCCACGATGGCGGCGATGGTTTCATCGGACAGAATCGCCGCCAGACCGCCGCCGAAGGATTGGATGGTGCGGCGGAAATGGGCCGCGGCATCGTCGGCGGTCAGCCATGGCTTTATGGCGCAGGCTTTGTCCAATGAATGGATGATCTTGCCTGCCAATATTTTGGACAAGTCTTCCACGGGATGGCGGTGATAGTCCGCCAGTGAATTGGTCCAAAGAAATTCAGTTCGTGGCCATCCCGCGCACATGAGATTCCATGGGATGCCGTCGGCGTCGCCGCAGTTGCGGAAGTCTGTGCGCAGGAGGACGGTCGGCATGTCCAACGCTTTCGCGACGCAGAATTCGACGACGGTTCCCGAATCCAGATCCGCCCCGTCGAAATTGGCCACCAATGCGTCGCATTGAATGAGTTCCGTCAAATCCGCGTTGCGGATGTCGACGGCCGTGGCGGACGGCGATATCTGGAGATCCTGCGGCAACTTGACGATGTACCGTCCGTCCGACACATTTTCAACGGCTTTTGCAATCGTCAGATTGCCAATGACTTCCTTATGGTTGAAGAGCGCCCCGGCCCAGTAGATGACAGTTTGGGATTTATCCATGTGATATGAATTGATTGTTGACATTCATTCAGTCCAATGGTGGTATTTCGTCTTTTTGGAGAATGTGGTAGATGATATCAAGCGATATCGTGTCGCCTGATGCGACATCGCGTTCAGGCGTGGAGAAGGTCAGTTCCAGCAAACGGCCGGAGCCTTCCGGCTGGAAATCATAGCGGTCATACATATATCCGGCGGCGCCAAGCTGTTGTGGAGGAATTTGGATTTCCAGACCGAGATGTCCGTCTTCTGCGATAAGATACATTTTGCCGGAAAAGCCATCCATGGGGAGGCTTGCGGCCTGATACCACATCGTGCCGGCTTTGCCCAATTCCACGATTTTCCAACCATTTCCATTGGCTATGTAGAGCTTGGGATAGATTCCGAAACAATCGGCGTTCATGTTGAAACGCGGGGAGGTTGAAAGCTTTCCTTTTGTGTTTTGGCGGGCATGGAAATGCAGGCTGCAGGCAAGAGCGCCGTTCTTCAGGGCAAATGTCTTTTCCGCAAGACCATTGGGCGTGTCGGCGGCCAGTTTCACGGAGTCGCCGGAAACAGACGTTGCGGAAAAAGTCGGCGGCACATGGCCCAAGAACATGTCCTTTCCGTATCCTTCCATGGGATATTGATAAATCTGATAGCCCCAGATGGCCTTGAGCACATCTTGCTCGTCACGGGCGAATTTCACCATCTTGCCCATTAGCCCGGGCACGATGATGATTTCGTTTTTGTCATCTGCAATCCTCTCATGTGAATAGGCCTTCGTCATTTCCGCCAGCTGGAAAGAATGCGGGTTGAAGCCGCCGCCGCCGAGACGAAGCGCCGCGATTTTGTTTTCAATCATCAATTGCCGTATCAAGCTGCCTTCCATGCCGCAACGTTCACGGTGGGTGAAATTTACGCCCCATAGATTTGTTGCGTTGTCGATCATTCCCGCTCCATGGAAGTTCATCCAGTAGTCCGCCCAAAGATATGGCAGGAGGATCATGCCTAGACGGCGCTTCAGCACGGGATCTGACTGATTGTCATACGCGACCTTGAGGCGAGGCAGAACATCCTCGACGACAGATGGTTCCAGATAGTCGGGAACAAAACCGACCATCTTGCCTTGCGGTCGCCAGCCATCAGCATGGTGCTTTTCCGTGCGATGGATGGCGTGGAGCACATCGTCGGCTGCATTTCCGTAATAGCCATGGCAGAAGTCCTGTATCAAAGCCTCTATGTCTGAATCAGGCCGCCACATCATGCGGGTATAGAGCCATGCACGGAGATGCACGAATTCGCCGCCGTAATTCGACGAAAAGATCTCCTGGTGGACGGATTTGATTCCCAAGTCCTTGATTCGCTGTATGTTCCGTGCTTGGTTGTACAGGCAGGCTGCAGGGAACCAGAAGTCGTCAGTCGGATGCCCGTAGAGGTATGCCTCGAAATCGCCGCAGACTTTTTGCCAAGCCGCCACATCGTCGATGAAATCCGTGGTCGCGGCGTCTTCGCCAAGCTCTGAAAACCAGCCGAAGGTGGCGCAGAGCATGATGGTTATGTTGTCGTGCAACTTGATGTTCTGCGGCGGTGTGCGGCTCCACGAGTATGCAAGCGTCTTTACGCGTACATGCGGGAATTCGGCCGCGACGGCATCCGACAATTTGTTGATGACAAAACAGATGATCGACGACGGCACACCGCCGTGCGCATCATAGAAATCCTTGCAATTGCGGCATGTGCAATAGGGCGAACCGTCGTTTTGTCCGAACCAGACATCAGTCGTGTTCGGATGCTTCCGCAACCAGTCCATTGTGCGTGCCACGATGAAATTCTGAAGTTCGGGATTGGAGAGGCAGACTCCCCAGTGGTTGTTGGCGTGTTTGGTAATGCGTTCGCCGTCGACCATGGCCGCCCATTCCGGATGAGCCTTGAAAATTTCGGGGCTCATAAGACGCCATAGCGTATGCATGTCCGGCCCTTGCTTGACGCCGCCGCCGAACTTCTCGCCGGGGTGGTTCCATTCCAGAAGGGAGTTCATGCGGTTTCGTGCGCTCCATTCGGCGGTCGCCCCGTTTCCGGGCACGTTGGTGCGCGAACGGAACGGTGATGTGTAGCGAAGCGGTGTTATCTCTACTTTCAGAGCAGGCTTGTGCGGGATGATAGTCTCCGTCGGTGTGTACCAACGGACGCCGAGGCTTTCCAAAAATTCATAAGTGGCGTATAGAGCACCGCGTGGGCGTCCACCGGCCAGCAGGATGGTGTCTCCGTTGGAGTCGATGACCAATTCTTCCGGGCCCAGATTCGGATAATGATCGGAGGAAAACGCTTCAGGAAGCCCCTTCTGGAAACCGACTGCCAGCCGCGGCCCGCCGTTGTATTCCGAAGCTTTTAGGATGCTGAAGTCCGCGTCGGTCATTTGTTTCAAATGTGTCTGAAGCTCCTGAGCGGCAGTCTCTTCCGCAGGAATCGCGTCGTCTGGTATCGTGATTGCATAGAGATTCCGTCCGTTCAACGCCAGTGTATGATTGGCTTTCGCGATTTGCGGGACAATCTGCGAGGCGGCGACAAGCAAGGCTAAAAAGATTCTGCTATTCATAGGATTGTTATTGTGGATAGGAGCATTTCCGTATAGATGGCAAGGCTCGTCAATTTGAACGTCCTCCAATTTCTTGCGGTATTAATTTAGCACAAAACGGCAAAAAGCCCCGAATCTTTTGGTGAATGGAGAAAGAAAAAAACATGTCTCCGCTTGATTTTGGTGATTGGGACATGATTGTATGGCGGTAAATCCTTATGACATGATAAGCAAACAGGAGAAAACAAGATGATCCAACATCGTTTCATGACGGGGCTTATGTTGACGGCGCTGGCTGTGTGCGCGGATGGCGTCCTGCCAATCGGACAGAACCGTGAATGCTTTTTTGACAATTACTTGCTGGACACGGGGCGGACGACGGCGGAACTGATGGTCCACCAGCCAGTTGTGAGAGAAACCGTCCTGAAGCATGACGAGCCGTGGGAAGGCTCCGGTTGCGACTACCATAATTTCTTCTTCGACGAAACATACGCGGGGTTCGACGGAAAGCATCCAAATGGCGTCTATAGAATGTATTATCTTGGCTGGCAGATGCCGAGCGCGGAACCGAATCCAAAGCCGCAGTACGATATCGTGGCTTGCTATGCGGAAAGCGTGGATGGCATCCACTGGATCAAGCCGAAGCTTGGCGTCATAGACTGGCATGGCAGCAAAGAGAACAATATCGTGTTCGACAAAGCATTGAATACAAACGCTATCGACAATTTCATGGTGTTTCGCGACGACAATCCCGCCTGCCCGCCGGACATGCGATACAAAGGCATCGGCGTCAGCAAAGGCGGCCTCCGTTGCTTCCCGAGCCCCGACGGCATCCATTTCCGTCTGGGCGACGTCATCACGAACAAAGGTGCGTTCGATTCGTTGAACGTCGTCTTCTGGGATGCGCGGGCGGAAATCTACCGCGGCTACATCCGCGGATTCCACAATACGGCCAACCCGCGCATCAAGAATCCTGTTCGTGATATTTCCTACATCGAATCGAAGGATTTCAAGACATGGACGGATCCGAAGCTATTGTCGTTCGACGACGGTGAAGATATTCCGCTCTACACAAACGTCGTGTCGCCGTATTTCCGTGCGCCGCAGATGTATATCGGTTTCCCGACACGGTACATCGAACGTTTCGGCTGGAATGGAAGTTTTGAGGAACTTGGCGGCGCGGAGAAACGTCGGACTCGCATGAAGCTCCATCCGCGATATGGCCTGACCATCACGGACTGCGTGTTCATCGTTTCGCGGGATGGCCAGAATTTCCATCGCTACTGGGAGGCCTTCATGCGGCCTGAAATGGAAAACGGCATCAATTGGCTCTACGGCGACTGCTATCCCGCCCGTGGCTTCGCCATCACGCCGAATACCGTGCAGGACGCTCCCGACGAGCTGTCGATGTACTGCTACACGCACCATTGGATGCAGGAGCCCGCCGAATTGGTCCGCTACACGATTCGCATGGACGGCTTCGCGTCATTGCATGCGGGGGGAAGGGAAGTGGTTGCCATGACGAAGCCGCTGACCTACGACGGCGACGAACTGCGGCTGAACTTCGCGACGTCCGCCATGGGCTATCTCTTTGTGACGCTGATTGATGCGAATGGAAAACGTTTCGCCTCCTGCGAGACGTTCGGCAACACGATCGACCGCAAGATCGTGTTCGACGATCCGCAAGCCGTCGCGGCGAACGCCGGCAAGCCTGTGACCATTGAGTTCCGCATGCGGGACGCTGACGTCTATGCGATGCAATTCCGACATGCGAAATGACGGGAGGTTGTTTCATGAAAGAGTTGGATATCTTGGGGGACAACCGTTTTGAAACATTTTCAAAGACGCGGACCGGTTGCCGTGGAATCATCATAAATAACGGAAAGATATTGGCTTCCAGAGAAGTCAATGTTGATTATTGGTTAATTCCGGGCGGAGGTTTGGAAGAGGGCGAGACATTGGCGGAATGTTGTGCCAGGGAGGTTCTCGAAGAGACTGGATGCATCGTAGAGCCAATGGAGGAGTATCTGCTTGTAAATGAGTACTATGAGGAATACAAATATGTCACTCATTATTTCATTTGCAAGATGGTTGGTATGAGTCATCAGAATCTGACAGAGGAGGAGAAAAGCCGTGGTTTGGTTCCAAAATGGCTTGATCTGCAAGAGCTTTTGTCAATTTTTTCTGAACATCAAAAATATGCAGAAACGAATGAAATGAAACGCGGTGCCTATCTTCGCGAATACACCGCCTTGCAGGAATATTTGAAATATGCAAAAGAATCGCATATTCTGGATGTTTTGTGAGAAATGGCTGGATAATTCGCGAAAATAGAAGAGTTGTTCCAGTGTGTCACATCTTCTGAAGAAGCCATTCACGGAAAAATGGATTAGTGAATCTGTATTGGCCGCCATATTCGTAGATGAGACGCTTCATGGCAAGCCGCTTCAGTGATTTCTGTATGGTTGCAGTATTTGTTATGCGGGCACTTTCCTTGAATGCTTCCGAGAATACGCGAGGCGATTTTGTTGCCGCCAATGCGCGGAGTAATGAGACTTGAGTGGTTGTCAAAGAACGTATTGCGGCTCCATACGCTTCTCCTTCGCGTGAAAAAATCAATTCCAACGAGGCGGGAATGTCATCGGCGCTAATCGTCGCATCGTCATCTGTCGTTTCCCAAATCGCTTCACACAATTCTTGTACATCACCGGTAACGGAGTCGGCATGGGAAATCAATGTTTTTGCTGTCGTTTTATCGATTATACGGCCTCCTTTTCGGAAACGATTTATGATGAAATCGGCAAAAATGTCTTCATCGATTGATCCGACGGTGAAAGGGATGGCAGACTTAAAGAATGGGCTGTCATCATTCTTGAAAATGCCCAGCATGTCATTACGGACACTTCCCATGAAGACATAGGGGGTGTCCTGTTGAATTTGTATTGTGGAACGCATTTCCGCCAAGATGACATTGGCGTTCACCAAATCCAGTATGTCTTGGAACTCGTCGAAAACGACGCAGAGTTTTTCTGACGAGGCCAGATTGCGGATCATGTCCATGACCGCTTCCAGTGATTCTGGTTCTTCGGCTGCCCGAGCATCAATAGAAATGGAAGGCGAACCATTTGCAGGATCGAATGATATGGATGGACGGAGACGATGGATGAGGCCCATCGCCTTTTTGAGGAACGACATGTTTTCATTCGATGCGGCAAGCCCTGAAAGGACACGACGGCAGAAATCCGACAATGTGCGGATGCAATACAGATCGATATAGAGCATGCGTATGCCCCGCATGGAGCCGACGACATGTCTGACAAGCGATGTCTTTCCCATGCGGCGCTCGCCATGTACCACGATGTTCTGCCCTGATTGAATGTAGGATTTCAATTGTCGTTCAAGTTCAGGTCTTGGACACAGGAATTCTCCTGAGACAACACAGCCGTATTTGAATGGATTCATGTTTTACTCCCTTTTGGTATAAATTTTATTATACCATATTATAATATACTAAAAAGTATAATTCAAGCTATGAGTGGTCTTTTTTTTGTCTTGATGGTTTCTTGTGTAAGTTGAGTGGATGAGAAAATGGCACATGAGAAGACAAATGGCTGGATAAATTGCAAAGACGGCGTACAGTAGAAGAAACCATTATTTCATTGGATAATAATAATGATAACCACCATCCATAGGAATAGAAACTCATGAGTTTTTTGGGAATCGACATCGGGACGTCCGGATGCAAATCCGTGGCGTTTGACGAACGCGGGAAAATCATCGTGTCGCATTATCGTGAATACGATACGTTTCGCGATGCGACTGGGCGTTCGGAAATAGACGCCCGTGACGTGTGGAACAAGATCGCGGAGACGATTCGTGTCTGCGCGGAGGCGACGAAGGTCGATCCGATCCGCGGCATTTCCGTGACATCCATGGGCGAGTCGATGGTTCCATTGGATGCGGACTTCCAAATCTGCGGTCCGAGCGTGCTCGGCTCCGATCTGCGCGGCGTGGAGGAGGCGATGGCGCGGCTGGAGGCGGTTTTCACGTCTGAGGAACTATATCGAATCACGGCGGCGCCATATTGCTCAGGTTATTCATTCACAGCGCTTTACTATTTGTCGCATGCGAAGCCTGACTATTGGAAAAGCGTGAAACTACTGTTGCCGTGGGCGGATTTCGCCGTGTTCCAATTGACAGGCTCGGCGGCGGCGGACTATTCGCTGGCGGAACGGACGTACTGCTTTGACGCGACAAACAAGACATGGTCGCGCAAGATCTTGTCGGCGTTGGATTTGACGGATGAGAAACTGCCGGCGGCGAAGCCATGCGGCACGGTTGTCGGCAAGGCGGACAGTGCGGTGGCGCGATCGCTTGGACTGCCGTCCGACGCCGTCGTGGCGTTGGGCTCCCACGATCAATGCGCGGGCATGCTCGGAGCGGGCATCGGGCAGCATGGCGGCGCGATGCTTGGGCTGGGCACGTTTGCCTGCATGAGCATCGCCCATGGCGACGGCGCGACGGACGGCGCGTTCGGCCGTATCGGCCTGAATCTGGAAGACCACATCGTGCCCGGCCAATATGCGAGCTATGTCTATCACGGGACGGGCGGCTCGTTGGTGAAGTGGATGCGGAACCAGTTCTTCCGCGACTGCATAGGTGAAGACGCATATGTGAAGATGGACGCGGAAATTTCAGATGGATGCCGCGATGTGGTTGTCCTGCCGTATTTTGCGGAGACGGGACCATATCGCCATCAGCCGGCCGGCCGCGGGGCGATGGCCGATCTGTCATTGGAGACGACGCGCGGCGATTTGTTGCGGGCCGCGATGGCGGGAGTCGTTTTCTACTTCCGTGACGCATTGGAGGAACTGCCTGACGCGGCGGCCCGCATCAAGGAGATTCGCATCACAGGCGGTGGAGCGCGTTCGCAAGTCTGGCGGCAGCTGACGGCGGATATCTTGCAACGGCCTGTCGTGAAGACGGTTTGCCCTGAATGCGGCGCGATGGGCTGCGCCGTCAGCGCAGCCGTCGCATCCGGCCATTATCGTGATTTCGACGAAGCGATCGTGGCGATGGTGTCGATGGACACGGCCTGCGAACCGCAGGACAGCAAGAAGGCGGACGATTGGTTTGCGCGGTACAAGGAACGTCGTCAGAGCCTGTTGGAATAATAGAATTTGTTAAAAAACAAACGAGCATCACACAACGGCGTTTGGTTGAAATGGAAAAAATGGAGGACGGTGGGTTCCCTGTCATGGGAATCCCACCGTCCTTCCGCGCATCGAGGCCAATCTCCTCGATGCTTGCATTCAAGTGACTTTCATCGAATGACGTTCATGGTCACAGCAGGGAGACGATGCAGTCTTCGACATCCCCCATGTATGCAGTCGGTTCGAAGCGCGCCACGACATTGCCTTTGCGGTCGATGATGAATTTCGTGAAATTCCACTTGATGTCCGGCTTCTTGTCCCATTCGGGATCCTGCTTGGCGAATTCCTTTTCCAGCAAGTCCTTGAACGGGTGTTCGTTGAATCCCTCAAAGCCCTTCTGGGATTTCAGGAAGTCATACAATGGCAGGGCGTTTTCGCCGTTGACGTCCGACTTCTTCATCTGCTTGTAGGGCGTCTTGTAGTTCAGGGTGCAGAACGCATGGATTTCCTCATCCGTTACAGGTGCCTGCCGGCCGAACTGGTTGCACGGGATGTCCAAAATCTCCAGACCCTTGTCATGGTAGTCATTGTACCACTGGGCCAGTTCGGAATACTGCGACGTGAATCCGCAACCGGTCGCCGTGTTCACAATCGAGATAACCTTTCCCTTGTAGTCCGCGAGGTCGATGACATCGCCCGTGCCAGTGGTGAGTTTGTAATCGTAGATCATTGTTTTACTCTTTTTCTGTTATTTTTGCCGAAAGACCTTCTTGGGCATTCCGCAGACCGGGCAGACATACTCGTCAGGCTCGGCATCCAGATCGCCCACGTATTCATAGCCGCAGACACCGCAGACATAGACCTTCTTGCCCGTCGTGTCGATGTTCTTCTTGTATTTGTCCAGCAGTTCCTGCAGCAAGGCGCCATGATGCCCTTCCTGCTTCGCGAATACTTCCACTTCCGCCGCGGCATCGTCAAACCCTTCTTCGCGCAGGCGGGCGGCCTGTTTCATCAAAGAGGCCTCGCCTGCGGCCTCGGCCTTCTGGAGGCCGTTGACCAGCCCCCAGAAGTCCTTGGGGTACATGCCGTTGAGCACTGCGTAGAAGCCTGCGTGGTTGGCCTCCTGATTGGCCGCCTCGATGAATTTCTCCGCGACGTCATCCATGCCTTGTTCCCGCGCAAGACGCGCCAAGGCGTAGTACATCATCGTGCCCTTTGCTTCGCCAAGCGCCATCATTTCAGTTATCTTTTCCAGCGAAGTGCCTTTTGCAAGTCCATGAAGGCTCTTTTTCTCCATTGTTAATAACTCCTTGTGTTTACGTTGGTTGGTTTCCATCTAGCCCAAGCGACAAGAGGGCGTTGCGTGTGACCGTCGCCTGCAGACGCCGCAGGAACGCGTAGTCGATGCCGTCGCTTTTCCTGTAATTGACAAAATCGAATTCGGACGCCGCCAGAAGCGTGCCCGGGGCGATGATGGCCATCGCCCAGCAGATGGCGGTCATGCGGTCGTCGTTCCCAGAAATTTTTTCATAGATGCAGCAGAAGGTTTCGATGATCTGGCGGGCAATGGTCTCATGCCTTTTTCCTTGCCATTGGGAGGTGAGCTGGGCCCGCAGCAAAAGACGGATCACCCATCGGGGCTGGCCTTCCGCGCAGAGAATGCCATAGTAGAGGTCGATGGTGTCCGTCACCATCTGGCGGCGTCCGTCTCGGGTGGCGAGGAGGGATTCGTTCTCCTGGTAGTAGCGTTCGATGCGTCCGTCGTCCCACATCCGCAGGGCGTATTGACGCACGGCCTCCACCAGTCCTTCCTTGTCGCCGAAGTGGTAGCAGACGGCGTTCGGCACGGCTCCCGCACGGTCAGCGATTTCGCGGAGCGTCACCGTGTCCGTGCCATGGAAGGAGAAGAGCTCCCCCGCCGCGTTGACAAGCCTGTCTTTTGTCTCTTCGGATACTTTGTATGTTCCATGTTCCATGTTCGCTTCATGAAGCGCCGTGTTTCAGGCGCGGTTGAATTTCTCTTTCGGCTGACGGCAGCGCGGGCATTTCCAGTCGGCGGGGAGAGCCTCGAAAGGTGTGCCGGCAGGAATGCCGTGTTCAGGATCGCCCTCCGCGGGATCATAGACCTTTCCGCAGACGGAGCAGATGTATTTTCCCGTCGCCTCTTTTTTGACGATTTCGCCTGGCGGGATGGGCGTGGGAGGATTGTTCAAATCAACAACACGCTTCGCCTCAAGATTCTCATAGCCCAACGGCGTATGGGTGCTGCAATAGACCGTGGGGTTCTTTTGCACGAAGGCGCGGACGCGGTTCAGCGTGTCCCGTGCGGCGGCTTGGTCTTCGAAGACTACCGACAGCTTGTTTTCATAGAGCGCCTCGTCCGTGTAGGTGACATCGCCATGCATCATGTAAAAGAGGCCGTCGGATTCAGCGACGATGATGCTATTTCCAAGCGTATGTCCTTTCGCGGGAAGCAGATAGACGCCGTCCACGATTTTCTCGGAGGCGTCGAAGGTGTGGTACGGGCCGCTCTGGTACTTTACGCGCACTACGTTCGGGCCGTCCAGTTTCATCGCGTCCGCTTCTTCGGGGGACAGATAGATTTTCGCGTTCGGGAAGCTGCGCAATTCGCCCGTATGGTCTTCGTGCTTATGCGTCACGAGGATCTTCGTCACCTGCGATGGTTCATAGCCAAGTTCCTTAAGCGCAGAGACATAGTCCTTGATGCGGCTGCCAAGGTAGATCTGAGACGTCTCATCCGGAACCATGTCGGGATATTCCTTCGGCAATCCCGTGTCCACTAGAATCACTTCGCTCCCTGTATCGATCACAAAGTTCTGAACGGTGGAACGATAACGCACACTGCCATCGAATTTGTCCGGCCCGTCTTCGCCGCCCAGAGCGAAGGGACGCGTCATGAAGCCGTTCTCGTAGAGTTTCACTGCCTGGATTTTCATTGTCAATTCCTCGAAGGTTGAACTTTAATCCAAAATTATTACAGTTGTCCTAATTTTGGATTAATGTAGCTCATCCATTCAAAATTGCAAAGAGATTTTTTTCGTTTTCAGCATCAGATTTTCGTTATTCTATGGTAAGGCGGCGGATTTCACCGAATTCAGCGCGGGATAAAGGAATGTCGGCAGGGTTTGCTTGGAGGAAGCAATCGTTTACACAGAGTCATTGAGACACAGCGTTTTTGCGGTTCCCTTTGCGAAAACGTTTTATAATAAAATCAACGAAAATATCATCGTCGATTGGTCTGACGGTGAAAGGAATGGTGGATTTAAAGAAAGGGCTGTCGTCATTCTCAAGGATGCCCAGCATATCATTTCGGACACTGCTCATGAAGATATACGAGGTATCGGACTGATTCAAGACAGTGCTTCCCCTGGAGGTGGGCAAACGAGCGGACGGCATCCTCCGATTGCAGTCTCCTGTTATCGTTATGTATTAATACTCTAAAACGCTCTTACACCTATATTTTTAACACAAAAACAAAAATCCCCAAATCTTTTTCAGTGTTTTACCGAAAAATCCCCAAATCTTTTTCGCTGTTTTACCGAAAAATCCCCAAATCTTTTAGCCAATGAAGGAGATTTGAGGATATGAAAACGACTATCAACACTGCGTTATTCAACAACCAGACGGCGGATTTCACCGAATTCCGCGCGGTTGAAGGCGGCGAGGCGGAGGGCGATTTCCTTTGTCTGTGGTAGAGGCATCGTGAAATCAAACATGGCGTCCGCAAAACGCGGCGTGTCTTTCGACAGTTTCGCGACGGGACGGCCGTCGGCCAGAAGAACGACATCGCCTGTCTGCGGCGTGTCGGATTTGCCTGCAAGCCAAGTGGCTTCCGTCAGATTGCCGACACTGGCCATCACATGTAGCTTGCCGTCAACGACTTCCGTTTTTACCCAGTTGAACTCCGCGTTGAGGTGTTTCGGCGGATTGGAGCCGTTGTAGGGGACGTTGCCGACGGCGGTCAGCGGGACGTCGGCGGATGTCCTGCCGGTGGCTTCCGTGCGGACGTCCAGATGATGCTTTTGCGCACGGGCAGCTTTATAAGCGTCACGACCCGCGTTGAAGGTGATGTGCCAATAACCGCCCGCATGGGCGTCACGGTCGTAGAGGAAGGGGATGTCGCCCTTCGGAAAATGACGCGGCATCTTGAGCTTCGGGCCGTAGGTGAGCAGCAGTTTCGCCTGTTGACGCGGCGTGCCGTCCGGATTGGCGATGCCGTAGTCGCTGCGTTCGTTGACGCGATACCAGCCCGGCCACCACCACGGAGCGGTGCCGTTCGCCCCCGAATCGACGGCCATGCGGTAGAACAATTCATGGTATTTGACGCTGCTGTCCATGGCGGATGGCGAGACGTCCTGCGCACGCGGATTCCAGACGTGGCGGCCGAATTCCGCCCAGATGATCGGCTTGCCGCCCATCGTGTGGTGGACGAAACGCGTCAGGAAGCCTGCCGCGTTGTAGCCGTCCTCCGAAAGCGGAATCGAATAGCCTTCCGGACAGATGAAATCCAAATGCTTCACGGGGCCTGTCAGCGCGAAATCATGCGGCAACGTGTTGCCTTGACGGAAGCTAAAGAGCTGTTTCGGAGCATAGGAGCGGAGCTTCTGGGAGGCGTCGTTCCAGATGCGCGACGTGACGTCGTCCATGAACTGCCTGTAGGCGGCGACATAAATGCGCCATGCGCCGTCGGTCTTCAACTGCGCGTCCGTTGGCGAAACGACATCGCCGTTGCTGTCGCGATTGGGTGCGAATTTCCAGTCGGCGACGGCGTTTTCAATGGAGCCGTAGCGTTCGGCGAGCCACTCTCTCCAGCGTTTGTCGAATTTCTTGCGGCCGTCCTGATTGAAAATGTAATTGCCTGGCTCCCAGCAGGTATCGTATGCGAAAATCGTCGGAATATGGATGAGTTCGCCGTCGATGAGAATGGATTTCACTCTCTCTTCGTCGAACATGAACGGATTGGCGGGCTTCAGGAAGGCGTTTACATAAATATTGTGGCGACGGCAGCGGGTCAGGAAGTCCAGAAGATTGCGTTCGGTTTTCTCCTGGCCTGTGTCGCCCTTCAACTGCGATGAGATCATGTTGATGCCGACGGATTCCATGGCGGCCAGATCCAATTCGATCTGTTCCGGATCGTAGTAGCCCGGGGCGAGGAAGGCGCGGCGGAAATCAAGGGACTCCATTGCGCCGATGTTTGAACTCCAATAATTTACGCCGACGGGATACCACGGCTTGCCGTCAAGCATGAAATTGTCGCCTTCCACGGTGATGAATCCTTTCGTGTTGGAACGCAACGCTTCACGAGGCGGCATGACGTGGAGTTCATGGGAAACAGAATCACCGAGAAGGTCGTTGATCGTCAGGTGAACCGTTACGCGGTAATCGGCATCGGCTTTTGGCGGTTTCCAGGCGAATGACGGAGTTACAACCTGCGGATAATTGCCGTCTTGCGGAACACAGGGAAATTGGCGGTTTTCCAATTCATGGCCTTCGGAATCCGCAACAACAAGATTGACCGCAACGCGGTATTGAAAATCTGGTAGGACATCATTTTTAAGTTTCTCGTAAAAAACAACTTCTGCGCCAATCATCATCTCTTCGTCTGGAAACATGCCGAAGGATTCGGCACCGCCGGCAATCAATTCGAGTTTACCTCCAATACGCATAGCCAATTGCTTCACGATGGACATGGCGGTCGCGTCGTGATAATCAATTGGCGCGGCGATGGTTGCGACACGGGCGTTTTTGAATTCGCCGTCTAGAAAATGCGTCATCCAGATATGGGACGGATGATGCAAGTCTTCTTCCGGCAGCAACTTGCCGTCTTCAAGCTTGAATGGATGCCAACGCCAGTGGGCTTCCTGCTGGAAACCACGTCCGCGGAAGCGGTTGGGGGTGCTGAAGAAGCCCGGGCGATTCGGCAGCGGGTATTGCTTGTAGGCGGGATAGAATGTCTCAAGAATCGGAAATTCAGGGGCCTGTTGGACGACTTGCGACCCGTCGTCCGGAGCGGTGCCCATGTCTTCGATGAAAAATTCCAGAGGCGAGCCGTCCAAAAACGGCGTGTGGCTGTCCGCGAGGCCGATGTTCATGCGGATGGCTTCGGCGGGACGGAAATGGTCGCCTTCACCGCCGCGCGGGCGGGTGGGGCGGCAGTCATGCCAGAACTTGAAGTCCTTTGGGGAGAAGGCGATACGACGCCACTCCGTGGTCACGTCCGTGACGGCGCACCAGCGGGAGTTGTCCTTTTCAATGAATTCGATGTAGAGGGCGGTCGTATTGGCGTTCCCTTTCGCTCTAAAGCACAGCAGGTCATGGCCTTGTGGATAGATTCCTTCGCAAGGCGCGGCGTAGGTGTTCCAGCCGTACAGCCGGTCGACTGTATAATGAATGGAGTTGCCATGGACTTCCAAGTTGCCTTTGATATTTGAATCGCGGCTGGAGCGTTTCCAGACGGCGGTCGGCTGCAACGACACAGGGGAGGACATGATATTGGCGCGTCTTTCACGGATTTCATTTTCCGTGAGCCAGTCTTCTCCGTCGTTGTATTGCAGGATGTTGAAGGGGCGTGGGCCTAGCAGGAGAAGCGATTTACGGGCCTGCAGGAAGGAGCGGATCATGGGCAACGCGGGGGCGGGAATGACCTGCGCATCCGGTATGACCACCAAATCCAACGCCTTCAGCTGATGTTCGTCGCACAATTGGGGAGGAGTCAGGCGGACGACATCATAAAGGGCTGATTCCAAAGCACTTTGGAGTGATGCCGAGATTTCGGGGGATTTGTCATAGATACCCGCCTGCCGGGCAAAGACGCTAGCTGCAAGGAATGTCATGGCTAAGATGGTGTGTTTCATAGTGGGAGATTATTCTGGAAGTTATGGATTATAACAATGTTTCTTCAGTTCCGGGGCGGATTTTCCGTTTTGTTCCGTCGGGAAGCCAGCCGATTCGGTTGAGAAGGAAACCGAACCAAAGCATGGGGAAGGGGGCCGTCATTTTGGCGAGTAGCGTTGCATTTTCCTGCTGGAAAGCAAGATGGCGCTTTTTCCATTCTTCGAAGGCAGTGCGATCGTCGCATTGGAAGGCCCAATGGAGATGCTTGACGATGATCGCCAGTCGCAGATGGACGCGGATGATGTCGGTCCGTTCGCCGGAAAGGCCGGCAAGCATTGCTCCAAGTCCTTCCAGTTCAGATAGATTGGCTTCTGAAAGCTTTGTGAACATGACCTTTTCAAGCTTTTGGAAATAGGTGCCGACGGCTTGGGCGTTTTCTTCATAGTATTCTTGGAGGAATTGTGTTTTCAGTGTTTCCAAATTGAGATTCGGATCCGTCCAGAGATTGATCCAAGCCCAATGTTTCCAAGGGGATGGGAAGGCAAGGCGATCGAATCCCGTGAAGGCGCCAAGACCGTTCAGACCGTCGCGCAGATAGAATTGGATATCCTGTTGCATGACCTCCAACGGCCACATCAGGGCGCGGCCACATGGTCCCGTGTCCGGATATTCGCAGAGATTGTAGTATTCCATGAGCATCGTCTTGCCTTTGTAGCCGACATTGCGCAGGAATGTCCGCCAATTGCCGTAGATTTCGAACAGGCCGTCGTTTGTGTGTTTTCTCTCCGCGAACGGCGTGAACAAGTCGCGCGTCTGTCCGAAACAGAAATTGACAAGCATGTTTTCGCCATCGTGGAAAAGTTTTTGAATCGTCTTTGGCGGATTGTTCGTGCCTTGATAGACGATGAATTCAAACTTCGCATTTGGAAGGACTTCCGCCACGACTTCTGCGGCTTCGTTCGCAAGCGTCAGATACCAGTCCGTCGTCGAGCGTTTGGAGCATTCAGGGCATTGGCAGTATTGCATGTCCGGCAGATCCTCCGCCCAGAAGGCGAAAATGTCCCAATAGGGGTGGTCTTCAAGATAGACACGAAGATTGTCGCGGAAAATCTCCCGGACCTCCGGATTGGAGAAGCAGGCGGTGCGGCCGTTCGGCTGGCGGCGGCCATCCTTCATGGGAAAGTATTCCGGATGTTCTTTGAAGAGCAAGTTGCTGGGGACGAAATGCTTCCAGCTATGGCCCGGGCCGCGGACCTTCAGCCCGTAGGAATGGATGAGGCGTGCGTTTTCATAGCTGCAGTTTTCGGAACCGTCCTTCCATGGCCCGCATCCGAGAATCGTGTTGATGCGGTTTTTGACGGCGAAGGAAAGGACGTCCGGACTGTTCGTCCTGTTGACGAAATCGCGGATTTCAAAGGCGGAGCCAAATTCCTCCTGGAAGCCATTCGGCAGGCTGAAGGCCACTGTCTGCGGAACGTATTCAAATGCTTCCCCAGCCGCGAAGAAACGGATTCCAAGACATGATTTGAGAAAATCATAGACGGCATACAGGACGGAGATGGGATTTTCACCGGCAAGCTCCAGCCAGTCGCCGCGGTCTTTTATCATCGTGCGGTCAAATAATTTGCCGTCGTCTGGAAAAGGACGTTGCACAAGATGAAAACAGCCTGCCGACGGAGCACCGCGTTTGATATCCGGTGTGCGGCCAAACGACTTCCGCAGATATTTCTGCAGTTCGGTAGCGGCGTAGGCGGTCAGTTCCGTCGCGTTTTCGTCGATGACGATGGTTGACAGCGATTTGCCGTTGAGATAGAAGTTGAGTTCAGGGGCCATGGTGAAGGATTGGAAATGGGGCGATAGGGGCACGTCTTTACTAATACTATAGTAATAATGTCAATATAATTCAATGGAATCGTATGGATGGAGAAGGCATGAAAGCGGAAAATGGCAGTGTCGGCCTATGCCTTTTGTTTTTGGAAAAAGAGGCGGGACAGGACAATCCTCCAGAAAAAAAATGGATTTTTTGAACATGATTCATTGAATATGATTCATCGAGTGATATATTAGACTCAAATCACCATAGGAGGCATGGCATGAAGCAAGAGTTGACCAATCGGCAAAAAGCGGCAATGGAGACGCGCAAACGTCTCCTCATCGCTGCGCGGAAGTTATTGTACGACAAGGATTTTTCAGAAATAACCGTGGCTGACATCGCGAAGGAGGCGGGTGTCGCGGTGGGCAGTTTCTACGTCTATTTCAAAAGGAAGGAGGATATCGTCGAGGGTCTTGAGGACTACGACTTCTATCATTTGGCGCAAATCGTGAACGGAATGACGGAAAAGGGCATTCTGGATCGGCTGGCCTACTACTGCCATGAGTTCATGAAGGGCATTGAGGACTATGGGCTGGAGATTACGCGCCAGTGGATCCGCAACAATGTGGCGCCGCAGCGGATGTGCTACAGCAAGGAGGATGACACAAAATACACCTTCGACGTCCGCACGTTGCAATCCATCCTTCAGGAAGGCGTGACGTGCGGATTGCTCAAGGCGGAAACGCCAGTGGACGATCTGGCCCTTTTCATCAACGCGGAACTTTACGGGCTCATGCTGGCTTGGTGCATGTCGAACGGCGCGGTGGTCGGTTCCATGAAGACGGACGACTACCTTCATATCATGTTGACCAAAGCATTGGAACCGTATATCCCATAATCTATAAATTTAAAGCAAAAGACATCAGAAAAACCTTTGAACTACAACAATCAAGGAGACAAATCATGCGTAACATCACCAAACTGTTTTTAGGAGGAATTCTCATGCTATCCATGTCGTCGATCAACGCCGCCGAGACGGCGAAATCCATTGTCATCTACTTCTCCCGCACAGGCGAGAACTACTCCGTCGGCGTCATCAAGGAAGGCAATACCGCCAAGGTCGCCAAAGTCGTCGCGGCCATGACGGGTTCCGACATCTTTGAGGTCAAGGAGGCTGACAAATATCCCGTCAACTACAATGAATGCATCGCCCGTGCGAAGAAGGAAGTGCAGACGAAGGCCCGCCCCGCCTTCCTGGGGACTGCCCCTGATTTGTCTAAATACGACACCATCTATCTTGGTTATCCAAACTGGTGGGGCGATGTTCCGATGGTCGTCTATACATTGTTAGAGAAAGCGAAAGTTGACGGCAAGACCATCCTGCCGTTCTGCACCCACGAAGGCTCCGGCCTTGGCGCCACGGCCAAAAAACTTGCGAAAGTCTTCCCGAAGGCGAAAGTCGAACAGGACGGTCTGGCCATCTACGGCCATGTCGCCCAGAAGGATGCGGCCGCCGTCAAGACCGCCGTGGAAGGCTGGCTGAAGAAACTGGGCAAACTGAAATAGGGAGTCATCATTGTCTTCGCCGCGAAGGCATGGAAATCGTCTGTGTGGGTGCGAAACCTGTTTGAGACTGCCTTGGCTACATCAAAAGTACTGAATAGGGAAAGGGCCTTTTCTTAAATGAAAACACACAGGCGGTTAGGGGAAAGCCATTCGATTCCAAGCCTCGACGGTCATTTTTTTGAAAAGATTTGACACAGTGTCAACAAGAATTAAATTATTCATGTGACACGATGTCAGATACCAGAGGATTGACCATGGCCATTTCAGAAAAAACAACGACAACCAGACGCGAGGAGATCGTCAATGCATGCGAGAAGCTGTACAAGACGATGTCCTTCCGAGAAATCACATTGAAGGAGATCAGCGAGGAGACCTCCTTCTCGCGTCCGTCCATCTACAACTATTTCGCCACGAAGGAGGAGATATTCCTCGCGCTGTTCGAGCGGGAGTACGATCGTTGGAATGATGCGCTTGAGGAAATCCACAGGGGGAAGCGGAGCCTTTCCGGCCATGCGTTGGCGGAGAAACTGGCGAAATCCTTGGCGGAGCGTCCGCAACTGCTGAAGTTGTTGTCGATGAACCTTTACGACATGGAGGCCAACAGCCGTCTGGAATGCCTGACACGCTTCAAGCACTCCTATGGTAAAGCGATGGAGAACGTGAGACGGCTTCTGCTGAAGTTCCGTCCGGACATGACAGGCGGCCAGATACGGGATTTCATCTACGCCTTCTTCCCGTTCATGTTCGGCATCTACCCCTATACGGAGGTAACTGAGAAACAGAAGAAGGCGATGGAACAGGCGGACGTGGATTTCGAACTGCAGACGGCAAAAGACATCATCTTTCGATTTATCATGAATTTTTTCAACAATTGATTAAGGAGACAAGCAGAAATGAAAAAGAACATCGGACCTTCGTTGGCTCTCTATCCCGTACCCGTCATCGTCGTCGGAGCGATGGTGGACGGCAAGCCCACTTGGACGCTGGTCGCCCATGCGGGAACTGTCGCGCACAGCCATCTGATGGTGTCGCTTGTGCAGGCCCACTACATCAACAAGGGCATCCGCGAGACGAAGAAGCTTTCCGTCAACGTCGTGGACGAATCGTGGCTGAAGGAGGCCGATCGCATGGGATGCATCAGCGGCCACAAGACCGACAAGTCGCAAGCGTTCGCCTATACGATGGGCGAGCATGGGACGCCGCTTATCGACGCGGCAAAAGTCTCCATCGAATGCGAAGTGGACGGCAACTATGAACTGGAGAAATTTGACCATTTCATCTGCAAGATACTCGCCACCTACGCGGACGAAGGGATTCTGAACGAAAACGGCAAGATCAGCTACCATGTCTTCAAACCCGTGCTCTTCGAGTTCCAGACCTATTCCTATTTTGTCACGGGCGGAAAGGTCGGAGACTGCCGGAAGATGAACCAATAAGGAGAGTTATGGATATGCGAACACTTCTGCTGACGATGAGCACGATGGCCGCCATTGCGCTATCCGCCACCGAGACATTGGTCGTGGACGTGCATAGCCATTTCACTACGGACGGCTATCTGGAACTGGTGAAAAAGCACAATGCGCAGATGGACGAACTCTATCCGATTCCGGAATGGTCGCCCAAGGCGCTTCACGATTTCATGGGACAGGCCGGAATCGGAACAACTGTATTGACGTCGACGGCCCCGCAGCCGCATTTCGGCGATGATGCCGAAAGCGTGTCGATCTGCCGTGCGATGAACGATGAAATCGCCGCTTTGGCCACGGCGTCCCAAGGGCGGATCCTGTGGTGCGCCACGCTGCCGTTGCCGTCTGTCACCGAGGCAATTGCGGAGGCAAAACGGACGTTGGGAACGCTGGGCGCGGCGGGCGTCAAGCTTCCGACCAATGCGCGTGGCCTATATCTGGGCGCGCCTGAACTCGACCCGCTGATGGAGGCTTTGCACAAGCTGAAGGCGGTCGTGATCCTCCATCCGCATCGTCCGGAGCCGTTCAATTCAAAGTTGGCGGAAAGACTGCCGTTGGCGATGTATGAATACACGGCGGAGACCACGCGCGCGTTGGCACGGCTCTTTGCGCGGAACGTGCCGGCCCGTTATCCGGACATCCGCTTTGTGGTCCCCCATGCGGGGGCGTTTCTGTCACTGGCATTGCCGAGAATGAAGGCCGTCCATCCCATCGTCCGCGCCAAGGGACTGGCGGATGAGATCGACTGGGATGCGAACATGAAGTCGCTGTGGTTCGATCTGGCAGGCTCCGCCAATGCCGAAAGCATCCGCAAGCTGCTCGAAATCACGACGGCGGACCACATCCTCTACGGCTCCGATTTCCCGTATGCGCCCGCAAATGCACTGGCGGCGAATCTTTTCCGCTTCCGTGCCGAACTGGAGGCGGATCCGCAGTTGCAGCCGATGGCGGAAGGCATTTTGGGCGGCAATGCCCTGCGTCTTTTCAACATCGAAAAAGAGCAAGCCGCCGCCATCCCGCAGAATCCTGCGGGGGAGATGCTTACACGCATCGCGGAACTTGAGATCTTCCCCCAGTACCTGCAGGAATATCTTGCCGCCGCATCTACCGTGGGGGCTGAATCCGTCGCGAAGGAGCCCGGCGTCATCTGCATCTTCCCGATGCAACGCAAGGAGACGCCGAATCTGATCCGTATTGTCGAAATCTACCGCGACGAAGCCGCCTATAAATTCCATCTCAACACGCCGCATTTCAAAAAATACAAAGAAGGGACGCTGCACATGGTCAAGTCCTTGGATCTTGTACCGATGAATCCCCTGGACGCCCCGAACATGAACAAAATCTTCAGGAAACAGCCATGAAAAAACTAATCACACTTGTCACCGTCATCTTGACTCTTCAAGGAGTATTCGCCATGGACAACACGCTTACCACAAAAGAACTCGCCATCGTCGATTTGTCCGCCGCCACGGCGCGCGGCGACCAGACCGCTCTCGCCAATGCCCTGAACATGGGCTTCGACAATGGCCTTACGCTGAATGAAGCAAAGGAACTGGTTGGACAGCTCTATGCGTATTGCGGCTTTCCGCGCGCCTTGAACGCGGCGGCCACGCTGATGAAAGTCGCTGGAGAAAAGAAGCCTGCTCTCGGCGCGGCCCCGAATCCGCCGCCGCAGGGAAAATCCATCGATTTCGGCACCGCCAATCAGACGAAGCTCTGCGGCGCTCCCGTCAAAGGCGCTCTCTTCGACTTCCATCCGCAACTGGACGAATATCTGAAGGCGCATCTTTTCGGCGACATTTTCGCACGTGACAACATGGACTGGCGGACACGCGAATTGGCGACGATCGCCGCGTTGGCTGCGCGTCCTGAAACAAAACCGCAGATGACGGCGCACATCGCCATCGGCAAAATCAACGGCGTGACGGATGCGCAGGCCGCGGCCATCGTCGCCCGCGTCCAGCGTCCCGCCAAGCCTGAGCAGCTTCCGGCTGACTGGTCTCCGATTCCCGTCGGCAACCTCAATACGGGCTTTGCCAAGTACTTCATCGGCAACAGTTATCTGCACAAACTGACGCTGGATCAGGTTCCCGCTTTCGGTGTCACGTTCGAGCCTGGTTGCCGCAACAACTGGCACATCCACCACGCCAAGACAGGCGGTGGCCAGATTCTCATCGTCACCGCCGGCGTCGGCTACTATCAGGAATGGGGCAAGCCGCCGCGCCGTCTGGAGAAAGGCGACACGGTGAACATCCCTGCAGGAGTCAAGCACTGGCATGGCGCCGCACCGGATTCATGGTTCCAGCATATCGCGCTGGAAGTGCCTGGAACGGAGCAGTCCAACGAATGGTGCGAGCCTGTCGATGACGCCGCATATGCGGAAGCAACCAAATAATTGGAAAGGATGAACATGAACCGCCGTGAATTCATCAAAAATCTGGCGGTGGCCACGGCCGGAGCCGCCAGTGCCGCCGCTCTTGGGGCCGAAAACATCCAAACGCCTGCGAAAGATCATGAAAACCATGGGAGACAGAAGATGAAGATACTTGTTCTCACAGGAAGCCCTCGTAAAAAAGGCAATTCCGCCACGCTGGCCAACCATTTCATCAAGGGTGCGGAAGAGGCGGGGCATACGGTTGAACGGTTTGACGCGGCGTTCAAGAAAGTCCATCCGTGCATCGCGTGCAACTCCTGCGGCATGAACGGCCCTTGCACCTTCAAGGATGATTTCGAATTTGTGCGCAAGCACATCATCGACGCGGATTGCGTCGTGTTCGCCACGCCGATGTACTATTTCGGAATTTCATCGCAGCTCAAAGCGGTCATCGACCGTTTCTATGCAATCAATGGCCAGATCCATGTGCCCAAAAAGGCCGTTTTGCTGATGACCTATGCCAACACTGCCGCTTCGGAGGCGGTGCCGATCAAATCCCATTATGACGTGCTGCTGAAGTACTTGGGATGGACGGATGCGGGGCAGGTCATCGCTCCTGGCGTCTGGACAGCCGGCTCGATCCTGCATACGGAATATCCCGAACACGCCTATCGGCTTGGAAAAGAAATCTGACGCTCCGCGTTGATGAAACACTTTTTATTGTTTAAGGCTTTATAGAAAATAACTTAGATGATTTTATAGTGGCCTAAAGGGACTTAAACAGGACGACAATCAAGCCAGTACCCGAAATCTGGTAGCCATGGCAGATGTCCTTTTCCGTTTCAAAGCAAGGTAGATTTCCACCTTGCTTTGAAACGGATTCTGTAAAACCTTTTCAGTCCATCTGTCTTGAAAGGATGGACTTATCCAAGAGAAACTGAATGATACCGACGTATGAAATGCCGTCGTAGTCCGTATAGAATGGCTGATTGTCGCCAGTCACGACAAGTTTGTGGAAGGAATCTTGTGGAATATATTGATGTCTATTCCTAAAAACAGGCAAAATTTTCAGAAAACCGCTGTGAGTGCATCGATATCCAATCTGCATTCACCATGCCACATGATTTTCACATCGCCATCATTCTTGCTGGCAATCAGTTTCTTCAAGGAATCATCATACTGATGTCAACCTTTTGTCAGTTCATTCTTTGATGTTGTCCCGCCTTACTTTGAAGTAGAGAAAACGATATTGAAGCAGGATGACAACCAATTTTTTGGCGGAATTTGGACATTTTCGTGCGTTTCAGTGGAGAAAAAGTTTCAATTGTGCTAAATTAAGGAAGTTGTGATGAATTAGCAGGGGTATCTATGGTCTTTTATGAGACTCAAATGGCGATTGACTGTGTGACAGGCAGGCAAAGAAGAGGCGCAGGAAAATCAAGCAAGGAGCACCAAAATGAACAACCGACTCTTGTTTCCAGATAAAGTCGAACAATTCGGCCGTTGGCTCCAAGCAAGATACAAGGATGATCTGGAGCGAAAATCAAGCCCCAAGGCCATTGTCCGCGACTATCTGGCTGGCTTTTCCAAATCCGGCTGGGTTCCTGAATGGGTTTTGTTATATTTCATAGCCTCTGTCCAGATGAAGACAAATACTCTCATTGAAGATGTACGAAATCGGATGCTTGGTTATATCGAAAAAGGCGACTTGAGCCTGAATTGGAAATCGGATGCTTTTGAAACCACAATAGCCAAGATAGCTGATGAAGAACAGAACCTGTTAAGGAATCAACTGCAGTCTTTCCAACTATGCGTTTTCAAGAAACCCTCTCTGCAAACGCTGCAAAGAGGGGACTACTGCGCCATTCGGCTGCCGAACAATCACTATGGGATTGTCATTGTAGTGAAAATGCTGAACAAAAACAATGGTGTCATTCAGTTTGACGAGGCATTGTTTGAAAGGCCGCCCACCTCGGAAGAGATGATCCAGATCAAGCCTATAAGAGGGCAAAACCCCGGAGTCGGTGAATTGTCTTTCATAGCGGCAGACTTATATTTGGCCAGGACAGGATACTGGCAAATTGGACATCTGCAAACCGATTTGTGCAATCACTTGCCTGTTTGGGAGTCTGACAATGGCCTGCCGCTCATGTATCCTGATGGTGTTGTGCGCCAACTCTGTCGCAATCATGGAATTCCCATTCCTGAATCAATCTATGTTGGGGTAAATCCGTATATTCAGGCATGCAGAGCATATGGCAGAAGACTCAGGACAAAGGACAACTTTGGCTGGGAGCCTATACCGTGAATCAGGAGATTCTGAAATAGTTTCATCAAAAGGAAAAATCCAATGGGAACTATAGGAAAGATTAAATTTGAGCGTAATTGTAACATGTCTTTTGTCAACAAGATTATTTCAGCAATATTGACTGATGCCCAAGGCGATTTTTCCAAGGTGGTTCTCTCTTTTTATTTTCGTGAATTACCACTGATTGATAAAATATTTGCTGAAACAGATGTTGAATATATAGAAGGAGCTACTTGGGAAGAATCTACAGATATAGAGGAATTTTTGGATAATCATCATCTTGAAAATCTTCTTTCTCTGAATATTTACACTGACAAGTTCGATATATCCGCCAATTTTCAGGAGACAACATTCCATCCCGTTGAGTGCTATGTGGAAAAACATGAGGTTGTTCATATCCATATCCAAAGAAAGATGGCACGACAATATTCCACTCAAGAAGAAAATAATGCAAAAATAGAACTTGAAGCGTTATGCAGGCAAGTGTTCAATGATGTCACAACATTGCATTTCTGTACCTCACATGGAGAATCAGCCGATCTTGTCATGGCATCTTTAGAACTCCCGTTTGAGGTTACCAAAAATCTTCCATGCTTGTTGAAAAGTATTTCTCCGACTTGCTTTCGTGCTGCATATCTTATTTCAATTAATAGATATAATAAAAACAATTTTCCCCATGATTTTATTCATAAATTTGATATGAAACCAAAAGGTATATATGCTGAAGGCAGACACGGCCATTTCAATATGCCTTTTTCAGTCAATTCACAAGGAATATTGTATCCTATTTGCAACTGTAGCAGAGATTCCGCCTTTAAATTTGCCGAGTTTGTCCAAAGCAACGTTTATTTGTTTAAAAACTTCAGGCTATTTTTCCCTGGTATCGCCTGGTCATGTGACAATGGTATTTCATGTTATGATCCTTCAAATCAAGCAATGCTGCGATTGTCTGACAAAGGAATGGAATTAACAATTGATTATGAGCAATATAAAGACAGCGATCCCCCGCTCAAAAAAGTTCGTGAATTTATCAATGGAAATTTATCAGAATTCGGTATATCATTCCAAAATGCAAAACCAATTATTGTATAAGGTGATCTTAGGTGATTTTCATTCATTTTGAGGAATAATATGTTGAAGGAAAACGAGTCAAGATGAGATAAAACGTTAGGAGTCTTCCATGCCATTGGGAACCAATGAACATCAGGTTGTGATCGAGTTTTTCACATCCGAGGACCCTGCCGTCAAAATTCAGCCCGAGGCAAAGGCTTTTATCGCGGGGCAGAAATGGATCAGTCCTGAAGTCATATACAATGACCAGAAAGAAGAAATTGATGAAAATGGCGTCCAATGGTATTCTGTCGTGTTTGTTCTTGGTGTCGATCATATTACAAAAGAAGACAAGGAATGGTTTGCTGATGTGCAAAGGCTTTTGGATTATGCCAGGCCTTTTCTCAATCCGCTAGGTCCCGATTCAACCATTACTGTTTGTTTTCGCTCTGCCCCATATATGTCCGAAACGATAGGTTTTCTGGATGATCAATCTTCTTTGGGGAACATTGAAGAATTGATTTTGAATGTGATAGATGGATACAAGAATCAATCCTTGACACTTAAGAAATTTCTGTATATGGAGTTACAAAATAGAAAAATTCGTTTTGCGCTGCCGTTGCTGACATTGGCAGGCGGTATTTTCTGGCCAGTAAATAGTTTCATTTCCCGCCTGTTGATTGTCGTGTCTGCTGGTTGTTTGGTTGCGTCGCTATGCCTGATTTTGAGGAGGTTTCTTAACAGGCACAAAGGAATTGCGGCTGGCATTACGACGGTAATTCTTGTCATTTGTGGATGTTTATTCTTCGGGCGGCGACTTGCGGATGAATCGACAGTCCTTGAACTGCGGCAATTATATGTCAATGAACTAAGATGCTATGAAGGGACGCGATATGTCTGGGGAGGGGAGAACTGGCTTGGAATGGATTGCTCGGGACTTCCACGCAAGGCATTGCGCAATGCCCTCTTGAAATCCGCCTTCCTTAACGGAAATGGAAAATATCTTCGTTATGCGGTCAAGAACTGGTGGTTGGATGCATCCGCGACTGCATTGGCGAATGGTTACAGGCACTATCTGACACCGCTTGAAAGGGAGGGCACTGTCACAAATGCGCCAGAGGATTTGCTATCTTCTGGAGATATGGCGATAACGGTGGATGGGAGGCATGTCATGGTGTTCCTTGAGAAAGACACATGGATTTCCGCTGATCCATCACAGGGAAAGGTTGTCATAGAGAAGCCGTCCATTTCGCACAATCCATGGTTTGATGTAAAAGTCAAATTTTATTCATGGAGTGTTCTGCTACCGTATAATGACTCGTGGTAATGGAAGATGTATCAATCATCCAAACAAAGGAGGGCTTGTTCTATATTGAAGCACTTCCCAATGTCCACCCTTATTCGGAACCGACGCGGATAATTCCTCGGACCTTTAATTGCTGCAAGTTTCATTCAACTCCTCTTTGTAGCAGAGTAGCAGACCTGTCATTTCTATTAGTTTAATCTGGGTGATTTGAGGATTATCCTGAATCGCCTTTATAATAATCTCCACTGTTTTCTCCACCTTGACATTGAACATCGCATTGTGTCAGTCCCAAAAATGCGGATTGTGTCCATATCCATTTCTGGAAACTGCAATTCTTCCAGTTTTCGAGAATAGGAGTGCCTTCTTGGCTATTCCTGTCAGACGACGGTGGTTGCCCGCTGCCGTCGGAGCAGATGGGGAAATCGATGGTAAAAATCGGATGCAACATCGGGGGACTTGCACAGGATGGCAATCAAGCTGTTATCCTAATGATGGCATTTTCGCATATCCTGGTGGAGAAATCGCTTCAAGAGTGCTACATTAAAAGAAGTTGCGACGGATTGGCGGGGCATACGCTGTCTTTTAGGGATTCAAACGACAGTCGGGTGATGCGCGGGGGGAGACAGGCGAAGAGGCACAGGAAAAGCAGGTTACAGGGCAGACGCGGACTTCACGACGGGACTGGCTAAGAAAAGGAGTGTTTCGGATGGGCGCAGAAAACTACATGTGGGTGACGCGATATCAGAAAAGTCTGGCGAAGGCGTTGGACATGGCACGGCGCGAGACTTTCGCCGCTGGCAAGTTCTTGGGGGCGGAGAAGATGCCGAAGTCGATTGCAGCGGCAGTGGAGGCGGCTGCGGAGGAGGGAACAGGTTCCCTTCTGGACATTATCCGTGTCAGCAAGACACCTGAATTGTGCTCCGTCTGCCCCGTCTCCGCCAAGGAACGGAAAGCCTTCTTCGGCACGGATCATCCCGACGGTTCGGAGATTGCGGGCGCGATGGATTTCTGGGAATCCTTCGACCGCGGCATGGCACGGGCGGTCACGCTATACGAGCAAGGTCGTCCCGTGAAGATCTGCTTTGCGGGATGGACGTTGGATGCTCCCGCCATTGGAAACGGCTCCTATGAGGAGGTGGATGAGCGGAAGTTGCCGCCGCCAGAAGAGAAGGCTTTGCCGGAACCAAAAGCGGTCGAAGGAGTATGGGTGGGAGCGATGGGCGGCGAACGCGAGGGACTGCCTGCTTTTTTAAGAACGCATGGCAATGTATTGTGGAAACTACTCTTCAAACCCTTTTCCGAGGAGTTCAAATCGTTGATTTTCTTCCCACAGATGATGGATAGACCAGAACGTATAAGATGCGGAAGACTTCGGGAAATCTTGGAAAAGATAGCACGTCTGGTTGAAAGCCAGCCGTATTGTTATTCACTGTCCGTAAAGCCTTCAGCCGTGGTGGCAAATTGTCGGATGACCAGAAATGAGGAAGTTCGCCACATGGACAAGGCAGAGAGATTCCTGACTACCATAAGTGCGGGCTACGATTTCTGTAGATTAAAAAAAGAACAAGTACAGTTTGAATATGGTAAATACTGCCATGTTGTCGCGGTCGTGGAAGAACGAGACCTTAGGGGCGAGTGTGAAGTCCCCTTGGGCAAGGGAATCGTGAAAATTGCTCGGCACAAGATACCGCCATTTCTGGAGCGAGAGCATCTTTACGCCTTGCAGGAAGCACTTTCAAAATGCGATCAGGATATATATCTGAAATTTAGTGCAAATGAATGGCCTTTGAAAGATGGCCAGCCAGTCTTGCCGGATTGGGCGGATGAAACAACAATCGAAAGAGCGTGGGCCGACTTTACGCACGAGGAACGTGTCAAAGAATTGGCTTTCTTCAAAGAATGCCGGAACATGATGGAAACGGGAAGACTTAGCCCTGAAATGCCTGAATGGAACGTATTGAAAACACGTTCTTTTGACATTTCCAGACGGTTTTGCTGTTGTCCTGAATACATGGCAGAAAGTCTAGAATATAATGAGATATTCAGTTGCTTGATTTTGGGAAAGATGCCCGACCGAATGTCATAGTGGCGGCAAGGTTTTCAGGAACAAATCAGAAAGATGAACAATAGCATTTATGATACAGACGACTGGGTGCGAGGCAACCGAGGAGGTCACTTATTGCAGTTTTTTGCGACCGATGATGAACTGCAGAACTGGTTACTTACAGCCTTGCCGGATGCATTTGGACCATATACCTTGGTTGGTGCAGATTCTGTGAGAATTGATCAGAATCAATACACTCAGTGTTTTTTTGAATTTCCAATTCATAAGTTGAAAGAAGCCATGTACGAAAAAGATTCTGTACGATGGCAGTACTGGATTCGCTCAAAATCAATTACTCCAATATTGGATGTTAGTCAATGTCATTTTATTACAAAGCAACTCTCATTTCTGGGGCTTGTCAGTGTGCATCATGGATCATACAGCAATAGAGGATTCCATGATGGATGGCAGGAATCAACCATCGGCATTGTTACTCAAATTGAAAACCTCAATGATGGTCAGCAAATTGTGAATGACAAATATTTGGGGATTTACAAGGCATTGGTAAAGGAGATAAAAAAGCATCTTTGCTATTCATCTTTTTACATATTCAAAGATGGCTCAGAAGTGGAAAACACAAAATTTGGATTAATGACTCAAGGAGTTGTAGATCAATATAGGCAAGGTGTTAAATTTGTAAATCGGCCGGGAAGAAGAATAAAAAAAACAATTTTTCATGAATTGGAGAAAAAATGAAGTGTTTTTATCCATTCTATAAAGACGGCAAATGCGGTTGCATACGCCAATTTCTGCGGCAGACTACAGGAACGCACATACGCCTTTTCCATTGTGCAGGACTATCTTGAGAAAATCGGTCAACGATTTGGTTAAGAATGCGGGAATTAGCATTTTTTTTGATAAAAATATGGGAATGATAACAAATTGATTAATATTCCCATATATTTAACAAAAATACATCTTACAACTTGCAGAAATGACGCTGAAGCCACGTTTCTATTCCCACAAAGTTGACATTGCTCAAGAAAAAAGTTGTTTATTTTGGACAAGGCCGAGACGGCCTCGCTACCACGACAAGGCCGAGACGGCCTTGCTACCACGCGTTTTGCAAAATACCATCAGTCACGGAGTTTGTAGAGCTTGCGGAGGGAATTGGGCGGCATGGCGGCGACGGTTTCAAGTTTTGACAGCAAGGCGTCTTTTTCGCCGAAGCCCGCCTTTTGGAAGAAATCCGCCGCCTGTTCAGGAGATTTCGCGAAGGCACGAAGCTGCAGACCGCTGTTCGAGAACAACTTCCAAAAATCCTGAGGCAGTTCGTTGATGCCCGCGACGGATTGCGGAGGAAGCTCCTGAAGATTCCAGTAGAAACGGAACGACATGATGTCGTAGGCGTCCGTCACGATGAAAAGCGACTGCTTGTTTTCAAGATTGGAGCGCGACATGTCGCGGAGCTCCGTGCAGCCGCGGTAGTATTGCTGCAACAGGTTGTCGGGCACGTGGTTGTGGGCGAGCTGGTAGTCGGTGATGCTAGTTGCGAAACGCTCCCAGAGGATGCCGTTGCAGAGGACGACGACGGCAAGTGTCGCGAACGTGAACGACTGATGGAGGCCGCGTGATTTGGCGAAGGCGAGAACGGCGGCGGTCATCGGCAGGCAGAAGACGAGAAAGACGCGCGGGAACGGGGCGTGGCCTGAGCGGGAGGCGAGTAGGGAAAGGATGACGAGCAGGGCGCAGGCCGTGACGGTGGAGACGGCGAAGCAAAGAAGATTCGGATCATTATCTTCCGTCGTTTCACCATCTTGCGGCTTCCGTTTCGGGAAGAAAAACAGCGGCAGGAGAGCGGCGTGGGCGATGGCGGCGAGCAGGACGTTTCCCGCGACCATCGTGGCGGAGGACCATCCGTCCGGTTCGGCGATGACGCGCTTGAATTGGTCCCAAATTGTCAGATAATATCCTGTGCCTAAAACGGTTGCGATGATGGCGGGCAATGCGTCCAGGATGATGGTTTTCACATTGTGTTTTGATTTCCAATGGCAGACGGCGACGACAAGAAGGAGGGCAACAGCCAGAATGGCGTTCGTCGGCATCACGAGCGGCAGCAGAAGAGATGCGGCCGCTAAGAGCAGCTGTCCGCGCATACGGTTGCCGTAGAGAATTTCAAAAACGCCTGAAATGGCGACGGCGGCCAGCAGGAAGGTCAGCGAATAGCCGCGGACTTGATAGGCGTAGGCCGTGAAGACGGGGCTGATGGCGAGCATGAGCCCGCCGACGGTGGCGAGGCAGTCGCCGATGAATTTCCGCCAATGGCGCATGACGATGGCGATGGTCGCAAGCCCGCCGACAATGGAGGGGATGCGCAGGATGGCTTCGTCCGGAAGACCGACGAGATGCGTCCAGATCCAGTAGACGGCGGTTGACAGCATGTGGTTGTTGGCGATGGGATAGTCGCGGAATATGTTCAGGAGCGAACCGTCATGGCTGTTGAAAACGAAGCGCGAGAGCGTCAGCACTTCGTCGTACCATAGTTCCGAGTTGAACCAGAGGAACGTGCGGAGGAGGAAGACGGCGGCGACGATGACGTACCAGCTGAGGCCGCGTTTATGGAAAAGCGGATCTGTCTGCATAGGAAGATGTTAACTGCTTATACGCTGGATGAGCCTGAGGAATTCGTTGCGGGTGGCGGAGGAGCGGAGGAAGGAGCCCTGCATGGCGGAGGTGACCATGCAGCTGTTCTGTTTTTCAACGCCGCGCATCATCATGCAGAGATGATGGCATTCCATGACGACGCCGACGCCTTCCGCATCGACCTTCTGCTTGATGTACGTGGCGATCTGCTGCGTGAGGCGCTCCTGTATCTGGAGACGGCGGGCAAAGCAATCGACAAGACGCGCCAACTTGCTGACGCCGAAGACTTTGCCGCGCGGGATGTAGCCGATGTGGCAACGTCCGTAGAACGGCAGCATGTGGTGTTCGCAGAGGCTGTAGACTTCGATGTCCCTCACGATGATCATGTGGTTGCATTCTTCGTGGAAGATGGCGTCGCCGACGACGTCGTCTGGATTGATGCGATAGCCGCTGAGGAGGAAGTCGTAGGACTTTGCGACGCGTTCGGGCGTTTTGCGGAGGCCTTCACGTTCGGGGTCTTCGCCGACGTTGATGAGGAGTTGATGAATCAGTTCTGAAGTTTCCATGAATAGCCTCTATTATTTGCGGCCAACGAAATGGTCTAGTTCGGTGATTTGTTCGGGCGTGAGCGGCGAAGCCTGCCCGAGCTGTGCGACGATCAGGGAATGCCGCGCGGCGACTTCGAGAACCTCCAGACGGTCGAAGGCTTCGAGCAGCGTCTTGCCGACGGTGATGACGCCGTGGTTCTCCATGAGTCCGCAGGCGGCGGTCTGCATGGCGTCCGAGACGCGTGTCGCCAGTTTCGGCGTGCCCATGAGTTCGTAGGGGATGAAGACTGGATCGCCGAGAATGGCGTAGGCTTCCGCCGTAAGATGCGTGTCCAGCTTGACTTTGGAGGCGCAGAAAGCGGTGGCGGTGACGGGATGGGCGTGGACGATGGCCATGATTTCCGGCCGTTTGCGGTAGATGTCCAGATGGATTCCGACTTCGATGCTCAACGGGATGCCCGGCGTAAGGAGCTTCCTGTCCAGCGTGACGACGCCGACGCCTTCGGCGGTCAGTTCGCCTTTGTCGAATTTGCTTGCGGAGATGGCGACATGGCCTTCCGGCGTGCGGCAGGAGATGTTGCCGCCGGAGGTCGTGGTCAGTCCATGCCTGTAGAGCCTTTGCATGAAGTAGGCGACTTGGGTTCGGCTGGTTTCGAATTGCATGGCGGCTCCTTTTGGATTTTGGTGGGAAATCAATAAAAACTGTCTTGACAATAATATAATCTCTATAAAAGCAAAGAAAAATAGAACGCAAAAGTTGGCAAGAACGAAAAAAAGAACGACATTATAAATTTGCCCGAAGAAAGGGGTGACGGCGGTGTCTCGCCGTCGCAACCAGCGTATGTCAGAATGGAACATTGGAAAAGAATGGCTCAAATAGGCAAATCATTGTTGATGTTTGACTTGGATGGCACCGTCGCCGATACCTGTGCGGATTTGGCGGGGGCGGTCAACCACGTCAGGGCGGAGCATGGCCTCGCGGCGCTGCCGGTGGCGACGGTGACTTCCCTGCTCGGCAACGGTCTGAAGGATTTGACGACGCGGACGTTCACGGACGCGCCGCCCATTGACGTGGACGCCGTGACGGAACGCGTCAAGAACTACTACTGGTCGCACGTCGTCGATGAGACATGCCTGTATGACGGTGTCCTGGAGACACTTGCGCATTTAAAGGCGGTTGGCTACAAGCTGGCGGTCATCACGAACAAGCCGGAAGGTCCCGCGAAGACGATCATGGACGGTCTGGGCGTGAGCCCCTATCTGGACTGTCTGATCGGCGGCGGCCGTTGCGCGAAGCTGAAGCCGGATCCCGAGCCGCTTTTCACGGCGTTGAAGGAGACGGGATGCGACGCCGCGCAATCGTGGATCATCGGCGACAACTGGACGGATTTGGGCGCGGCGGCGAACGCCGGCGTGAAAGCGTGCTTCTGCACGTATGGATATGGAAGCAAAAGGGACTACGCGGTCGATGTGGAAATCGCGTCGTTCAGAGAGTTGGAAAAACTATTGTTGACCACAGAACAAGCATGAGGAAGAGGAAAAATGACTGACAAGGAACTGAAGCTTAGCTATTGCCTGGGACTGAATTTCGCCATGCAGCTCCGCCAGCTGCCCGTGGATCTGGACACGGAGGATTTCATGAAAGGCTTTTTGGACATGATGGACGACAAGAAGCCGGCCGTGACACAGGAGGAGTTCACGAAGGCGATGACGGCCCTGCAGGAACGCATCCATGCGGCGGAAGAGCATGAATGCGGCGGCGAATGCGGCCATTGCCATCATGACTGCGGCGATCCCAATTGCAACGGCGAAGAGCACAAGAAGGCCGGCGATGAATACCGCGCCGAAAACGCGAAGAAGGACGGCGTCGTCGTCACGCCCAGCGGCCTGCAGATTGAAATGCTGAAGGAAGGCACGGGCAAGTCGCCGAAGGCGACGGACAAAGTGCGCGTCCATTACACGGGCAAGCTCATCGACGGCAGTGTGTTCGACTCCAGCGTGGAGCGCGGCCAGCCGGCGGAATTTCCGCTGAACGGCGTCATCGCGGGCTGGACGGAAGGCCTGCAGCATCTGAAGGAAGGCGGCAAGGCCATCCTGACGATCGCCCCCGAACTGGGCTATGGCGCGCATGGCGCGGGCAATGTCATCCCGCCGCATGCGACGCTGGTCTTCGAAGTCGAACTGCTTAAAGTGCTCTAAAAACTAGAAAACTATGTCCGCAAGAATCATTGATGGTAAACAGGTCGCGTGCGATATTCGCGCGGAATTGAAGTCCGAAGTGGCTGCGTTGAAAGAGAAAAGCGGCGTGACGCCCGGCCTCGCGGTCATTCTGGTCGGCGACGACCCTGCGTCGAAATCATACGTGACGGCGAAAGAGAAGGCCTGCGCGGAGATCGGAATCTATTCCGACGACAATCGTCTTCCGGCGGATTACCCTGAGTCCGAACTGCTTGCGTTGATTGAAAAACTGAACGACGATCCGAAGATCGACGGCATTCTCGTGCAGTTGCCGCTTCCGAAGCACATTGACGAAGACAAAGTGCTGACGGCGATCCGCCCTGAAAAAGACGTTGACGGCTTCCATCCCATGAACGTGGGGCGGATGCTGATCGGCGAGCCATGCTTCCTGCCATGCACGCCGCACGGCATCATCCAGTTGCTGCTCCGCAGCGGCGTGAAGACGGACGGCGCGCATGCGGTCGTCATCGGCCGCAGCAACATCGTCGGCAAGCCTGTCGCCAACATGTTGGCGCGGAAGGCCGAAGGCGGCAACGCGACGGTCACTCTGTGCCATACGCGGACGCCGAATCTGGCGGATTTCACACGCCAGGCGGACATTCTGGTGGTGGCCTCCGGCCATCCGAAGACGGTGACGGGCGACATGGTGAAGTCGGGCGCGACGGTCATCGACGTCGGCGTGAACCGCGTTCCGGACGCGACGGCGGCGAAAGGCTACCGTCTTGTCGGAGACGTGGATTTCGAAAGCGCGAAGGAAGTGGCGGGGCTGATCACGCCTGTTCCGGGCGGCGTCGGCCCGATGACGATCACGATGCTGTTGTACAACACCGTTCAGAGCGCCAAATGCCGTGCGCAGGCGGGAGACAAATGAAAATCATCACGAACGAGCAGATCTTCGAGCCGCCATGGAGCGGTCATGTCCATGCATCGACGTTGCTGGAGCTGAAGGACGGCGTTTTTCTCGCGGCCTGGTTCCAAGGTAGCAAGGAAAGCGCGCCTGATGTTTGCATCGTCGGAAGCCGCCGGATAGGAGGCGTTTGGGAGAAGCCCCGTGTTTTTGCGGATATACCGGACGTCCCGCAATGGAATCCTGTCCTGCGGCGCGGCGATGATGGTCGTATCGTGTTGTATTTCAAGGTTTCATCTACAATCCAGGATTGGAATACGTACATCGTGGAAAGCCATGACGAAGGCGCGACATGGGATTCACCGCGCGAGTTGGTTCCAGGCGACGAAAGCGGTGGCCGCGGCCCCGTGAAGAACAAATGCCTGAAGCTGTCGGACGGAAGGACATGGCTCGCTCCCGCGTCCGTCGAACGCGGGGCGTGGGAGGCGTTCATCGATGTCAGCACGGATGATGGGCGGACATGGACGCGCCGTCCGTTTTTTATGAAACCGGACGTGAATACGGGAGACAAGCTTGGCGACGGCGTGTTGTGCGTCATCCAGCCAAGTCTTTGGCAGAGCGGGCCTTCCGATGTTTCCTGCCTGATGCGCAGCAACAACAAGGCGTTGTACCGCAGCGATTCGCATGATGGCGGGAAGACATGGAGTCCGCTTTACGATTCAGGCGTGCCGAACAACAACAGCGGCATCGATTTGGTGCGCCGCCGCGACGGGCGGCTTGTCCTGATCTGCAATCCAATCGCACGCAACTGGGGAGGACGCAACCAGTTGGACGCATGGGTGTCGGAAGACGACGGCAAGACGTGGAAGGCGGATCTTACGCTGGCGTTCGATCCGGAGCCGAAACAGCCGGACGGGCGCGGCACGGAGTTCTCCTATCCTGCGATCATTGAAATGAACGATGGGCGGCTGGCCGTGACGCATACGTGGAACCGCCGTCAGATAAAGTTTCTGATATTGGATTGAACTAACGGATATTATTATGAATAAACGGGTTCTCAGCTGGGGATTGAAAATCCTGGGCATCGCTTTGGCGGTGTTCCTGCTGGTCTGGACCGTCCGCAGGACGGATGCGGATCCGTTGCATGAAATCATGCATTCGAACCGCCCCATGCTGTTTCTGGCGTTCCTGTGTGTCGGCATGACGCATGTTTTAGCGTCGTATCGCTGGGGGACGTTGCTGGCGGTGCAGGGCATACGGCTTTCGTATTGGACGCTGTTGCAGTTGACGTGGGTGGGGACGTTTTTTTCGCAGTTGATTCCGGGGGCCGTGAGCGGCGATCTTCTGAAGCTGGCGTATGTGGCGAAAAGCAAGAAAGGGATTGGGACAGAAGCATTTCTGACGATTGTAATGGATCGCGTCGTCGGTGTTTCAGGGCTTTTCATGGTGGCGTCATTGGGTGGTTTGCTGTTTTTGGCGAGTCATTGGGAGCTGGCGATGAAGAGCCGTGTCATCGGCCTGTCATTGCTCGTGGTGTTTGTCGGAGGAATCGCCTCGTTGGCGGGACTGATGGTGATCATTTATCACAAATGGTTCATGAAGTGGCAGTTGCTGGCGCGATTGGTCGACTGGTTCGGCCGCCATCTGCCGTCGTTTGTCTCCTCCACGGTGAAACGGCTGTGCGACGGGGCGGACTTGTACAAGAACGCGAAAAAGACACTGGCGGGCGCCATTCTGTTGTCCATGCTGATTCACGCGTCGCTTGGCAACGGGTTGTTCTGCGTCGGCAGGGCGTTGGGGGAGCGTGACATACCGTATAGTGCGTACTTTGTGAGCACGCAGATCGGCAACGCGGTGACATTGGTTCCCGCGACGCCGGGCGGGCTTGGACTGCGGGATTCGGTTTCATCGGCGTTTTTCGAGGCATTGAATATCGCGCCGTCGGACAAGACTGGCGCGATACCGGTGGTGAATTCGATATTGGTTGTATTGTGGGCGCTGGCCGGGGCGGTTTGCCTGGGCTGGCTGCGTGTTGATTTGCATAAGGAATGATAGGAAAACAAGATGGGAAGACATGAGATGAACGTCATCCATCCGACGGGGGGATGGAATATTTTGCATCGTGGCGACAGTTGCGGCGGCCCGCTGGAACTGACAGTCGACGGCCAGCTGGTCATGAGCGGTTTTGGCAATTCGTTTGACGGCGTCGGTAACAACGGAATGGACGTCAGGAAGTCGCATATCTATCATAAGAGCGGTGTCGCCGTGTTCGAAGGAGAGGGTTTGCTGCCGTCCGGGCCGGAATCCGGCGTGTGGACGTCCTGCCGCTATTCGGGGAACATCGCGCGGGTGACGGCGGATTTCACCATCAAGAAGGAAACCGTTGTGAAGGAAGGCATCGAATGCGGTTCGATGACGCTTCATGGGAAATGGACATCGGTGACGGTTGTTCCGGATTTTAAGAAAACGGATTTGTCTGAAGGCCAAACGATTCATTACGAAGAACTTCCGCTTGCATGGCTGTTTGAGCGGGAAGACGGTTTCAAGCTGGAGATCGATACTGGTTTCGATCTCTGGCGTTGGCGGAACGGCGTGGAAATGGGCGGCGCGACGGTCGATGTGGCGGTTTTTGCCGACCATGTCGATTTCAAACGTCATCTGCTGGTTGTGACGGACGGCGGCGAAGACGGCATTCAGCCGCCGTCGCGCGACTACCGTTTCTGTTCGCAGCTGGCCTGGAGCACGCCTGCGCTTTACGCGGATGCCGCCGACATGCCCGAACTGACGCATTTGGAAGTGCTTCCGAAAGGAAAAGGCATCGATGTGAAACAGTTGGAGGACAAGCCTGCCGTGTCCGTTGATTTTTCGAAACTGTCTGCGGTCGATTCCATGCACGTCGCGCAAGATGGCGTCCTTCAGGAAGCGCTCTGCTGGGAGTGCAACAACACGAAGCTTGGGGCGAAGCGGATCATCCGCCAGTTGGCGGCGAAATCCGCCGAAGGCTTCCTGCTGATTGAAGGCGGCATGACGCCTTCCGTCTGTGACAACGGCAAGCATGTGGACCGCCCCGGCAAGACGGTTCCGCATTGGGATCTGAACGGAATCACGGCGTTCGCCGCATGGGCGCGCCGCTGCCTTGGCGACGGCTGGCGGGTCGTCGTGAAGCAGCCGAAGCCGTGGGATGCGCTGCCGTCGTTGCAGGGGCTGTTCGCGCAGAACGGTTTCGAAGCCGCCAATGAACCGATGGAAGAAGACGCGGAATGACGGAACGAACGCCGTGCGGCGTGATGTAAGGATTTGACAAGCAAAGAGCTAGCCATGGGAACGCACGTCACCATTTTCATGTTCATCGACGCCCTTGGATGGGATGTCGTGGAGCGTTATGGCTTTCTGTCGGATTTCCCGTATAGACGGCCAGTCTCGATGCAGTTCGGCTATTCTTCGACGGCGATTCCAACGATTCTGACGGGCGCGAAACCGTCGGAACACGGCCATCTGAGCTTGTTCGCGTATTCGCCGGATCATTCTCCGTTCAAAGGACTTGGACGTCTTGGGCGTTTCCTGCGGCCGACTTCCTTCTGGGAGCGCGGCCGCGTGCGGAACGTCATGACGCGAATTGCACGTAAAATTTATGGTTTCACGGGTTATTTCAATCTGTACAGCGTGCCGTTCAACCGCATCGGCCTCATGGACTACATGGAAAAGGACGATATTTTCGCGGAGGGCGGGCTGACACCATGCGCGAATCTGCGTGACGTCCTGAAAGCGAAGAAGATACCGTATCACATGTCGGACTGGCGTGCCAGCGAGGAGGAAAATCTCGCGGCGGCTGAAACGGCGTTGACGGAAGGAAAGGTCGAGTTCATGTTCATCTATACGGCGGCGTTGGACGCGATGCGCCATGACCATTCGCCGGAAGACACTGAAATCCGTGACAAGCTGAAGTGGTATGAATCCAGAATCCATAGACTTATGGAGGCGGCAAAGGCGAATTTCGGTGATTTCACATTCACGGTGGTCAGCGACCACGGGATGACCGATCTGACGAAGATGGTTGATTTGAAAAAGGCTGTCGAATCGACGGGGCTCGTCTTCAATGAAGACTACGCGGCCTGTTACGATTCCACGTTGTTCCGCGTCCATTATCTGAAGGACGGCGCAAAGGACGCCATTCACAAGGCAGTGAACGAGAAGACTTTCCCTGGGCATTGGCTGAACGGCGACGAACTCGTGAAATATGGCATTGATTTCACCGACCATCGTTATGGTGATGAAATCTTCATCGTGGATCCGGGCGTGCAGATCGTGCCGTCGGACCTCTGCCGCAAGTCACTGCACGGAATGCACGGATACGATCCGATGCATGCGAATTCGCTGGCGGCCGTCGTTTCGACGGCGGAGATTCCGGACTATGTCCATGAAGTAAGGGATTATTTCAGGATGATGACGGAACGTATGAAAAACTGATAACATAAACGCATAGAGTATCATAACACCATTAAAAACAGAAGGAAGAATCATGGCTACATTCCCAAAAATGGCCGAAAGCTGGCGTATTGCGCGTCTGGATCCTGCGAAGCATATCGCCCATTGCGTGCTGGACACGGATACGTACAATGAAGTCGACGACCAGTTCGCACTGACATATGCGTTTCTGGCGAAGGAGTCTTTGGAATTGGAGGCCGTCTATGCGGCGCCGTTCCACAACAGCCGTTCGACAGGGCCTGAAGACGGCATGGTGAAGAGCTATGAAGAGATCCATCGTGTTTTGGAGCGTCTTGGCGGCGTGCCAAAGGGCTTTGTTTTCGAAGGTTCCCGCAAGTGGCTGAAGGATTCCGATGGTCCGGTGGAAAGCCCTGCGGCGCAGGATCTGATCAAACGCGCCATGGCGCGGCCGGACGACGCCGAACCGTTGTACGTCCTGACGATCGGCGCTCCCACGAACGTGGCCTCCGCCCTGCTGATGGAGCCTGAACTCGTGAAGAAGATTGTCGTCGTATGGCTTGGCGGCCAGCCGCTGGAATGGCCGACGGCGAAGGAGTTCAATCTCTTCCAGGATGTGAAATCGTCGCAGGTTCTGTTTGATTCAGGCGTGCCGCTCATGCAGATCCCCTGCACAAACGTCGCGGAGCATTTGCGCGTATCGTTGCCGTTTTTGGACGCCTATCTGAAAGGCAAGAGCGCGATCGGCGATTATCTGACGGAGATAGTCCATCACTATACCAACGATCCATTTTGCTGGTCCAAAGTGATTTGGGATATTTCGACCGTGGCGTGGATCGTGAACGCCGGCTGGTTCAACACGACGCTGACGCAGAGCCCCGTGCTTCACGATGATTTCCGCTACAGCCATGACGCAAACCGCCATTTGTTCCGCGTGGCGACTCATTTGTCTCGCGATGTGATTTTCCGCGATTTGTTTAACAAGATCGGAGCATTTGGAAAGTAAGGGGTAGCGACGGCGTCCACGCCGTCGAGCGGAGGCATCCGCCTCCGCAATCTCCCGAAAATAGAATACGAGAGAGCTGGAGTTGATTGAATGTCGTTTGAGAAGATGAAATCGCTGATACCGGAGGCTGCGAAAATCGCGGACCAGACGGTCGCCGAGGAGAAAAAGCCTCTGCCGGAGGCGGAGCCGCGCAAGCCCGTGACCGTCCAGCAGGCGATGCTTGGACTGACGGCGCTTTTCACGGTGCCGTCCAGCGTGCTCATCGTCTATTTTGTCATCCAGTTCTCACGGTCGGCTGGCCAGTTGGCCGCGACGATACAAAGCCCTGCGGCGGCCATCGGCAACACGTTGCTTTTCGCGGCGATTATCGGTGCGCTGATGTGGGGGCTGACAACCGTCTATTCCTACTGGGTCGATTTCATCACGGCGAGATTCAACGCTTCAAAACTGATGATTTGGCTCATGGTGGCGCCAATCGCGCTGCTCGGGCCGTTCTATTATTTTGGTTTCACAGGCGTCCTTTCCTTTAAATTAAAGATACGGCGTGGTCTCATCATGAGCATTCCGGGCTTTCTGGCGGGCTATGGCTTGCTGATGGAGATTGACCAGATTCTGCTCGGCGAATTTTCGCCCAGCTGGGACCACGCCCTGATGACGCCAGTCATTCTTGCCGTGGCGTATGTTTCCGGGCTTGTGACACTAAAGGAACTTTCGAAAGAAAATTTCACGAAAAAGACATGGGTGTTGGCGGGAGTGCTTCTGGGCGTTTGGATCGTCCTGCATGGCGGGCTGTGGATCCATACGGCCATTCTTGAACAACGGATCAAGATTTTGGAAACGCTTCTGAAGCCTGCTCATCCCATGGACGCCGCAGGAATGCGATCCGCCTATTACCATGACGGGCAGATGGTTGCGACAAAAGACGGCATGCTCGTGAAAGCCGCCGCCGCCGCAAAGGAACAGCCAGCCACGGCGGATGAAACAAAAGCTTCCGGCGTGAATGACGGCAAGGAGCAGCCCGTGGCGGCGACAGTCGAGCAGAAGGAGGCTCCGCAAAAACAGGCGGACATTCCCGTCATGCCTGACGCGGCGTTGCTGTTGGCTTTGGACGAAGGGCAGCCAGACGACAAGACGCAGACGGAGCTGGTCGGCTGGCTCTCCGAAAACGAAAAGTATTTTGCGGACATGGATTTGGCGACGACTGGAAGCCTGTTCAAGGCGGAAATCGTCGGCGGGCAGGAGACCGACAATCAGAACGAAGAGGTTTTCAAGACGCTGATCGCCTGGATGGGAATCTACAAGGCGCGGATCCATCTGGCGTTGCAGAACAATGTTCCAGAGCAGGCGTTGGATTGCCTGAAACGCATGACATGGCTGCGGGACGTCGCGTTGGACGATCCGTACATCATGGCTTGCGGAACATGCAACTATCTGGAACTGATGCGATTGGGATGCTATCCGGCCATTTTGGCCAGTGGTTTGCTGACGGATGCGCAACTGGCGGAACTGGAGACGGAACTGGCTGAAGACGAAACGAAATGGAACGAACGTGCGGGGCGGGGCGAATGGGCCACGATGGCGTGGTACATGTCCCATGTGCAGGAAGGCCAGAAGACTGTCGTGACCATGGGCAGCGCGGCGGGGGAAATCGTCTTGGGGCTGTTGGGGACTGTTCGGCTGTGGATGCTGCGGCGGGATGGCGCATGGATCATGAAGTATCTGAACGAGAAGGCGGATGCCGTCCGCCCCGCCAACGATTTCACGGAATTGGAGCGCATCAGCGGGATGGCACCGTCGATTCCCGCGTATGTGACCTATTCCAAAATGATTCTTGGGGCGTCACATCAGTTCATATCCGCCATCGCCAAACAGCGTGCGGCCCGTGCGGCGATTGCCGTGGAGCGTTTCAAATTGGCGCATGGCGGCCGCAAGCCGTCGGCGCTGACGGAGCTTGTTCCGCAGTATCTTGCCGCGGTTCCGCTTGATCCGTTCAGTGGAAGCGAACTGAAATACCGCCGCGATGATTTCTTCGATGTCAAGCCTGATCCGAAGGCTCCGGAGAAAATCGTGGAGCAGGTGCTTCCAGGCTACCAGATTTACGCGATTTCCATCGACAAAACGGACAATAAAGGCCGCGCATACGTGAAGGTCGGCGAAGAGGAGCAGGGGGATCTGGGCATTTCCGTCCGCGATGCGAAGGCGCTTCAATGATGCGAAAAACGTTGTCGCGTATGTCTTTGCGGACAAGAGGCCGTCACAGGAGGCATGAAAAAAGCATTTGAAAAAATATGGTGAATATTTGCATTTTGGCAAATGCACGGTAAATTGAATGTAATGATAACAATCGGATAACACGAAAATGGCAAGCAAGCAGAACAATTCAGTCACCTCTTCCAATTCCTTGAAGGAACTGGGTTGCTTCATTATTGCCATTATCGCCATTATCATTATTAGTTAGGTCGCCCGTTAGCCACCTGCATGGATGGACACGGGCGATTCGGATGGCCCGTGTCCGAATTGATTATCCGCGCCCTCTGTGCAAATCAATAATTATAGAAAGTGTTTTTGTACAAAGGAAAAAGGAACAATGGAAAACATCAAACAACTTGCGATGAGGGTTCAGGAACTGAGAGCCCAGAAGAATTTCACCGTGCCGCAGATGGCGGAGCTTCTTGGCGTGACACCTGAGGAGTACCAGAGCTATGAAGACGGCAGCAAACAAGCACCCTTCTCCTTCTACTACAATCTGGCGGAGCATTTCGGGCTGGACGTGTCGTCGGTCATCAGCGGCGAAGCCCCGAATCTCGCCGTCTACACGGTGACGCGTGACGGGAAGGGCTTCCCCTTCGTTCGTCGGCCTGGCTTCTCCTATCTCCATCAGGCCATCCGCATGAAAGAGCGCACAGGCGAGCCGTTCATCGTGACCGCGCCGTGCAGCAAGGAGGACGAACTTCTCCATTATTCAGAGCACAACGGACAGGAGTTCGACCTTATCCTTTCCGGCACGCTTCAAGTCTATCTCCGCGACAAGGAAGAGATCCTGAACCAAGGCGACAGCATCTATTTCGACGGACGCGTCCCCCATGCGATGCAAGCCATCGGCGGCCAGCCCTGCAAGTTCCTCTCCATCGTCATGCACGGCAAAAACGACGATGCGCAGTTGCAGGACCGCTTCGCATACGCCCCGCAACCACGTCCCGCCAAGCAGCAGACGGACGATCGCAAGCTCCTCTACCATGAATACATGGAAGAAGAGTGGAACGACGACGGCACCCTGAAGAATGTCAAATTCAATGTTCCGGAAAACTTCAATTTCGCATACGACGTGGTGCAGCGGCTGGCGGAAAAATGCCCTGAAAAAATCGCGATGCGGTGGCTCTCCGCCAAACAGGAACTCCACGATTTCACCTTCAAGGATATCTACGACAACGCGATGCGCACGGCGAATCTGTTCTATTCACTGGGCATCCGCAAAGGCGACCGCGTCATGCTCGTCTTGAAACGCCACTATCAGTTCTGGTTCATCTTGAACGCTTTGCACGCCATCGGCGCCGTCGCGATCCCCGCGTCCTGCCAGATGACCGCCCATGACTTCGAATACCGTTTCAAACGTGCCGACGTCAAATATGTCGTCGCCTCCGCCGACGGGAACATCACGAATGAAATCGACGCGGGCGCTGAAAACAGCAGTGTCAAGCTCAAGATCTCCGTGAACGGCAAGAAGGACGGATGGCTTGACTATGACGCGCTCTATCCGAGCTTCGCTCCGGAATTCGCACGTCCGACCGACCAGAAGACCACCGATACGATGCTGATCTTCTTCAGTTCGGGCACCAGCGGCTTCCCGAAGATGGTCGAACACGACTACGCCTATCCGCTCGGCCACATCATGACCGCCCGCCATTGGCACAAGGTGAATCCCGACGGCCTGCATTTCACCATCGCCGACACAGGCTGGGGGAAGGCGCTGTGGGGCAAGATCTACGGCCAGTGGCTCTGTGAGGCGGGCGTGTTCACGTACGATTTCGAACGCTTCCATGCGGCCGAAATCCTGCCGATGTTCAAGAAATACGGCATCACCACGCTTTGCGCGCCGCCCACCATCTTCCGTTTCATGGTCAAGGAGGATCTCTCGCAATACGATTTCTCCACGCTGGAGCATGTGACGACGGCCGGCGAGGCGATGCCGCCTGAAGTCAGCGAGACGTTCCGCCGCGTCTCCGGCCTGTTGCCGTTCGAAGGCTTCGGCCAGACGGAAACGACGCTTACCATCGGCACGTTCTCCTATATGAAGCCGCGTCCGGGCTCCATGGGCAAGGCCAATCCGCAATATGACGTGCATCTGCTGGACGCCGATGGCAAACCCGTCGCTTCCGGTGAAACAGGCGAAATCTGCATCAAGGCCGAACGTTCGAACGCGCCATGTGGACTCTTCTGCAGCTACATGAAATCGCCTGAAGACACGAACGCCGCATGGCATGACGGTTTCTACCATACGGGCGACCAGGCCTGGCAGGATGAAGACGGCTACTTCTGGTATGAAGGCCGCGCCGACGATATCATCAAGACGTCCGGTTACCGCGTCGGCCCGTTCGAAGTCGAAAGCGTGCTGATGGAGCTGCCGTACATTCTGGAATGCGCCGTGACCGGCGTTCCGGATCCCGTCCGCGGCAAAGTCGTCAAGGCGACCATCGTTCTTGTGAAAGGCAAGGAGCCTTCAGAAGAGCTTAAAGACGAAATCAAAGACTACGTGAAGACGCATACGGCGCCGTACAAATATCCGCGCGTCATCGAATTCGTGAACGAACTGCCCAAGACCGTGAACGGCAAGATCCGCCGCGCGGCCATCCGTGCGCAGTCCGAACAGAAGTAAGTAGCGACAGCGTTCTCGCCGTCGTGACGCTCCCGCGCGACTGGATGCGCGGAAGCGCTTCCCTCCCATAGCGATGGCGTTCCGCCGCATCCAACGGCGGGGCGCCATCGCTATTTCATTTTGCTGAAACGGGCAGGATGATGGCGGACGGATATTGTTCATTATGAACGATATGGATTTCCGCCTGGCGGCATTCCGCGTCCAAAGACTCATCCTTGCCCGTGTTGCGATTGAAGGTGAAATATCCGTAGTCCTGCCCCGCGATGATGACCATCACGCGATGGCCGGGCAGGAAACGATGGGCCGTGCTTTGCAGTTCGAATTCCAATTCATAGACGTTGCCAGGCTCCATCGGCTCCAGTTTTTTGTAAGGCGGACGGAAACTCGACCGCCTGATGCCGTTGACGATATTGTACGCTTTGCCGTCCGGAAACACATCTGCGACTTTTACGGCTATGTCTGTTTCAGGCGTCGAACAGCTGATGAAGAGACGCGCCTTCACAGGGCCTGCGATTTCCAGCGGTTCCGTCAACTCGTCGGAGCGATAGAACAGGACATCTTTTCGATTGCCCAACGGCCCTGTCTGCTCCTGCGCTCCGGAGTCCCATCGTCCGCCTACGGACGGCACGGGATTCGCGGGATCGCTGATGAAAACATCGTCAGGCGAAGCACTTGCGGTTGTTTTTATAAATCCGTTCCCATTGGATGTATTGGCTGAACCTCCTCCAAGATAATAGGGGGTGAAGGTCGTTCCCTGCGGCGGCCATGTTTCCGCGCCGCGCCATTCGTTGGCCCCCATGACGTAATAGGTGACAGGTTTCATGTCCGGAAGCGGATCGCTGTTTTCATCTTTCAGGAGGTTCAGGAAAAACTTGTATTGCTTGTTGCGCAACTTGTCGCGGTTTTCCTGCGTTTCCGTCATGCCCGGAAAACCCACTACGCCGCCATGCGTGTAGGGGCCCATGACGCAACGCGAGAATTTTCGGACGCGTTCGTTGCCTCCATGTTTTTGCAACGCTGTGAACACCATCAGTTCCGCCGATGCATCGATGTCATACCAGCCGCTCAGCAGATAGGCCGGAGATTGGATTTTGGAGACGAATTCGTTGGCGTCCATGCCTTTGAAATAAGTGTCAAATGCCTGGGGATTCGTCATTTGCCGCCAGAAATGGACAGGCCGCCCAAGAGCGATGATGTCACGTTCCTTCCATGCGACGTGGGCGTCGTCGTATTTCGGACGCGGATTGTCCTCCGTCATGCCGAGATTGTTGTACGTGCATGCGCAGGCCCAATTGAAAAGGGCCAGCGTCGGCACGCCTTCACGTTGAACCATTGGCGTAAAATAATCAAATGCAACAACTTCAGGTGCAATCGCCTTCAATGCGGGATGGCCGCAGGCGGCCGCCAGAAACTGCGTGGATCCGCAATAGGAGGCGCCGTGCATGAAAATCCGCCCGTCGCACCATGGTTGTTTGGCGATCCATTCGAGACAGTCTTCGCCGTCGTTCCGCTCCTGCAGAAACGCATGCCAGACGCCTTCCGAACGGCCCGAACCGCGCACATCCTGATGGATGGCGATGAAATTTCTTCCTGCAATATCCTGCGATTCAGCGATTTGTTCCGTCCGACGGCGGTAGAGGTTCCGCAACAGCAGGACAGGATATTTCTTCCCTTGTTGCGGCACTTCGATGGTCGTGAAAAGCTTCACGCCGTCGCGCATGGGGACCATTTCGACGAGCAGATGCTCCGTACTTTTAGGCAACTCAACGGTTGCCTGCGCCAATGAACTGATTTCCAAACACATAAGTCCTAACCAAAACCATTTTGCCTGCATATTCGACCTGTTGTTACCATTCAAGAATCCGTCTTTTTGAGCAAACCTTTGCCAAAAGGAAATGGATACGTTTATTGTCTGAAGGTAATATAATACCATTTACTATAAATGGATATGGCAGGCAAACGGACAATTGGCATTTATGGCTGAGGTTTGGTTTTTATGTGCGGTCTTTTATGTCTTGGGTAGCCTGTAAAATCATGGCAATTGTTTCATCTGAAAGCCCTTGTTCTTTCATGGACTTGAAGAAAATTATGCGCAAGAGTTTTTCAGCCTCATCAAATCCCTTACATATTCCTTCCCGGAGGCCATGATTGTATCCTTCTTTGTATCCCATGTCATGGCCTTCCGCAAAGTGTGGATCACTCGCCAGACGTTTCCCAATTTGTATTCCTTCCGTTTCCGCTGTGCGGATACTGTTTACATAGTCCAAGTAATACTTTTCGCTGAAGGAGTAGGCTTGAGTTTCTTCGGGTGTAAAATTTTTAGTATCAGTCACTTGAAATAACTTGTCGAAGATCTTTCCTGACAGCATGGCTGGTTGCTTATCGAATTCACTTAGGTTATCGAGTGCGTAGAGCCATTTGTCCAGCTGCGTCTTCAGTTCGTTCTCTTTCTTCTTGAACTTTGGGAGTTCCACGAAGACATATGTCAGTTTGTCATGGATGGCCTGTGCTTCCGTATTTTTCAACGGTACTTTATGCAGATAGCATTCATTATTTTCTTGTCCGTCAAAGAAACTGAAGCAAAGCAGGCCGATGGCATAGATGGCATCCAGCTTGAAATTCCACTTTTTTCTTGTCAGAATCTCGTCGCGGATCGGGAAGGCTGAATAGAAAAGTTTTCTATCCCAGAAGAAAATGGCAGGATCTTTCTGCATTTCTATGATGACGGATTTGTTGCATGCTGTCTTGCAATAGACATCGAATACGCTATTCCTTCCCATTTCCATCGTATCCAGTTGTTCTGGTTTGAGGAATTGCAAATCACAGATACGGTTCTTCCCCGACAAGCCGATAATGGCGTTGAGAAAATCAATGAGGAGCTCCTTGTTAGACTCAGTGTTGAAGATGCGGTTAATGCCAAAGACTGTGAGCGGGTTGATGTAGTGTTCTGAAAAAAATGAAATGGTCATGGTCAATCACTCCTAATCTATGGTGTGTGATGGGTAGCATGACTATAAACTAATCTATAATTATATATTATCAAATGAAAATAATAAAAAAATAAGGAATATTTATAGAAACAATCTTTTCATTTCCATGTAATCGCTCCTGTCTCACTTATAGAAATGATTTTTTGCATGCTCATTTTGAGAATGATCTTCTTGACGTCAGTTTCAGAAATACCTCCACGGAATTGATACATGGCAGCGATTGAATTCATCATTGTTTTTTCCTTTTTGCAATTCAATTTGCGAAGTCTGGCCACGATATCATCAAAAGATAATTCTGCCGGTGTTTCTTTTAGGGGGGCTGCCTGTTCGATTTGTGGTGTGTCAGATTTTGTGGCTGTTGAAGTTTGTTTGACCATATCAGCAGCGGCGCATGGGTGTAATTGACTCGTGATTTGCTCCAAATCTTGACGTGCTTGCTGAATTAGGCTTTGTGCTAAAGCCAATTTTTCTGTGTAATGTAGTGATTTCGCAGCCAGTAAAAGTTCTTCTTTTGTCATAGTTAGATATTCCTCTTGCTCGAAGTTCCTAAATATTCTTATACAAATGGTTGATGACGTCGAAGCGGTGCTGTTTGGCGCGTTCGTAGTCGCCGATGCGCGGCGTCAGAACGATGATGTACAGACGTTTCTCCACGTCAAGGAAGATGGTCTGGCCGCTCCAGCCGCTGTGCAGAAGCGATGTGCCAAAGCATTCGTCACAGGAATGCTTGTCGCGGACAACCCAGCCGAAACGACGGTATCCATCTGTCTTATCTTGCTTGTCCGGAGAAATTTCCGAAAATTCTCGTTCATCAAAAAGTTGTCCGCCGCCATATCGTCCATGGTTGATGACGCATGACAGCAGTTTCGCGTAGTCATGGGCCGTGCAGAACAAGCCTGCGTTGCCTGTGCGGAAACCGTCGCGGAAGAGGCGGTATGCGATATAGTCGGAGATTTCGCCAGGCTGTTTCGTGCCGAACGTCTGGGCCAGACGCTTGGGCGGAATATCCGCCCGCGGCTTGCCCAGCGATGTCGAATCCATGTCCAGCGGCTGGAAGATCTCCCGCATGCAGAAATCGTCAAGCCGTTCACCTGTAATCGCTTCGATGATCTGCGCAAGAAGGATGTAGTTCCAGCAGGCGTATTCCGCATGGGCGGACGGCGGCTTCGGCGGCGGAAGCCGCATGAGATTTTTCATCATCGTTGCGCCGTCTTCTGCATAATACAGCCGCTGGCCATCATCCCGCCTGACAAAATCGTTGAAGCCGGAAACATGATTGGCCATCTGGCGAATCGTCACGACATGATCCAGTCTTGCTTCATATTGCGGCAGATAGTTTGTGAACGGCGCATCGAAATCGATCAGCCCGCGCTTGTGGAGAATCAGGAGGGCGGTGACGACCGCCACGACTTTTGTCGTGCTTGCGCCGTCGATGACTGTATCCAACGTCATGGGCGTGTCTTGCGCAAGCGTCGCATGGCCTGCGCAATAGGAGAACAGCTCACCTTCGGGGCTGCCTGTCAGAATGGCTTCGCCGAGAATGACGCCGTCGCGGATGTCGTCCGCCACGATTTTTTCAATGAATGCCTTGTTCATTTTTGCGGTTCCACCAAGACGACGCGGTCGATGTAGATATAGTTTTTATCTGTGCTGTCTGCAAAGAATTTCGGACCTGTGAATTTTACGGAGGCCCAGATTTCAAAATCCCTTTCAGCGATTTCAGGATTCGATAGACCGACCTTTGTTGTCCACGCGCGAGTCAGATAAACATATCCATCTTTTGGCAAGTGGATGATTCCAGGCAGCTTGTACCAGTTGTAGCCTTTGCCGTAAGGCTTGTCGAATTTCGTGGAAATGATCGTCTTGGTGTTCCGCTGGTCATAGACTCCCATGCCAAACGGCAGATCATAATATTTCATTTTTTCCGGATCGACATCTGTTCGGAATGCCTTCCCGACGGGGCTTTCCGCGTCATCGACCAGCTTGATCAAATTGGCTTGATGATTCTGGAAGCAGTTCGGATAGAAGTCATAGAAACTTCTTCCCTGCAATTCCGGCGGTATGGGTTTCTCTTCAATTTCCATGGACATCACCGCCAATTCATTTTCAAACTGTTGAAGAATGCCTTTATTGTTGCTCCATTTTTCCACCCAGGAGGCGCGGGTCTCAGCAACGCGTTTGCAAGCCTCAACGGCCAACCGCTTCAGTTGGCCATCTGTCTCTTTCTTTTGCAAACTATGGTAAATCAGCGGGTTGGCGATATGGCACGTCAATCTGTCCAGCCCGACGCGGCCATGCCGCACCCGTGCGAAACGGACAGTGTCGTCGGCCACGGTCTTTTCCGCCTCATCGAAAAGCGACTGGCATTTGATGATGTCTTCCTTTCTAATATACTGGAAGGCGTCGATTGGAGGGAACCAGCTGATGAAACCGCTGTTTTTCTTTCGGGCGGCATCAAGCGTCCGACGGTATTCGAGCATGTATTTCGCCGCGGGCCCGTAGTATCGGTCCATGAAAAGATTGATCAGTTTTTCGACATCCTGATAGGGATCCTCGAACAGCTTTGTCTCAAGGAAAAACTTAAGTTCATAGAAATCAGCGACATGTGGTCTCTCATGCTCCCAGAAGACGCCCGTGACGTTGTTTTCATGGTACGTCCTGTACAAGTCACCATAGTGGAATTCGCTGGCGAACGGGAAGCCGGTGACACCCTGCGTGAAGGTGATGGCGTAGTCCCAGATGAAAAGATTTTTGGCATAGTTTTTCCATGAGGTCAAAAAATCAAAAAATATTTTGTTGTCTTTTTCCAGAATGGAAGCGGCTTGGTTTGTGCGTGTGTCGCACAATTTGACAATGACATTGTCCGCCGCACGGACGCCGCCTTTCGGTGGCGGTTCCGTATAGAAATAGGCCAATGTGCTGATATAAAGATCCGGATAGGTTTTGGCGACTTCGCCTGCGATCCAGTTCACGAATTTCAGATAATGGCCTGACGGATTGAACTGTTCCTGCTCCGCTTTGCATTGATCGCAGGTGCAGATGTTGCGGTTGTCGTTCATGCTGACGTCATAGATGCGCGGCGGCGGGCAGCCTTTCTTTGCCGCTATCTCCTTGTCCTGCTTGATGTTCCGTAATATCTGCGAGAGGAACATCTGCTTCAGGGCGGGATTCGTCAGGCAAAGTTGTCCTTTCAATTGTCCGCCGATGCGTATTCCGTTGACAAGAGAAAAATATTCGGGATGATCCGTTCCGTATTTCTCAAAAGGAATGTATCGGTCGAACGTATGGGTGTGGGAGGGGCTGCCGTAGGCGAAGGAACCGCCGAGTTCCGCTGGCAGGAGCGCAAGGCCTTCGCCGCCGTCGCGGTTGAGGCGATTGCGGATGGCCGTTTTTGCGCTGTCAGGGCTTTTGTGCGTGCGGTAGATGTCACGGTAGAGGAAGACAGGCTTGCCTGTCTCGTTCAACGTATCCAACGTCAGTGACGATGCTTGTGGCACGTATTCTTCATAGTCGGACCACCAGTGGATGTCGCAGAAGTCTTCCAGAAAATGGTAGGCGGCGTAGAGGACGCCGCGCGTCCCGCCGCCGTTGATGAGAATCTGGTCGCCGACGGAGCGGATAACCCACCGTTCATCCTCCAGTTCGGTCGAAAGGCACTTCTGCTGACGTGCAAGTTCCGTGTCGCCAATCTGGAACGTGACGGGCGTCTTGCCGCCGATCGACAACGTCTTGTCGCCAATGCGGCGGGCCAGATAGTCGGTCATTTCCTGAATGGCGGTCTTTTCAGACGGTTTTGGAACCTCCGGCCCTTTGATGAAATAGGATTGCGCCATCATCAGCGACGGCATTCCGAGCAACGCCAGCAGCGACCAAGTGAATCTCATCTTGTCCTCCTTTTAGTCCAATTTGGGCTTTACGTTCTTGCCGAAGTATTTGAGCAGAATTTTCTTCCGTTCCGTGTCTTGTTTGGCAGGTTCGTTGTTGTGCGGATTCTCATCGTATTCCACGCTCCAGTTGAACCATTCGCGGAACGCATGGTACGACCAGTCCCATCCATATTCTTCAAACAGTTCGATGACATCCTGTATGTACTGCGCCGCGCCTGGCGCGAAGCGGATGGCGGAGAATTCGCCCATGTAGATGCGCGCGTTGTACTTAAGCTGGAAGTCGCGGATGGGCTTCAGGATTTTGCGAAGTTCTTTTTTATCATAATAGAAATTGTCGAACCAGCCTGGATAACCTTTCAGTTTCAAACTGCCGTCCAGAATCTTTTTCATGTTCTCCCAGCCGACGCCCTGATGGGTGAAACTGCCTGGTTCGTACATGTGCCCTTGATAGATCAAATTCTTCAACGGCAAAGGTTTAAGATAGTTGAAAGCGGCCGCGCTGCTCCATTGATTGGCGGCGATGATGATCGGCTTCTCCGCATCAATTTCACGAATCGCCTTCGCGGCCTCATATTGGCAATACAGATAGTCGTAGTTGACTTTGTTGATCTGGACTGGCTCGTTGTACAAATCATAACCGACGACAATTGGTTCGTCTTTATAATGCCGCGCCACCATCCGCCACAAATCGACAAATGCATCCAAGTACTTCTTGTCGAAGAACATCGTAAAGCTATTTCCATCCGCATTGGCGGCTTCACCCGCAAGCGTTCCCGCCGTTCCCGCGATGGCGGATGCATTGATGCGGCCGCCCGGAACCGCATGGAAGTCGAAAATCACCTGCAGACCGTCTTTCCGCAGCTGCGGGATATGAACGTCCAGATTCTTCAGATGCTGCTCGAAAATGGCCTTCATCTTATCGATGTCGCGCAACGCTTCTTTAGGCGCGTTCACCTGCCAGCGGATGACGTTCGCGCCCCATGAGGCCAGTTCGTGCAAATCCTCCGCCTTCGCGCCGTTCGTCAAACTGGGGCTCATGCAACCGCGCATGACGGGCATATTTCTCACGGCATCCGAATACTCGCATTTGAAGTCGTCGGGCAGCTTTGCGACATCCGGATAGATTTCGACGATTCTGAACCGCAAGTTCTTGAACCACAACGTTCCCGTGGCATCCTGCACGCCGAGTTCCATGCGTCCTACTGTCGCATCTTCCGGAATTTGCGCCACGATCGTGGGCCGCCGCCAATCCGTGTTGACGGGCGTGTTGCCGCCGTTGCCGCCGCCCGGATAAAAAAAGCGGCCGTTGGACTTGTAGACCAGCATCATCTTGAAACCGAGCCAGCTCTTCGACGGCTTCGTCAAATTGACATGCTTCGTCTCGACGCTGATTTCCAGCTGTTTACCGCGATACGGCGTGATGTCGAACAGCAGATGCGCCCCCATGACGCCGCCGATTTCATTCCGTTTTTCCGGCGGCACATGGACTTTCAGCACATTCGTTCCCGCTTCGTCCTTCTCCCATGAGGCGTAACGTTTATCGGTATCCCAACGCTTGATTTCCTCTTCTGTTTTCGGCCATGTCACGTCTCCCATTGCCGTTCCGATTCCAACCATCATCGCCAAGCCTAATAAAAGTCTCATTTTCATGCACCTCCATCAGCACAGTTTTTCCAGACGATCGACAATCGTCCCAAAGTAATCCAACGCCGCCGCGACGGGTTCGGGCTTTTCCAGATCCACGCCTGCGCCGCGCATGATGTCCAGTACATCGCGGCTGCCGCCGGCCTTCAGGAAGCCGAAATAATCGTCCAATGCGGGCTTGCCTTCCTTCAGAATCCTGTTCGCCAGCTGGATCGCGGCGGACATGCCGGTCGCGTATTTGTAAACATAGAAATTATAGTACATGTGCGGAATCCGCGCCCATTCAAGGCCGATGAGCTTGTCGGCCTTCAGGCCGTGGTAGAATTCGTTCATGTCGTAGTATTCGCTTTCCAGCAGATCGGCGGTCAGCGGCTCATGGCGTTCCGCATGTTCATGGATTTTCAGCTCGAATTCCGCGAACATCGTCTGGCGGTAGATGGTCAGGCGGATTTCATCGGCCAGATGGCAGAGCAGATATGTCCGCACATCCTTGTCTTTCGTTTTTGCGAGCAGATATTCGGCGAGCAGGATTTCATTCGTCGTGGAGGCGACCTCCGCCACGAAAATCTTGTAGCCATGATAATGATATGGCTGGTATTTGCGCGAATAGTATGAATGGAGCGAATGGCCAAGCTCATGAGCCAACGTAAACACATCGTCCAACGTGCCTTGGAAATTCAGAAGAATGTACGGATACGTGTCATAGCAACCGCCGGAATAGCCGCCGGAACGCTTGCCCTTCCGTTCGGGCACGTCGATCCAACGTTGCTTGAAGGCGAGTTCCAACGCGTCGCAGTATTCCTTACCCATCGGTTTCAAGGCCGCCTTCACCGTTTTCATGGCTTCCTCCCATGTGTAATGGCAACGGCAGGACGGCAGCAGCGGATTATAGACATCGTACATGTCCAACTTGTCCAGTTTCAACATTTTGCGGCGCACTTCCAAGTAGCGCTTCAGATGCGGGACGCGGCTGTGGACCGTCTCAATCAATTGGCGGTAAACGCTTTCGGGAACTTTGTCGCCGAACAATGCGGCGTTCAGCGCGGATGGGAAATGTCGCACGTTCGCCGAAACCGCATGGCTTTTCACGGCGAAATCCAATGTCGTTGCGAATGTATTACGGTACTTTTTATATGTGGTATAAAGCTTGCGGAACGCGGCCTTGCGGACGTCGCGATCCGCGTCCTCCATGAACAGATGATACGTCCCGTGCGTTAGTTCCATCGTTTCGCCTGCGCCGTTCTTCAGCTTGCCGAACGTCAGATCGCCGTCGTTCAAGATGGAGAACGTGCTTTCCGGCGCGCCGAGCACTTCGGAATACATGCCGAGAAGCCGTTCCTCCGGTTCGGACAGCGTGTGTTCGCGGCCGCGCAACGCCTCCTGGATGCTCCGTTTGTAGAACGACAACGTGTCTGATTTCAGATACGCATCCATGGTCTTGGACGGAATCGCCAGCAGTTCCGGATCGAACCATGCGAAACACGGCGCGAGTTCGGCGAACAGAGATTCGATGCGACCGACGCGGCCGCGGTTCTCTGAATCCAACGTGTTTTCGTCGGATTTCATCGACGCATAGACATAGACTTTTTCGCACAGACGGCCGTATGCGTCCATCGCTTCATAGCAGTCACGCAGCGTCTTTGCGGATTTCGCCAGCTTCCCCTTGAAGGCGAGGCAGGCCTCCGCCAGGCCTTTCAATTTGGCGAAATCCTCCTCCCAAGCCTTCGTCGTCGGATAAATCGCCTCCAGATCCCATGTCGGCAGCTGTTTTTTGTCGCTCATCGTAACTCCTTTATATTGATGTATTAAACTTAATCAATCGTCATTTCCATAAAGCCACCGGACGCGGCGGACTGCACGACCAGCTGGAATTTTCCACGATAGAAATCGACGCTCTGCCCATGGATGTGGCCCGCCACGATCCCCAGCAGATTTTCCGCGTCGAAAACCTCCTTGTGGAAATCCATCGTCGTCTTGCTGTGGCCGCTTTCCGGCCAGCGAAGACGTTGTTCGATTTTCCAATTGCCGTCCGTCGAGGCGTTCCAATTTGGATGGCCGACGCTGAAGCCAACGTCACGTCCGGGCACCCAGAACGGAATATGGCCGAACACAATCGTCGGCAAACCTTTTTCCACTTGCCGACGCCAGAAGGCCTGCTGTTCGGGCAGGATTTCGCAGGCGGAAGTGTCCATCATGACAAGATTCAAGCCGTTCAGTTCGATGCTGTAGCACAACGGGTTGCGCCCTTTGTACAACGGCGCGAGGCGCTTCGCCTCCCATTCGCGCCGCAAGGCGATTTCCGTTCCGGGCAGCCCTTCGAAATGCCAGTCATGATTGCCGGCCGTGTAGGCGAATGGAAGGCCTGTTTTTCCAGCCAGTTCCATGACCGTCTCCACGCCTTTCGCCGTCGGGAAACTGACCATGTCGCCGAGCATCAACAGGTAGTCGTAAGCATCTGTCTTCCGTTCGGAAAGCATCTGCGTGAAATTCGCAAGTCCTTGCGGATAAGCGGCCGCCATGCGTTTGCTGTTCTCCTGGTTCGGAAGGCCGCGTTCATCGTCTTCGCTCAAATGCGCGTCGCTCACGACCAGCAGCCGTGTCGCCTTCGCGATTCCCGTCCCATGGATCTTGACGGAATTCCTGTTCATTGAAAAACTTGCCATCGGCCAATGCTCCTTTTCAAAATGTTTTCATGATTGCCGCGTCGTCTTCATGAAAAATGAAACCGGACGCGGCAAAATCGCCTTTACCTATTACATTATTCTCAAACGAATAGAAATCAACTTCCGCAAGACGATTGAAGCCATCATGAAATACACGATTTCCTTTCCCATCTGGTGCATCCATGACACGCCCGGAAACGGCGCTTACCACGATTTGGACGCCGTCGTGCGCGAATCGGCCGAACGCGGCTTCAATTGCCTCCGCGTCGATGACGGGGCGGGACTCATTGATTTTTCGTCCAATCCGCCAAACGGCGTCGTGCCTATTCAGGAGCCGTATCCTGGCTTCACACGCAACATCCGCCAGTCATGGTGCGTCGGAAACGGCGGCGACTGCGATCTAGTCGCGCGGCTGCTCGAACTTTTCAAAGCCGCCAAAAAGTATGGCATTCATATCATTTTGTCGTCATGGTATTATCTCCATACCTATTGGTATTGCGGCGACAACGCCCTCAACGAACGGCTCCACGCCATTCCCGACCATGAAAAATTCCAATATTTCGCGGAGCAGCTCAGCCATATCATCGATTTGCTTAGACAGCATGGTTATGTTGAACAAATCGCCTTCGCGGAAATTCTCAACGAAGCGGACGGTCTGAAGTTCGTCGGGAATTATGGCAATTCCAACCATGTGTCCCGCGAGGAGCGTCGTCGTTTTGGAAAAGACCACGAAGAGGCCATTGCGTGGTTGCGGAAACGCCATCCGGACGTGCTGTTCGCCTACGACACCTACGCCGTCGGCGGGACGGATATCGACCTTTTCCCACATAATCTGCAAGTTTGGAACTGCCATTGCTATTATCTGTGGGAAATCTACAGCTTGTTCGAAGGGCGTCTGCTGTGGGGAGGCGTCGATGTCGAAGATCCGAAGGAAAACAGCCAGGCCATGCCGTATCTTTTGAATCCGTATCGCCAGCTGGCGGACATCTATGCATCCCGCAACGGACGCATGTTCGCGGAAGACGGATGGTATCGCCGGATCTGGCTCTATTCGCAGCTAGATCCTGCGAAAGTCGGTGAACTGGAAGCTAAATTCATCCGCCAGTTCGAAAAGGACTATGAACGGTATCAGCAGAAAATCGTCGATGTGCTGGACGGCGCGGTCGCCTTCCGTGACGCTCATTGTCCGGGCGTCCCGCTTGTCATGGCGGAAGGCTGCACGTTCTGCGCGAGCAACTTCCTGCAATGGGAGGAAAAATGCGACAAATACTGGGAGCTGTTGCAGTTCGCGGCGGACCAGTTCAAGGCGCATGGCTTCATGGGGGCCGCCATCCGCACATGCTCGGGCCGCGAAGACCCGTCGTGGAACGTCCGCAAAGACGACTACATCCGCATCCACCGCTCCATGCTGGATGCATGACAACAGTGGCTGCCATTCACGTGTAATGCCTGATAATAAGGCCTTTGCGTGCTGACAGCCACATGATGTCACACTTTTGCCAAAGCCTCGGTCATATACTGTCTGGCTTCTTTTTCATCAAGCCCAAAATATGATTTCAGGTCCTTTAGCAGCTGCGTTTCCGTGAC
>CACYQT010000005.1 GCA_902776645.1 uncultured bacterium | reverse complement strand
GATCGACTGGCAGTTCACTGCCGCCGAAGCAAGAGTCAAACTGAAACGTCTATATCCTGTGATAAAAACGCAGAATTAGAATTTACAATGTACTAGTTTTGAAACTACATCAAGAAAAAATGGATAACAAAGAGATGGATAATGGAATTAACAAAAAACATTTAAAATATTACGCGATTAAGTATTTATTATTCTATCTTATATTTTCTGTATTATCATTTTTTGCTTTTTTAATTATTATTTTGATAAGATATATTTATGAATTTTTTTTGTTGCACTATATTGCGTTGTTTATTCATAACTACTTTAATTATCCAAGAACGGTGGCTATTGCAATTAGCGTAATGGCTTATTTTTTACTTTTTGCACTAATATTTATGTCATACAAGATTTCCATGAAGTTTGTCCATAAAATAATACAAAAAGAGCAGTAAGGTAATGTGTTCTCTTGTTGATTTTAGCAAATGTAGCAATAGGAGCTCATATTATTATTTAGAGCTGAACCCAAAATTGGACTCAGCTCTGATGTACTGAGGTGAAAATAGATGACATATGAATCGTTTATGCGTTTGTTTCACAGTCTGCTTTTCAATTCTAACATCTTTGGGGGCAGAACTTTCCATAACCACTTCGGCTTCTAATAATCAGTTAGCGGTCCTTCAGTATCGCATTCCGAAGAACTATGCACAGGATATCCAGTACAATGTTCTCGTTTTCTTCGGGGGCCGCAACACGAATGGGAAGGCTGAGGCCTCGGGCGACAATGGCTGGGGAAAATGGTGCGATGAAAACAACGTCTTCATCCTTGCGCCGGGATTCAAGGACAACGACTACTGGGAGCCGGGAAAATGGTCAGGACAGGCGCTGCTGGATGCCTTGTTGGAACTGAAGAAGAACTACAATGTGGACACGGAGCACTTGCTGTACTACGGATATTCTGCGGGGAGCCAGGCAAGCAACCTGTTCGCGGCGTGGCGGCCAGACCTTTGCATTGCCTGGGTTTCCCATGCCTGTGGATATTTTCACAAGCCCACGGAGGCGATGCGGAGCACTCCTGGTCTCGTGACCTGCGGCGACGCGGATGCGGCGCGTTATGTCATCAGCAGGAGATTTGTACGTGACTATGACAGTTTCCTATCCGTTTGTCGGCAACGACCTTACAGGCGACTACTATCCTGCCAGTTCACCCAAAGTCCAGGCGATAAAAGAGGAGGAACGCGTCAAGCTTCCTGACAGGAAAATAGCCGAGGCATGGAGGAAGGCGGCGGAATGAAGTTTTTGTTGCTTTGCATCGTTTTCTTATGGTTGCCAATGACATTTGCCGACAGCTTCAGGCTTGACGGCGTGGTCTTCCACTATCGGCTGCCCAAAAAACTCGCAGATGATTCACGGATGCTTGTGCTGTTTGGAGGGCGGAACAGCAGTGGCTTCAGGACACTTCGATTGTTTCGCTTTGACGACTTGGCGGACAGGCATCACCTTGTCCTGCTCTCACCCTCCTTCAATGGCAACGACTATTGGGAACCAGCCAATGGGACGGGAAAACTACTGAAACGCGCAATCGCCTTTTTGGAGAAGAAGCACCACCTTTCATCCAAGCCAGTGTATATGTATGGCTATTCGGCTGGAGGACAATGCGCAGCGCATTTTGCTGCGTGGATGCCCGACAGGACGGCGGCCTGGGGAGCGCATGGATGCGGCTATTATCCTGATATTCCAGAATCCTCCCGATGCCGTCCGGCATTGATAACCTGCGGCATGGAAGACAGCATACGGTTTGTCATCAGCAGGCAGTTTGTCTATGGCTATCGTGAAAAGGGCACTGAAGTTCTGTGGAAGCCTGGAGGAGGCGGGCATGAAATGGACAGCCTTTCGCTGAAACTTGCCGAAACATGGTTCGAGGCATTGCTGAATGCAGACACCGCCAAGGTGTATGGCGAGGATGACACGAAACACATCAGGCAAAGGGCGGAAGACATCCAGCCGATGTTCCGCAATCCGCTTGCAAACGACAGAATAAAGGAACTGTGGCTGGAATGATGGAGTTCACCGTCAATGGCATCGTAAGACAGGCGTTTGGCTTCAGCAACCCCAACCACGCCGCTGCGCTCATCTGCGCCCTAATTCCATTGTGCTGGGGCTGGAATAAACATGCGCGGCTTGGCGAATGCCTTTCTCTTCTGCTGATTGTGCCACTTGCGATGACGTTTTCACGCACGGGAGCGATTGTTCTTGCATTCGAGTTCGTGGCCTATCTGCTGCTGACACGCAAATACCAGTGGAAGAAAATCTGCCTGTTTGCATTCGTGGGTCTTCTTGTCTTTGCCCTTGTCGGAATCCAATCTCGTTTCGCATTGGACAAGGCGGTCACGAACCGTCCGCAGATATGGCTGGCCGGTCTGAAGCTGGCGGCGGCCAATCCGCTTGGAGTGGGTCTTGGCAACTCGGGGAAAATTGCCTCCGCGTTTCTCCTGGACGGAATCAACGTGCGCACGCTTGTCAACTCCCACCTGACACTGCTTTGCGAATTGGGCATTCCAGCCGCGTTCTTCTGGTTCCTCTTTCTATTCCACGCACTCGTCAATGGCTGCGGGAGAGTGCCAGCAGTGTGGTGTTCCTTCGCTGGACTATGCCTCTCGGCGTTCTCCGCAAGCGTGTTTGACTGGCCAGTCCTTTTTGATTTTCGGGAACATGGTGGACTGTCTGTTTCCAACTTCGTCCTGTCGTGGCTGACATTGGGGCTTTTTGTGGTCTCTGGAGCGATGCTTGGCGTTGGCGGAATCAGGCGCAGGAAGGTGATGCTTTGCACGATGTCGTCCCTGATGCTTAGCTGTTTCGTATTTGTTTTCTACAGCAGAGAGACTCCTCAAATCAAAGACGGCTTTATTGTCCTGAATCGCCGCGAAAAAGACAAACGCCTGTTTCTTTACGACTGCCACTGGAATCTCCGTGATATGAGGCAATTCGTCCAGCCGCGCACAAGTGCAGTCATTCCCGTTGACAGTTGCGAAGGATTGGTGTCCAACGTCTTTCCGAAAACGGACACAATCGTTATGTTTGGGGAATGTGCAAGTTTTTACACGGCATTCCCCAATGCTCAACTCATATTTGTCTCCCCTCCTGAGTTCATTGAGTTTCCACCAGGCACAAAAAAGGTATATCTGAAACGTTATGTCGAAGAACGTATCCTTCAAGACGTTGAAACAGATTATTACTAATCATAGTGTCCCTCCTTGTCGATAAGTCACGCAGGCGGACAGCGTCGCTGCCGCGAGCCAGTAGATGACCTGCCTCCATTCCTTGCTGAAGCCATAGGCGACGGCCGACAGCACGTCCAGCGCGATGAGTATGCTTGGGAATATGTAAGTGTATTTCATCGGAAACCTCGTTTTACAAGTATTTCCTGCATTTTGCAGGGGTTTTGTCAGCGGATGCGCATGGCGAGCAGGAAGCCGCCGGTCGGCAGGAACGGCTCTACCCACGAGGCGAAGCGTTCCTCACGCCTCTCCTGCGGCGTGAAGTGTGTCTGCCCGTCGCCGAAGAAATTCACCCACACGCCGCGCCTGCCGTCGATTGTCCTGACGACGCCGGGCATCCTGAAGGCGAGATACGGCGGCCTGAACCAGACCATCACGCCGTCCTCAAGCCTGTCGAATTGCGTTGCAGTCATCAGCCTTCCTCCACGTTCTCCGGGTGTTCGCGCAGCACCTCTCGGCACTGGTAGAGGCGGCACAGCAGGAAGGTGTTCTCCTCCAGCTCCTCCTGGAACTCACGCATCTTCTGGGTCAAGTATTCCGCCCAGGGAAACTCGCGCCCCTCGCAGTCCTTCGCATAGGCGGGCGGCGTCTGCGCCATGTAGGCCAGCATCTCCGCGTAGATACGGCGGTTGTCGGCCTCGTGCTCCTCGATCTCCTCGTCTATCTGGCTCTTGGAAATCCGCGAGAGATATCCGTCGTATTTGTAGTATGTTCCCCAGCTCATGGTTCACTCCTTGAATGTTGTCAATTTGTTCCCTTGAAAGGGTAGTTATTGGCATGTTTCGTTGTTCAGAACGGCAGTTCGTCGTCATCCAGGTTTTCGGGACAGCCGCCGGACGGCGTGGTGAGAGGACCGCTCTCGATGGCGAACATCAGCTCGTCCGTCATCTCCGGGCGGTCGCCGCACTCGACCTTCACGATGCGGTCGAACTTCTCGCCCGTCACCCAGCGGACGGTGATTCCCTTCGGCACGGCCAGCGCTCCAGCGTTCGCCCAGGCGACCGCCTCGTCCACTGTGTTCGGGACGGGGCAGTCGGGGCAGGCGCGCTCGCGCCACCACCGCTCGAACTTGCTCCGCGCGTATCCCGTGTGTTCAGGGCAGACCCACTCGGACTTGTACTGCGTCGGAGCGACCTCGTAGTCCACACGCATCGTCCTGGGCGTTCCGGGCTCGGCGTTCCGCTTGACGTGTGGCTCGTAGTACACGTTATGCACATCGTAATGCTCGTCGCGGACCTCGCCCGAAAGGACGCCCTCCCTTGAGGCGTGCTCCGTCAGGTTGCTGCGCTCGGGCGGCGGGAACTCGTAGCCGCATTCGGGACATTTGCCATATCCCGCGTGGATGATGGCGTGGCACTGCAGGCAAGTCTTCGCGGGTGCGTCGCCGCCACCGCCCCTGCCTGGCTCCTTTGCCTTTATCATGTCCAGCGGCCCATGCCGCATGATGTTGCCCCCGTAGTCCAGAATCAGGCAGTCCGTCTTGCCCGTGCCGGGCGATAGACGAGTGCCGCGTCCTGCCATCTGGAGCAGTAGCCCCGCGGACTGGGTCGGGCGCATCAGCACCACGCAGTCGGTGTTCGGGGCGTCGAAGCCGGTAGTCAATACCGAGCAGTTGGCCAGGTACTTGAGCGGCGGTTTCGGCGTACCGAATAGGTCTGCCGGGACGTGTTCGCCTCGGAAACGGGCGATGATTTCGGCGCGTAGCCCTGCTGATGTCTCGCCAGTGACCACGGCGCACTCCTTGCCGCTGTGCTTCTTGATGGCCTCGGCGACATGTTTGCAGTGTTCCACGGAGGTGCAGAAGATGAGGACGGACTTCCTCTCCCTCGTCAGTATGGCGATTTCGGAGCAGGAGGCGTCCACCAGCTGCTCGTCGTCCATCGCGGAGGCCAGTTCGTCCTGGACGAATTCGCCCGCCCTCGTGTGGACGGACGAAAGGTCGGCCTCGGCGCGTCCCGCGCGGGACACCAGCGGCGACAGGTAGCCCTGCGCGATCATCTCTTTCAGTCCGGCTTCGTAGCACACCTCGTTGAGCAGGTTCTCGGGCCTGCATATCGCGCCGCCCTTCAATCGGAACGGCGTGGCGGTCAGGCCGATGAGGCGGACGTCGGGATTGATGACCTTCATGTCCTTTAGGAAGGTGCGGTACATGCCCTCGCCGTCGGGCGCGATCAAATGGCACTCGTCCACGATGACGAGGTCGAAGCGTCCGAGGTCGCAGGCCTTGCTGTACACCGACTGTATCCCCGCCACGATGACGGACTCCCGCGTGTCGCGCGAGTTCAGGCCGGCGGAATAGACGCCAATTTTCAGTTCGGGGCAGAGCCTCCGCACCTTGTCGGCGTTCTGCTCAAGCAACTCCTTGACATGGGCGAGGATGAGGACGCGACCGCCCCAGAGCGTCACCGCGTCGGAGGCGATCTTCGCCAGCACCAGGCTCTTGCCCGTGCCCGTCGGGAGGACCACGCAGGGGTTGGTGTCCTTCGTGCGGAGATGTTCGTACACCGCGTCCACGGCCTCCTGCTGGTATGGTCGCAGGTTCATGGGCATGGCTCGTCCACCTCCTCGTCCTCCGGCCAGTCCTCGGGCGCGAGGCCGAAATTCCGCATCTCGACGGCGGTCTCGGCCACGATGAGGTCGTACCGCTCGCGGCTGATCTTCAGCCTTTTGCAGATGTCCTCCGGCTCAAGCCCCTGCATCAGGAAGAAGCACACGAGGCGCTGGTCGTCGCTGGTTATGGTCTCAAGGTACTGGCGGACCAGCTCCGCCCGCGCCTCGCGTCTCTTTCTGTTCATATTCCGTTATCCTCACGACCGCCAGCCCGTCGGGGGGCAGCGGCTCCTTCTTCGTCACCGTAAGTCTCTGAATCAGCGAATCGTCCTCGTACACCCCAGCGCAGGTGAGCGCGTCCAGGCAGCTTTTCAGGCTGTTGTCGGCGTCCCTGCGGCGGTTGTCGGGCGGATAGAGGTCGAGCGCGACCTCCACCGGCTCCGCGAACGTCGGATTCCCCGCCCGCCTGGCGACCGCCTCCACCGCCTCGCGGTACCGCCGCCCGTCCTTCGAGATGAGGACACGCGGGCCGACATGGCGGTAGTAGTGGTTCACCGAGGGCGGCCAGGGCAAGGCAAGCGTCACCTGCATTCCCTCTGCTCCGTCCTGTGCTGCCGCGGCTGCGGCGTTTCGTTCAGTCTTCCGCTTCGGGGGATGTTTCCCTTTGGGCGGCGCTTGCGTCTGCGCTTTTTCGTGGCGACGAGGAACTCGACGACACGGATCGGCGGAGGCGGCGGGATGCAGTCCCGGCAGAGCGGCGGCGTCAGGCAGATCGCCGCCACGATGAGTTGCGCGATTGTCACGGCCATGCGCGCCTCCTAGTGCTTCCGCGCCCAGGGCGGCTGGCTGCTGGCCGCAGACGCGGTGGGAGCAGCCTGCGGGGGCTGCTGGGCGGGCGCGGCCACGGCGGCGTTCTTGGCGGCGTATCCGCGGATGACGTTCTCCAGCTCGTCGCTGTCCTTCTGCCTGCGGCACTTGACGGTCAGGACGAGAGGGAGTCCGTGCAGCTCGCAGGTGTCGGAGGGGTTGAGGACGCCGACCGCGTGGCAGACGGCGGAGAAGTCGGCGCGACCGATGCGGACGGCGTCCGCGCTGGGGTTCTCGATGTTGTAGCGTCCCCAGACCTTGCGCCCCTTGTGCTCGCCGGAGACGACCTCGAACTCGAGCTGGACGTAGCGTCCGCTGCCGTTGCGGGTGGACTTCACGTCCGAGTCGGAGATGACGGCCTCGTACTTCCCTTCGGGCAGGGGCTGGAACTCCTGGGAGGGCTCCACTTCATTGGCGTTGAAATTGATGGTTGCCATTGTCTTTGTTCCTTTTGCTGTGATTTAGTGCGCGCACACGTCTTGTGCCAGGCATGGCGCTGGGGATTTCGGTGCAGGGGCGTGTTCAACGGGGACGCCGCCGGGGCATCCGCCGACATGCTCGAACCAGACCATCGACGGCCAGAAGTCGTCGCGGGTCATGTACGCCTTCTCGCCCGCCCTGATGGGGTGCTTGCAGACGTCGCATATCTGGTCATGGCGCAGGGTGACGATCTTCTCAGACATCGGAATCACCTCCGGCGGAGACACCGGGGGCGGAAGCCTCCGCCGGGGCCGTGTTCCCCGGGGAGGCGCAGCCGGCCGCGTAGGCGTCCATAAGGGCCGGCCACGAGAGCGGGATTTCACCCGGGAGGTTGAAACGGTTCTTGGCGATGCAGGCGGGGCTGCCCACGGTGCGCAGGATGCGTTCGCCCCCGTTCGCGCCGATGGCGGTCGCGATGGCGCGGTCGCCCTGGAAGCCGCTGCCTTCCTCCTTCGAGACGCGGAAGCGCTTGGTGGCGAAGAGCACTGCGTCCACCCACTCGCAGAGCAGGCTGGTCGCCGCCTTGTGGAGACGCGGCGTGTACCGGTCGTATGCGGCGTTCTCGGGGTCCTCGAACCGCTCCACCTTGCTGTGCGCGATGACGATCACAATCATGCCGCGGTTGTTCCGTAGGTCGTTGAGAAGCGAGACGATCTGGCGCCAGTAGGTAAGCGCATGGACGTAGCCCTTGCCATAGCCGCCGTCCGCCTTCTCGATGGACCGGACGCCGAAGTCGCGGCATACCTGGTCCCAGATGAGACGCTCCAGCCAGTCTGCGGAATCGAGCACGACCGTCTGGAAGTCGTGGGCCTCGTCCCGCAGCGCAGTCAATGCGGCGGTGACGTCGGCAAGGCATTTCGCCAACGGGAACTTGGCGGTGTCGATCTCGCCGAGCCCGTCCTCGGTCTGGACGAAGACAGGGTTCGGGGCCGATGCGCTGAAGAGGCTTTTGCCCACGCCTTCCTGTCCGTATATGAACAGTCTCGGCGGACGGTTCTCCTTGCCTTTGGTGATGGTGCTGAGCAATGACATGGTTGTGTTCTCCTTGTCTTTATGGATTACAGTGAAGAGATTATGCGGACTTCCTCGTAGCCGGTCGGCCAATGCCCGCTGCGGAGGCATTCGCGGTAGCGGGCGAGCGCGGCCTTGTTGATTTCCTCCGCCAGGTCGAGGGCCTCCTCGGCCAGCTTCCACACGCCGGTCGAGAATGGCTCGTTCTTCTCCACCGCGACGAGGTGGACCCGGACGTCCTCGCCCGTGGCCTCGCGGAAGACCGCGCGGTAGAAGGCCATCTGGTGGATGTAGCCGAACCGGCGGCAGTCGGCCTCGAACCACTTGAGCGAATCGCATGTCTTGAGGTCGACGATGCCGTGTTCAGGAGAGAACCAGTCCATGCGTATCTGGCAGGGGACTCCGCAGTAATTCACGCGGATGGTGGCCTCCGGAACGCCGTCGTCCAGCAGTTCGAAGGCCATGGGATGCGTCCAGACCGACTTCTGGAGTTTCACGATGAAGCCGAAGTCCTTCAGGTTGACAATCTCCTTCGTCTGCGAGGCCAGCCAGTCGGCGTATGCCTTCGTGGACTTGCCGTAGGGCTCGTTCGTCCTCGGGTTCAAGGGGCCGTCGGCGACAAGGAACTGCCCGTCGAAGGCGGCGCGCCCCTCCAGGATGAGACAGTGTGCGGCGCGTCCCAGCGCCAGCGCCGGACTTTCCGTCTCGGCGATCTCGCCGTTCGTCTTGCGGCGGTAGAGTTCGGGGGATTCGCGGAAGTCCGCCAGCAGATGGCTTGACATGTACTGGCCGCTCCTGCTGGCCGCGTGGTATTCGTCCGCGGGGATGGTGAAGATGTTTTCGGTGTTCATAGGAAGCTCCTGGGTTGGATTCTGTGTCGGCCGGGTCTTTCCCGCCCGTCACCTATGCTTTCGCCGAATTTCAGGAAGTGTTCAGGTGTTTTTGAAAAAAATCCTGAAAAAGCTCAAATCCATGTACAAAAAAGCGCCCTCCGTCAAAATGGAGGGCGCTTTGCTGAATTTACACGAGGATATGCTATATATTAATATGGTGGAAGACAGTTGATTTCACCGTAGACATCATGCCTTGGAGACAGAACGCCTCTTGCGGTCTCGCTCATAATGTCTGCGGATGAGGGGAAGAACGTTTTTCATCGGAGATGCCGGATGCCATTCTCAGCCAAGCTCATAACCGTTACCTCCACTGGAAGCTGGGGGCCGCGTGACGATTACCGGATATCCCTGGTGCTCAAGAAGGACACGTATGTTCTGCAGGGGAAAATTATACATGTCGATTTTTCCTCTCCAAACAAGCAGGTTTCACTGAAAAGCGTCAAAGTCACCAAGGAATGGGCGGACGGGATTCTCGACGAACTGCGGAACGCCACCATTCCGTTGCTGCTTCATGCAGTGATAGGATGCGACGGCACATTCTACTCCATGAGCGTGGGCTCCATCTTTGGCGGGGCAATCTATAGCTGGTGGTGCGAACCTCCGAAAGGCCGGGAGGTCCTGCCGAAGGTGACCGGCCAGATCATCACCAAGTTTTCAGAGCCTTTTTACCCAATGGGTTGCTAGAATATGGAATTATCCTTCGAAACACTTCAAAACGACACATCCGGGCGCGTCATCTTCTGCGGGGTATGGGGCAGCCACGCCTTCGGGACGGCCACGCCTGAAAGCGACATTGACACGCTCGGCGTATATGTCCTTGAGACGGAGAGGTATCTCTCTCTTGTGGAACATCCTGCGCAGGTCGCGGACGAGCGCAGCGACAACCGCTTCTACTCCCTTCGGAACTTCCTGGAACTTGCGGCGGACGCGAACCCGAACATACTGGACGCGCTCTACCTTCCGCGGGACTGCGTGATATCCACCAGCCCGTACTGGGAGATGCTTCAGGCGAAGCGCTCCATTTTCCTTTCCAGAAAGGTGTGCAGGACATATTGCGACTATGCCATGGGGCAGATCAAGAAGGCCAGAGGCTGCAACAAGCGCATCCACAACCCGCAGCCGGAGGAGCCGCCGTCGCCCGAGGACTTCTGCTTCGTGCTGGCGACCTCGCCGTCGGGGATGCCCATGCGCCCCGTCCAATTGAAGGAGTCGGGGATGCGTCTCCAGCGCTGCCATGCGGCCGCGCTGGAGAACAGCGGCGAGCTCTACCGTCTTTACGACTATGGCAAGGAGGCGCGGGGCGTCTTCCGCAACGGGATGCTCGTCTGCGAAAGCATCCCGAAGGAGGACGAGGCGTCGCGTTTCATCGGGCTGATGGTATTCAACAAGAACGCCTTCGAGCAGGCCAAGTCAAAGCACCGCCAGTACTGGGAGTGGCGGCGGACCAGGAACGAGGCCCGCTGGCGCAGCCAGGAGGCGGGGGTGCTGGACTATGACGCGAAGAACCTGATGCACACCTTCCGTCTTCTCTATTCCGCATTGAACATCATAGAGGACGGCGAACCGCTCGTGCGTTTCTCCGGCGAGAAGCTGCAGGAGCTTCGCGACATCCGGTCCGGGCGGTTCGGCTACGACGAACTCGTCGCCAAGGCGGAGGCGCTTTCGGAACGGCTTGCGGCGGGCCGCGAGAAATCATCGCTTCCTGAAACATCCGACATCGGGGAAATCAACACGCTATTGATAGACATAACCAGAAAGTGGGAAAATGACCATGAAAGATGAAATACTATCTGCATTGAAACAGTTGGAGACGCGGCATGGCTGCCGTTTCCTCTTTGCCGCCGAATCGGGCAGCCGCGCCTGGGGATTCGCGTCGCCCGACAGCGACTACGACATCCGCGCCGTCTATGTCAATCCGCTGGACTGGTATCTCACCATCGAGGCCGCCCCGAAGGACACCATCGAGACGATGCTTCCGCACGATTTGGACATCTCCGCATGGGAGCTGCGCAAGACATTGCGTCTTTTCGCCGGATGCAACCTTGCGCTCAACGAGTGGCTGACCAGTCCCATCCAATACTTCTCCACGTCGGGGTTCCTGAATGAGATGCGCGGCCTTCTGCCACGGGTATTCAACCCGGTCAAGGCGACACACCACTACCTCTCTATCGCAAGGCAGTCGCATTCCGCCCTGAACGGCGATGGTACAATCTCCATCAAGAAGCTATTCTACTTGCTGCGCGGAATACTTGCGGCCAAGTGGAGCTACAAGTATCAGACAATGCCGCCCGTCTTGTTTATGGAAATGCTTCTTCCCGATCTTCTGCCGAAGAGCCTTCTGGCGCATGTGCATGAACTTCTGGAACAGAAGAAAGTGGCTGGAGAAAAGGCCCAGGTCATCTTTTCAGACGACATTCGGTCATTCTATGAAGATACGGAGAAGGAGTGCCTGGAACAGTCGGCGACCATCAATTCCCATGCATCGCAAAGAGATTCGCTTGACCGCATTTTGCAAAGCTGGATCAAGGCCTTTTCTCCAAACTTGGGTTCCACCCCCGAATGATGATATGACAGATTTTCCAGCCGGAAGTCCTTGGTTGGAGTAGTCCTGAAAACGGCAAAGAACATCATGACCAAGGACTTGGTTTCCACCCTCAATTGGGAGCGAAAGACCGATTTGCATCATTTTTATGATTGCCAAGTCTTTGGAAGTTATGTACTGTTTTTGAGTATGAAATCATCTCATAGAGAGAGGTGGAAGAGAGCCGACCGAGGACTTCGGGGTGTTCAAAGTTCACACTGAACATTCGACCATTCTATTGATTTTTCAGATTTCTCTAATGGGAAAATGGGCTAACTTGCATGTTTGCAGTGAATTAAGCCGAAATTCAGACCGAGGACTCAAGTCCTCGGTCGAGAGAAAAGCAGACCGAGGACTTGGGAGAAAAGGGCGGTTTCAGGGGGATTTGGCGTTCTCTGGAGGGCGGAGAGAAACGAAGGAGAGAAAGTCACAAGTTGCCGTTTTTCAAGCACTTTAAGCGGAAACAACAAGCCTCGTGAAGTACCAAGGACTTCACGAGGCATCGTTTTCTGAATGGTGGAGGCGCCGGGAGTTGAACCCGGGTCCTACAAAGACGTCCCGAAGGCCTCTACATGCTTAGGACGCGATTCAATCTTAGTCTTCCGGGTCGGTGGCGCCCACACACACCGAAAGAAGCAGCCATCTGTCAGGTCTCGTCAATCGGCCCGTTGGCACGGCTTCATGACCAGTCTATTCCGTACGCCTTCATCCCTTAATAGACATCCAGGTGAAGACGTCGCTGAACTTAAGCAGCGATGGCGAATTCTTGATCGTTCGCAGTTATTTTTTTGACCGATGATTAAAGAGGCCTACGATCATCCTCTGCATGCCACCCGCGATCTGCCTAGGCAGTCGAAACCATTTCGCCCCCATTTGAAAGGTCGCAACAATTTCTTGCGGTTTTAATTAATGTATATTGTAATTTGGAAAAAACATAATTATAGGCAGTACAGTAAAGTAAGACTTTTGAAATTACCTCTTTTTGAAAAATCCCACATCCCTCTCAACCTCCCCTGGAAAGATTCCCCTTTCCACCCCGACGGCGGGACGCCGTCGCTACCTTTTCCCCCGACGGCGGGATGCCGTCGCTACTCCCGATCCCCCATGCGCATTTCCCACGTGAAGATTGTTGCGTTCCGCCGTCCTGCGTATATACTATAGTCATACGCGTGTTTCAGCGGCGCAACACCTACTAATAGGAGCCATTCCATCATGTTTTCAAAATTTTTCAAAATTTTTGTCATTTTTTCCGTCATTTTCCATTTGCACGCACAAGAACAAACCATGAAAAACACTGAATGGCCATTCATCGTCATCCGCCATGCATCCGTCGCCAACAAATATCCAGCCATATTCGACAAAATACTGGACATCGCCCACAAATATCCAGGCGCCTGTGACGAAGTGTGGATCTGCGCGGCAGGCTACGCGTCACGCGACACCCTCCTCAAAGCCGTTCCGCCGTTGAACCACTATCATGCAAAATGCGATGAATACGGCATCAAGCTCTCCTTCCAGCAGGGCATCACCGTCGGGCACGGCACCAGCCCGGAATTCATGAAAAAACGGCCTGGCCTTTTCCCCTTCGAACCGGACGATTTCATGCGTGACCAGAACGGCACCCTGCTGCCCGGGCAGCTCTGCCCGCGTTCCGCCAACGTCCAGCGGTTCGCCTACGAATACACGAAAACCGTTTTGGAAATTTTGAAGCCCAGTTCCTACTGGCTTGACGACGATCTCCGCCTCGGTGTTTCGAAGCCCCAGGAATGCTTCTGCGACCGCTGCATCGCCGAATTCAACCGCCAACACAATACCAACTATTCCCGCAAGGAATTGGCGGACAGGATCTTCGGGCCAGCCGTCATCGAACCGCTACGCGGCCAGTGGGCGGCCTTCAATGCGGAGGCCATCGCCATCTACGCGGCGCAATCCCGCAAGGCGGCCGATGACTTGCAGTCGGATTGCAGGCTGGCCTACCAGTCGGTCTGGGCCAATGCGTTTTTCTGCGGGAACAACTACCGTCCGCTACTGGAAGCGCTTTCTGGAAAGGAACATAAGTCCGTCGGCATCCGTCCTGGTGCATTATTTTACACGGAGGAAACGCCTCGTAGCATGATCCATAAATCCATGAGCATCGCCCGGGAGGCGGCACGCTGCAAACGCTACGGCTTCGTCGGCTCCATCTGCTACGAGCAGGAGAACTACACGCGCAAAGTGTTGCACAAGAGCCCTGAAGCCATCATGGTGGAATCCACGCTGGCATTGGCGTCAGGCTGCGACAGTCTGTCCGAATATTATTATAGTTCCGACAATCATGAGCCGTTGGACTACTACGACGACTTCTCGCACGAGCTGTCGCAATGGCGGCCGTATCTGGAACTCGTCGCCGCCTCCACGAAACGCACGCGGCTGGCGGGGCTTGCGCGTTTTCTCGGTTCCAACGCCTACAACCACAACAGCTTCAATCTCGACGACAACAATGACGAATATCTCGCCGCATTCGGCATTCCGATCACCGTGGAGGAAGACGAACCGGACGCCTATCTCGTCACGCCCAAGACCGTGCAATGCATGACGGAGGAGGATTTACCGAAACTTTTCGCGAAGCCTGTCATCATTCCCGCCGACGCGTTCGACGCACTCGCCAAGCAGTTCCCTGAAGCGCTGGCGAAAATTGCTCCGGACGCGGCGAAGGCCCGCGCCCATCTTGCCAAATCCACTGAGACGGCGAGACTTATCGAAATCGTCAATGGACAGCCCGTCATTCCGGACAAACCTATCAGCGATGAAATCGCGCCTGCCGCGCTGCAATACGGCGCATGCGTCGCCGCCACGACGTTCGGCACGAAAATCGGCATCGTCCATCCGTTCATCCAATTCCCCACGACCACCCGCCGACAGGCCATTCTCGACGCGTTGGACGCCATCTCCAACAAAACCTTCCCTGTCCGTCTCGACACCTGCCAGGCGGTTCGCGTCCTGCCGCATGTCGATGGCGACGGCAAGGTCGATTCCGTGACGGTCATCAACCTGTCGATCGGCCGCACACGCGATCTGACGTTGCATGTGCGCCATCCGAAAATGCGCGCGCCGCTTATCGCGCGTCCAGTGGAGGCGGCCGTTCCCGCCAAATGCTTCTATGACGAAGCGAGCGACAATCTGACGGTCACCGTGCCGCGCATCGCGGCATGGAAACCGGTCACGATTGTCTTTGAATGACCTACACGCAAATCATTTATAATAAACCACGAATGGACACTAATGAACACTAATAAAGAGTCCACAGAATACACTGAATAAACAGAAAAGCCTCGCCGCCGGGCCGATAATATCCTGAAGATTTTGATTGTTCATAATGGAATCTAAATGCGGAAAAGTCAACGGCTCCGGCGGCTCGGCGGTTGTCGTCGCTTCGCGAGGCGGGAACAGCATCATGCGGAAGCTCAATGCCTTAGAGATAATCTTTTTAGATAAACAAGAAAATGAACGATAGTAGTACAGATTTTCCACTGATTGCCTCGCGCCGGCCGACAAACTCCTATATGTTTTGTTTGTATATAATGAATTCTGAATGCTGAAATGGAAACGGCTCCGGCGGCTCGAAGGTTCATCACGCTTCGCACAAGCGCAAACAACGTCATGCGGAAGCTTGAAGTACATGGTCTGTCTGTTCCGGTGGTCTGAAAGCGCTCGGCTGTCATTCTCCCGAACTACTGTTGCGCACGTAGAATGTGGCGCGTCCCACACCGTCCTTGCGGATGACGCCCTCCGCAGTCAGTCTCTTCAGTAGTCGAATGTTCTCATTTCGCGTTTCCCTTTTCATCCAGCCATTCATGTTTTTCGTCCATAACATAGTGCTTTTTGGACGAAAAAACAAAATATCTGGATGATTATTCAGCAGAAATCCCTCTTCCCAAAACAGCCACGCCACCGCCATTCTTCTCAAAGCCAGCCATCTTTATTGAAAGCAATCCAAAAACGGATTGCTAACATTGTTTGAGTATTTTCGAAGTGAAATTATCACTATGGGTGCAGTCTGGCAATGTTTTACGGTGATTGCGATGCGTTTATGGCCATATTTCAATGAAACGACGCTCTTTGGGCTCGGCACCGGGAGCATTGTCGTTACCGCCGATGATGCCGTCAGCCGTCAAGTTGTTGGTGACGGTTCTGGCGGAGCCTGCGCCAAGCGTTTTAAGGGAGGTAACGATGTTCTGCTTGATGACGCCGACCATGCACTGCATCATCGATAGTGGACGATGCGCGTCGGCTTCATCCAGTTTTGTCTTAAGGGTATTAAGCTTATCACGAACATCTTCCGTAAGGTCACCTTCCAATTTTGCGTTTATATAGGCGATGGCCGCTTCTTTTTTCTGTGCAAATGCCTGTTCTGGCGGCACGTTGTTGCCAATTTCGGGGACATCGGCACCATCTGCCTTGGCAGTGGCGAGAATCACGTCAAGGCGTGCCATTTCCGCACTCGTCATCATGCGCAGCATGGATTCCATTGCGATGGTCAGACGCTCCTGACTGGACTGGAATCCGCTGATTGTTGGCGGCACTTCAATGGAGTATTTCGTCTGAAGGAGTTTGAATACTGCGGTCATACGCTTGCCCGTATCGTTGCCTGTGCCCTTGCCTAGGATGTCGCGGACAATCTGCTCTACAGCCTGGCGGTTTTGGGCGAGTTTGGCCTTTCCGGCGTCGGAGAGGAGCGCTTCAAATCCCTTGAGGAACAGATCGGGAGCATTTCCCGCCGCACCGGCGATGACGCGGATAACGTTCTTTTGCTCATTGGAATTTAGTTTGGTCGCGTTGCCGAAGTCGATCATGGTCACGCCGTTAGGGACGCCATGGGCGATGTCGTTGGCGGTAGGAACCATGATGTTGCCCGCATGGAGGTCACCGTGATAGAAGCCAGTCTTGGTGAAAAGCCCCTCACGAATCCAGATGGTTGTAAGGTTGGAGAGGGCGTCATGCTTGGCAAGAGTATCCTCGTAGATATTCGTGAGCTTCTCCGCTCCGTCAAGCATGCTTACGATAGCATCTTCATTGCTATGGTTGGCAATGCCGTCGATTGCGTTCGCCTTGTTCGTGGCGATGGACTCGTTCGTGTCCTTGAGGAACTTGTCCATCGGCACGCCAGGCGCACGTTCAAGCACCATCAGCCCTTTGGTCGGATCCGTACCTGGAATCTCGCTAAGCCGCATGGAGGAGACGTTGGTGAACGTTTTGTTCACCTTCCCTGTTCCCGCATCATAGACATCAAGACCAGTCTTGACGTTATTCGCCTCAATTGTGAGGTCAAGTTCTTTCATGATCCCCGCCAGTGTGCCTTCGAAGGTCAGCGACATCCCTTTGATTCCCTTGGCGACTTCGCGGAATACCTCCGCCTCGCGCAGTGCGCGCAAGTGTGCATCTGGGCGCAGCATTTTGATAACGCATTCGCGCGGTTCGACTTCGCCCTGCAACTTGATGGAGCAGAGGAAGGTCTGCGCAACCGAGGCCGCGCCCAGGGCGTCCTTTATGGTAATGGACTCAATCGCGCCGTTGGAGCGTGCAATGATGTCCGCCAACTGCGCTTTGACAGCCTTTTCGGGAATAGGCGCTAGTTTAGAGCGCATGTCATCAATGGCAAGACGGAAGTTCGGATCTTTGAACGCATCGGGATCCAGTCCCTGCATCATCTTTTGAAGAAGGGGCCCAGCGCCTTTGAGCAATTCACCGAAACGGATGCCGTCGGCAGCACCTGCGACGGTGTGGCGGACGAGACGCGCCATCATGTTCCGCTGGTCAAGACCACTCATCTTTTCGAAATACACGTTGAGAGTTGCTTTCAGAAGTTTCATTTGCGGATCGCTTGCACGGTCAGCGACAATCGTGTCAAGGGAGGAAGCTGAATTCATGGCATCGGGATTTTCCTGCGGGAAAACATTTGCGAGCATCGTCTTTACTTGCGTCTGCACGCTCTGCTTCATCGCCTCCTCGATGCTTTTGTTCAATTCGAGTTCGACCTGCGCGAAGAAGTTCGCCTTGCCGTGACGGCGGTAGTCGTAAGCCTTGTCCTTTTCCTCATGCTCATCCACCGCAAAAAATATATCGTCCTCGGAGGCGTTTTTCCTGGACAATTCCTTCTTCAAGGAGAATGCGTCGTCCTCCGATGAGCCTATGCCCGCCTCGTTGAACTGCCTCCTCTGCGAATAGTCGTCGATTTCGTTCAGTCTGGCCTTTTCGCCGTCTTTCCGTGCCTTGGCCACCTCGGCATCAAAGTCCGCGACCAAGCGGGTCAGATACTGGTCAGGAGTCATTTCACGACCGACTTTCGCGACTTTTTTCGCCTGATTATCAATAAGCGTGTCCAGGAGGTTGACGACCGCCTTCTGCATTGCCGGATCAAGACTCGCCAATGCCGTCGGCACGGCGTTCTTGTTTGCGGCGCGCTCCGTCATCAAGGCGGCAATCGTGTCGTGGTGCTTGGCGAAGACGTTCCGCAGCCGTTGGCCATCAAGATAACCGGACTTGCCGATGTCCTTGTCATATTCGGAAATATCTTCCGAGAGAATCAGATCTGCCGCGAAATTGTGGATTCCCTGTTGCTCTGCCGTGGGACGCCCTTCGCCAACTGCGACTTGCGGAGCGGCCTCTGGCAGATGAATCTTGGTCTCTATATTTCCAGCCGCCTCCAGTTTGTCGTAGAGGGAAATCATGTCCTCGCCGACGAGGTGACGCTGGGAGACTATTTTGTCGTAATGCGCATCTAGTGCAGGACCGCTGGTGATGTTCTCCTTGATTGCCTGAATCGCCAGTTGTTTGGCCAGATCTCGGTCTAGATAGGCAAGGCGTTCCTCCGACATCCCGTAGCGGATGGAAAGAATGTCGCGGCTCAGTTCCATCTGGCGGTTCTTGATGCTCTCACGGCGCGGCACGCCGACGGAGTCCGCGCCATTGGCCGTCTTTTCAAGCTCAAGCCTCTTGTCATAGCGCGTCAGCATCTTCTCGACCATGTTACCGCCGAAAAGCTCCGTATCGCGAACGATATCCTTTTCGAGCCTATAGAGGGCATCCTCTATTGAGGGCAGAACCACGATGGCATCCTTGCCCTTGCCGTCGCCATCCTTGATACGCACTTTTGCTGTCTGGCCGCCGACGAGCCCGATGTCAACCTGCACGCCGCCCATCGTCGTGCGGATGAAACGTCCGTCAGGAAAGTCGGGATCGCCATTCTTCTCCACAAGACGGCATTTCGTGCCTTTGAGGAAATCCCGCTCCGCCTCCGTGAATGGACGGATGTCCGGCGCTGTCTTGACGTAGTTCTCGTCGAAATTTAAGACATTGTTGCCCGCGCCTTTTTCCTGTACCTCTTTTTGGCACATCATGGAAAGGTAGCTCAATGCGCAATGTACATTGTCCACGCCTTCCTTGAGAGCGGCCTGCGTAGCGCGCTGATTTTTGGCGCTGATGCCGTGGCAGATATTGTAGATGCCCAACGTAATGATGCCGAGGAAGAACTTCTTGACCGAGCTTGCATGAATATGTCCGCTTTTGACCTCTGAGAGCCGTGTGGCAAGAACTCCGTTCTCGCCCTTCGTGAGCTTATCCACATCTTTGTCTGGAACGCCAGACATCCCCTTGAAGAGGTTTTTCTCGAATTTGCCCCAGTTGCCGATCGTCGTGCCGCTCATTTTCAAATCCTGTAATGTTGATGGTTATGCTTGTGTGGTACCCAAACTCAACTGTTGGCTAACTGATTGGCAGTTGAGCTAAGGAACGCAATGAAGAATGGTGTTTTTTCATCCAAATAAGATAGATTGCGTCATTGAAAAGTCAAGGGAAATTGAAAAGTCAAGGGAAATTGAAAAGTCAAGGGAATTTGAAAAGTCAAGGGAAATTGAAAAGTCAAGGGAAATTGAAAAGTCAAGGGAATTTGCCGCATGCGGGAACTGGAGATGCCTCCCCCCGGAGGGGAGAGGCAAGACCATTCATTGATAATATATTTTCAACGTGAATTTTACTTCATCAAAACATTTTCACGCCATGCGCCGCCGCCATACGGGCAGACGATGTGGGCCTTTTTGAAACCGTCCAACGTCTCGGGCGGTTGCTCCTCCGTTTTTGCAGGCTTGGCAAGCCATTCGTCACCGCTTAGCATGACCTGCCCATCGACATGGAGCTCCGCCAGCACGCCGCAGGGCAGCCCGCCGCTGTCGCTGCCGCGGATCATCAGAATGTTCCGCCCGTCTACCAGTTCAGGCGACAGGTCGAATTCATGCAAGATGTTCCAGTCCTGTGTCTTGCCAATCAGGCGGCCATTCAGATAGACGCTGGAGAAATCGTCCACGGCGACCTTCACAGAAGCTTTCTGCCCTGCCTTCGCCGTGAACTCCTTCGCGACAAAGCATGTGCTGCCGTTTTGATTCACGCCTTCCGTGCTCCAAAGCCAGCTGGCCTTCGTCTTGAAATATTTGGTATTTTCCAACTTGAACAGATAGGCGTCAATGACGCGTTTGACGGGACTTCCTTCCTTTTCAAGTTCTTCATTCACAGGAACCAGCGGCATGACCGGCGGCGGCAGTTCCGCCGTCCCGTAGATGACGAAGCCGTATGGCTTCAACTTGACGGACGCCACGCCGTTTTCGCCCAAAGCGCCCTGCCCTTCGCCTGTCGTGATTTCACGCCATGCGCCGTTGCCGAGCTCCGTCGTGCCGTTCACAGGCTTGTCCGTCACATTCATGATGAACGCATAACGTTGTCCGTTCACTTCCAGTATGTTGACACGAATGGCCGCATCGGACGCCTTCGGCGACGGCAGCGGCTTTCCGTTCATCGTCACACCAGAAAAACGATGGACTTCCTCCGTCGTTTTATAGATTGTCTCCATGAAATCAACGCTTTTCACGAAGTTCGTGCCCCACAGTCCGTATCCCGTACAGGCGTTGAGCATCGCGTCGAACGCCATGAAACGCATTTCATGAAGAGACGGATGGATTTTCGCACGGCCGTTCGGGCCGTTTTCCGGATTCTCGCCCCAACCGAAGCCTTGAAGCGCCATCCAGATCGGCTTGCGGCCCCATGTCGTGTCATCCATCCGCAGGCAATATTTTCCGACGGACGTCATCGTCTTGTCCTCTATGCCTGAATGGCTGTTCGGCGACGGAATCGGATAGATGTCGCACCCCCAGATGTCGCAGGCCTCGCCATAGGGGCGGAGATCCTCCACTTCGTTGCGCGGCGCGGCGTTGATCCAGACGGGATGATACGGATCCACTTCACGGTACGTATCATAGCTCGCCTTCAAGGGGACGTTCGACTTGCCGCCCCACAGCGGTTCATCGACCATGAAATAGCCGAACAGCGCGGGATGACGGCGGACCGCGGGCGTCAGACGTTCCTCTAGCCGTTTGCGCAGCGTCTCCTGCATTGCGGGGCTGGCCTCCGCATAGCCCATCGGCACGATGGCCTTGATGCCGAACTTGTTCAATTGGTCCAACTTGCGGAGATTGACCTCTTCATCCGCGCTGAAATGCAAGAAACAGCAGTTGACGCCGTGACGCGCCGCATAATAGAGGAAATCGTCATCATGCGAGCGTATGCTCCACTGGACAATCGGGAAGAACGGTTTGCCGTTGATGGTGAAATAGCGGTTAGGCTGGCCGATGATCTCCACGGGGGCCGCCGGGACCTTCAAAATCGTCTCCTCGAAATGCTTCTGCGACTTGCCGTCCTTGTCCAGCAAGTCGCAGGACAGCAGATACTTGCCGTCAGCCATATCGTTTGCGAGCGGGATGCGGACATCGCCTGTTTTCGGAATCGTATGCGTCACGCCGTTGAACGAATAGCGGATCCAGTCCGGCGTCCCGTCGCCGTGGATGCGGAAAAGGATTTCCTTCGGCATGTTGGACGAATACAACGTGTTGCGATAGAACGGTTCCACGATTTCAAGCCGCCATGCGTCACGCGGGTCGGGCACGACCGTCTCCAGCTTGAAATTGCTGAAGCCGATCGCGGCCTTCGTCTTCGCGCCAAACGTAACGGAAATAGTTGTGACACCGCTATTTGCGGGAACAGTGAACTTCTGGAACTTCCGTTGTGTGGAATTGGCCACGTCATTGAAGGCGAAGGCACCCTGCACACGGGGCTCGATACGCGTCGAAATCTCATGGAACGGGAAAGCGGGATCCACTTCGCCGATGCCGATGGCGTCGTATGACAGGCGGTAGGTCATGCCCTCCTTGACGGGAATGCCGGAGAGGACGGCTGATTTGCCGCCTCTGACGACGATGCTGTCATCCGTGAACGAATCGACGGCCTCCAAATTCCACTGGCCGCCCGTCCCTTCGTCACGGCGCAGACGCGCCTTGCGAACGACAAGATTGCGGAACTGGATTTTCGCGCCATTCGTCGAACGCAGTGCGATATAGCCACTTGTGGTCGTAGTCGGATAAATCACCATCGCCTTGTAGGTCTTCCATTCCTTCGTCGCATGGAATTTGGCGGCGCCTGAATTATTATAAACCTCCGCCCCGTTTTCCGGCCAATGCCATTCCATGTAATTCTGCACCATGGCCTCCTCCGCGCATTTCATCTCATAGGAGAAAACATACGGGACGTTCGGCTCGATGACGACAGGATACGTCACGATGGCCTCCTTGCCATCCTTGCCGGACAGCGTGAAATCCGCCCCGCCGTCGCCGCCATGCTCCGCGATGACCTCCGGCCTGATGCTCCAGCCGACGGGAACGCCGTTCGCCCCTATCTCCTTCCAATCAGCATTCTTCACAATGTTTTCCTGCCCGAAGACAGCCAAACAGATGATGCATACGACTACCGCAAAACGTTTACCCATGTTCTTACTCCTATATTTATAGTTTGAATGATCAATACAATCTCACTTCAAAGATTCTCGCGGACGCATCGCCCCATGTCTCCCGAACCGTCACCCGAACAGCGCTAAGTTTTTGCTCCTCAAATGGATGGATACGCAAGCGCAACTTGTTCTCCGTCTCCTCCGCCAGCGTCTTCCACGTCTTTCCGTCATAGCCTTCCACGACGTAGGATTTCACCAGCTGACGCGGCATGGGGGCGAGATACACACGCGACGGCGTCAAATCCGTATCAAACGTCAAACGAATCTCCTTTGCCGACACAGATTCATCAAAATCAAGCTTCAACGACTGCGGAAGCTTTTCATCAGGAGACGAAATCCAGCCATGGACGCAGTCGTCGACAGGACGTGAAACGCCGTCGATGACTTGTTCGGGCGCCGTGTCCAACGCATGATGCAAAAGTGGTCTCGTCACAATCGCATATTGTTGCGACTGAACAAATTTCCATCCCTGCCATGCACGGCCGCCCTTTGAATCCGTCGCCTTGTCGCGCAACAGCCAATAGACGTTGTCCTGCGGCGGGAGGACAATCCAGACGTGGGATTTCGTCAGTTTCACCGGCTTTTCCGGAGCGAACAGCACGAAGCTTTCCGCCTTCGGGGGAACGGAGCCTTTCACGGTCGCCAGTAAATCCGCGCCATCCGGCCCTGTGGACGGATCATCCGTTTCATAGATAGTCGCCGTGATTTCAACAGGTTCCGCCAATTGCGACTCCAGCAGGCATTCAATGCCTTCAAGATTTTCGACGTCCCATCGCGCGAAGCATGTCGCACGTTTCATGTTCAGAACATGGCGGTTGACTTTCTGCCTCGCCCGCAGCCCCGGTTCTTTCCTATCGTATGTCACGATGTCCCTGGAACTTGTCGCCGTCACTTTCGCTTTTCGCGCCAAATCCAGCGGATCTTCATTGCGCAGTTGTGGAATGAACTGATCGTCTTTCAACAACCGCTGCTGCAATTCGACGATGTGATTTTGACCAAACTCTCTTGGCGTCAAACCGTTGGCGATGGCCATGGCCGCCGCCGTACCGGCGGCCTGCCCCAACGTGAAAATCGTCGCCTCCACGCGAGTGCTGCCCAAAGCGATATGCGTCACGCTCTGGCAGCGTCCCGCAAACATAAGATTCGTTATATTATGGGAATACAACACGCGATACGGGATGGAGTATTCAGGCACGCCCGGATGGGAATGCCAGTAGCCGTTGCCGTTCGGATTCTCCATGCCCAACGGATCATGCGTGTCCAGCGGCCAGCCGCCATAGGAGATTCTGTCGGGGAACATCCGCCCTTCCAACGCATCGTTCGCCGTCAGCACGTAATCGCCTTTCAGACGGAAGCCTTCCCGACGGGCGTTCATATACGGAACCCACGTCAATTCAGCATTTACCGCATCCGCCTTGCCGCTCCATTCATTCTTCAGCCAGCCCCAGTAGGCGAACGAAATGCGAATCAATTCGTCACGGGCCCGTTCGGGATCAACCGTGTCGTCGAAACGGCCTCCATGCTCCAGCCACCACGCGGGCGAAACGGACTGGACTCTCCGCGTAAATCCTTCCGGCAGAACATGCGCCCACTCCGGCGTCTCATACGGGACAGGCTGCTTCCGCATTTCATAACGATAACCGACACAGCCGCCCATGAGGCAGCCGCTCATGGTCAGATTATCACGCGTTTCGGGGGCCTGCGCTTCATTGTATTCGCTTTGGGCCTCACGGCCGAACATGTACTCCGCATCCGCGAAATAGCCCACCCAGCCGTCGCCCGTGCAATCGATGAAAATCTTCGCTTTGAACCGCATCCGTTTGCCTGTCAGCGTGTTGCGGGAAAGGACGGCCGTGATGGCGCCGCCATCTTTTTCCACTGCCAGAACACGCTGATTGGAAAAGACTTCCAGCTTCTGTTCACGTTCCGCCATCAGACGGTAGGCAGCGCTCATCGTTTTCGGATTCACTTGTGCGCGAAGGAGATTCGCCTCCTCGCAGAGGCCCGACTCGCGGGAGTTCCGCTTGCCGTTCGGATGCGATCCCGCCGCGCCGTCCGTTCCGACGCCCAGTTCACAGCTTGAATTGCCGCCTAAAACGGGTCGGTCATGGACCAACGCCGTTTTCGCGCCTGTACGGGCGGCGGAAAGAGCCGCCCCCATGCCGCTTGGCCCCGCGCCGACCACCACGACATCGTAAGCACCGCCGTCATCAATCGTTCCATCCTCACCAGTATATTTCAGACGTTCTGCCGCAACATCTTCAGCTTCGTCCGACGGTTTGAAACCGCCGTCCAGCGTGAACAGCAACGCATCGCATCGCGCAAACGCTCCTGAAAGATCCTTCAACTCGATCGTCGCCTCGCCTGCAGGCAGATCGAAATCACCGCCTTTCTCCCAACGCCAACCATCCTTTTTCGACGCTCCGTTGACGGCTTTGCTGACACCATTGACGCAAACAGCGAACTTTCCAGGCGAAAATTCCGGCAGCCAGTCCTTTGTACGAACCCACACACGCCACACGCCCGCCGTCTGAATGCGAATCGTCGTCGTTGCGGATTGAATCGGCCTGCCGAGGCCCGCCGCGATCAGATAGGCGGAACCCATCTTATGGGTGAACTGCGTGTCCAGTTTCCACTCGCCGTAATCCGCAAACGACTCCGCCTCAAGCCATAGGAAGCCCTTTACGCATTCACGCGGCACTGCAGCAGGCGCTCTGAAATCTTTCAGTTCTGGAATATTCGGCGCGGCGGCGAACGTCGTCAGCACGGTCAGCATCGCACCTAAAAATGGGAAACATTGTTTCATTTTGTCAATCCTTGATCAACCTGCTTTATCTTTTCAATAAATTCAACTTTTTTCAATTTTAAAAACTAACAATAAATCTTTCTCATACTTTATGATTATCATTGACAAAACGATATGCCCCTTTACCTCGCCCCTGAACAGGTTCAATAATGCCTCTATCAAGCATTTTGCGAAGGAGTTTTGACAATGAAGCTAGATTCAAAGGAAGTATCTTCAAGACATCCGCCCTTTTGAACATATCCCTATTGGCATATGTATCCCTCAACAACGCAATATTGGCTTTGGTAATCGATGATAACCCATCAATATTGCCTTTCTCAGAACCAATATTGCCTTTTTCCAAACCAATATTGCCTTTTTCCAAACCAATATTGCCTTTTTCCAAACCAATATTGCCTTTTTCCAAACCAATATTGCCTTTTTGTCCATCATCATTGATACCTTGTGCACCACATTCTCTATTTTGGACATCATCCAGCAGTGTCTTATTTGCCTGGCCAACTGGGGGCACAACTGGGGGCACAACTGGGGGCACAACTGGGGGCATAGATATCAATTGTTCATCACTGAAACCATATAGTAAATTTGGAAACGTTATTCGAAAATAAGCATCATGCGATTCGAGAATCGGCAAACGATTTCCTAGATTAGCATATATCTTTGAATAATCTTCGAATATCTTCTTAAAGCCGCTTCCACGTCTTTCCATGATTCGTAGCCGTTCACACATATCCGCTAAAAGCGGATTGCGACGTATTGAAGGGATGTTACGAACATCAAAATCCTCTATCTTTCTTTCGCCTGGCATGCCGCCTGGCGATGTTATTTCGAGTCTGTCGTCAAACATGTCCACATGGACTTCGCTTCCTATCACAAGATAGTCGCGATGTATGAATGCATTAACAAGTGCTTCATGGACTGCACGTTCTGGATATTCAACAAATTCAGCCCGTGACCGTGCCAACTTGTGCCAAGCATGTCTAGAATTGACACGTACAAAATCTTCAGCATATTTCAGTATGGAAAGAATACCTCCTGAATATTCCTGATTGTCCTTCGCGTCCATAACACCCGCCGCCATGTCACATCCGTTCCATCGTGTACAAAATACACGTGAATGGTACAATGGGCAATCATCCGCAAAAAGAGCACCCGCATTTGTCAGACGTCCATCGGCAAAAGCCAATCCAAATGATTCGAAATCTGCATCTTCAAGCTTGATTTTTCGCTCTTTCAAATAACGGGCAGACAATGTGCTAAATGCGTACCTATCTTTCTTGTATCCACCAAAAGTTGGTGATGCATCCCAATCCTGCCCGCATTTTGACAAAAGAAATTCTGTCAATGCACTTCCTGTCAGTTGCATTTTTACCGACCCCGTACGATAGTGATATTCACCATGATAGCATACGGGCAACACACTTTTTTTCACTTTTATACGAATGACATCTTTTCCTTTCTTGTGAAGCAACGCAACATCCGCGACAATCCCCATTGTATCACGTATCTTGTTCGGTATGTCTTCCATCAACTTTTTAGTATTCTCAATGCCATAAACAGTCTTGTCATCTTCAATGCCAAGCCAGATTACCCCACCTTCGGCATTGGCGTAACCACAAATCCATCGCAAGTAGTCATCGCGCCAGATACGCTTATATTCCACATTTTGTGATTCAGATTTTTTCATGTCATATACTCCCTCTTCACCATCAAGTTCTCACTATCCTTACCTACAGTTCATTCCATTTTCTGGAGAATACCAGGATTGCCATGGAGTTTCTCCACGTTCACTTCAAAGGTGAAAAGAGTCCTCTCATACTTGTCCACATGAGCCATTAGATACTCCTTGCAGAGTTTCCGGATGGCATCTTGATCGGCGACAGGACGATCCGTCACAAATTGGATATGATGGCTGGCCAGACGCCGTCCATTGAAAATAATGTATTCCTTGACGCCCTGTGCGGCCAAAGCTGTTTTCACCTCCGCTGATTCTCTTAACAAATCGCCATAATGATTCACGACAACATGATTTTCAGCCGTTTCAATATTGAACAATGACATGACGCAATAGGCGCAGAAAAGCAGTCCGACGATTGCCAGAATCAAAAGTTTGACGACACGGGTTGATTCGTTCATCTGTTCTTCCTCCTTTGCTAAATTTGCGTCCTGTCCATTTTCGCCAATCACTTCTGCGGATAGGCGATCTGACGGCGCTCCGCCAGATACAGCTGATACGGATCGCCATCGGCGGGACCGACGGAGAGCCACCAGCTGCGTTTCCGTTCGTTCAAATCAATCTCCGCAAACGCATAGCCGCCCTGCTCCATCGTGCTCGACAGCCATTCGCCGTCACGATCGACAATCGCAGACGGACATTTCGGATCGCCGACGCATACCACCATCGGAATGCCGTTGTCGATGCACCGCGTGGACCACGTCTTCGACCAATGCGACTCCTTGCCGTCGCCCGCCAGCGGAAACGCCAGCAGCTCCGCGCCGTTCAGCCGCAATGCCCGTGCGCTTTCCGAGAACCAGTTGTCCCAGCAGACGGCGATGCCCAACCGTCCGAAATCCAAATCAATGACATTGAACTCTTCGCCTGCAATCACGCCCATCATCTGTTCCGAAACCGTCAGATGGACCTTGCGGTAAAGCCCCGCCAGTTTCCCCTGGCGGTCCACGATGAAGGCCGTGTTATGGACGTGGCCTTCGGGCGTCAGCTCATGGATGTTCGCCAATATATTTACATGGTACTGAACGGCATAGCGTTTGCACAACTCAAACGTCATGCCGCCCGGTATCGGTTCGGAGCGTTCGACGATCGGCAGATTCACCATGCGGTCCGTATGGCATTCCGGCGTGACGATCAAGTCCAGATTCGGCTCTTTTTCGCAGACGTTTTTCAGCGCATCCTCCATGATGGCGAGATTCGCGGCGAACGTCCGCTCCGTCTTCGGATAGATGTTGACCGTCGCCAAACGGACGCGCCGCGGCGGAATCTCCGCGACCTCCTCCATGCGGATGTCACGGAAGACCGCCTTGCCCTTCTGCCATTTGTGGACACACCACAAGATGGCGAAGTTGCTGCCTTCAGGAGCTTTGAACGTTTCGTCAAAACACCGCAGGCCGTTCTTGTCCTGAAAACCGATGTAGTCCCGCTGAATCATTTTCGAATCATTTTCCGCAGGACACCATGTCACAAGCATCGTCACGTTGTTGAACGACTTCGCGGGAACGTCCGCCACAGCGGTGAAACGGTATGTCCGGCCGGCCTCGACGGGAACGGAAGATTCCCAATGGCCGACACTTGCGGCATCGGTCAATTCAATGGACAACGCATCGTTTTCATTTCCAAACACAGGCTGGACGACATGGGACGGGCTGATATGCTTCCAGTTCATAATGCTCCTTGGGATGCATGACACATCCGATCACGGCCATCAGGCCGTCGTATTTTCAATGTTTTTTTGTTTTATCACCATTTTATTAACTTAATATAATGGATTATTTTTCAAATCATGTTACTCTATAAAGTGAACATTTTTTCATCACAATCCATTCCGCAGGCCAATCACATGGATTTTCCAATCCCCTCCAAAGAACGCATCGACCAGATCGCCTCATGGCTGTCCGAAACGCCCGGCCATTTTGGTCCAACCGCCACCGATCGCGCCGCATGGCTGCCTTACTCAGACACGCCGGAAGCGAAAAAAATCATCGCACAAGCTGAATCAGTTGTCGGCACGCCTATTCCGGAACTGCCGGATGAGCTTTATTTGCAATTCCTTAGAATTGGCAACCGCAGCAACTACGAACGCGTCTATTTCCAGCGGCAGCGCGACCGCCTCTTCCCGCTCGTCCAGGCGGAAGTCCTTGAATACAAAGGACGTTTTCTCGAAGCCATCGAAAAAGAATTGAATGCCTTTTTCAATGAAAAGAGCTGGGTGCTGCCCGCCCATGACGGAGATCTGTGGAATTTCAACGGCACCGCTCCATATGCGGATCTTTTCTGTTCCGATTTCTGCGCCACTCTTGCCATTTACGACTGGTGGTTGCAGGACAAACTCCAACCCACGACGCGCAAACGCATTCGCGAAGAAGTCGAGCGCCGCATGTTCGCCGCCTACCGCCATGTCATCCGAACAGGCGAAATCACACGCGGCCAATGGTGGACAGTCGGCGGCAACAACTGGAATTCCGTCTGCCATTCGCAACTCGTCATCGCCGCGATGATTCTCATGGAGGATCGCCATGACCGCGCGGAAATACTCGCGGCCGTAGAAAAGGCCATGCCGTTCTTCACGGCGGGGTATTCCGCCGATGGCTACTGCACGGAAGGCATGGGCTACTGGGGCTATGGCTACGGGCGTTTTCTCATTCTCGCGGAAACGGTGCTCATGATGACGGGCGGCAAGCTGTCGTTGTACGACAACGAGACGCTGCACAACGTCGCCGCATTCGCGCGGGACATCCAGATAGAGGAAAACTGCTGCCCCGCCTTCGCGGACTGCGGCGTCGGCATAAGTCCTTCGCCTGACGATATCGCCATCATTCAATACCGCTATCCGGACGCCGTCCTGCGGGCCGTTCCGCCGCGAACGGAAATCACAAACGTGCCCATGCTGACCGTCATTCGCTGTTTTGACAAACGACCGTATCCGCCCGCAGGCGTGCCATTGGACGGACAGCTTCCGCCTCGCAAACTCTATCCGCTCGCAAACATCTATGTCGGTCGTTCCACCATGAACGGCAGACACTTCGGCGTGGCATTCAAGACAGGTCACAACGCAGAGGAGCACAACCACAACGACATCGGATCATTCACAGTTGTCTTGAATCGACATCAGTTCTTTCTCGACCCCGGTGGCGAACCTTACACGAAACGGACATTCTCCCCGCAGCGTTACGAAGGCCAGATGCTCAACTCTTTCGGACACATGGTTCCGATTGTCGGAGGAAAATTGCAATCTCCTGGACGCCAGTCACATGGCACATTCATCAGCACGGATTTCACGGACGACGTCGATACGATTGTCGCCGACATCGCGCCCGCCTATCCGGAAGCGAAGGAGCTTGTCAGTTTGAAACGCACGTTCACCTTCAATCGGAAAGAACAGACGCTGACGGTTCGCGACGATGTGGAATTCACGTCGCCGCAGACATTTGAGACGGCGTTGGTGTCGTACGACGAACTGACGGTCAACGGTTCGACTGTCACAGCCTCCTATCAGAACGTGGCTGTTTCCGCCACCGTGAGCACAGAAGGCGCAGGGCTTGCTCTCACGGAAGGCATCGTCGAAAATCCGAACGCACGCAGCCCTAAACGCATCGCCGTCAAGCTGGACAAGCCTGTGCAAAAAGGCGCCATCGTCATCAGATTTCAAATCGCCAAGTAACGTCATAGCATAGATTAAGGAGTAAACGAATATGACCTGCCCAATCGGAACTATCCTCCGCTGCCCCACGGCGGATGAACGGCGCATCGAATACTACCATTCGCTCGGCATGACCGCCATGCAAATCGCGGGCGTCATGGAAAACTGGCTCGCACCGACCGACGAAGCCATCGCGCGTTCGGAGGCCATCATGGCCATGCTGCGGGAACGCGGCATATCGACGCCGACGATGTTCCTCTCCTTCCCGAACCAAGACTGGGCGCATCCCATCGAAGGCGTTGGCCTGTCGCCGCTTAAGACACGTGCCGAACGCATGATCCTCTCCTGCCGCCAGATGAACTGGGGCCTGAAATACGGCGTCCGCTACGTCACATGCCACGTCGGTTATTTTCCAGAAGAAAGCAACGACGAATACAAGTCGCTAATCAATGATTTGAAACTACTTGTCCGTTTTGCGAAAGCCAACGGGCAGGATTTTCTCTTCGAAACAGGCATGGAGAACGTTCCCACGCTGAAACGCATTTTCAATGACATCGGCGAAGACAATCTCGGGCTGAATTTCGATCCCGCCAACCTGCTGATCTACGGTTCGGACGAACCATCGCACGTCTTGGAAGAAATGGGCGATCTTGTCAAAGTCATCCATTGCAAAGACGCGAGACACGCCGCCGATGGTGAAACCAGAGGAAGGGAAACGCCTCTCGGGAAAGGAGATACGGATTTCGCCAATCTTTTGAAGAGCCTTCTGGCCCGTGGTTTCGCGGGACCGCTCATCATCGAACGTGAACTGCCGCTCGGCCCTGAGCAGGAAAAAGATGTTGCAGAAGCAGTGATTCTCATTCAAAATATTATCAAAGGAGCAAAACAATGATTGGAGTCGGCATTATCGGAACAGGCCGCATGGGCAACGCCCACGCAGGCAATCTTTCAAAGCATCCGCATGCGCGTCTTGTCACGGCGTATGACATCAATCCCGCCCAGATGGACGCCTTCGTGAAAAAGTTTCCGGAAGTTAAACCGGCGGCCAGCGTGGCGGAAGTCGTGAACAATCCGGAAGTCGGCTTCATCGTCATCACGTCGCCGACCTACTGCCATGCCGAAGGGCTTCGCTCCGCCATGGCGACAGGCAAGCCGATTTTCTGTGAAAAGCCGCTTTGCCGTACGGCGGAAGAACTTAAGGAACTGGCTCCGCTCATCAGCAACTACTCCAATCTGTTCGCCGTCGGTTTCGTCCGCCGTTATTCGGCGGGTGGCATCAAACTGCTCGAACTCGTCAAAGCAGGCAAAATCGGCAAGCCTATCTGCTGTTCCATCGAATGCCTTGTCGGCGGCTGGAAACGCGAATGGGGCGACTGGTTCGCCGACTACGCCAAATCCGGCGGCTGCACATTGGACATGCTGGCCCATCACATCGATTTGGCGAATGGCCTTTTCGGCGTTCCCGCAAGCGTTTACGCACGCGCCATCATGATGCCCGAAGGCCCCGAGAAGCCATATGACTACATCAGCGCGACAACAACCTCAAAAGACGGCGTCATCTGCAACATGGAATGCTCATGGCTCCGTTCAGGCCCGTCGGACAACTACATGGTCGTCTATGGTGAAAAAGGCACGCTGAAAAAATCGGATGCCCATGGCCTGCAATTCTTTGCGCCAGGCCAGCCAGTGGAGAGCATCCCGCTGGACGACGTCCCGGTCGGCGAACTTCAGGAAAAAGTCGAAGGCGACATGTATGTGCGTGAAATGGCCGCCATCATCGACGGCATCGAAAACGGCCATGCGCCGCTGGCTGGCGCCAAGCAGGCGATCGAAGCCATGAAAGTCGCATTGGGCATGTTGGAATCCGCAGAAAAAGGAAAGGTGGTGATCCTATAATGAAAATCGAAAAAGTTGCAGATTATAACGCGATGAGCGCTCGTGGCGCGGAAATCATCTATGACGCCGTCGTCGCCAAATTGTCCAAAGGCGAATCGTTCAATCTCGGTCTCGCCACCGGCAATACGATGATCGAACTGTATCGCATTCTTGCTGAGAAATTTAACAACAATCATATTGATCTTTCGCGCCTCCAGACGTGGAATCTGGATGAATACGCGTCGGACGACCATACAGGCGTCCCCCACGACCATCCGTTGAGCTATTGGAAGTACATGCACGACAACCTCTTCAACCGTTTCCTGCCGGAACGGAACTTTGCGGAATGCCAGGCCCACTTCCCTGATCCAGCCAATCCCGCCAAATTCGATGACGCGCTGGCCGCTGCCGGCGGTCTGGATCTGCAATTGCTCGGCATCGGCTTCAACGGCCATATCGCCTTCAATGAACCGATGGAACCGCAAGCCATTTCCGTCAAAGACTTTGCAGACTTGCCGTCGCGTGTGATCGCCTTGAAGGAACGCACCATCAACGCCAACGCCGAATTGACCGCCAACGGTTCGCGTGATCTCGTCCCGCGTTTCGCCGCCACCATGGGCATGCGGCAGATTCTCGCCTCCAAACGCGAACTCCTGCTGGCCTGCTTCGCCGAACAGGAGGAACCGCTCACGAAGATCCTTGCGGACAAATCGCCAACGCCGTTCCTGCCGGCCTCCTATCTGCTTCCGCATGCAGATTTTACGCTTGTCTATACGGCTGACAAGATCAATCTGGACTCCGTCCTATGAAAGCGTTGATTCAAAACACACATGTCGTTTCGCCAGATCTCGATCTGCCGCGAGCGAACATTCTCATACTCGACGGCGTCATCGTCGCCGTCGCCCCGAATATCACCGCAACTGATTGCGACAACGTCATCAACGGCGAAGGACTCATCACGGCTCCAGGCTTCATCGACATCCATTGCCATGGCCGCTCGAACTGTGATTTCTGCGACGCGACGGACGAAGCCTTCAACACCATCGGCCATGACAAGTTGACGGACGGTGTCACAGGCTTTCTGGCGACAACGCTAAGCGTTGCCCGCGAAGATCTTCGCGAAATCTGCCGTTGCGCCACACGTTATCAGGAGACCAACCGCGACGGCGCTCTCCTGCTGGGCGTCCATCTGGAAGGGCCATGGTTCAATCCGAAATGCGCAGGAGCGCAAAATCCTGCGCATCTGCTACTTCCATGCCTTGATCTCGTCGATGAACTGAGCAAATTAGCCCATATCGTGAAGGCGTCGTTCTCCCCTGAACTGGAAGGCGGCCTGGAATTCACGAAAGGGCTTGTCGAACGCGGCATCATGCCGTCGGGCGGCCATTGCGAAGCGGACTACGACTGCTTCCAGCTCCATCGCGCCAACGGCATGAAGCATCTGACGCATTTCTGCAACGTCATGACGCCCGTCCACCATTTGCGTTTCGGCATGGTCGGCGGCGGTCTCATGAGCGACGACGTCTTCGTGGAGATGATCTGCGACGGCATCCATCTCTGCGAACCGATGATACAGCTCATCGCCCGCCTGAAAGGGCCGGACCGCATGATGCTCATCACAGACGCCATGCGCGCATCCGGCATGCCGGACGGCAACTACACGCTCGGCGGCCTGCCGGTTATCGTGAAAGATGGAAAGGCGACGCTGACGACAGGCCCTGTCGCCGGCAGTACATTGCGTTATCACAACGGCTTGCGCCGTCTTGTCCGCGTCACGGGGCTGCCGCTCTGCCAGGCCATCAAGGCGACCAGCTGGAACCAAGTCCAAAGCCTCAAGCTCGGCAAACGCGGCCGTCTGGAGAAAGGCTACGAAGCGGACATCGTCATGCTGAACGACGATCTTGTCCCGCAACGGACCATCTGCCACGGCGATGTCCGCTGGGAGGCATGACGGTAAGTTCATAACGGTTTGTTTTATACATTATATGTATAGAAAAAATTGAAAATTATCGTCTGTTGCATTAAATTGTCTTTTTTGTGTAAATCGCCAAACGCATTTCATTTTCCAAACCATAGACATCCTCGCGGAGGTCATGCATGAAAGAGATCAAAATCGGCCTTGTCGGCTGCGGCGCCGTCGCACCGACGCATATCAACAGCTATAAGCAGATACCAGGCGCCACCGTCAAAACCATCTGTGATTTGAAACGCGACAAGGCGGCCGCCATGGCCGCCAAGCTCGGCGTGCCCAATTTCACGGAAAATTTCACGGACATGCTGAACGATCCGGAAATCGATCTCATCGACATCTGCACGGATCACGCCAGTCATTCGCCGCTCGCCGTCGCCGCCATGGACGCCGGCAAGAACGTCGTCTGCGAAAAATGCCTGTCCAACTCGCTGGAAGGGCTTGACGCCATGCTCGCCGCCCACAAAAAGCATCCCGAGCTCGTCTTCTCCGGAATCTTCCAGCATCGTCATGAGAAAGGCAACTTGTTGCTCAAGAAGCTGTTGGACCGCGGCTGTTTTGGACAGATTCTCAACGCCTCCGTCTATCTCTGCTGCCTCCGCCCGGATTCCTACTACAGCGACTACTGGCACGGCAAATGGAACGGCGAAGGCGGCAGCGTGCTCATCACGCAGGTCGTCCATTTCATCGATCTGGTCAACTATTTCCTCGGTACGCCCGAAAGCGTCATCGCGCAATGCGACAACATGGCCCACCAAGGCGTCATCGAGACGGAAGACAACGCGGCGGCGCTCGTCCGCTATCCCAACGGCGTCTTCGCAACCATCTGCGGCACATCCGCTTCCGCCGTTGACAAAGGCTTCAACGCCACCGTCATCATCGGCGGGACGAAGGGGCACATCGAACTGGCGGCATTCCGCCCCGTCTACTGGCGGTTCCACGACAAACAGGCGGAGGAGGAAGTCGCCGCCCTTATGAAAGATTACCATGAAGAAACGCCGCCCGATCCGGAAAAACCGCACTATGGCGGCGCGCATCCGGCCCAGCTGGCGGATGTCGTGGACGCCGTCCGCAACCATCGGGAGCCCTATGTGACCGTCGAGAAGGCGGCCGTCACGGCACGGCTTATCCTAAGTTGCTACAAATCAGCCAAAACCGGCGATTGGATTAATTTGTAACACAGCGGCGGTGTAACGCCACTATCAGAAATCATGAAGAGCAACGTCGAAAAGTTCACTTTCTCTTGCATGGTCATCGCAGGATTCATCTGGATGATCCTTGGCGCCCTGTTGGTGAAAAACACCATCCATGTCTTCAAGGATTATGCGCGGGTCGAGATGACGCAACGCCATTACTATGACTATTCAGAGGCGGCCAAAATGCTCCAGACAGGCAGCGACATGATGACGGAACAGGCTCGTCTCTACGCGATTACAAACGATCTCCGCCATCTTCTCGCCTATTTCCGTGAAAAGGACACCTACCGTCGCCGTGAACGCGCCATCGATATTCTCAGCGGCATTCCGGAAACGACGGAACTCAAGCAATTGATCATCGTGGCCGTAACGAAATCGCGAGCGTTGGAATACACGGAATACCGTTCCATGAACCTTGTCATCGCCGCCACTGGTTTTGACCGTTCCACTCTGCCGCATGACATGGAAAAATATCTCGCCTCCTCCCCGTTGACACAAGCGGACTTCCAACTTTCGAAAGAAGAGAAGCTGGTTCTGGCGAGAATGATTCTTTTCGACGACAACTATCAAACGCAGAAGAAAGAAATCTGGGCCAATGTCGATTTTCATATAAGCAAAATGCTGGAAGACACGGAAAAACAGTATTTAGTCAACTCTTCCGACATCGCCCGCCGCTACCGCAATCAAATCATCTATCTGTCCTTGCAGACGCTGATCTTGCTTTCGATTCTTCTCTATGCCTTCATCATCAACCGCAAGCGTCATGAGGCGGCCAAAAAACTGGAGGGAACGAATGTCCATCTGGTCCATGAAGCGCAGCTTGTCAAACGCGAGTCTGAAATGAAGCTCCAGCAGGCCAAGCTGGAGTCACAGCTGGCGGCGCAGGAACTGGAGATGAAACTCAAGCAGAAAGAGCTTGAGGACCGCAACTTGTTCTTCGCCAGCCTTAGCCATGACATGCGCACCCCCCTCAACTCCATCATCGGTTTCACTGATCTGCTTAGAACCGAAAAAGACATGCCGCCCGCGCAAAAGGACTCTCTCGACAGCATCTCCTACAGCGGCGGTATACTTCTTGAACTGATCAACGACCTTCTTGATTTCTTCAAGCTCGAAGCTGGCAAGATGGAATTCAACTACAATTACTATGATTTCAGTAAACTTGTCGAACCCATTGTGAAAACCTTCAAGCCAATAACGGACGCGAAAAATCTGCAGCTTGTCTCGGATATTCAGGAAATGCCCATGTTATATATTGATATGGAGCATGTCCGCCGGATTCTCGCCAATCTGATCAGCAATGCCGTGAAGTTCACCACCGAAGGCACCATCACCATATCCGCCGCATGCCATGACAGCGAGGCGGACACCAAGACACTTGTCTTTTCCGTGAAAGACACTGGCGCCGGCATCGGACCGGAAGAGATGAAAACGCTTATGCAGCCATATTCGCAAGGCATGGCGAAATCAAACATCAAGGGAACAGGCTTGGGGCTTTCCATCTGCAAGATATTGCTGGAGAACATGAAAGGAACGATGTCCATCACATCAGAGAAGGGCGTCGGCAGTACGTTCACCGTCACCTTGAACAACGTCAAATTCTCCGAGCAAGCCATCAAACGTGAAGAGAACGCCTCCAGCCAGCTCAACCCAGCCATCAGGGAGCTCTCGCTCCTGCTGGTCGACGACACGCCTCTCAATCTGAAGATGCTCAACCTCATGTGCGAAAAACTCGGCATCACGAAAACACGCTCCGCCAAAAACGGCAAGGAGGCGCTTGATCTTTTGCAGACTTCCCCCCTGCCGGACATCGTCATGACGGACATCCAGATGCCCGTCATGGACGGCATGAAGCTTGTCGCCGAAATCCGCAAGAATCCCAAACTTTCCAATTTGCTGGTTTACGCGGTGACAGCGGACATCGAGATGCTCAACACGTATCAGAAGGACGGTTTCACAGGACTTCTCCTGAAACCATACAATATCGCCAAACTGACTGAATTCTTCAATCAAATTTCGTGACGTTTTTAGACAAGGACATTGAACATGATGAAAATCGGTATTGAATCCGGTGCCTATCTTTCACGCTACGGTCTCGCCGAAGGCTTGAAGCGCATGCGCAAGCATGGGTATGAATGCGTCGACTTTCAGGATTTTGCCAATACGGAAGGCCCTCTTTTCCAACTAGATGAAACTGGTTTTGAAAAAGAGCTGAAGAATATCCGCAAACAGATTGAAGACAGCGGCATCGAAATCAGCCAGACACATGGCCCGTGGCGCTGGCCCCCGCGCGACAACACGCCGGAAGACCGTGCGGAACGCTTTGAGAAAATGGCGAAATCCATCCGCGGCACCGCCATTCTCGGCTGCAAGAATTTCATCATCCATCCCATCATGCCGTTCGGCTGCTCAAGCGAATCAGAAGAGCAGAAAAAAGAGATGCTGGACATGAACCGCGAATTCATGGGCCGCCTTGTGGAAGTCGGACGCCAGAACGAAGTCATCGTCAATTTCGAGAACATGCCCATGCCGCCGCTGTCCATCGCCCCCGTCGCCGCGACGCTTGCGTTCGTCAAGGAATTCAACAGCCCGTGGTTCAAAGTCTGCCTGGACACAGGCCATGCCGCCACGACCGGCGAGAAGCCCGGCGACTGCGTCCGCCTGCTCGGCAAGGAGTATCTCCAGACGTTGCACATCCATGACAACAACGGCCGCAACGACTTGCATTGGATTCCCTACACGGGCGTCATCGACTGGGATGATTTCTCCAACGCATTGGCAGAAATCGGATTCGATGGGACGGCCTCCCTCGAAACCGCCGCTCCCGGCAAGATTCCCGCCGAACTCCGCGAGATGCAGGAAATCTCCCTCTTCCAGATGATCCGCAAAATCGCCAAAAGAGACTAAATTCCATTCCACAAAGCTTTTATCGCTTTTATCCCTTGAATGAATAAACTTTTTATATTCCTTTGTCTTTTTTCCATGACAGCCCTCCTCCACGCAGACGACTTCCATTTCTCCCCTGAAAACAAACGGAAGCTCTGCGGAGGCGGCGGCTATCCGCGGCTTTACGCGTTGAAAGACAACACATGGCTGCTCGGTTACGACAATGGGCGGATCAACGTCCGCCGCAGTTTTGACGAAGGAAGAAACTGGACGGCGCCGTCCATCGCCTCCTTCCATGACGAGGCGTGGTGCGCGAACGTCGATTTCCATGAAATGCCGGACGGCGCCATTCTCTGCTCCTACCGTGCCATCGGGAGACCGACCATCTCCGCCCATGAACGTGCCATCTACTGCTCCATTTCATTCGACAAGGGCGAAACATGGCATGAATACAACACCATCGTCAGCAATTTCGCCATGGGGCTTGGCGAAAAGAAGATCCTCGAGACGATGTCCAAAGGCTACAATGTCGGTTTCTATGAACCGTTTGTCGATGTCATCGACGGCAAAGTCACCGTCATGTATGCGGACGATTTCTCCCCCATGGCGGGAAACGTCCACCGTGATCCCAAGACCAACTACAAATGCCAGCGGATCATGGCGAAAGAACTGGTCAACGGCGTCTGGACGAATCCGCGCGCCATCATGGACGGCGCCGTCGAAAAAACTGTCGGCGGAATCACGCGGCTTTCACGCGACGGCATGCCTGTCTTCGCGCGCACGAAGACAGGCGAATACGTCGTCGTCTTCGAAGGAACCTACCGCGACCAGCCCGAAACGGATTCCATCCGTTTCGAAATTCTCATGGCGTGGTCGAAAGACGGTATCAACTGGTCCGCTCCATCTGAAGTTTTCGTCCCGAAAGGGCGCGGCACGAAGGCCAGCGCCCCGTATGTCTGCGTGACGGACGACAACCGCCTCGCCGTCTCCTTCCAGACGGATGAAGACTGCTTCGCCGCCACGGGAAAAGTGGGCGACCGTGTATCCGTCATGAAATGCGTCATTTCCGACGGCACGCCGATACAAAAAATGGACAGGACCCATTGGAGTCCTGCCCAGGATGTCTTTTTCCTCAAGCCGGAGGAGGCTGGTCTATGGAACGGAATGATGTACCGTCAAGGCGTTCTCTACTGCGTCTCCGGCCTGCGTGACGGAATCTACATCAATTCATGCGAGATTCCGTAGAAGATCATTCGCCGAAGATGCTCATCAGAGCGTCCGCGAAGATTTTCATTCCATCCTTGTCCGGATGGTTGATCGTATTGGTCATTAATGTATTGTAAGGAATGCCCTGCCGCCAGAGACGGCCATAGCGCTTCGCCGCGTCGGCGACCGCCACTTTCTTGTCAACCGCGAATTTGCGGATGAACGCCACGTACGGACGCGGATCGTTTTCGATGCCGATGCCGTTCTGCGTCGTCAATCCCATCCAGTCGGGGCGGACATAGTGCGGCGTCAGGATGATCCATTCCGTGTTCTGCGCACGGAAGTCGTTCAAAACTTTATTGAAGCTGCGATCCCATTCCGCCGGCGGCAGCCCTGCGTCGTTCACGAATTCGGACACGACCAGATCCGCCTTGACATCCAGAACCGTCCGCTGGTAGTTGTACTGCGATCCTTCCGGCTCGTTCAGGAAGGCGGGAATCGTGCGGCCGCCCCAACCATTGCTGATGAGTTCGATGTCCGCCTTCGGGAACGCCGCCTTCAGGCGTTCGACGAACTGGATCTGCCAGCGGAACTGGTCCGGAATGTAGCCGCACGCCGTCACGCTGTCGCCCCACGCGAGAATCTTCACATGTTCGCCGTTCTGCAGCTTCTTCATCGTGTTCGGAATGAAGGCCTGCTGCTCTTTGGCGGATTCCGCGGGGAACGCCGTCTCCGTGATGATGAAGATGTTCTCGTCCGTCAATTTGTCCGTCTGCGCTTCCGTGTAGATGTTGAGAAGGCGCGTCTCGCCTTCCTGCAGGGCGGGCATCTTCGGGCAGAAGCTCGCCGGCTTGCCGCACACGAGTTTCAGCTTGCCGTCCGCCGTCTTGATGACGGAATCCAGACGGTTCGGAATATAGCGATAGGAAATCAGAACCTCCTGGTTCGCCGACACGCGGCCGCCTTCCACACGGCCGAGAGTACCCCATGAATCCGTGTATTCAAAATCCTTTCCGCGTTGCATTTCCGTGCCGTCCGGCAAACGCATGCGGACGGAATACGGATCCAACGCCTTCGGCAGCGCGCAACCGGTCGCCGACACGCCGCGCAACGCCACGCCGTCGTTCCAGCCGCCGCCGCGACGATAGACTGGCAATGACTTGTAGGATTCCTCCACCACGCGGATGACCGGCGGTTCGGGAACATCCAGTTTCACGCCTTCCACTTCAATCTGCCAAGGCCCCGTAATGGCGACTTTCGGCGGCTCGGCCGCGTTTGCAACCAATGCCGCGCCCATCGCGATACTGCATAGCAAATGCTTCGTACTCATGTCTGGTCCTCTTTTTTGAACTGTTCCTGATGGTATTGTTTCTTTAGAGTCGTTCTTTTGGGCATTTTTCGCCCGAAAATCTTGTATTGTGCTATTCCTTTATTAACTTACATTCAAGTTACCATGTATGCAAACTCAACCACTGATTCATATATGAACATCGTCAAAGAATTCCATGTCGCCATGTCGGATGGCGTCAAAATCTACACATACGTCCAGCTGCCGTCCGAAACAGGCACCTTCCCCATCATCTTCCGCCGCAATCCATACGTCGGCAAGGAAATCAACATGACCGACCTCCAGAAGGAGGACACCCATGGCTACGCCATCGTCACGCAGCACTGCCGTGGATGCGGCCGCAGCGAAGGCGATTGCATCCCATACGTCAACGAACGGCAGGACGGCCTCGACTCCCTTGAATGGATCCGCCAGCAGCCTTTCTATCAAGGCGAAATCTATCCCGTTGGCGGAAGTTATTTGACATCTGTACATTACGCCTATCTGGACACGCATCAGCCGGACATCAAAGGCGCCGTACTCGGCATACAGGATCCCATCCGCTACAACGTCACCTACCGCAACGGTTTCATGAAATGCGGCCTCCATGGGCAATGGGCGGTCGGCATGTACAAGAAGAATTCCATTTTCAAGAAGAACTATGTGCTGGACACCTTCCGCACCATGCCGCTTCTAGGCGTAACACGCTCCATTTTCGGCGAATACGCGGAAGCTCTTGAAGCGTACATGGAGCACCCTCTGCCGGACGATCCGTTCTGGCAGACGCTTGAAGGCGGCGCGGATTCCCACAACGCAGTCAGTACGTTGAACATCCCAACGCTTTTCTATTCATCCTTCTACGATATTTACACGGAGGGCATCTTCGACATGTGGGAGACCATTCCCGCCGCCGTCCGCCCGAAATGCGCCCTGCTCGTGACGCCATACAACCACAATCCGAATCCGGACAAATTCAGCCCCGTCGTCTTCCCCAACGGCGGCCTCAACGAAAATTTCGGTTCGGATTTTGTCTACCAATGGCTCGATCACGTCCGCACGGGAGCGCCGCTACGGACGATTCCAGAAGGCAAAACGACCTACTACACGCTGTGGGAAAACCAATGGCACACCGTCGATTCGCTGAAGGAAGGTCAAAAAGAGCATGTCCTCTACCTCAACGACCACACGTTGGACGCGGCGCCGCAGGACGCCGCCGCCATTTCCTACACGTACAATCCCTACGCCCCCGCATCTTTCAAGGGCGGTCTTTGCAACAATTTCGGCGGCATGGCCGAACAGGACAAGCCCAATTCGCGATATGACATCGTCTCCTTCCTGTCCGCCCCGTTCGAAGCGCCATGCAAGGTCGAAGGCCGCATGAAGGCGACGCTGCACGTCCGCTCCTCCTGCCTCGACACGTGCTTCTACATCCGCACAAGCATCGTCAAGAACGACATCGCATACGGTCTGCGCGACGACATCACCTCCATCAGTTTCCAGCATCCGCACTACAATCCCAACGAAACCGTCGAACTGGAATTCACGCTCGGTCACCATTCCTTCCTGTTCGAGCCTGGCGACAAGCTCCGTCTGGATGTCTCCTCCTCCGCCTACCCGTTGTTCCACCCGCATACCAACCGCAAAGGCCTGCAGGCGGCTCAGAACGGAGCGGACATCGCCGTGAACACGATCGTCACAGGCCCGTCCAATATCAGATTTTATGAATCCAACTAACCACTAACCACCGTTCCCGCAGGAGCGGGACCCTCCCAACCACTAACCACTAACCACTAACCACTAACCACTAACCACTAACCACTACTATGGCACAACTCGCAATCAAAGGCGGCGAAGCCGTCATCAAGCCCGGCGAAGTCAAAAACTGGCCTCCGATCGACAAAACGGACGAAGAGCTCATCATCGCGGCCCTCCATGAGCCAGGCCAGTGCCGCGGCAAATATACGAAACTCCTTGAAGAGGAATTCTGCGCCTTCAACGGCAACAAATACGCCTATTTCACGAACTGCGGCGGCTCCGCCCTCCAGATGTGCGTCGCAGGCTGCGGCATTGGCGCGGGCGATCAAGTCATCGTCACCTCCTACACATGGCCGTCCAGCGCCTCATGCATCATCCACAACATGGCCGTGCCGGTCTTCGTCGATATCGATCCGGAGACTTTCCTTATCGATCCGGCCAAGATCGAAGCCGCCGTCACGCCGCGGACGAAGGCCATCCTTTGCGTCCATCTCCATGGTCTCTGCTGCGACATGGATCCCATCCGCGAGATCGCCAAGAAGCACAATCTCAAGATCATAGAAGACGCCGCGCAGGCCCACAACGCCCTCTACAAAGGCCAAAAGGCCGGAACGCTCGGCGACTGCGCCGCATTCTCTTTCAACCAGAACAAATGCATGACTTCCGGCGAAGGCGGCCTGTTCGTCACCAGCGACAAGGAGATCTTCGACCGCGGCCTCACGCTGACAGGCTTCGGAGACATGCAGCCGACGAAGGATACGGACGAATTTCCCGCCTACGCCTTCGCGCACAAGTTCTGCAACAACGAAATCACCGCCGCCTACGCTCTTGCCGAGTTGCGGAAATTCCCCTATTACTATAAGCAATTGCTCGCCAACGCGAAGACGCTTCATACCATTCTTCAGGCTGCGGACATCAAAGGGCTGAAGCTTCCATACGAACCCGCCATCTGCACGCATAACTGGTACAACTATAACCTCCGTGTCGATTTCGACGCTCTCGGCATGGGCGACAAGACGCCCGCCGAAAAGAGCGAATTCCGCCACGCCATCTGCAAGGCCCTTCAGGCGGAAGGCGTCGTCTGCTGTGTCTGGCAGAGTTGCATCCTGCCTGAAATGACCATCTTCCGCGCGCAGAACGCCTACGGCAAAGGCTATCCATGGGCGGTTCCAGGCGCGTCCGACGGCGTCGATTACAGCGTGAAGAACTTCCCCGAAGCGATCAAATACTGCTATTCGCATATCGCCATCGTGCAGATTCTCCGCGCCCCCAACGACGAACAGATGGCCGCGAAAGTCGCACAGGCCATCATCAAAGTCTTCAATAATCTGGATGAATTGAAATAACAACAAAAAAATCAGGCTTCTGGAATTCCAGAAGCCTGATTTTCAAAATCTTGCAGTCTTTCGGCCAGTTCAGTCCTACTGGCCGGAGACTTCGCGGACATGGTCCGCGATGGTCTCGTTCACTTTCTGGCGGACGGCGGCGCCGGCCTGGCGGATGCCGTTCATGACGGCCTTGCCGTCCGAAATTCCATGGCCGATGATGACGATGCCGTTCACGCCCAGAAGCGGCGCACCGCCGATTTCGGAGAAATCCGTCTGGTGCTTCAATTCATTGAAAGCGCCTTTCGCCATCAACGCGCCCAGTTTCCAGATCAATTTGGTCATGATCGCCTTCTTCACAAGACGGCCCATCGATTTCGCAAGCTGCTCGCAGCTTTTCAAGATCACGTTGCCGACGAAACCGTCGCAGACCGCGACATCGACGCCGCCGGAGAACAAATCATGCCCTTCCACGTTGCCGATGAAATTGATCATCTTCGCTTCATGCAGCAACGCCAAAGCCCCTTGCGTCAGCTTGTTGCCCTTCCCTTCCTCCGTGCCGTTGCAAATCAGCCCGACGCGCGGATTCGGCTTGTTCAAAATCGATTTCGCGTAAATCGATCCCATGATGCCGTAGTGCAGCAAATTAACAGGAGCGCAATCCACGCTCGCCCCCGCGTCCAGCAACAGGAAATTGCCGCGCTCGGACGGCATCACCGCCGCGATGCCCGGCCGCTCGATGCCTGGCAGCATCGACAAACGGAAATACGCGGACACGACGGACGCCCCCGTGCTTCCCGCGCTGAAGACGCCGCTCGCACGACCGACGCGCACTAGATTCATCGCAACATTGATGGATGAGTCACGCTTCTGGCGGACGGCGGACACAGGATGATCCCCCATTTCCACAACTTGCGAAGCATGAACAAGTTCCAATCGCGGATCGCCCAAGATGCCGACCCGTTTCAATTCCACTTCCATCCGTTTCTGGTCACCGACCAGCAACAGCTTGAATTCATTCCCGTAACGCTCCAGCGTCATGCAGACACCGTCGATGATCGCGCCGGGCGCATAGTCGCCGCCCATCACATCCACGGCTATGTTGATCACTTCGCTGGACTTACGTTCTGGCATTCGCGCTACTCCCTTGCCGATGATGCGGATCCTTTTTCCCGCAAAACAATTGGAAGATTTCGTCACAAAGCCCATGCCGACGCCATTCATGCGGCATGGACTACCCCTTCAGACAGACAAAGGGGCTGGCGAACTTCCATCCGCCAGCCCGCGATGTGTTTTACTTCTCGTCTTGCTTGACCGTCAAAACAGCTCTTCCACCATACATGCCGCATTTCTTGCAGACACGGTGCGGAAGGCAGGCGGCGCCGCAATTCGGGCACAATGTGACCTGCACGCCTTTGTAACGGTTGGCGGCATGACGCGTACGAACCGTACGCTTGCTGACTTTGCTTTGTTGAACTGCCATTGTTCCTGTTCTCCAGAATGATTGAGACCGCCGCGGCCAGGATTCCGCCCGCCCGCAAGCAGCCCGTAGGTTCTGCTTTTATGTTATGTTTACTAAAATAAATTGATTTGTGGAAAAATCAATTGTCCAGTTTCAAATTGTCGAGCGCCGCCCACGGATTCGGGCCTTCGGAAGCTTCCTCAGCCTCCTCTTCGTCCTCTTCCTCCTCTGGCGGCTCGCAACCGCAATCGCCTTCGTTCAGATTCGCGCCGCACACGGGACACAGCCCGCGGCAATCCTCCGAACACAGACATGATTGCGGAAAAACTATTAATATATCTTCTCGAATGTCATCGGTCAAGTCAACGACCTCCCCAGTCACCTTTTCATATCGATGACAGACGTCGTCCGTCTCCAATTTCAGATCGAAAAATTCCGTGCAACGGTCGCACATCGCGCGGATTTTCACGGCCAGATGCCCCGACGACACCAGCAGATCATCCCCCAGCTGGCTCAGATGAAGCCGGAAGGACAGCTCCTCCGGATATTCGAAACGGCCGTCGTCGTCCTCTATCTCCAATTCCTCCATTGACACGGTCCCCTCCCAATCCACGCCCTGAGACGGCAGATCCATCACGTGGTATTGAAGCACGCGCCCCTTTTCCTTTTTCCCTGGCATGTCAATCTCCTTGTTCGTTCTCGACTATTTTCTCGTTTTTGTTCCTATATAATATAATCTAAAAGTTGAAACTTGCATGTTTAGACATTATATTTTTCCTTTGTTTTTTCCAACAAACAGTCATGCCCGCCACGCAACCCGCAGGCCGGACAAGACAAAGGCACCCAAACCAACGAGGAAACACAATGGAACTCAAAGACATCAAAAACGCCGAACTGAAAGGCTGGCTCCAGCACTGGATCGACCTCTGCACGCCGGACAAAGTCGTCTTCTTCGACGGCTCTGAATGGATGTACAACGAAATCGCCAATCTGATGGTCAAGACCGGCGCTTTCATCAAACTCGACAAGCCCGCCAACTCCTACTTCGCCCGTTCGGACAAGTCCGACGTCGCCCGCGTCGAAGAGCGCACATACATCTGCTCTGAAAAGGAAGAGGACGCCGGCCCGACGAACCATTGGAAGGCCCCCGCCGAAATGAAGGCCGAGTTCAACGAACTCTTCAAAGGCTGCATGGTCGGCCGCACCCTCTATGTCATCCCCTTCTCCATGGGCCCCATCGACTCCCCCATCGCCAAGTACGGCATCGAAATCACCGACTCCCCGTACGTCGTCGAATCCATGAAGATCATGACGCGCGTCAGCTTCAAGATCATCGACAAGATCGAAGCGGGCGCCCCCTTCGTGAAGTGCGTCCACTCCGTCGGCTATCCGCTTCCGGAAGGCGTCGCGGACGTTCCGTGGCCGTCTGCCCCCGTTGAGAAGAAATACATCACCCACTTCCCGGAAACCGATGAAATCATCTCCTACGGTTCCGGCTACGGCGGCAACGCCCTGCTCGGCAAGAAGTGCTTCGCGCTGCGCATCGCCTCCAACCAGGCCAAACGCGAAGGCTGGATGGCCGAACACATGCTCATCCTCAAGCTGACGTCCCCCGAAGGCGAAGTCAAATACGTCGCGGCCGCCTTCCCGTCCGCCTGCGGCAAGACCAACCTCGCCATGATGGAACCCACCATCCCCGGCTGGACCGTCCAGACCATCGGCGACGATATCGCCTGGATGCGCTTCAATGAAAAGGACGGCATGCTCAACGCCATCAACCCCGAAAACGGTTTCTTCGGCGTCGCCCCCGGCACCTCCATGAAGTCCAACCCCAACGCCATGCGCACCATCAACCGCGGCAACTCCATCTTCACCAACTGCGCCATGACCCTCGACGGCGGCGTCTGGTGGGAAGATTCCGACGATACGCCCGACTTCCTGATCGACTGGCAGCGCAAGCCCTGGACGCCCGCGTCCAAGACCGTCGCCGCCCATAAGAACGCCCGCTTCACGACGCCCGCGTCGCAGTGCCCCGTCATCGCCCCCGAATGGGAAGATCCGGAAGGCGTTCCGATCAGCGCGTTCCTCTTCGGCGGCCGCCGCAAGACCGTCGTCCCGCTGGTCAACGAAGCCCGCAGCTGGGAGCACGGCGTGTTCCTCGGCGCGACCATGGCCTCCGAAATGACCGCCGCCGTTCTCGGTGGCGCCGGCCAGCTCCGCTTCGACCCGTTCGCCATGCTGCCGTTCTGCGGCTACCACATGGGCGACTACTTCAAGCATTGGCTTGAAATCGGCAAGCATCCGGGCGCCAAGCTCCCGAAGATCTTCTACGTCAACTGGTTCCGCCGTGGCGCGGACGGCCACTTCCTCTGGCCCGGATATGGCGACAACAGCCGCGTCCTCAAGTGGATCTTCGGCCGTTGCAACGGCACCGCCAAAGCCAAGGAAACCGAAATCGGCAACCTGCCCGCCGACGGCGCGCTCGACCTCTCCGGCCTCGACATCCCCGTGGAAGACCAGAAGGCCCTTTTCGGCGTCGACAAGGAAGGCTGGAAGGCCGTCATCCCGCAGATCGAACAGCACTTCGCGAAATTCGGCGCGAAACTCCCCGCCGAACTCAACAAGCAGCTTGATGAACTCAAGGCCCGCCTCGCATAAGCCGGCCCGATTGTTCGGATGATCCACAAACGGGACGGCGGCCCAAAACGCCGCCGTCCCGTTTCTTCATTTACCATGACGGAAGGGACGTACTCCTATGCGTCCGATTAACTTAAGCCATAATCCTTGCGAAGCGTTTTTCCACCATGCCTGCATTCGATTCCATCAAGACATTCTGCAACAAGAATCCCAAACAAGCCGTCATCGCCGCAGCCATTATTCTGGCCGTCGTCATCGCCCTTCTGAGCATCGGCTCCAATCTGTCCTCATGGAAAACCTATGACTTCCCGCAGGCCGCTCTCGCCATGAAGCTGCCGCAAGCCCCTGTCGCCGTAGCGGATACGAAGGTCCCGGGCTTTTCGCAATGGACGATGCAGAATGAAGACATCGCGCTCGTCATCGGCGCCGTCAAACTCACCGGGCAGGAAAAGCCCGCCGCCGCTTTGGGAAGCACCATCGAATACGTGCGGCAGGCAATCCAGAACAATCCCAACATCGAAAAGGCCGAGTTCAAGCTCAACCAACGCCAGCAGGGCCGCAAGACCGTGAACTATCTTACCGGAACGGCCGTTTTCAAAGACGGCGACGCCAAAGCCAACACCTTCGTGGAGGGAATCTTCCACCTTTCCGACGCAAGCATCGGCTTTGTCTATGCGCACTACAACACGCCGAAAGGCGAAGAACTCCTGCGCGATATTTTTGACTCCGTCTCCTGCGAATAAACGGAGGTCCCGCCCGGCGTCCCGCCTGCGGGCTTTGGAGTCCCGCCCGGCGTCCCGCCTGCGGGCAGGAAAGTCCCACTACAATTTCAGCATCGCCTCGATGGATTTCCGTGCTTTCGCCGCGATGTCATCCGGAACTTTTACGACCGTCTCCATCGTCTCCAGACTGCGCTTCACTTTTTCAAGCGTCGTCTTCTTCATGTCTTCGCAGACCAGCAACGGCGACACATGGACATAGCTCTTCTGCGGGGCCGCCCCTTTCAACGCATGCAGGATGCCCTCTTCTGTTCCGACTAAATACTTCTGGTCGTCTGAGTTGCGCACCAGTTCGATCATCGGTCCGGTCGCCAGAATATGATCCGCCTCCGCCTGCGCTTCCGGCGTCGTCTCCGGATGGACCATGACCTTGTAGCCCGGATATTTCGCCTTCATGTCCTGAAGGATTTTCGCCGTCAGATGGTGATGGACGGGGCAGCCGCCGTTCCAGCAGACCAGCTTCCGCCCGAGCTGCTGTTCGACGAAATGCCCAAGATATTGGTCCGGAACGAATAAGATCTCCGGCACATCGCCAAGGGACTTCACGACTTTCAACGCGTTGGAGGATGTGCAGCAGATGTCGCTTTCCGCCTTCACCTCAGCCGTCGAATTCACATAGCAGACGACAGGGGCGCCGGGATGCTTCGCCTTGAAGGCGCGCAACTGATCGGCCGTGATCGTGTCCGCCATCGGGCAGCCGGCCGACGGCTCCGGCATCAGAACGGTCTTGTTCGGATTCAGGATGGCCGCCGTTTCCGCCATGAACGACACGCCGCAGAACACGATCACGTCCGCGTCCTCCAGCTGGCTCGCCTTTACGCTCAGCCCGTAGGAGTCGCCGACATAGTCCGCTAGCTCCTGTATCTCCGCCGGCTGGTACGTATGCGCTAAAATCACGGCCTTGCGTTCTTTCCGCAAACGATTTATGTCCTTCAGCAAATCTTTCATGGTCCTTTTCCGTTATAATAATGGCATCCAATGCATGATTTTTCATGCCCGTTTAGTTGACAACATAAATTTATACGCAAAATTACATTTGTCTTGTTTTCCAAACGACAATCAGCCTTTTTCTTTCATACCGACTATGAAAAACGCCATCAACGCATTCGCCATACTGGCCGTCGCCGCCGTTCTCCTTCATTCGCAAGCCCTGCCGCAAGGCCCCTACAAGACCACGTTCCCAAACGGCGCGGTGCTTGAGCTCCTGCCGGTCAAGGCGGGAACCTTTGTGATGGGCAGCCCCGCCACTGAACTGGGCCGTTTTCCCGACGAAGTGCAGCATGAAGTCAAAATCGAGAGGGACTTCTGGATGGGCAAGACAGAAGTCACGCAGCTTCAATGGGATGCCGTCATGAAAACCAATCCGGAGAAATACAACCAGGCGTGGTATCATGGCGACGCGCTCCCCATGGAGAATGTCTCATGGACGGAAGCGAACGAATTCTGCCGCCGTTTGACCGAACAGGAGAAGGCGGCCAAGCGGATTCCGGCAGACGCCATCTTCCGCCTTCCGACGGAGGCGGAATGGGAATACGCCTGCCGCGCGGGCACCACGACGGCGTACAACAACGGAAAAGACTTCCTGCAGAAAGGCACCAACTGCCCCGAACTCGCGGAAGTCGCCACGTTCCGATTCAATTCCGGCGGCAAACGCGGCCGTTTCAACCGCACGAAGCAAGTCGCCACACGCAAACCGAACGCATGGGGCTTCCTGGACATGCACGGCAATGTCGCCGAATGGTGCGACGACAACTACACCATCATCACGCCGCCGGTTCCCGAAAACGAGAAGAAGAGCAAGAAGTCCAAGAAGCAGGAGCCACCTGTCGTCAACGACAAAGCCTCCGAAAAAATCATCCGCGGCGGTTCGTTCATGTCCATGCCGCAATTCTGCCGCGCGGCCTACCGCGGCTCGGCAGAACCGGTCACCCGCAGCAATACAATCGGCTTCCGCGTCGTTCTCGCGACGCAACCGCCACCGCCCCCCGTTGCGAAACCGCAGTAAGGCGGACATTGCCATAAACACAAGAGGCTGTCGCTCGATTACATCTTGCAACAGCCTCTTTTTTTTTTCTTGTACCAGCCATCAACCACCGGCCGCGCTTGGAGCGCAGCCCTCCCGCCACTATCCACTATCCACTATCCACTATCCACTATCCACTATCCACTATCCACTATCCACTAGCCACTAGCCACTATCCACTATCCACTAGCCACTAGCCACTAGCCACTATCCACTATCCACTATCCACTATCCACTATCCACTATCCACTATCCACTATCCACTATCCACTAGCCACTAGCCACTAACCACTACCCCCTCAGCCGCCGCGTTTTCACGGCGGCGCTTCTGCAGCATCTCCGCATAGTGGCGCTTGTACTCGTCATAGCACAGGTTGTAGCGCCGTTCGTCATCCTCCGAAAAGTGCTCGCGATGTCGTTGCGTGCTCACTTTCAGCAATTCCTTGCCGACGGACAGCATGCTGATGAACGATTTCGCCGCGGCGGCCTCCGTCTTCACGAACTGCTCGCTCGAGTCGCTAAGCAGCTTGTGGACGTTGTCGCCGAGCGCTTCATGCAGCAATTCGGCCTCCTGCTCCACCATCATGACATGGTTCGCAAGAGCCTCCATCGTACCCGCCATATCTTGCAGAAGCTTCAGGAAATGCGTCGCAGGACGATCCAGCAGCCCCTGCTTCTCCTCTATCAGGGCGGAATGCTCCGCCGCCGTCAACGCCTCGTTCACCAGATACAGGCAGTAGGCGTATGCATGCTTCCGCTGCTTGACGCGCGCGGACAACAGCTTCGCGGCGCAGTATTCCACCAGATTGTCGAACGCCGCGTCCCGTCGCGCCGTCCCGACGCAGTGGTTCATTTCCACCAGCGTCTGGACATGGCGCAATTTCGGAGAATTTCCGTTCATTTCCGTTCCCCGGCCTTGAAATCATCCAATGTCTCGATGTGCAGATTCCAACTGGCCTGGATGGCGCTGACCTTCACTTTGTAGGTCTTCGGCTCATACAGCCATGTCTCCTGTTCGCCAGGCTGCGTCGAAACGGAATGGATAAGCGTCTTCCCTTCGGGATCGATGATGTCGATGCGGACATAGCCGCCGCCCTGTTGCACGGTGCGGACACGTCCGCAACCGGCCGGCATGGTGAACATGAATTCATGGTCGCCCTGCTCGCCGGACCAGCTGCCCAGCGGATTCAGGCGGCTCTTCCAGTCCTTCTGCTGGACGAACTCCCATTCCTCCACGCGGTCCAGATACTGCTGGACCGTCACACGCCAGCCGTTCTCACCGCCGTTCACAATGAGGCTCGCCGCCGCCATGGAACCGGAACCTGCCGTCTGGCCGTTCTTCAGCTTGCCGCCCTTCTGGTTCGTCACTTTCAGCTGTTCATGCGTGTTCAGATTCAGCAGGTAAAGTTCGAAAGGCGGCGCGCCGACGGCTTTATAGACAACACGCCATTTCGTGTCCCAAAAGCGCATGGGGGCCGTCTGGGACGAACCCGTTCCGGAAAACACATACGTGTCGACCCAGCGGCGTGTCGTCGTCTGGGCGGTCGCGAACATTCCAATCAGGCAGAGCAAGGCAACTAATTTGTTCATTCCATTCTCCTTGAAATAATTGTGAATTCACTGTTTGGGGACAAACAGCAGACAAATAACCAATCCTAAAAGAGCCACGCCCGAAAAGGCCGTATAAAGAACCGTGTAGTTGAAGGCGTCCAGCACCACGCCGCCGACGGCGCTGCCCACCAGCCCGCCGAGGCCGACCGTGATCGCCGAATAGATTCCCTGCGCGCCCCCTTGGAACTTCGCGGGAAACATCCGGCTGACGTAGGTGACCGTCGCGCAGTGATATGCGCCGAACGTCAGACAGTGCAGCGGCTGGAGGCACAACACCACCCAGATGTTGCTCTCCACGCTGAAGCCTGCCAGCCGCAGGACGCAGCCCAGCAGCCCCAACGCGAAAAAGCTCTTCAAACCGATCTTGTCGATGATCCGCTTGCTGCAGAACACCAGCGGCATTTCGCACAGCGAACCAAGCGCCCAGATCCAGCCGACTTCCTTCACGCCATAGACATCATCCAAGTATCTCGAAAAGAAGCTGTAGTAGCTCATCATCGAGAAACGCCCCAGAAACGCCGCCAGCATGAAGACCAGAAACGTCGGACGAAGGAACAGCTTCAGGAAGTCGTTCCGTTCGGCATCCGTCTTCTTCGCCACGCCATTCGACACGTCGGACGAGTCGATGAACTTCGGCACCAGCAGCAGGCTCGCCAGCTGCAGCGCCACGGCCACGCTGAATTCCAATATCAGCTTATTGACTGTCACGCCGCCTGTCAGCCAGCAGATGGCGTCGAACACGGCGATGAAGCTGATGTAGCCGAACGTCCCGCCGATTCGGATCTTCCCGTAGTCTCCGCCTTGCGTGCGGATGTAGCGGAACGTCATCCCGTCCGTCAGCGGAATGTTCGGCTTGTAGAACAATCCGAAAAGCAACGCCACCGCGACTCCCGCCGCGCCGCCGTTGACGAAGCGGAACAGGAAGAACATCGGCAGCGACAGGATGACCGTGAAGGCCAGTACGCCGCGCGGGGCGGACAGGCGGTCCGCCAGCACGCCCCACAGAATCGGAGCCGCCACCGCCATCAGCTCCAGCGCCCCTTGAATGGCACCGATTTGCACATCGTTGTAATTCAAGTGCTTCAGCAGTTGCTGAAAGTACGGCGTGATGATGGCGTACGGCGCGAACAGCGAGACGTAGATGGCGAAGAAACGCAATCCCGCCCCCGGCGGAAATGGTCTGCTGTCAGTCTCAGACATGCTCCCGCCAGACGACGCTTAGATCGCGCTCCACTTCGCGACGGGCTGCGGATCCACCTTCGTGGAGCGGCCGCCGAGAACATCCTTCACTTCCGCTTCGATGGCGGCGACGCCCGCCTTGTCCGAAACGAATTCCAGCCCCATGTCGATCGTGTAGGTCTGTCCGGCCTGCAACGTGACCACGCGGCCGCGTTCACGTTCGAAGACCTTCTGGTTTGGATAGTTCGTCGCGGGTTCAAGACCAGTCACATACCCTTCGTTCAGGCCCGTCGTATGCTTCCATTGGCTGAAGCACGGCAGCTGGTTCTTGTTCCAGCGGACGATCGTCCCCTTGTCTCCCGCTGCGTTGCGGAGCATGGCCAGCGTCGTGCCGTCGGCACGCGCTCCCATATCGACGAAATAGCACTGTTCGACGTAGCCCGCCTCGGGCGCGCGATAGGACGGCCATGTGTCCATGTCCTCCGCCGCACGCGCGTCGCGCGGGGCGATTTCCAGAACTGGCGCGACCATCGTCGAGCCGCCTTCCAGATACGGCGAACCGAAGTTGCAGTGGTACAGCATCATGAATTCCGTCGGGCTGTCCGCGAAATTCAGCACCTGGTCTTTGAACGACAACTTGTTGCTGCCGACGAACGTGGAGTAGCGCGTCGTCAGTCTGTACTGCGGGCAGAAGCAGCGGGATTCCTCCATCACGCCGGTAATGACGATTTCCGCGGGATCGCCCGGAATGATTTCAATTTTCACGTAGCAGGCGGGCGTCAAGGCGATTTTGCCATGCAGCGTCAGCATGACTTCCGCAATGTTGCCGTTGTTGTCGCGGACGCGGTCGATGCCGGGCGCGCCGTTGGAGTTGCAGCCGCAGCGGACGACGCATTCATTGAAGCCTTTCAGCCAGCCCAGGCCGCCCTGCTCCAGAATATTGATCTGGTTGGGATGGACAGGGAAGCGGGCCGGCGAGTCCCAGCCGATGAAATTGCCGTCGCAGCTGCCGTGCCAGAAGCCCATGCCGCGCGTCGGAATGACGGTGAAGGAGAGACGGCCGTTGTTCACGTCGATGACATCGACGCCGTCCGACACGCCGCCTTTCAGCCGCGTTTTCGTAATGGACCAGCCGCCGCCGCAACCAGCCGCCGCACGCGGCCCCAGAACGGACGGATTCACTGAAAATTCTTCGACATAGATGCGGTTTTCCACATCCGTCAACACCCAAGACAGTTTTTCGCTCATGGCATTATTCCTTATGGTAAAGAAAAACGACACTTCAACTTAATTTACCATATTATAACGCCGTTTTCGTCAAAAGCAACAATTCATCCATTCAAAGCAAACGCCGGACAATCTTTTCCGTCGTTGCCTCCGCGACAATTTTGGACAAGAGACGCGAGATGTGCGCAAAGGCACAAGACATCAAGCCCAAGAGACACGGCAAGGCGTCATTCCCTTAATTTTCTGCAAAAAATCCGCTCCAATTCGCTAATTTTTCTGCAAAATCCACTGCAAAATCCCTCTTTTTTCTGCAAAATGACTTGTAACTTGCTGTCCCCAAAAAATCACATCAAAAAGTATAGAAAAAAGATGGTTTTCAATTATTTTCGTGAACCAAACAAAAAAAATCCCGTGATTAGGTAAATCACGGGCATATTGGGTGGATGTGCTCGATCGGGCTCGAACCGACGACCTTCTGGGCCACAACCAGACGCTCTAGCCAACTGAGCTACGAGCACCATCCTAAAAAAACGTCTGAAAACGCCATTAATATCGCCCATCTTTTGCATTTGTCAAGTTACACGCCATATTAAACGCGATTTTTCCATCAGACACCATCCCTTTCCTACCATAATATATGCCCCATAAAGCTTTTTTAGTCGGAATCTTCTCACAACCGGAGGAAGCGGCGGTTGCCGAAGAACTCGTCAACGAACTCGCCGAACTGGCCGACACGCTCGAAATGGAAGTCGTCGGCTCCCGTGTCGTCCGAATCCGCGAACCGAACCCGAAACTGCTCGTCGGCGAAGGAAAGGCGCAGGAAATCGTCCAGTTGGCCGAAAACGCGGAAGCGGATGTCATCGTCTTCGACGACTTCCTCACGCCGTCACAGCAACGCAACTGGGAGCAACTGTCGTCATTGGCCGTCATCGATCGGCAGGAGGTCATTCTCGACATCTTCGCCGCCCACGCGAAGACCAACGAAGCGACGCTTCAGGTCCAGTTGGCACAGGCTAACTACTCCCTTCCGAGGCTGAAACGCCGTTGGACGCATTTGAACCGGCAGGGCGGCAAGGCGGGCGGCATGGGCGCCAAAGGCGAAGGCGAACAGCAGCTGGAAATCGACTCTCGTGTCATCCGCAACAACATCGCCAAGCTCAAGCGGCAGCTGGAAGACGTCCAGCAGCACCGCAAGATCCAGCGGGCCAAACGGTTGCGCAAGCCAGTGCCCGTCGCGGCGATCGTCGGCTACACGAACGCGGGCAAATCGTCGCTGCTCAACGCGATGACGCATGCGGGCGTCCTTTCGGAGAACAAACTGTTCGCCACGCTGGATCCGACCGTCCGCCGTTACCGTCTGCCGGGCGGACAGGACGTCCTGCTGGCGGACACGGTCGGATTCATCCGCAAACTGCCGCACACGCTGGTCGAAGCCTTCAAATCGACATTGGAAGAAACAGCTCTCGCGGATTTCATCATCGAAGTCTGCGACGCATCCGCCGCAGGGCTCGACGACCGCCATGAAACCACCTTGAACGTGCTGGACGAAATCGGCGCGGGGGACAAGCCGATCGTCATGGTGCTCAACAAGATGGATCTGGTCACGGAACCGATCGAGATCAACCGTCTGAAGGCGCGTTATCCGGACGCCGTCTACGCGTCAACCGTCACGGGCATGGGGCTGGACGAAATCGCGGAGCGCATCGAGACGTTCGTCGACGCGGAGTCGAAAGTCTTCTCGCTGGTCATCCCACATGACCGCTACGGCTGCATCACGCAGATCCGCGCGAACTGCTCCATCATCAGCGAGCAATACGACAACGACGGCGTCCATCTCTCGGTGAAGGCGCCGAAAAGCCAATGGAGCTACCTGCAGTCGCTTTGACTTTCCGTTTCAGGAGAGAATCCTGAAAACTTGACAGTGATTTTTCACATGGTATATTTATTGCATCACTTATTCAGGCGCGGCCGCATACAGCCAGAAGACTGGAAAGACGCTTTCGGAACCCTTTAGATTCGGACAACTCCGAAAAGCCCTTCGGCAGGCGAGCAGCACAAGCGAAAACAAGCCCTCTCCACACTTCCCGATTATGCTTATTGCCATCACTGGCGGAATCGGCATGGGAAAAAGCACCGTTCTCAGCCAATTCCAGGGCCTAGGAGCCAAGACACTTGACGCCGATGACGTGGCCCATGACATGTATCTTCCGGGGCGTCCCGCCTACGACACGCTGATCAAGCGCTGGGGCGGCGGCATCCTGTCGCAGGACGGCACGCTGGACAGAAAGCAGATAGCCGGCATCGTCTTCCAATCAAAGGAAGAGCTCGCCTGGCTGAATTCCGTCATGCATCCGCTCGTCAGGAACGCCATACAGGACGTCGCGAACGAAGACGCACGGCCGCTCTTCTGCGCGATCCCGCTCCTCTTCGAATCGGGATGGGAGGAGACCGCAGACAAGATCATCTCTGTCTGGTGTGACAGGGAGACTCAAATGCAACGACTTATCGCGCGCGGATGGTCCCGCGAGCATGCGATGGACAGGCTGGACAGCCAGTGGTCGCCGGAAAGGAAGCTCCTGCTGGCGGACTACGCCATCGTGTCTGGATGTTCATGGCAGCATCTGGCGGACCAATGCCGCATCGTTTACCAAACCATCATATCATCCATCATCTAATACCAACTCATCGGTCCGAATCTTTATGACCAACAACATCATCAAGCAGACCACTTCCGAAACGCCGCTCGCACGCAGGCGCGGAAGACCATTAGGCTCGACCAACGCGGCCAAAAAAGCCGCCATGGAAGCGGCGGCCCAGGAAGCGCAGCCATCCGCCGCCCCGCAGGACGACTACCAGCTGACTCCAAGCTCGCTCGGCAAGACGGCGGCCACCATCGCCGCACAGACAACGTCACCAGCGGAAGAACCCGCCGTCCAGCGGAAACCCGCCGCGAGACGCGCCATCGGCTTCAAGGCGGCCAAGTTCAACACCGCGCCCGCCAAATCGTGGAGCCAGCCGGCGCCAAGCGCATTCCAAGGCATGGACCAGCCGACGGAAGCACAGCCGAAAAATAATCGCGGCCTAGACACCCCGCCCCCAAAATACAACCAGAACAAACGGGACAACTACAACAAGGATAATTTCCAATACAATAATAAATACAAGAAACGCTACGACGACGGCATCCCGAAAGACCTCGACAACGAAGAGGACTATCTTGCCGCCGAAGAGTTCACCGGCAAGCCGTTGCTTGATCTGACCGAACTGCAGAGCCTCGGCATGATCGAACTCAACCAGCGGGCCAACGCGTTGAACATCGAAGGCGTCGGTTCACTGTCGCGGCATGACCTCCTCTTCGAAATCGTGAAAGCCACGTCCGCCCAGCAGCAGGGCGTCATGATCGGCGGCGGCGTTCTCGAAGTCATGGGGGACGGTTTCGGCTTCCTGAGAAGCCCCCACGCCTCCTACCTGGCCTGCCCGGAAGACATCTACATGAGCCCGTCGCAGGTCAAGCGGTTCTCCCTCCGCACAGGCGACACCGTCATCGGCCAGATCCGCCAGCCGCGGGAGAAAGAGCGTTTCTTCGTCCTTAGCAAGATCTTCTCCATCAACGGAGACAACCCGCTCCGCAAAAAGGAGACCATCCCCTTCGAAAATCTCACGCCCTACTTCCCGACGCAGCGCATCCTTCTGGAGCACAAGCCGGAAGACCTCTCGACGCGCATCATCGACATCATCACGCCCGTCGGCCGCGGGCAGCGCGGCCTCATCGTCGCCGCGCCGCGGACAGGCAAGACCATCATCCTGCAGAAGATCGCGAACGCCATCACGGCAAACAATCCGGACATCCAGCTGATCGTCCTGCTCATCGACGAACGGCCGGAGGAAGTCACGGACATGAAGCGCATCGTGAAAGGCGAAATCGTCTCCTCCACCTTCGACGAGCCGCCGGACAGACATGTCCAGGTCGCCGAAATGGTCATTGAAAAGGCGAAACGGCAGGTCGAGCATGGCCGCCATGTCGTCATCCTGCTGGATTCCATCACGCGTCTTGCGCGCGCCTACAACACGATCGAGCCGCACAGCGGCCGCATCCTGACAGGCGGTGTGGACGCGAACGCCCTCCACAAGCCGAAGCGCTTCTTCGGCGCGGCCCGCAACATCGAAAACGGCGGCAGCCTGACGATTCTTGCAACCGCGCTCATCGACACGGGGTCCAAGATGGACGAAGTCATCTTCGAAGAGTTCAAGGGGACCGGCAACATGGAACTGGATCTGGACCGCCATCTCGCGGAGAAGCGCGTCTATCCGGCCATCAACATCGAGAAGAGCGGCACGCGCCGCGAAGAGCTTCTCGTCCATCCGGATGAACTCTCCCGCATGTGGAGCCTGCGAAAGGCCCTGCTGAACGCACCTCAGCAGGAGGCGATGGAGATGTTCATCTCCAAGCTCAAGGAGAAACCCACCAACGTGGAATTCCTCCTCTCCCTCCAGCCCTTCAAAGAAGACGCACCCGCGCAACCACTTAGTTAATTTAGCTCACGGTTTCAACCCGATAGCGCAGAATAGGAGATACAATCATGGCGAAAGGCGAAAAAATCAAATGCCCGTATTGCGACTGCAAAGTCCTTGTTTCGGAAGTCGAGAAGAATGACGGCCTCTGCCCGGAATGCCAGCAGATGATCAGCTCGTCGTCCAATCTCTTCGACGACTACGACGACGATGAAGACGATCTCGATCTCGAAGACCAGGAGCTTTCCGAATACGACGAAGACGAAGACGACTTCGACGACGACGACGATTACGAAGACGACGAAGATTACGACGAAGAAGACGAAGACTACGACGAAGAAGACGACGAAGACGACCGCTAATCGGCCGTCCGAACAGTTCCATCACTTTGAACATCAATTGGATACCCACCGTGCCTACGCTACCGAACACAAGCTCCTATACAGATGCCGACATCAAGACCTTGTCCTCTCTTGAGCACATCAGGTCGCGCCCCGGCATGTATATCGGTCGTCTCGGCAACGGCGATCATCAGGACGACGGCATCTACATCCTCCTGAAGGAGGTCATCGACAACTCCATCGACGAATTCACCTCCGGTTTCGGCAAGAAGATCGAGGTGGAAGTCAAGGAGGACGGCACGGTCCGCGTCCGCGACTACGGGCGCGGCATCCCGCTGGATTCCGTCATCGCCTGTGTTTCGCAGATCAACACGGGCGGCAAGTTCAGCACAGACGAAAACAACCGCCCGTTCGCCTTCTCCATCGGCCTGAACGGCGTCGGTCTGAAGGCCGTCAACGCCTTGTCGGACGTGTTCACCGTCACGTCGCGGCGTGGGGGGAAATCCATGACCGCCTTCTTCAAGGAAGGCATTCTGGAGAAGAGCGAACGCGGCACGACGGCAGAGGAGAACGGCACGGAAGTCGTCTTCCTCCCGTCCGCTTCCATTTTCCCGAATTTCCATTTCGACCCGAAGAACCTGAAACGCCGCATGCAGAACTACGCATGGCTCAATTCAGGGCTCGCGGTCTATCTGAACGGCGAACGGTACTACTCCCGCAAAGGGCTGCTCGACCTGCTTGAAAACAAGCTGGAGGGGGACGCCCTCTATCCGCCGTTCCACTACAAGTCCGACACGCTGGAATTCGCCTTCACCCATATCAATTCCACGGATGAAGTCTATTACTCCTTCGTCAACGGGCAATACACGAACGATGGCGGCACCCACCTCTCCGCCTTCAAGGAAGGCATTTTGAAGGCCGTCAACGAAATCTCGCAGAAGCCTATCGAGGCCAGCGACATACGCAACGGCATCATCTCGGCGGTCGCCGTCAAGCTGACCAATCCGATTTTCGAATCGCAGACGAAGAACAAGCTCGGCAACACGGATATCCGTTTCGACATCGTCAATCAGGTGAAGGCGGCCGTCGCGGAGGCCCTCTACAAGAATCCGGCCATGAAGGCGGCCATTCTGGAGAAGGTCGCGCAGAATGAAAACGTCCGCAAGCAGATCCAGGCCGTCAAGAAAGGCGCGAAGGAACAGGCCCAGAAGACCGTCCTGAAGATTCCGAAGCTCCGCGACTGCAAATACCATCTTTGCGACTACGACTCCAAGAAGAAACAGGAGGAAAAGGACAAGTGCGCCGCCTCCATGCTCTTCCTTACAGAGGGCGACTCCGCGGCCGCCAACATGATTTCCGCCCGCAATCCGGACTACCAGGCCGTCTTCCCGCTGCGCGGCAAGCCGTTCAACTGCCAGGGGAAGAAAAAGGACACGGTCTACAAGAACGAAGAGCTCTATTTCATCATGAAATCCCTCGGCATCGAGGAGTCGTTGGATGATCTGCGCTATGGGAAAATCGTCATCGCATCCGATGCGGATGTCGACGGATTCCACATCCGCATCCTGCTCATCACGTTCTTCCTGACGTTCTACCAGCCGCTTGTGCTCTCCGACCATCTGTTCATCCTGGAGACGCCGCTGTTCCGCGTCCGCAACAAGAAACGCAACATCTACTGCTACAACGAACGCGAACGCGCGGCGGCCGTCAGCGAACTTGGCAAAGGTTGTGAAATCACGCGATTCAAAGGGCTTGGCGAAATATCGCCCCACGAATTCGGGCAGTTCGTCGATGAAGGCATCCGCCTCCAGCCGGTCAACATCGACAACGTGAAGAACATCGACTCCATGCTCCAGTTCTTCATGGGCGACAACACGCCCGAACGCAAAGACTACATCATGCGCAACTGCTTCTTTGACTTGACATAACATGAACTCCGAAGACGAAAACATCCCGCTGTCCGCGACACCCATTCCAGACTCCTACACGCAGGACGACGACCAGCTTCGCAAGATGGTCGCGAACTACTATATCGAATACGCCTCCTACGTCATCCAGGATCGCGCCATTCCGGACGTGGACGATGGCCTGAAGCCCGTCCAACGTCGTATCCTGCACTGTCTGAACGCCATAGACGATGGACGCTTCAACCGTGTCGCATCCGCCATCGGCGACACCATGCACTACCATCCGCATGGCGACCAGTCGATTGGCGACGCGTTGGTCGTGCTCGCCAACAAGGAGTATTTCATTGAGAAGCAGGGCAATTTCGGCAACATCTTCACGGGAGACCGGGCCGCCGCGCCGCGATACATCGAATGCCGCCTCACGCAGCTCGCGCGGGACACGATGTTCAGCAAGGAAATCACGGAATTCGTCCCGTCGTACGACGGCCGCAGTCAGGAACCTGTCTGCCTGCCCGCCAAGATTCCCGCCCTGCTCATGCTCGGTTCCGACGGCATCGCCGTCGGCATGACGACCACCATTTTCCCGCACAATTTCAACGAACTGATCGACGCGGAGATCGCCCTGCTCAACGGCGAACAGCCCGAACCGCTCTATCCGGACTTCCTGCAAGGCGGCATCATGGATGTCTCCGAATACGACGACGGCCGCGGCCGCATCCGCGTCCGCGCGCGGATTGAACCGGACGGCGACAAGAAAATCGTCATCCGCGAAATTCCGCCGAACACGAACACGGAAAAACTGCTCGAATCCATTGAAGACGCGGCCAAGAAGGGCAAGCTGAAAATCGCGTCCATCGTCGATTACACGACCAACGCGGTCGCCATCGAAATCACGCTCGCCCGCGGCGTCTACGCGGAGGAGACCATCCGCGAACTGTACGCCTACACGAACTGCGAAGTCTCCATCAATTCCGTCCTGCGCGTCATCAAGAACGACGTGCCTGTCGAGATGACGGTTTCGGAAGTTCTCGCACGGAACGTCGAGAAGCTGAAGGAATACCTCACGAAGGAACTGGAAATCGAGCGGGAGAAGCTGGAGAAACTGTTCCACGAAAAGACCCTCGCGCAGATTTTCATCGAAAACCGCATCTACAAGCGGATCGAAAAATGCGAAACCATCGAGGCGATCTTCAAGGAGACGCGGAAAGGCCTGGAGGCCCATGTGGACAAGCTGCGCCGTCCCATCACGGACGACGACATCGAAAAGCTCCTCCAGATCCCGATCCGCCGCATCTCCCTCTTCGATATCCGCAAAAACGAACAGGAGCTCGCCAAAATCCTGCAGGACATGCAAACCATCGCAGACAATCTCGCGCATATCGAACGCTACGCCATCAGCTATCTGACAGGCATCAAGGAGAAGTACGGCAGCCTCTATCCGCGCCGTACGGAAATCGCCCAGCTCGACACCGTCAAGGCGCGCGACATCGCGCGGCGCGACGTGAAGGTCTATCACGACAAAGTCAACAACTTCCTCGGCACGAATGTCAAGGCGTCCGCAAAAGACGCCTCGCCCGTCGTCTGTACGGAGTTCGACAAACTGGTCCTATTGCGCAACGACGGCTCCTGCCGCGTCATACAAGTGCCCGAAAAGGAATACATCGGGCCGACGAAATACGTCATGGTCGCGAACCGCTCGCAGGTCTATTCCATCATCTATCAAGACAAAGTATCTGGCACATGGTATGCGAAACGCTTCCGCATCGGGCAGTTCATGCTCAACAAGGAGTACCATATCATTCCGGAAGACTGCATCATCAAGGAGCTCTATACGAACGACGGCGTGGTCATCGAATTCCAGCTCGTCGCGAACCGCCGCCGCTCCTGTTCGTCCGTAAAGGTTGATTTCAAGGATATCGCCCTCCGTTCACGCGACGCCCGCGGCTTCCGCGTCACCGTCTATCAGGTGGAGAAGATCAACGTTCTGGACAGAGGGCGGCAGGCCGATCCGAACGCTCCGGAGGAAGAGGAAGCCACCGATTTGCCTGAACAGCAGCCGAACGGCACGCCGTCGCCGGATGGACAGCCTGCGGAAAACGCCCAGCCGGAAGAAGCGCAGCCATCGGAGGAAAACGCCCAGCCGGACAAACCGAAGCTGAAAAAACGGATTGACGAAGACTCGCCATTCTTTCTGGAATAACTGAAAAACAACAGGCGGCGCGGCAGGAAATGCCGCGCCGCCTTCGCTTTATACGCAAGTCTTTCTCTTGACAAGTTTTCAGACGAACGCCTTGTCCACGATTTCCTGCAGTTTCACGACGGAGATCGGTTTCAGGACGATGGAGGTGAAAAGATCCGCGCGAGCATCCTTTACAGAGCTTGCATCAGCCGTGATGGCGAAGACGGGTATGTCTTTAAGCGATTCATCCTGCCGGATTTTTTCAACTAGGCCGAAACCATCCATGTTCGGCATCCATATGTCGCTCAGCACCAGTTGGAAATGATTCTGCTGCATCTTTTCCAACGCTTCATTTCCGTCATGCGCCGTGACAATATCCTTGAAGCCGAATTTCTTGCAGACAGCCGTCAGGACGCGCAAATTCATGTCGAGATCGTCCACCAGCAGCAACGACATGTCGCCGCAGTTGTTCGCTTTCTCTGCGGGTTTCGGCTCGCTGTTCGAGACCGCCTTCCGATAATGGACGCCCGGCAATTCGACGATGAACGTGCTTCCCTTCCCCAGCTGGCTCTTCAACGACATTGTGCCGCCCATCAGTTCAACCAGCGAACGGCTGATCGCAAGTCCCAAGCCCGTGCCTTCCATGCGGATCTGCAAGACGCCGGTCTGCTCGTAGGGCTTCAGCATCTCCAGCTGGCGGTCGTCGGCGATGCCGATGCCTGTGTCTTCCACTTCGAACCGCAGCGTGCCCGTGTCGGACGTGTCTTCATGGAACGCGGCGCGCAATGTCACGCCGCCCACGTTCGTGTATTTCACGCCGTTGCTCAGGAAATTGACGAGAATCCGCAGCACATGCTTCTTGTCCAGATCCAGTTGCGGCATGTTTCCAACTTCGCATGCCATGCTGAGATTCTTCGCCTTCGCGTCCAGCGAGAATATGCGCATCGCTTCGCTGGCCATTTTCGCGAAATCGACCGTTTCCGGCGAGACTTCCATCTGCCCCGCGCCCAGCTTGTTCAAATCAAGCACGTTGTTGATAAGATTCAGCAACGCGTTGCCGCAGAGCATGATATTTTCATAGTATTCATGCTCCTTTCCGTTTTCGCAGTTGCCGGAACGCAGCAGATCCGCATAGCCGATGACCGCGTTCAACGGCGTGCGGATGTCGTGGCTGACCTGCGCGAAGAAATTGCTCTTCGTCCGTTCGGCCGCAACAGCACGGTCGCGTTCACGCTCCAGCGCCTTGCGTTGACGGTCCTGCACAAGCGTCAACGACAACGTGTCGGAAAGAATCCGGCTGCGGACATCGATTGTCTCGTCCAATTCAATTTCAGCGTCGAACGCCATCAGCATCATGCCGCACAACGTCATGTTGATCTGTACAGGAACCAGCAGAAGGGTGCCATACGTCCATCCTGCGGTCTTGCGGCATTCCTCCAGATCCTCCCCCTTCGCCAAAATGCATTTTCCATTTTCATGAAGCCGCGGAACGGCTTCACGACACCACGCAAGCAACGCGTCCGTCACCGCCTGGGGGGCTTCGTCCTTCGGAGAACGATAGGAATCCGGCCCCATGGCGACGACGCCCTTTTCATCGACCGGCAGCCAGACGATGCGTTCGCAGTCGCTCCGCGCCTTGTACAGATCCATATGGACTTTCTGCAGGAACATGTCGAAATTATCGGACATGACGGAATGCCGCAACAACGCCGTGCTGAATTTTTCATTGGCCGCCTCAATCTGCAACCCGCGGTTTCGCGTCTGCAAATCCTTCAATTCCTTCTGCATGCGGTCGGTAATGGCGCCCCCGTCACGCTTCTCCTTGAAGAACAGCTCCATGTATTTCAGCAGGATGTGCCGTTTGATCGGCTTCAGCAGCAAGGCGTTCATGCCGGACGACGCGGCTTCATCGACCATTGAGATGCCGGAATTGCCGGATATGCCGATGATCGGCAGCGTCGTCGCGTCCGCGCGGTTCAACGCACGGAACGCGGCGGCCACTTCGGGGCCGCGCATGCCCGGCAGGAAGATGTCCATGAAGACAAGAAAATACTCGCCCACTTTCGACGCGGACAAGACTTTAAGCGCCTCTTCGCCGTTCTCCACGATCTCCGTGTCGGCGCCAAGCCCCGCCACGGCGTTCTGCAAGACCATGCCCGTCATTTCATTGTCATCGACGATCAGCACCTTGCATCCCTTGTAGTCGATCGCTTCGCGATGCCCTTCGGCCTCCGCCGAATCCTGCAGCACTTTCTGGAGGACGTTCAGCACTTTGTATTGCGAAAGCGGCAGGCTCATATTGGCGGCGATGGGCAGCCCCGCCGCCTCCGATTCAATGGCGTCCCATTTCTGCGAAAGCACGACCATATGCTGGAACGCGTTCGCGCAGAAATGCGACACACGGGGCACCAGCCCGCTGTCGCCATGCTCGTCCGCCGGCCATTCCACGAACATGAAATCCACAGGCTCGTTGTTTTCAAAATAACTCAGGACATCGTTGAATGTCTGAAACGCAACGACCGAGACACCATGTGAACGCAGGATGCCCGCCAGCTCCTTGCCGTCGGCCTTTTTCGTCGTCAGCACGCAGGCGGTCAGCTGTGAGAAATCATCCATGACGCCATTCTGGCCCAGGAAGGTGACGTGGCGGTAATGCTCCACGGCTTCGTACAAGTCCGGCGGCATGACAGGCTTTTGGAGCCAGCCGTTCATGCCTGCCGCGATCACGTCGCCGCAGCGTTCGTCCGTCGCGTCATGCAGCAGGCCGACGATCGGCAGGAGCTGCATGTCCTGCGAATCGATCTCGCGGATGGCATGGGCGGTCTTCAAGCCGTCCATCCCCTGCATGTCAACCTCCATGAGCACGCAGCTGAACGACTGGCCGCCCTTTTTCAGGAGCTCAATAGCCGCCTCGCCGCCATGGACGACCTCCACGGACGCATGCACGTCGTCCAGCATGCCTTTGATGTATTCGGCCTGCCAGTCGTTGTCGTCAACGAGCAAGATTCTGCATTCGTTTAAATCGGAGGGGGTATTCATCATGTATGTCAGCCAACCCTATCGTCCAAAATCAATATTTTGCGATGATTTCCAGAATTTCGTCATGAAGGGCCTTCAAGGCCGGCAGTTTCTCCGCCACGCCCGTAAACTCACCCTTGCGGGTTGTTTCAACGATTTCGCTGCAGATCGTCAGCAGCGGCTTCAGGCCGAGACTCGCATAGACGCCTTTGATTTCATGGCCCGCCTCGAAACAGGCCGTGGCGTCGCCTGCGGCCAAGGCAGCGGCCATTTTGTCAACGCACTGCATGTTCGGCAGTTTCCGCAAAAGCCTTTCATAGAGCTTCTCGTTGCCCATCAGCGTCTCCGCCAATGTTTCTTCAACCGTGCATCCCTTTTCCTTCAGGGCCACCAGCAATGGATTTGTGATACTCATAAATGTCGTCGCTCCTGTTTAACAAAAAATCAATATGCACTTAACCTATACGCCACATTGAAAAAGTCAATTTCCTATAAGCTTTGTGGACCTTTTATTTTTTCAAAACATTGTGATTTTGCTTTGCATGGTTACAGTATTCCAATCTATCCTTTAATTTAATAGACAATACAGGAACCACAGATGGCTAAAAAAGTTTTGATTCTAGGGGCGACCGGCGCCATGGGCCAGTATCTGACGCCGATGCTCGCCGAACTCGGCTACGATGTCGACGCCGTCTCCCTTGACGACATGACCAGCGAAAAGCCAAACCTCCGCTACATCAAGGCCAACGCGAAGGACAAGGCGACCTTCAAGCAGTTGCTTTCCAACAACTACGACGGCATGGTCGATTTCATGATCTATCCGACCGCCGACCTACCCTACTACGTGCCGTTCGCCTTGAAAAACGTCGGCCACTACATTTATCTCTCCAGCTACCGCGCCTATGACAACAAGGAGCATCCCGTCCGCGAATCCTCCCCCCTGCTCTGCGATTCGGCGGACAGCGTCCTCCTGCGGAACTCCGACGACTATTCCGTCTACAAAGGCCGCGGAGAGAAGATCCTCCGCTATATCGGCGGCCGCAACTGGACCATCATCCGCCCCGCCATCACCTACTCTTTTATGCGCTATCAGCTTGTCACACAGGAAGCTCCGAACACCGTCGGCCGTGCCTTCGCGGGAAAGAAGACCGTCCTGCCGATACAGGCCAAAAACGTGCAGGCAACCATGAGCTGGGCGGGCGACGTCGCCCACATGATCGCCGGCCTGCTTTTCAACGAAAAGGCCATCGGCGAAGCCTTCACCGTCGCCACCGCCGAACACCATACATGGGGCGAAGTCGCTGAATACTATAAGGATATCTGCAATCTCGATTCCGTCTGGATCGACAAGGAGGACTACATCCGCCTCATCGATCCGGATCCGTTCTCCAACGGCGCAAGATGGCAGCTCGAATACGACCGTCTCTTCGACCGCGTCATGGACAACTCCAAAGTGCTCGCCGCCACAGGCATGGTGCAGGAGAAGCTCATGAAGCTCTACGACGGCCTGAAATATGAAATCTCCCGCTGCCCGAAAGACCATCCATGGCCCGTCAACAAGCGGATCGACGACTATCTCGCCGCCATGAAATAACGCAAACATTTCAATATCAATATAAAAGGAAGACAATATGGAAACCTGCCGTTTTACATTCGACCGTGATGTTCCAATTCTAAGAGACACCGACATTCTCGTGGTCGGCGGCGGTCCCGCGGGTCTCGCCGCCGCCGTCTGCGCCGCCAGACGCGGCAAGAAGGTCGTTCTCGCGGAACGCCTTATGTGCCTTGGCGGCACCGCCACGAGCGGTCTTGTCGGCCCGTTCATGACCTGCACGGATCCGGACGGCACGAAGATGATCATCAAAGGCTTCTACGCCGAACTCGTCAACCGCCTCATCGCCGCCGGCGGCGCCATCGATCCGATGTCCATCGAAAACGGCGATGCCTATTCGTCATGGCATTCGAAAGGCCACCGCAACGTCACGCCGTTCAATTCGGAGGCGTTCAAGACCGTCGCCGAAGAGATGTGCGAAGAGGCTGGCGTCGATATTCTGTACGGCGTCCAGTCGCTTGACGTCAAGAAGAACGGCTCCCGTCTGGAAGGCGTCTTCTTCCTTGCAAAGGAAGGCGTTGTGTTCATCAAGGCGAAACAGGTCATCGACTGCACGGGCGACGGCGATGTCGCCACCATCGCCGGCTGCCCCATGTTCAAAGGCGACGACCAGACTGGCGAAATGCAGGCCGCCGGACTGTTCTTCACCATCGAAGGCGTCGACGAATCCAAACTGCTTGAACGCCGCGCCGCGCAGGGCGAAATGTCCATGCGCTACACGCCGGAAATCGAAACCGCCATGGCCGCAGGCGAATATCCCATTCCGCGCAAACGACTTGGCCTCTACAAGAGCTGCGACGGCACATGGCGCTGCAACATCACCCGCATTCCGGACGTCGACGGATCCACCACGGAAGGGCAGACCGCCATCATGCTGACGGGCCGCAAGCAGATCATGGCCATTTTGAAATTCCTCCGCAAATACGTCCGCGGCTGCGAAAACATCCGCCTCGTCGAAACCGCCACCATGCCCGGCATCCGCGAAACGCGCCGCATCCATGGCGATTTCGTCCTCCGCGAACAGTCGCTCATCGACGGCGAAGTCTTCCCCGACACCATTCTCGTCTGCAGCAATTCGCGCGACACGCATATCGGCCTCGGCGGCATCTACATCCCGTCGACGACGAGCTACACCCTCCCCTATCGCATGTTGCTGCCGCATGGCATCGACAATCTGCTCGCCGCCGGCCGCAACGTTTCCTGCGACCGCCCAGTGCTTTCCGCCATCCGCGTCATGCCGCCTTGCTTCGGCCTCGGCGAAGCCGCCGGCAACGCCGCCGCCATCGCCATCGAGCAGAACTGCGCATGCGCGGACATCGATGTCAAACTCCTCCAGCAGCGCCTCGCCTCCGAAAACGCCTGCCTGGAGAAATAGCTCTCTCCCTTGAATCCCTTCCCCCATTTATCCCTTGAATCTCTTCTAATCCCTTTATACTACCACTTTTCCCCAAGGAGCCACACATGTATTTCACAGGTTTTGCAGACGAAGCCGCCAAAGATCTCGCCGGCCAGATCAAAGCAACGAAGGAACTCGGCTGGACGAACATCGAATCCCGCGCCATCGACGGCGTCAACATCCACGACCTCCCGCAGGACCAGTTCGACCGTGCGGCGGACGCATTGGACGCCGCAGGCATCAAAATCAACTGCTTCGGCTCCGCCATCGCCAACTGGGGCAAGAAAATCACGGAGCCGTTCGATTCGTCCCTCGCAGAGACGGAACGCGCCATCCCGCGTATGAAACGCCTCGGAACCAAGCTCATCCGCATCATGAGCTTCGCGCGTCTTGACGACCGCGAGCCCAACGACCAGATGGAGGAGGAACGTTTCCGCCGCCTCCGCATTCTCGTCAAGATGTTCTTGGACAACGGCATCCAGCCCGTCCACGAAAACTGCATGAACTACGGCGGCATGGGCTGGCCTTTCACGTTGAAACTGCTCGAAAACGTGCCCGGCCTCAAGCTTGTCTTCGATACGGGCAATCCTGTCTTCACGTTGGACAAGTCCAAACCGAAACCGTATCCGCAGGAATCCAGCTGGGAGTTCTACGAACATGTCCGCGACTACATCGTCTACGTCCATATCAAAGACGGAACCTACGATGTCGCAACGAAGAAGACCACCTACACATGGCCCGGCGAAGGCGACGGCGACGTCAAAAAGATCGTCGCGGATCTCATCAAGAACGGCTATGACGGCGGCTTCTCCATGGAGCCCCACATGCAGCTTGTCTTCCACGATAGCGCCGTGACCGCGCAGGCCCAGGCGATGTACGACAACTATGTCGAATACGGCCGCCGCTTCATGAAGATCGTCGAAGACTGCAAGAAAGGACTGTAACGACGGCGTCCCGCCGTCGCGCGGATTACTGGGACTACTGGGACTACTGAGACCACTGGGACTTATGGGACTAAAATGATTGTCCCATCTGTCCCATTCCCACATCACTATAGAACAGCACCATGAAACGCATCAAAATCGGTCAGCTCGGCATCGGACACAACCACGGAGAGGCCAAAATGGCCGCCCTGCGGAAACTGCCCGACCTGTTTGAAGTCGTCGGCGTCGTCGAAAGCGATCCGGAATGGTATCGGAAACGCTCTTCGCTCAACGCCTACAAAGGCCTTCCGTTCATGACCGAAGAGGAGCTGTTCGCCGTTCCGGGCCTCGAAGCCGTCGCCGTCGAAACCGACGGCTTCGATCTGGTCACCACCGCCATCCGCGCCGCCAAACGCGGCCTCCACATCCATCTGGACAAGCCTGCGGGGCAGTCGCTTGGAGATTTCAGACAGCTCATCGACATCTGTAAAAACAGCAATCTGGCGTTGCAGCTCGCCTACATCTACCGCTACAATCCCGCCATCAAATTCTGTCTGGATATCGTCCGGAAAGGATGGCTTGGAGACATCTTCGAAATCCACGCCGTCATGAGCCGCTACGACGGCGACAATCCGGACTACCGCCGTTGGCTCGCGCAGTTCAAAGGCGGCGCCATGTACATTTTCGCAGGATATCTCATTGACTTGGTCATCAGCATGTTAGGCAAGCCGGACAAGGTCACGCCGTTCATGCGGCAGACGCGAAACGACGGCCTCATCGACAACGGCCTCGCCGTCCTCGAATATCCCGTCGCCACCGCCACCGTTCGCGTCTCCGTGGAGGAAATCGACGGCATGAAACACCGCCGTCTCATCGTCTGCGGCACGAAAGGCACCTTCGAACTCTGCCCCATCGAACCGCCTGGAAACGAATATTATACGCGGCATCTCACGCCGCGCCTTACCTTGAAATATGATACGGAAGACTACAAGGCGGGCACCCACGTCGTCGATTGCGGAACCATGAACGACCGCTATGCCGGTCAGCTGGAGGAATTCTTCCACATCGTCCGCGGCGACATAGTCAATCCGTATCCGTTTGAACACGAATATCTTCTGCATGAAACACTCCTTGCCGCCTGCGGCTTCCCAGGCCTTGGCCTTTGAATGCAGTTTCACTTTATAACAGAAACATAATCATCAAAAGAGCATATTTATGAACGAAGTCATCAAACTCTGGAACAACCGCCAAATCGTCACGAAGCAGGCCCCGCCGTCCATCACCACCTATTTGCTTGACGACGGCGCCCCGCACGGTGCCATTCTCGTCATTCCGGGCGGCGGCTACGGCTGTGTCTGCGAATCGACGGAAGGCTACGCCATCGCCCGTCGTTTCAACGAATTAGGCTTCCACACGCTCGTGCTCAATTATCGCTGCCAGCCGCACCGCTATCCGGAACCGCAGCAGGACGCCCTCCGCGCCATGAAAATCATCCGCGGCAATGCCGAAGCATGGAAGATCATTCCGGACCAGATCGCCGCTTGCGGCTTCTCTGCCGGAGGCCATCTGACCGGATGTCTGGGCACGTTGCAAGATGAAGCCATCGACGCTTCGGATCAAGACGAATACGACGCCGTCGATCCATGGCCGACCGCCCTCATCATGGGCTATCCCGTCATCTCACTGGAAGGCTGGAGCAATGTCCATACAGGCAAAAACCTCCTCGGCGACCAATATGCGGAACTGAACGTCAAATACTCCCTCCAGTATCGCATCAACGAAAAGACGCCGCCGTCGTTCGTTTGGTGCACATTCGCCGACCAGATGGTGCCCTATCAGAACAGCCTTTTGTTCGCGGACGTCATGGGCAAGGCCGGCCGCCCGTGCGAACTCCACGTCTTCCCCTACGGTGCTCACGGCATGTTGCTCGGCATCGATACGATCGATGTCGGCCAATGGACGTCTCTCGCCGCCAACTTTCTCCGCACGCAATGGAAACGCCAGTCGCTGGCGGAAGGTTCGGCGGAACGGAAGGCCTTCGACGACCTCTACACGAACGCCGTCCAGGCCAAACTCGAACCACCACGATAGGAATGGGAGGTAACGACGGCGTCCCCGCCGTCGACGATAACGGCGCGTTCCGCCGTCGGATAACCAATAACATCCAACCACATTAATACAAGGAGGATACATGAAACTGCTCTGCTCCCTGCTGGCCATCCTGTCCATCGCCGTTTTCGCGCAGCCATCCGTCTTCCCGTCGCAGGAGGATTTGATGAATCCGAAGAAATGGACGGCCAATTCGTCCGGCTCCATGACCATCTCCTTTGACGAAGCGGAGCAGGCCCTTCGCTTTGATGTCACATTTCCAGCGAACGTCGATAAATGGATCTATCCGAAATTCCGTGTCAAGTCTCCCGTGACGTTCAACGGCGCGAAAACCATGACGTTCGACATGAAGATCGCCCCCACGCCGGATTTCAACGGCTTTGTGACCTGCCTTCTCATGCTGGGCGGCAGGGCCAGCTATACTCCTGCCGAGCCTGGCCAATGGAAAACCATCACGCTCGACCTTTCGCATCTGGATCTCAACTCGGCCGATGAATTACAGCTTAGCATGAATCCCAAGTATTTGAAACACACATATTTCGTCAAGAACATCCGTTTTGGAGGAACTCCCATGGAACGCGTTTACCAGCCCGCCGTCACGACCGACGCCCCGTCAACCGTCTTCTTTGAAAATTCCGAACATGTCTTCAAGGCCACCCGCGTCCTTCCGAACCTCCGCTACACCGTTGAGGATTGGCATGGCAACGTCCTCCTCCAAGGCGCATGGCCCGCGGACGGCAAGGAGCCGCTCGTCATTCCGCCGCAGAAGCCTGGCTACTACATGATAAAAACGACCAATGATTCAGATATAAGCCTACGCGACTATTCGTTCACGGTCATCGTCGATCCCGCCAAACGCGTCTTCCCGAAGGACTCCTTCTTCGCGATGGACGCCGCCCTCAGCTGGGTCAGCCGCCCGGGCACGTTCGAATGCCCATGGTACGACGGCGACACCTACCGCCTCACCGCCGATCTCTGCAAATGGGCCGGCCTCGTCCATATCCGCGAACGCCTTTCATGGAATCAGACGCAGCCGAAGCCGAACGAACCGCCCCAATACGGCCATTATCTCGACAACGCCAAAATGTGCAAAGAGCGCGGCATCTACATCTCCGGCATGTTCCATGATTCCGCCAATTGGGCAGATCGCATCGAAAAGCTTCCCGCCAATCTCGCCGCCTTATATACATATTGTAAATACAATGCGGAGGTCTTCGGCGACTGCATGCTCGATTGGGAATTCTGGAACGAGCAGGACATCGGCTTCGCCCCAGAATCCGCATGGGACTACGCCGCCGCCTTCAAAGCCGCCTATCTCGGCTTCAAGGCCGGCAAGAAGGACATGTCCGTCACCTTCGGCGCCATCTGCGCAGGCCCGCTGAATCCGTACGTCTATACGATGTTCGAAAATGATTCCGCCAAATTCAGCGATTTCGCGAATTTCCACACCTACGCCCCCATCGCCAACTATCCCGCCTTCTACAACGAAATCCACAAGCTTCTCGACGACATCGGCCGCTCGGACTGGGAGGTCTGGATCACCGAATGCGGCACCAATCTCGAAGGCAACTCCACAGGCGACGGCGTCAAGAAAGGCCTGAAGGCGCATTCGCCCGAACAGGAGATGATTCTAGCCGAATTCTATCCGAAATCGCAGATCGCCCACATGATGGGCGGCCTCATCCGCAACTACTATTTCGTCTTCGGCTCCTACAATGAACGCAACGGCACGAAAGACTGGGGCATCCTCCGCCGTGACGGAACGGTAAAGCCTTCCTACGCCGCTATCTCCACTATGACAAACCATCTTAATCCCGCCAAGCTCGCCGGAGAAATCGCCGTCAATGACAACGTGAAAGTCTATCTTTTCGACCAGCCCGACGGCTCCCAGACACTCGTCTATTGGGCCGTCTCCGAAGTCGATACAAGCCGCGGCTCCAATCTGAAAATCACGACGGACAACGCCACGACGTTCACCCTCCCGCTCGCCGACGGCGAATACGCCGCCACGGACATGGTCGGAACGCCCTTCACCGTCACTGCCGCCAACGGCGCCGCCACGCTGAACGCCACCCGTTGGCCCGCCTATATCGACGGACTCCGCGGTCTTTCCGCCACGAAGAAGCCCGCCTACCCGCGCGGAAAGATGATCACCTACGCGCCGTCGGCGGACGAAGATCTCACCGTCGTCATCCGCGTCGATGCCAATAAGGATGATTTCAAATCCGCCAACCGCAAGTCCTTAGCGGAAATGCCAAACGAGACGGGCCGCCTAAAAGTGCAGGTCTGGAATCTGGACAATACGCCCAAGACGGGCCGCCTGCTCGTCGAAGGCGGCGTTTTGGACGGCATGCCCGAAACCATCGCCCTGCCCGCCATGGGCAAAGTCGAATTCGATGCAATCTACAAACCAACCCACGAAGAGAAGAGCTATGACACAAAGCTCGTCATCACAGGGCTTTTCAACGACAAGAAGTCATCCCGTTTCGTCATGCCCGTCCGTCTCATCGGCCTCTTCCTGAAGCGCTGCACATACACGATGATGGACCATCTCATGAAGCCCGAAGCCTGGCGGCGCAACACGTCGGCGGATTCCTATTCCGTCGTCTATGACGAAGCCGAAAAGGCCCTCCGCTTCGATCTGGAATGGACGGATCCGGCCAAAGATCGCTGGTTCTATCCGGAACACATTTTGCAACTGCCGCAGGAGTCGCTGGAAGACGTCTTCGCCGTCCAGTTCGACGTCAAATCCGTGCAGGACAAGGTCGAAAACGACTTCAAGACCGCCCTCCTCATGCTCGTTCCCCACAAGGAAAATCAAACAGGCGGCTACAGAGGCGTCGGCTACGCTTCGCCACTGACCACATGGGAGACGCGCCGCCTTGTCATTCAAGATGTCGCAAACAGGAAGGACATCCAGATGATCCGCATCGGCGCCAATCCGGTCGGCCACAAGCTGACCTACTGGATCCGCGACATCCAATTCATCCACGCCCCCAAGAAATAAACGTGACTCACATAAAAACAAATAGGAGCAACCATGACCAAACACCGCCCATTAATCCTGCTTCTTGCCGCCATGGCCTGCGCCGCCGCGCCACAGTTTCCGTCGCCACAGGATCTTGTCACGCCAAGCCGTTGGCGTGCAAACACATCCGGCTCCATGCGCATGACGAAGGATGAAGCGGAACAGGCCCTCCGAATCGATGTCACGTTCAGTCCGACCGTTGACAAATGGGTCTATCCGTACTTCGAAATAAGACGGTATGAAACTCTCAACGGCGCGACATCACTTGAATTTGAAATCCGCATCGTCGAACCGGCGGATGGCTACCAAGGCTGCCGCGAAGGCAACCTCTTCATTAACGGAAAGACCATCAAATATCCGCCGCCGGAAAAGCCAAACGTCTGGCATAAAGTCTCCATCGACCTGACGCAGAAGGATTTGTCCAAAATCGCCAAAATCCAGCTCGGCCTCAACCCCAAGAACCTCCAGATCGCATTCCTGATGAAAAACATCCATTTCAACGGCACGCCCACAGCCCCCCAGCTAGATCCCGCCATCGTGACGGACGCCCCCGGCAACGTTTTCTTCCAAGGCGACAAGCCAGTCCTGCAAATGACAACTGCCGTCAATGGCCTGACTTACACACTTCTGGACTGGCATGGCAAGACGCTCCAAAGCGGCGACTGGCCGCATGACGGCACGGAACCGCTGACGTTTCCCGCCCTGCCGAACGGCTACTACATCGTCAATACGACGAATACGGACGGCAAGACCGTGCCGTCCTTCAACTTCACCATCGTCCCGCATCCCTCGACGCGGAAATATCCGCACGATTCGTTCTTCGCCGTCGATTCCGCCCAGAGCTGGCTGGCCATCCGCGGCGCGTTCGACTGCCGCTGGTATGACGGCGACACATACCGCCTTGTCTCCGATCTCATCGCCTGGGCAGGCTTCCCGCATGTCCGCGAACGGCTGTCGTGGGGTGCCGTCAATGCCGTACGCGACGAATTCAAATACGGTATCTTCATGGAGAACGCGGATCTGCTGAAAGAACGCAATATCCTCATATCAGGCATGTTCCATGATGCGCCCGGCTGGTTGGACACACCACTGGGCATTCCGCGTGATCTGGCGGGTGTCTTCACATCCTGTAAACAGCTCGCAAAGGATTTCGGCGACCGCATGGGTGACTGGGAGTTCTGGAACGAACAGGACATCGGCTTCTCAAGAGCTCCCGTTTGGGACTACACCGCCGCCATGAAGGCCGCCTGCCTTGGCTTCAAGGCGGGCAAGCCGGACATCATCGCCGCCCCAGGCGCCGCCTGCGCAGGCGTCTTCACCGCCTACCACCGCGCCATGTATCTCAACGACACAGCCAAATACACGGATATCATGAACTACCATACCTATGCGGCGCCAGCGAACTACGCCGGCATCGATTCAGAATTGCGCAAATTCCTGGCCGACAACGGCATCCCGAACCGCGCCATCTGGATGACCGAATGCGGCACCAATCTGGAAGGCCATTCCGCCGAAGACGGCGTCATGAAAGGCATCAAGGCCCATTCGCCCGCACAGGAGATGCTCCATGCGGAGTTCTATCCGAAATCGCAGATCTACCACATGATGCAGGGCGTCGCCCGCAACTATTTCTTCGTCTTTCCGCCGTACAACGAAGCGGCAGGCGCCAAGGACTGGGGAACCATGCGCCGCGACGGCTCCGTCAAACCCGCCTACGCCGCCATGTCCACCATGATGGCCCATCTGGTCGATGCGAAGCTTCTCGGCGAAATCAAGCTGAAAGACGGCCTCAAGACCGTCCTCTTCGAACGGCCGGACAAATCGCAAGTGCTTGTTTTCTGGCAACTTTCATACGTCGATTCCTATGACAACCCGAAAGCGCCCGAAACATTCACGCTGAAGATCGCGGACGGCGGCTACACGGTCACGGACATGCTCGGAACGCCTTCCGCCGTCAACGCCACCAACGGTCAAATCACCCTCACGGCGGATCGCTATCCCGCCTATCTCAGCGGAATCCATGGCCTCACGGCGGATATCAAGCCCATTCCCGCAGGCGAAATCGACCGCCATCTCAATCAACCTGCGGATGAAGATCTTACAGTCATTTTCCGCGCGGAACTCAACGACGATGATTTCGTCATCACTGGACAGAAAGCCGTCGCCGAAATGCCGCGCACGGACGGTGGCCGCCTGAAAGTCATCGTCTGGAATCTTGAAAATACCACTAAGACAGGAACCATCAACGCCGAAGGCGGCGAATTCAGCGGCATCCCGCAAAGCGTCACGATTCCACCGATGTCCAAAATTGAATTTGAAACCGTCTTCAAGCCACGTCTCCCTGACGGCGTCTTTGAAGGCCATATTGTCTTTTCAGGCGTATTCAATGGTAAAAAGACGTCAAAACTGGACATTCCCGTCCATCTCATCGGCCTTTTCCTCCAGAACTGCCATCAGATTCCCATGGATTGGATGAAGCCTTCGGACTGGGAGCAAAACACCTCCGCGACCTCCTATCAATGCGCCTTCGACGAAGCGGAAAACGCCCTGCGCTTCGATGTCGCATGGAACAATCATGTGGACCGCTGGTTCTATCCCGTCCACACGCTCAAACAGCCGGAAGAGTCTTTCAAAGACGTGCAAGGCATTCAGTTCGAAGTAAAAACGACGCAGAACAAAGTCGAGAACGACATGAACTACGCATACATCATGGTCGCCTACACGACGCCCGACAACCAGTCGGTTCGCGTCATCAACGTCCCCTACCAGCATCCGCTGACCACATGGGAGGTCCGCCGCATCATGTTCGACGGAGCCATTCCTGCCGACGCCACCGTAAAGTTCCTCCGCTTCGGCTGCAATCCACGCGGCACGCAAATGACCTACTGGCTCAGGAGCATCAAGTATCTTTCTACCAAATAGTTATTGCCTAATCCAGCACATTTTAGCACCATGCAAAACACAAGACATATGCCCTGTCTGGATATTCAACGAAACAGAATGGAGGCCAAATGAAAATGCTCCAATTCCGCCATAGATTCCAAAGTGTTTTATTATTTGCTGCATTGTGTATCGGCGTCAGCTTGCGTGCTGCGGAATGGGATATTCGTTCATTTGGCGCGAAGGGAGACGGTGTGTCTGACGACACGACCGCAATTGTCAAAGCCTTTAATGCTCTCCAGCAAGATGGAGGCGTTCTTTCTTTTGGAAATGGCAAGTACGTTTTCTCCGGATTACTGAAAATCAAAGGATTGAAAAATTCAATGATTGATTTTTCCGGAGCCACGTTGCTGAACCGTGAGCAAAAAGGCTCCTTTCATTTTGACCATTGCGACAATCTGACCATTCGTGGCGGCATTCTGACATACAAGGAAATGCCTTCGCATCAGCAGACCAATGATCAGCATCCGCTATATATCACAACTGGAAACAACATCCGTGTGGATAGCGTTCATATTCTCGGCTCCCCTTTCATGGGAATCGCCATCAATGGTTGCCGTCATATATGGGTTGTCAACTGCCGAATTGAGCGAACCATGCGTGACGGTCTCCATTTTGTGTTCAGCAGCGATATCGTCTGCTCTGGCAACCAGATTTCACATACCACGGACGACGCACTTGCGTTGATTGATTATGGGCACGAAGAAGTCGTGCGTCTTGAACGCGCTGTAGTCAGCAACAACATCATCTACAATTGCCGCCAGGGGCTGGTCTGCGTCGGCGGACACGACATTGTCTTTTCAAACAACCATGTGCAGCGAACCACTTTTTCCGGATGCCAGATCACAACCAACGATCGTTTCAACGCTTTTGGGCGCGGTGTCTGCAACGCCAGCCGCGTCAAAGTTCTGGGCAATCGCTTCATTGAAAGCGGAGCCGATTTTGAAATCAACGGTGATATGATACGCAACGCCGGTCAGATTACGACAGGACGAGCTGGAATCGTTGTCTCCTATATCGACAATGCCCAAGGCTGGAATCGGAACGGCGATGAATACTTCTCGCGGCGTGATGACGCAGTAACAGTCATCGGTGAAGGACGTTTCAGCACGGCGGCCAATCTCATCGAAGATCTTTTCCCCGGACGCAAGATCCAAATGACTGGTGCGGATGGGCAGTCCGCCGTCGTCACGGTGTCATCTTCCATCAGAAAGGATGACAAGTGTGAATTCACGGTCGTCAATGCAACAGAAGTCCCCCCTTCTCCGAAGTTTCTGAAGCTCAGCCGTATCATTACCGATATCGATATCAGCGACAATGAAATCATTGACAGCCATGTCAACGGCATCTACACAAATGGCGTTTATCGGTTGCGGATTCTCAACAATAAAATCCAGAATTGCAACCGTTCCAATTCACAGTTCACCGGCAGTATCGTTGAAGTTCTGAATGGAGCCAAAGTCGATTTTCTCAACAATTGGATTATCGATTCACGGACTGAAAAGCTTCATCACAAACCGCTCACCATTACCGCCGCCGAATGCCGCAATATCGGAACTCGAATTGACTGACAAATCGGCAATGCGGAATTTCAAGTATCCTTCAGCCAAGTAATAGTGGTTAGTGGCTAGCAGATGAAGTAATTGGTTATTAGGGGCTTCTGGAAATTCCAGAAGCCCCGTTCTTTTTCAGTCAACCATCTCAAACAGATACACCTTGGACGCGCAGTCGCGGAAATCCAGTTCCGTGCACCAGATGCCGTAGTTCATGAGCACGTCGCCGGGGAAGATCTGCTGCTTCTCTGGTTCGACGGCGTCGTCGACGAGACGGTATTTCTTCGCGGGATCAAGGCCGGGCACGGTGAAACGCGGCACACGCTTGATGTAGCCGTATTTCGTGCGGCGGACGACCGTCAGGACGGCCTGCTTCTTGTCCTTCGCTGAGCAGCACCACGCCTCCACTTCGTTCACTTTGAACATATCCGTCAGGCGGTAGTAGTCGCCTTCGGATATTGTATCATGATAGCGGTGGTAGGCCTTGTTGAGGCGGATGGCCGTCGCCTGTTCCTCTTCGTCAAGTTTCGTCAAATCAAGCTCATAGCCGAACGTTCCGGCCATGGCGACGTTGCCGCGCGTCTCGAACGGAATGAACCGCGCGCGGTCATGCTGCGCGTTCACATGCGCGCCCATGGACGCCACGGGATAAAGCAACGACGTGCCCGCCTGGATGATCAGACGCTCCATAGCGTTCGTGTTGTCGCTGCACCAGATCTGCGGCAGATAGTACATCATGCCCGCGTCGAAACGACCGCCGCCGCCCGAGCAGCCTTCGATAAGCAGGTTCGGGAAGGCGTCGATGAGCATCTGGTTGAGCTTGTAGACGCCGAGAATGTAGCGATGGGCGACTTCGCCCTGCTGGTCGGCAGGCAGCACTTCGGAGAACACGTCGGACATGTTGCGGTTCATGTCCCATTTGATGTAGTCGATTCCCGCGCGGCCGATCAGCCCCGCCATCACGTCGAACAGATGCTGAACGACTTCCGGACGGCTGAAGTCCAGAATCAGCTGCGTGCGGCCATAGCAGCGCGGACGGTTCGGGACACACAGAACCCATTCCGGATGAGCGCGATAGAGATCGCTGTCCTCCGAAATCATTTCGGGCTCGAACCACAGGCCGAACTTCATGCCCAACGCGTGGATGCCGTCCGCCAGATCTTTCATGTCGCCGATCTTCTTCTTGAATTCGTACCAGTCGCCGAGGGACGATTTGTCGTTGTCGCGATGGCCGAACCATCCGTCGTCCAAGACCAGCATCTCGATGTTCACCTTTGCGCCCATCTTCGCGATGTCCAGAATCTTCTGCGTGTCGAAATTGAAATACGTCGCCTCCCAGTTGTTCACGAGAATCGGACGGCGTTTGCCGTTCCACGGGCTGCGGATCAGATGCGAGCGCATGAAATCGTGCAGATTGCGCGACATCTTGCCGAAGCCTTCGCCGGACCGCGTCATGAACATCTCAGGCGTTTCGAAACTCTCGCCCGCGTTCAATTTCCAGCTGAACAGGCCCGGATGGATGCCGATCTGCACACGGACGCCGTCGAACTGGTCGACTTCCGCCGCTTCGAAATGGTTGCCGCTATATTCCAAGACGAACGCGAACGTCTCGCCCATGGTCTCCGTCGCACTAGGTTCGCAAAGAATCAACGCGGGCGAATGGACATGGCCCGTCGCGCCGCGCAGACTGCCCGTCGCCTGGATGCCATGCCGCAGCGGCGTGCGTTCCAGATAGCGTTCACGGCTCCAGCTGCCATAGAAGTTCACCATTTCATAATGGCTCTTGCCACTGAAATCCACCTGCGCGCTCATGGCGCGTTCCAGACGGACGACTTTGTCGGACACGTTCTTCACAATCACGGAACGCGAAATGACGTCGTTGTCCGCGAACACGCTGTACAACATCGTCACTTCCACGCCGCCGATTTCGTCCTTCAGCGTGATTTCCAGATTCGCCACATCCGTGTCCTTCGTTCCGACAAACGAGCTCGGCAGGCCGTGCAACGCGCGTTTTTCCTTTGTAATTTTATAGGAAACGAACCGTGCGTCCGTCCATGCGGCGCCGTCTTCCGTCTTGAAGGTCAACGCGGCCATGCGCATGTCGCCGCTGTTAAAGCCTGAATACTCCTGCGGCAGCACATCCGGCCCCATGTTGCTCGGTTCGCCCTGCCGCATCACGCTGAACGACGCAGGAGACGGACGACCATTGCGCATGAGCATGGTCGTAGGATCCTCCACCCGCGCGCCGTAGTAGATGTGCTCCAAACGGTTGAAAGGATTCGCGAAAAAGACGTATGACGTGCCCTTCGTCTGTAAATGGAACAGACGGCCATCGCATAAAACTTGAATCATTGTTTTTCTCCTGTTATATGATTAGTTGTCGTGTTTGATATAGATGCCCATGTTCATGCCGCAGGGGCGGTAGTAGCCATTGGGGACGCGGTCATGGCGGTTGACGGTCTGCGGGGCCTTCTTCTCATCGTCCCAATAGCACAGCGTCGCGGAACCGCCGCCGTCGAAGTCAATCACGTCATACGCGCCCGCGGCCCGCATGATTCTGACCAAATCCGTGCCTGTGGCGCCTTCGCTCCAGCCGAACATCCGGCCGTCCACCGCCACTAAATACATGTAATGACGGTCTTTGTCCAGACCGCATGTCATGCGCGGCATCAACGGACGGTCATAGCCTGACGTCGTCTGCGGCGTCGTTTCGCCGTTCTTCAGAATGATGCCGAAGCCCGAATGCGCGAACCAGATGTCATCGTATTTCGTGCGCCCTTCGGCCTCGTACTGCGCCGTATCGATATGATCGACGATGTCGATCTTGCCGTTCTTGTAAACGACGAGAATCGCCTTGTGCCCGCCCGGATTGTCCGTGATGATGACGCCGTCGGAGATGTTCAACGCAGTGGGATTACCGAACTTATGCGTGTATGGCGACTCCCACGGCGACCACGGGGCGCTGTTGTTCGCGACGATCATGTCCAGCCCGCGGCCGCCCTCCTCCTTCGGCTTGCGGCAGTCCTTCATGAATTGCGCCGTGCGGAGGCGACGCGTGCGAATGATCTGCTTGGCGTGGTCGGGCATTTTTTCGCCCCAGCCTTCCGCGCGCCCCGTTCCCGTGAACGTCAAGCCCTTCATTGTCAAATCAATGCGCATAACATAGATTTTCATGGGGCGGACATCCGCCTTGTAGTTGTCGATGGTCTCCTGCGAACGCTTTTTCTCGATCATCTCCTTATGCACCTTCTCGACCTGCTCCGCCGAAAGCGGCGTGGCCCGCGGCGTCTCCCATTGAAATTTCACAAAACGGACGCCTGGGTGCACCAACTGAGCGGCTTCCCAGTCGATCTTTTCATCCGGCTGTTGCGCGACACACAGGCATCCCACCAACATGCAGAAAAACGCGACCATTCCGAATACTCTGTTCTTCATCATCAGTCATTCTCCTATTTTGGCCTGAAAAACAAAAGGGATGGCGGAGTTCTTCGCCATCCCTCCCTTGATACACAAGGTTTAAATTAATGCATTTTGCGGAATGTCAACCAATCCGACTTAATTCGATTCGATTTTCTTTCCATGGAATAGATTCAGGAAGAATTCGCCGATGTACTGGAACACGACGTAAAGGCCTGGAATAAAGGTCATACCGACGATGGCCGCCACGGACATGCCCCAGAATGTCGTCACGCCGACGGCGTGGCGGGAAGCCGCGCCGGCGCCCGTCGCGTACAGCAACGGCAGCACGCCGAACACGAACGAAAGCGCCGTCATCATGACGGAACGGAAACGGATGCGCATGCCTCTGACGGCCGCTTCGCGGATCGACAGGCCGCTCTCGCGCTCCTGCTTGGCGTATTCGACCATCAGAATGGCGGATTTCGCCGTCAAACCAATCAACATCAGCAGTCCCAACTGGCAGTAGATGTTCATGTCGCCGCGCGTCACGAACAACGCCACGAGACCGCCCAGCGTCGCCGTCCCGACGGACAGGATGACGGAAATCGGCAGCGTCCAGCTCTCATACTGCGCCACAAGGAACAGATACGCCATCAGCAGAGCCATGCCCAGAATCCAGATGATCTTGCCTTGGTTCTGGCTCTCCTGATAGGACATGCCCGTCCAGCTGATGCCGTAGTCCTGCCCGAAGTCATGCATGATGTCGCTGACCAATGTCATCATCTGGCCGGACGAGAAGAACGGCACGGACTGCGTGTTGATGCTGGCCGACGGGAACATGTTGAAGCGTTCCGCCTGGCGGGAGCCCTGCGTCCAGTTCAGCGTCGCGATGGCGTCGAACGGCACCTGCGCCCCCGTGGACGAAGGAATGTAGATCTGTTTCATGTAGTTCAGATTCTTCCTGTACTGGAAGTCAGCTTGGACGTTGACCTTGTAGGTCTTGGAGAAGCGGTTGAAGTCGTTGATGTACATGGAGCCGAAGAAGGCCTGCAACGTGTAGAAGATCGTGCTCGGCGAAAGTCTCAGGGCCTCCGCCTTCGCGCGGTCGATGTCGATGTTCAGCATCGGCGTGTTCGCGTCGAACGACGAGAAGGCGTAGACGGCCTTGCCCGTCTGCATGATCTTCGCGCACAGTTCTTCCGCCGCGGCGGAAAGCTGCTGCGGCGTCTTTTCGCCTTTCGCCTGGAACGCGAACGTCACACCGCCGGAGGCGCCCATGCCGTTGATCGGCGGCGGCGCGAGAATCATGATTCGCGCATCCGCGATGTCCGCGACACGGCGTGTCATTTCCGCCTGGATGGCGGACAATTGGAGATCCGGCGTCTTGCGCAGTTCCCATGAATCCAGTTCGAAGATGACGAAACCGCAGTTTTCACCATTGCCGGCCGTCATGGACTGGCCCGGAATCAACAGCGAATTGCGGATGCCTTTGACATCTTTGATACGATCCAGCATGTCATGCAGTACTTCGGACGTTCTCGGCAGCGACGCGCCAGGCGGCAGGATGACTTCCGCGAACAAGGCGCCTTTGTCTTCCGACGGCAGGAACGCAGGGGCGATGCGGCCGTACAGGAGGAAGTTGCCCGCCAGAATTCCCGCGAACAAGATCAAGGTGACGAAAACATGGCGGACCAGCAGGCTGGAAACGGAAACAAAGCCGTTTCGTGTCGTGTTGACCGTCCAGTTGAAGATTTTGAACGGCCCCCACGCGGGTTTCGTCTTCCGCAGCAGCATGGCGCACAACGCGGGAGACAGCGTCAGCGCGTTCACCGTCGAAAGCACCAAAGCCGTGCACATCGTCACGGCGAACTGCGTGTAGATGATGCCGACCATGCCGCCATAGAACGCGATCGGGACGTAGACGGCCAAGACGACCAACGTACTGGCGATCAACGCGTTGGAGATTTCCTTCATGCAGCGGACCGCCGCGTCGTACGGCGACAGACCTTCTTCGTCGATCAGTCGCATGCAGTTCTCCGTCACGCAGATGGCGTTGTCGACGACGGAGCCGATGACGAGAATCAACGCGAACATGGACAGCGTGTTGATGCTCATGTGGAAGATCTTCAGGAAGAGCAACGTGCCGATCAGCGACACGGGAATCGTCGCCGACGGAATGACCGTCGCCCGCCAGCTCGGCAGGAAGGCGTAGGTGATGACGACGACCAGAATGAACGTCATGATCAGCGTCATCGCGATTTCCTTCATGGACACTTTCACGAACCGCGTGGAATCGTATCCCATGACCCATTCCATGCCTTCGGGGAAGTCTTTCGCCAAGCGGTCCATCTCCTCACGGACTTTTGTCATGACCGTCAAGGCATTGGCGTCGTTCATCTTGAACACGCCGACGATGGCAGCGGGGCCGCCGTTGTACAACGTCTGCCCCGTGTATTTTTCAGATCCCATCTCCACGCGGGCCACGTCCCGCAGCAGGATCTGCCGTCCGTCCGCGCCTGTGCGGACGATGATGTTCTGGAATTCCTGCGGCGTCTTCAGACGGCCCTGCGTGTCGACTTTGAACGACATGTACGGATTGGACGAATCCGTGCCGACTGAACCGGCCGCTGCCTGCACGTTCTGCGTCTGGATGGCGTTGGCGATTTCGCCGATGCTCATGTTGAAACCGCGAAGCTTCAGCGGATCCAGCCACACGCGCATGGAATAGGTCCGGTCGGAAAACACAAAGGACTGGCCGACGCCTTTCAGACGCGACAGGTTGTCCGTGATGTTGATGGACGCGTAGTTGGAGATGTACATCAAGTCGTGTTCGGGATTGCTGCTCTGCAACGCGATGACGCCCAGAATGTCCGACGACCGCTTGTAGCTGAACAAGTTGGTCTTGACTTCCGACGGCAGATTCGACTCCGCCATCTTCACGGCGTTGTTGACATTGGTCAGGGCCATGTCTTCGTTGACGCCTGTATCGAAGGTGATGGTCAGCGTGTAGTTGCCGGAGTTGTCCGATTTCGATTCAAAATACGTCAACCCTTCGACGCCGTTGATGGCCGTCTCCAGAGGCGCGGCGACCGTGTCAGCGATGACCTGCGCGGAGGCGCCCGGATAGAACGTGCCCACGACGATGACAGGCGGCGTCACCTGCGGGTATTCCGCCACCGGCAGTGTGAAATAGCTCGCGACGCCGGCCAGCATGATGACCAGCGATATGACGAACGCGAAACGCGGCCGTTTGATGAATATCGTTGAAAACATGTGGCGGCTCCTTTATTTATCGGTACTCTCGGCGGCGGGCGCGTCCGTCTTCTGCGTCTGGGCCAATACGACTTTGCCGCCCGGATACGTCTTGTGGGCGCCGCCCGTGACGACCAGTTCGTCAATCGTCAGCCCTTCCAGAACCACTTGCAAATCGCCGACTTGGTCGCCCGCCACGATCATGCGCTTTTCAATGATATTGTCCAGTCCGACGACATAGACGTAAAGATCCTTCCCTTCGTTCATGACGGCCGTCGTCGGAATCGCAAGCTGCGGCGTATCGAACTTCTGCGTGAAATCGATCTTCACGAAACCGCCGGGCACGATGGCGTTGTCGGCGTTCGGGCAGAGCAGCTGGATCATGACCGTATCCGTCGCGGCATCGACTTGGTTGTCGAAGAAATCGATTTTGATTCCGCCCGCCAGCTCCTTTCCAGACGCGTCGCGCACAACCATCGTATGGTTCACAAGCTTGCCGTCCTTGTAGTTACGGTAGAAATCCGCTTCGGACATGGAGAAGCGGATCTTGATCGGATCGTACTGCACGATCGTCGCCAGCTTGCCGGTGGTCGGGCCGACTTCGTTGCCGACGGACACGACCAGTTCGCCGATGCGCCCCGTGATCGGCGCATAGATTTTCGTGTAGGAAAGATCGTTTTCGCAAAGCTTTATGGTCGCTTTCATCTCCGCGATCTTCGCCTCCAGCGACGCGCGGTTCTTCTCATATATGGCGAACTCCGCGTCCGAAATGACTTTTTTGTCGATCAGAGTCTTGTTGCGGTTGTACTCTTTCACGGCGTAGTCGTATTCAGCTTCGACCTGCTTCAGGCCGGCTTCCGCGGCCTGCAGTTTCGCCTTGTAGATCGTGTCTTCGATTTCAAACAGCAAATCGCCTTTCAGGACGATCGCGCCTTCGCGGAAGGCCGTCTTCCACAACGTGCCGTTCACTTTCGCCGTGACGTTCACCGTCTCGGCCGGCCGCACGCTTCCGATGTAGCTTCGCGTCTCGGCCTCCATCACGGTCGTGCCCCGACGAGCCATGACCACGGCCGCCGGACGCTCCATCTGGGCCTGCGCCGCCAATGCGAACACGCAGACCGCAACCATCATTAAACGAATCATTCGAGACGACAATTTCATGCTTCTTCCTTTTGATTGTTGTTGAATGTGCCCCAAATCTTCTGGAGCGTGGTGTGAAAATTCTTCCGTTCCTCTTCCGACAGCAACGCAAACGCCTCGTCAAAGCGCTTTGTCAACCGCTTGGCGTTGTCATCGCGGATCCGCTGACCTTCGGGCGTCAGCCGGATGGCCACCGCCCGGCGGTCATGCTCCGCCTGCTCACGCACGACAAAACCGTTCTTCACCAGCGTGTCGATGGCCACCGACGTTGTCGCAGCCGTCTGGTTCAGTTCATGTGTGATGTCCTTCAGCATCAAGCCTTCCGGATGATGGCGGCAGACAATGTCCAAAACGCGCAGTTGCGCAAACGTGATGCGATGTAGACATGATCCCTTTGGAATAACGCAGGCGTTCTGCAGCACGAAGATGATCTTGTGCATCAGCTGCCAGCAGTCTTCCGATTTGCTTTTCTTTTGGTTCATGACGTCCTTTTTCAAAATAATTCGCCAAACTAATTATTCGCACTTTTAATTTAATATAGTGTAAAAGCCCGATTTTTCCAGTATTCAGCAGGGGGCACAAAGACAAACGGCATCCCCAATCGGCTGTCGCTTCTGTCGTTTCTGTCCCTTATGTCTCTTATGCCGTTCTATCAGCCCATCTTGGCAAACAATCCGCGCACCATGCAGACGGCCCATGACGCCAGCATGCAGACATGCGACGCGACATATGTCGGAATAATCAGTTTTCCGCTGCGCTTCATGCCGAGAAAATTGCTCTGGGCGATCATCGCGTCGGAAAAAATCAGAAGCAGCACCCCCAGCAGAAACAGTCCTTTCTGCGGCCATGGGGCTTTCATGCCGCTGACCGACGCCAATGTCGCGCATGAAAACGCCGTGTAAAAACTCACGGCCACGCCGATCTGCCAGCCGACGCGCAAGACGGTCGGTATCGCCGGCCATGCGCAAAGCAAGGCGAACGCCACGCCGCCTATCAGCCAATTCGTATGGTGGCCATATTGCCACGCATACAGGAAAAACATGATATGCGCCACGGAAAACGCCGCCACGCCGCCAATGAAAAAACTCAGCCGGCCATGCCTGTTCGCCAAAAACAAGTCGCCGATACAGGAAGCGAAGAAACCGGCCGACAACCATAGATGGCGCGGTTCGCCGCGCCACAGGCTGAACGCAAAAGTCAGAATCATGCATGCCGCCGTGAAATAATTGTGGCTCGTCATCATTCCGTCCTTTTGCGTCAACCTTTTTCCAACCTCTTAATCATTCAGCATTACGCCATGAGGCTGTCCACAAGTTTCACGGCTTCGTTCGCGTCAGAGCTGAAGCCATCCGCTCCAATGCTTTCCGCAAACTCGCGAGAGACGGCCGCGCCGCCGACAATCACCTTGATTCCGGTCCCTTTGTAATGCTCGACGATTTCCTTCATGTACGGCATCGTCGTCGTCAACAGCGCGCTGCACGCCACGATCGTCGCGCCTTGCGCGACGCCTTCGTCAAATTTCGCGATGTCGCAGTTGACGCCGAGATCGATGACTTTGTAGTCCGCGCCGCGCAACATGATGGCGACCAGATTCTTGCCGATGTCATGCAGATCGCCTTTCACCGTGCCGATGCAGATGACGCCCTTCGGCTGGCGGCCGCTCGCCGCCAAAATCGGTTCGATCAACGCCAATCCGCTGTTCATCGCGCGGGCCGCGACCAGCAGTTCGGGAACGTAAGCGTCTCCGGCGGAGAACTTGTCGCCGATTTCGCGCATGGCGGGAATCATGCCTTTGTCGATCAGTTCGCTCGCGCTTTCGCCTGCGTCAATGGCCGCCTGGACGATCGCCACCGTGTCGTTCTTCTTGCCCTTCAGGATGGATGCCTTCAACTTTGCAAAATCAGTCATCTTGGGAACTCCTTTGTTCGTTGTTTTTATGTGCAAATCAATATGATATCAGAATCCACCGCCAAACATCTGACGCTTCAAATCCAGATAATACAGATAATCGTCTTCCTTCACGTTCGGCGGGCAGCGATGGTCGCAGAACGGAATGAATCCGCCGCGTTCAACATACGGAACCAACGTCTCCATGTAGTCTTTGATCGCCTTGCGGCCCGCGCCAAGCTGCATCTTGTCGAAACCGCCCATGATGTGCAACTCGCCATGGTATTCATCCAGAAGTTTGCCCGGATGCGTGCATCCCATCACTTCATACGGGAACAGGCAGTTGATGCCGCCTTTCAGGAAGCCGTGCAGCAACGGGCGGACATCGCCGTCGCAGTCGCACCACCACAGGTTGATGCCGTGCTCCTTCAGCTTCTTGTTGATGCGGCAATACCGCGGGACGACCACTTCGTCGAAGAAATCCAGCGTGATCAGCGGACCGTTCTTGAAGCAGATGTCCTCCCATGACGACGCGTAGTCGAAATCAAAATGCGGCAGCACTTGGTCCAGAAAATCCTCCACGAGAACGCAGCAGGTCTCCACCATGTCCTCTACCATCTCCGGATAGTCAAATGTCGCGTACGCAAGACCTTCCATCGTCAGCATGTCGCGGATTTTTCCGATCATGGAGCCGACGCTGACACCCAGAGGATAGGTTCGCGCAGGTCCCACCGGATGGCGTTTCTTCAACGCCTCGATGTCGATTTTGCGCACAGGATCATCGCGGCGGAAGCGCTCTTCTTTCACACGTTTCCAGTCATCAGGCGTCGTGACGGACGATTTGATGTAATGCGGAATCGTCGAATCGCCGCTCGCGAGCACTTCGCACATGACGCCGTCGCCATTGTGCATGTAGGTATGGCCGTTCTCCACCCATTTGTCCGTCGGGAAGCCCGGATGCATCCAGACGGTGCCGCCGATGCCCGCATACGGATCGAAAGCGAAGAAGCGGTCCGCCTCCCAGTTGTTATGGATATTGTTGTCGACAAACATCTTCCATTGATGGAAATTCTCATCCCAATAGCCGAATTCCATGTTGAAGCAACGGTCGAACGGCTTGAAATTCATCTGGGCGTTGAAACGCTCGCGGGCCGTCATCGTCCCGCCCCAAGGCTTGAATACCAGTTTGTCTGTCATGATTTTTCTCGCTGGCTTGCAGGAAGCCTGCTATTTTCTGCTCTATGGATGGTTGTTCTCTTTACAATAATATAACATGATGAACAGTATTGCAAACAAACACTTCAAACCTTTTCTCCCTTTAATCCGCCATTATCCCTTCATTTTTACTTCTCCACGGTATATTATAAAATCTTCAATCCGTTACAAGCCACCACGAACCACCACCTTCCCATGAAAACCACAGCCCTCCTCTTTCTCGCATTCATTGTTTCTTTGCATGCTGAAGACCTTCTCATCGCGGCTTTTGAAGGCGACGACTACGGCGATTGGCATGTGGAAGGCACGGCCTTTGGTGACAAGCCTGCCCGCGGCACGCTTCCAGGCCAAATGCATGTCTCTGAATATCAAGGCCATGCCCTTGTCAACAGCTATCATGGCGGCGACGGCTCCGTCGGCAAGCTTACCTCCCCTGTCTTCACGCTCAATCATTCCTACATCCGCTTTCTGATTGGCGGCGGCGGATGGGACGATACTCGCATGGATCTGTTGGCGGAAATGGAGCCAAACGTCTTCACCGTTGCCCGAACCGCTTGCGGCCCAAACATTAAGCCAGGTGGAAGCGAGGCGCTCCGCCCTGATTTTTGGGATGTCCATGAATTGAAAGGCAAACGCATTCGCATTGAAATCGTCGATGGCCATCGTGGCGGCTGGGGGCACATCAACGTCGATCACATCGTCGCCACGGATGAAAAGCCACGTCTCCCACGTTACAACGTTGCATTTGAATTGGTTGTCACGAAACCATGGCTCCTTCTGCCCGTCTCCAACACGGAACGGGACACGAAGCTAACCATCCGCGACGGCGACGCCCTGCTCCATTCCATCTCCGTGAAATTGACAGACAAGCCGACGTGGCGCCCCGCCATGGACGTGTCCGCGCATGTCGGTAAAACACTGAAATTCGTCATCGACCGCATACCGCCTGATTCGCAACTCACCGAATCATTCGTTTTCGCCGACAATCCACCAGAAGACGACAATCCATACGGCGAATCGCTCCGTCCGCTGATTCATTTCACGCCTTATCGCGGTTGGAACAACGATCCAAACGGCCTTGTCTTCTACAACAGCGAATATCATATGTTCTTCCAGCACAATCCTTACGGCGTCAATTGGGGCAACATGCATTGGGGCCATGCCGTCAGCGAAGACCTGTTCCATTGGATGGAATTGCCAGACGCCCTCTCGCCCGATCCGCTCGGCCCAATGTTCAGCGGCAGCGCCGTCGTCGATACGAATAATACCAGCGGTTTCGGGAAGGATGGCATCGCCCCGCTCGTTCTCATTTACACGGCGGCGGGCAATCCGGCCGTCCAATGCATTGCCTACAGTCTCGACGGCAGGACATTCACGAAATACAGCGGCAATCCCGTCCTGCCCAATCAGACATCCGGCAACCGCGACCCGAAAGTCATCTGGCATGAGCCGACACAGTCATGGATCATGGCCCTCTACGTCTCGCGTCCAAACAACACCCACACCGTCGAAATCTGGGGCTCCAAAAACTTGAAGGAATGGACGAAACGATCCGTCATCCAAGGCGGAATTCTTTATGAATGTCCGGAAATATTTGAACTGCAACTAGAAGGAACGCCAGAGACACGTTGGATCGTCTATGGCGGCAACGGCGAATACGCCGTGGGAAAATTCGACGGCGTCACATTCACGCCTGAAACGCCGCCGCTTCCAGGCCATCGTGGCCGCAATCTCTATGCCTCGCAGACATTCAACAACGAGCCGCATGGCCGTCGCATCCAAATCTACTGGATGCAGGCCGCCACGCCGTCGGACATGAATTTCAGTCAAGGCATGACGATTCCGCAGGAACTGAAACTCATCCAAACATCGCAAGGCCCTCGCCTTGCGCATGTTCCGTTGATGCCGCCCGTCAACGACGGCCCGCTCGTCCTCCATATTCCATTCGATGCCTCCTCCATCAAACTGCCCGACGCCGTCTCCTTCCGTTGCGACATCACGGCCTCTAATCTTTCAAATGACGCCGTCATCGGCGGTGTCTTCCGCGGCATCGACATCCGCTATGATGCGTCTACGCAGAAACTTACCATCGGAAAAGCCGTTTTGAATTGGCCAACCGACAACAACCGCTTCCATCTCATCCTCTTCATGGATACGACCGCCGTCGAATGTTTCTCCGGCGACGGCCTCAACTACGGTGTCGTCGCCTGCCGTCCCGCCATAAACACCGTGCAATCCACCGTCAACGTCTTCAAAGGAACGGCGGCGGACAAGTCCGCCCACTTCACGAAATTCCACTCCATCTTCAGCCATGAACCATGAGCACCGCCGCAGGCAAGCATGCTCGTGGTTCATGATTATCACATGGAAATGGACGACTTATTTTAGGAACAGTTCAATCACAGGCACTTCGCCGGCGGACTGCGGCAAGACGACGGGCAGTTCCAACGTCAACGCGTTCTCTGGCGATATGCTGTTCAGCGCCGTGTGAACGGCGCTGCCGCTTGTGCGGAATTTGATTTCGCTGCCGTCGCAGAGCAGCTGCGCATATTTCACTTTGTCCGCCAATCCGGGCAGATGGATATGTTTGAACGGCCAGCTGAAGAAATGCAGATAAAGACGCTTCGTCTCCGCATTGTACGTGTAGCGACAGTCGCTCGGCGCGACGAATTCCGCGGGGGCCTGTCCGCAGCCGTAAATGGACCGCGCATTGTATTTCATCCAGAAAGCGTATGCATCCAGACAATCCATCGCCCGCTGGTCGATGTAGCCGCGGGATGTCGGGCCGACATTCATCAGCAGGTTGCCGCCGCGCGACACATGGTTGATCAGCATCTCGACGCACATTTTCGTCGATTTCCATGACGCTTCATCGCGATGGTAGCCCCATGAACCGGAAAACGTATGGCACGCCTCCCAGACAACGGGATTGCCGTATTTATCGGTCATCCCCTTGTCGGGAGTATACTGTTCCGGCGTCACAAAATCCTCCGCACCAGGAAGATCAAGGCGATTATTGATCATGATATCTGGCTGAAGCTTGCGGACGAGTTTCACGAGTTTCTCGGACTCCCAGTCGTCGCGTCCTTTGCCATTTTCGCCCGGATAGCTGAAATCGAACCAGATGATATCGACTTTGCCATAGTTCGTCAGCAGCTCCGTCACTTGGTCGCGAATGTATTTGGCATATCGCTTCATGTTGCGGCCTTTGTTGAACTCCTCCGGCTTCGCGCGGTTGCGCATGGGATGGACGCGATCCAGCGTGAAGTCCGGATGATGCCAGTCGATCAGCGAATAGTAGAAACCGACATGGAGGCCCTCCGCGCGGAACGCGTCCACGACTTCCCGTAGCAAGTCTTTGCCAATCGGCGTGTTGGGGGCCTTGTAGTCCGTCCATTTGCTATCCCACAGGCAGAAGCCCTCATGGTGCTTCGTCGTGATGACGAAATACGTCATGCCGGCCGCCTTGGCGGCCTTGGCCCATTCCTTTGGATTGAACATATCCGGATTGAACAGGTCGAAATATTTCTGGTATTCATCGTCGGACATCTGCTCGAAATTGCGGACCCATTCATGGCGCGCCGCCATGGAATAAAGCCCCCAGACGATGAACATGCCGAAGCGGTCATGCGTAAACCAGCTTGTATCGCCTTTGCCGTATTTGCCCATATAAAACTCCAATAAATTAATGACTAATGACTAATGACTAATGACTAATGACTAATGACTAATGACTAACCACTAGCCACTAGCCACTAGCCACTAGCCACTAGCCACTAGCCACTAGCCACTAGCCACTAGCCACTAGCCACTAGCCACTAGCCACTAGCCACTAACCACTAACCACTAATTTTACAAACGTACATCCTGTCAATCAAAACTCTGTCATCTTCAAGGAATTTGACAGAAATATACAGGTCGTATTGCTGGTCCGGATGGTCTGGATCAAACGCAGCGGCGATGTAGAACTGCACCTTCGTATCAATACCGCTCACGACCACCGTGTGCGCCGCCCCCAATTTGATCGTGTCGATGAAATATGGTTTGTATCCATTCGCGGCTTTGAAAACAGGAAGGTTCGTCTTGACCAATGGGCTTGATTTGAACGGTATGAACGACGGGATGTTCCGCTTGAATGAACCATCCGGCATCTTTTGCATAATGCACGGCATATAACCGAATTGGGCATCGACGATCTGCACTTCCACGGCGACGCCGCTGGCCGCGTCCGGTTCGTCCAGACGTTTGGGAGCGCCCGTCCGCGCATCAAGACGAATGGGAGTGACATTTTCCTTTCCATACTTTTGCACAAGTTCCTCCGGAATCGGAGCGACTTTGCGTTCGCCGCAGAACGCCGCAAGACCAGTTCCGATGAAGAGGCGCTTTTCCCACCCCTGAGCATATTTATCATGGAATTGACTGCCCCACACGTTCTCACTGTCGGCCTCGACTTCGGCTGCATAACGCTTATTGGTCGCTTCAAGATTTTCCAATGTCGCAAACTCTGGACGTTCCTCGCGGATCCGACTCCATTGCAACAATGTCAGCGCATCAAGATTGATGCGCGCCCGACCAAGCTGTAGTAATCTATATGTATCATTTCCAATAAGCCGTTCCATTTCATTGAAATAGCCTTGCCAACGCAGAAGATTTGCAGGAGAATGAAGACTGCGCATCGACCGTGGGTCATCATAATAGATGAAATAATTCGGATCTTTCACGGACTCGGCATGGGTTTCACGCAAGTATTTGACCATGAGGTCGGAAGCGGCTCCATAGCAATAGTCGCAGTATTCCTGGACAATCCGATCGACGGAATCATTCACATCGTCGGCAAGTCTCACTTCCAGATAATCATTGAGTTGCTTGAAGGCGCAGTTGTGGATCACGCTGCCGCCCATTTCGCTGATGATATAGCGAGTTCCGACGCTGTATGCGAATCTGATGTTCTCCGCATTGCGGTAAACACCTGGGAACAGAGCATATGCGCGAATTCCGTGCGGATAGAGAACCGGATAGCTCCACCACCACATGTTGTCGGCGATATGCCCCCATTCCGTGAATTCCTTACGGAAACTTGTATTATATGGATGCGACAGCGGCTTTGAGAAATCCTGCACCAACGGGGCGACGATGACGCTGATGTTCGCAGGAAAACGGAAGCCTTCTTTCGGCGGCACACCGGTCATGGACGGCTGATAGGCGATCATGCGGATGACAAGTTTCGGATATTTGGCGATGAATTTGTTGCCAAGTTCGATCAAATAATCGTAGTACGGGCCACCGGGGCTTTGGTATTTCTCCTCCAGTGCTTTACAACCGGGGCATTCGCAAAAGCCGCCGCTTCTGTCGTTGAAGGAAAGATCCAAGATGGCATATTCATCGACATTGTATTTTTCATATTTCAAGACTGTTTCAATATTTTCCGTCAAGATGCGACGGACATCCGGATGGCTGAAACAGGGCTGGCGGTTCGGCACACGCTTGCCGTTCTTGTCCATGGTAAAATACTCTGGATGATCCTTGAAGTACGCCTTATCAGCCAACGCCACATGCGGACCGGCCCATTGATTCTCAAAACTGCCGGGTTTATGGCCGCCAGGCGGGAAATAGGCGGAAAGGCCATGCGTCGTCGGCCCGATGTATTTCCATCCATCCAATGACGGAGTGGGGCCTCTGTAGTCCGGCTGCAGAAAACAACGATTGCGCCGCATGTAATCCGCAACGCCCGGATGCACTTTCGCCAACGCCCAGGAGGAGCCTAATTCAAGGCTGCGGAAGCTCGGGGCGTGGCTGTAGTCAATGGGATTCAGCGTTAAATTCGCATTCTTCGGCACAAATTTATCACCATCCCATGGGCCGAACCAACGGCATCCGCAGAATTTCTCCAGAAAATCATATATCGCGCCGATGGTGCCAAACTGCCCGTCTCCATAGAGATAGATGTCATTTCCGACGCTTTTAATGCGCCGTTCACGGACACCGGAAAACGGCTTGTCATCACCTGGCGCACGCTCGCCGACGATGATTTTATGCGCAGCCGTCTGATCATCGAACGGTATTGTCGCGCCAGTGATTTCATGCAGAAAATCCCCTAAATCCTTGATGGCGGCTACAAAACGCGGATCTTTGTCATCCTTGTCAAAACGGATGCAATAGTCGCTCTTGCCGTCTTGGGCAATCGTGATTTTAGGCTCCGCCTTGGCGGCAAGCGAAAGGGAAACAACGGCGACTGATGTCAAAAAACGTGATAGTTGATGTTGCATAGGTGTTACTTTCAGTTTTACTTTTTATCTATTCTATGAATTATTCAATCTTTACTATTTTAATATCAACATGAAATTGTACAATAAGACACACTTTATTGTTTTGTATTTTTCTTCATTCATATATACTTTCTAACGGAATACAAACGAAAAACCGACCAGAAAAAACATAAGTACCACAAACAAAATAAACGCCTCCACCCAATACCCAATCATCAGTCGCAATCTTTTGCGACATGCATGTATAAGTCCAACAACTCCCATTAACAAGATGTTTAGGATCTGCACTAATGCCATTACACAGAACATGTTGCCGAATGGATCATTCCGTTCTGAATTGCTCCCCAACGCAGTCGCACCCATAACAACCAAGAGAATCAAGAAAATGAAAAATGAAAACCATGGGCGATACATATATCCATGCCATAGTTTTTGAAAAACATTATTCATTCCGTCAATTCCCGTATCGACCATTTGTTGCTTCAACTATTTGTTTCCAAGCAGTTTCAGGATATGATCAATCATCTGCTTGCGGACATCGTCCAAATCGAGTTTTGACAAATCCGACTTCTTGAGTTCCGCCAGAAAACGCGTGGTCTGCACGGCAGCGGGCCTGTCCGCCAGGGAAACACTATGTTTGGTCATCATGATTTGTCCTGTTAGGTGATTCATTACGCGCAAATAGTCCATCATGATTTTTGCGGGAGCGGCTCACGCGTCCACGCGGAGAACTCGCCGGAGAATGGGCCCGCCATTCCATTGACATCCACGGCGCGAATGCGATGGTAATAACAGACATGGGCGTCCAGTCCAAGTTCTTCAAAGCGTTCGACGCAGTATTCGCCAGGCTCCACCGTGGCGTCCAACGTGGCGGACGATGGCGTGAAACCAGCCTCCGTAGAGCAATGGATTTCATAGTGGTGAAGATTCGGCAGCGGACTTTTGCCCCACAGCACGTAGAGCTGCCCGTCCTTTTCACCATGAATGGCACATGGGGCATCGATCAGTCCCGTATAGGCGGGAGCGAATGCCGCATGTGGCTCCTCCATCTCTTGATGATTGTGCCTATCAAAGAGATAGAGCGGCGAATTGAAGCACATCGTCACGGCTTCAATATTGGCCTCCTGATGGCTTCCCGCATATGGCAGCAATGCGAAACGGAAACGGAAATTCAGATGAGAGCCGCCTGCCACATGCATCTGCAACCAGTCATTGGCGAGATAGGCAAACATGGCGGAGCCCTCCCCTGCGTCACCGACATCTGTCTTGTCCGGATGAATGTGGTCGAATTCAATCAACTGGCTGTCCCTCATGGCGAGAGCGACGCCCCATGAGTCGTTTTCCGCACAGGCCCAATCACGTGCGGCCATGTAGGTGTCGGTGCCATGCCCTGTCACATCCTGCGCATATTCCATCGTACAGCCGTTTGCCTGAACATAACGGCGGCACTGTGGCACATTCACAGGAAACGCGGCGTAGAGGAAACGATGGTAGCGGTTGGCGTTCACCATGTCGCGGACATGGTCAAGCCGAAGATCGAATTCAACGCGTTTCGCATGGTTGGGGAAGAAGTATTCCTGCATCACAGCCGCGCCATTTTCAGGCCAGACGGTCTGGGCGGTCACACGCCCCCCAAATGCCCCATGCGTCACCGTGAAACTGGCCTGCGGCGGCGTGGAGAAACTCACATGATTATCTTTTGTATAGACAAGCGTTCCCGCGCCCCATGAAGACGACGTGTCAAGCAGTTCACGATTGAGCGTCTTGTCGAAGAGCGAGGCGATTCCACCGCCCGCCGCGAACTTGACACGGAAATACGCCGTGTCGAGCATGGGAGGATCGCTCTGAATGGATGCCACCGCACTCACTGGCTTGAAATCCGCCCGATGGACATGCCGTCCGGAGAACGGTGGAAGATTTTCAACCAACATGGCGCCGCCATCAGGCAGCTCAGCGAGTTCTGTTCGAGGATAAGGCGTTGCATTGAAGATGAATAGATCGCTTGCAGCACCATCTGCGGATAGGACGGACAATGCACGTTCCGCTTGTTTTTTCGCGGTATTGAGCGCCCTGCCGATCCATGCGTAATGCTGCAGCCATGTTTCGAAGACACGCCTCCCCTGATAGCCGCTGCAGCCGTAGGAATGTTCATCGTTGCAGATCAGCGCATCCCATGCGCGTTCGAACGCTTCGGCCGGATACATGAACTCCCGCTGCTTCGCAACTGCCAGACGGCAAAGTGATTCCGCCTCCGGCAACCGTCGGTCCGCTTCGAATTTGCGCGACAGCACATCCGCCGCGCTGACGGCGAGCTGCCACCATCCGCCTGTTATGTCGCCCCGCACGACGGGAATACGGTCGCCCCAACGACTCCGCAGCTCTTCGAACGGAGCGTCCGGATCGCCGACCGTCTGAAAACGCGGCCACGCATACGCCTTGTTCCAGACATCCAGCTGCGTGATGAGCATGCTGTTTGGCTCCTCGTCATCGCCATAGTTTGGAACAATCCACGTGTCGTATGGAACGGCCGCTTCCAATTCAGGCAGGTTCGCCGCCATGGCGCAGGTCATGCATGAGAGAATATGCGAAGCGCCGGCCCATTGATGCTCCAATCCGAAAATCCAGCCGCCGTGATTGTAATTTCCTCCAGAAGAGACTAACAGACGTTTTTTCCCTTCCGGATCCTCCCACCAGAAAACGCGCGGCAAGGCGGAACCGAGCCGCATGTCGATTCTTGCTCCGCCGCCGGAGGCCTCCGGATTCCATTCAAAGGCACCGACATTGCCATCGCGCAGCCAGACGGTCGAAGGAAGCGGATTCCAATGGTTCGGCGCAAAGAGAATGTTGCGGTAGCCGGCTTCGGCAAACGGCTTGACCATCGCCCATGGCATGCCGTTCATGTCGATCATCGTCATGGTGGAGCAATGAATGCCCCATTCACGGGAGAGCTTTTCGCGAATTGTGGCAATCCGCCGAAGTTCCTCTTGCCCAAATGTCTGGAATACATTTCCACTATGTCCGGCGAAGACGCCCATCAGCCCCTTGTCGATGTAGTCCCGCACAATCCGTTGCGCGGCCTCCTTGCCGCGATCCATGCCGTAGTTCTCCCAGAACCAATCGCCTTCCATGCAATAGCAGTAACGGACGGCTTCGTCTTTTGCCGCTGTTTTATCGCAGAGTCTGGCGGCTTCGTCAATGAAACGGGAGGCATTGTACCGCTGGATGTACTGCGAATTGTGGAGGCCGATATCGGTATGAGATGAAATCACGATATGGATGGTCCAATGGCGCGGCTTGGGCCATGCGCCTTCATCATGCCACAGATGATTTCCTTTGGCATCCAAAAACTCCCAACGGACATGCGCGATGTCTTCCGTCGGGGCACGCATAAAGGCCCGCTGGTGGAAGCGGCCGGAATCCAATGCGACCGGCGTCTCATCCAGTACTGTCTGATCCGGCAACCGGATGGCGCGCAGACGACCATGAATGACACAAGGCGCCTCCCCATGGATGTCCAGCCATTGGCGGCCATCATGCGTGAGAATGGAAACGGGACGGATGGAAAGAGTTGTCATGATGCAAGTTGCAAACGCTCAAACATGGTCCGGTCCAGCCCAGAACAACGGCAGCGGGAAGGCCAGCCGCCAGAAGTCGTCCTCCTGCTGGCAGCCCAGATCGGGCATGAACGGCCCGAAGAACAACCGCGCCACTTCGCGTCGCGTCAGTTTCACATTCGCGATGCGGTTCGTCTCGGAAATGACCATCGCCTCGCCCTTGCGGAAAATCGACACCTTTTCGCCGTCCTCCAATTCGATGATGCGTTCGCCTGTCCAGTTCTCCAGACGACGGCGGATCCACGGCGCATAGTCGTTCAGAACACGGCACATGGAATTCACGCGGACCATGGCCGTCGTGTTGATACCGTAGCCGGACGCATAGCGGAGGAACATCTCCTCCGTCGGGCCTGAACAGGAGACTGGCGGCACTTCAACGCCCCATCCGCCACTCTTCAGAAGATAGCGGAGGATGCGCTCCACGGCGGCCGTCGCTCCCGCGTATTCCGTGATGTTGCCGCCACGGACAGTCGCATAAGCGAAGCCCTCTTCCGCCGTTTCATTGATGTAGGTCACCGAACCTGGACGCGCCAACGCCAATTTGAACTTCTCAAGCGTCGGCCGTGTGCAGCGCACATTCTTCTCCATGTGGGCCTGCCACATCTTCTTCGCGTCTTCGTCATCGCCCCTGTAGTCGCGGAATGCCGTCACGGATGGCGCGGGGCCAAGGTCCTCAAAACGAACAATATGCGACGACAGGTTCATCCGTCGCGCCACGCCGGCCGGTTCCCATCCGTAATTACCGTATCGTGTGCGGTCGCCTCCAAGCAGCCCAAGCCCCCAGCCCTCCTGGTTCATGTCTTCGATGATACGGTTCAGCAATGCGCTGAAACAACCGGACTTGCGGAATTTCTGCCAGCAATGGACGTTGCCGATGCCGCCGCTGGTGAATTCCGCATCGCCGATCTTCATTTGACGTGGAATCAGTTCAATGCCCGCCGCCATCTCGCCATCGATGAACGCAAACCGCCAGTATCCCATCGTTTCGGGCGACGCGCTGATCACATCCGGAAACAAATGCTCAAAGCGCAAATGACAAGGGTTGTTTTCCCTAAAGCTCTGGACGACATGGTTCAGCATGACGTCGTAATCCGATGGTAGCCCGCGTCTGATTTCCATAATGCCACTTTTCCTATGCTATATGACTAAAACAAAAAAACGGTTCCAATGCCTACAGCATATACTGTAGCACTGAAACCGTTTTTTCGCATCTTGGCGGCGCGATTTTCATAACCGCGCCATCAAGATTCTGTCCTGCTCGTTGATTACTTGCCGGAGATGGCACCGTGGCCGCGGAACGTACGCGTCGCGCTGAACTCGCCAAGGCGATGGCCGACCATGTTTTCCGTCACGAACACGTTGTTGAACACTTTGCCGTTATGGACGGCGAAGGTGTGGCCGACAAAGTCGGGCATGATCATGGAACGACGGGACCAGGTCTTGATCGGAGCCTTCTCGTTCTTCGCGTTCAAGGCTTCCACCTTTTTCTTAAGGTGTTCATCAACAAACGGCCCTTTCTTGATTGAACGTGATGACATTACTTCTTCCTCCGCTGAATGATGAACTTGTCAGATGCTTTCTTCGGCTTGCGGGTACGATAGCCTTTCGCCAGCTGGCCCCACGGGGACTTCGCATGGCCACCGCTCGCACGGCCTTCACCACCGCCCATGGGGTGGTCAACAGGGTTCTGGACAACACCGCGGACATGCGGGCGGAAGCCAAGATAGCGCTTCTTGCCAGCCTTGCCCAGGCTGATGCTGTTGTGGTCGAGGTTGCCGACCTGCCCGATCGTCGCACGGCAGTTGCCATGGATCAGACGGACTTCGCCGCTCGGCATCTTGACCTGCACGTAGTTGCCTTCCTTAGCACGGACAATCGCCGTCTGGCCGGCCGCACGCGCGATGCAGGCGCCCTGTCCGGGATACAGCTCGATGCAATGGACGTTCAGACCATCCGGAATATCCTTCAGGCAATGGACGTGACCAGGCTTGAAATCAGCCTTCTCGCCGCTTCTCACGACGTCGCCGACATTCAGGCCGACGGGGCAGATGATATAGCTTTTGACACCATCTTCGTATTCGAGCAAGGCGATACGCGCGCTGCGGTTGGGATCGTATTCGATCTCACGCACTGTCGCGGAGCATTCGTCCTTCACGCGGCGGAAGTCGATGATGCGGTAACGGCGTCTCACGCCGCCGCCACGGAAACGAACGGTCACACGGCCCATGTTGTTGCGGCCGCCGGTCGAGCGCTTGCCTTCCGTCAAGGACTTCTCGGGTTCACGACGGGTCAGTTCCGAAAAATCAGACACCGTCATCTGTCTCCGTCCTGGAGACGTGGGTTTGTATTTCTTAATTCCCATCTTGTTAGCCTCTTTGTCTTTAAAAAACGCTTACGCCTTACAGCAGCTCGATGCTGCCCTCAGTCAATGTAACGAGGGCCTTCTTCCAATCGGGACGCTTGCCCAAACGGGCGCTGCGCATGCGCTTGCGCTTGCCAAGACAATTCATCGTCTTGACTTCGGAGACCTTGACATTCTCGAAAATGGCCTCAACAGCCTTGCGGATCTCGATCTTGTTGCTGCGCGGATTCACCTTGATGGTGTAACGATGGAACTTCTCGCTCAGCGCCGTCGCTTTTTCTGTGATAAGAACGGTATAAACTACATCGTAAGGATTGAACATCTTATCTCTCCTTCTTCTTCGCCAGGCGCTGCCCAAGGGCCTTCAATCCGGCACTGGTGATCACAACTTTTTCACCCTTCATCAGGGTATAGGGATTCACGGACTCGGCCGCGACCAGAATCACGTTGCCGAGATTGCGGCTCGCCAGAACCAGATTCGGTTCGCGGAAGCCAAACGAGGCCTTCTCGTCGTCAATCACGTTCATGGCGGCGGACTCAACGAGAACGACGGCCGTCCCTTCGACGCCGATCGCCTTCAGGAAGGCGACGAAATCCTTCGTCTTCGGGGTTTCCGGCTTGATGTCGTCGACAACGATGATCTCATTGTCTTTCACGCGGTCGGAGAACACGCGGCGCAGGGCCAAGGTCTCGACGTTGGCGTTGACTTTCTTCGCGTAGCTGCGGGGCTTCGGGCCGAAGACAATCGCACCACCGCGCCACACCGGGCTGCGGTTACTGCCGCTACGGGCACGGCCGTTGCCTTTCTGGCGCCACGGCTTCGCGCCGCCGCCGCTCACTTCGCCGCGGGTCTTCGTCGAGGCGGTGCCAGCACGGCAACCGGCCAGGAACGCAACCACGGAATCCTTCACGGCCTGTTCGCCTTTTTCGAACTCAAGCCAACTGGAATCAATTTCAATAGGGGTGCCCAGGTCGGCACCGCTTGCATTTTTCACTGTCAAAGTAGCCATCTGATGTCACCCCCGATTAATGCTTCTTGATTGCGTTGCGCACGATAACAAAGCAGCCGTTCGCGCCGGGAATGGACCCTTTCACCAACAGCAGGTTGACATCGGGGCGGACATCCACGACTTTCAGATTCAGAATCGTCTGACGAACATCGCCCATGTGACCAGGCATCTTGCGGCCTTTGTAGACCTTGCCCGGGGCGGCGCACATACCGATGGAACCGCTTCTGCGGACCCACGCGCCACCATGGCTCGCACGGCCGCCGCCAAACTTCCAGCGACGGACAACGCCGGCGAAACCACGGCCCTTCGTCTGGCCCGTGATGTCGACGAACTCATCTTTCGCGAAGATGTCGGCTTTCAGAACATCGCCGACGGCCGCCGTGGAATCCTCTTCCAGACGGATCTCGCGGATGATCATCGGGGGATTCGACTCCAGCTTCGCCTCTTTCAGCGTGCCGAGCACGGGCTTCGTCACATTCTTCACCTTGCGGCTGCCGAAACCAAGCTGCAACGCGCTGTAGCCGTTACGCTTCTGGGTACGCAGTGAAATCACAGGGCACGGACCGACTTCAATCGCCGTCACAGGAACGGCGACGCCATCTTCCGTGTAAACATGGGTCATGCCCAATTTCTTACCGATCAATCCTTTTCTCATGTTAGCGCCCTCCCCCGTCAGATCTTGATGATGATGTCAACGCCGGCGGGAAGATTGAGCTTCTTCAGTTCTTCGACCGTCCGGTTGCTGGGGTTGATGATGTCCAGCAGACGCTTGTGCGTGCGGATTTCAAACTGTTCCATCGACTTCTTGTCGACGTGCGGGGAACGGTTCACCGTAAAGCGCTCGATGCGGGTCGGCAACGGAATCGGGCCGGCGACATCGGCGCCCGTCCGCTTGACCGTGTTGACGATTTCGGCTGTGCTTTGATCCAGGATCGTGTGCTCGAAAGCCTGGAGCCGAATGCGAATGGTTTGCTTGTTTGCCATGTCTCACTCTTTTGTTTACTGACTTATAAACAGTGTGGATGCCGGGGCTCAATTCAGTTGCCGCTCCTTTTACGGCTACGGGTCATAATGGAGCATAAACTGACGGCTCGGCAACGAAATCGCCCCGTCCGCCGCTAAGCGAACGCAACGAACTTGCGTAACCGAACAACTCGCCCAATGGCACCAACGCCACTACACGCGCAATCCCCATGTCCTGGGAATCCACCTCCGTGACACGTCCCCGCCGCGACGTCAAATCGGCAATGACATTGCCTATCTGAGCCTGGGGGCTCGTCACCTCCAATTTCATAATCGGTTCCAGCACCAGCGGACCACCGGTCTCCACCGCTTCCGACAAAGCCTTGCGCGCCGCTGTCTGGAACGCCAGCTCTGACGTCCCGCCTTCCGCAGGCGCCAAAGCAATGACCTTTATCTTCATGTCCGTCAACGGATTGCCGTCACCGACTCCTGAACGGACAATTTCCTGAAGGCCCGCTTTCGCCGCTTCTCCGTAGATGGGCTCCACGGCGGCGCATGCGGCCTCCAAATCCATCACAAGCCCTCCGCCTCGCGGAAGAGCCTCCACCTCGACCTCTACCATCGCCCCCATCGTCCGCCCGTCAGGCAGACGCTTTTCAAACTCGCAACGGCCGTGTCCTGCGCCCTGCACCGTCTTCCGGTAGCTGACTTGCGGTTTTCCAGCCGTCACATCAATGCCGAAATCCCCTTTCAGACGCTCCTGGACAATCGCCAGATGCAACTCGCCCATTCCCGCCAACGTCCATTGGCCAGGGGCGGGCCCGTAGGTAGTCCTCAGCGTCGGATCCTCCAGGCAGAACGCCTTCAACGCCTTCCCCAGCGTCTCGCTGTCTGTGCCACCACGACCTTCCATCGTGATGGAGACGACCGGTTCAGGGAACGTCATCCGTTCCAAAACCGCCGTGCAGGACAAATCGCAGAGCGTATCCCCTGTCACGACATCCGCGCCAAGACCGGTCAAAGCGACGATATCGCCGTTTTCCGCGCCTTCAATCGGATCCAGCTGGCTGGCCCGCATCCGATAGATCGTTCCGACTTCGCACGTCGCGCCGTTTCGCGGATTCAGCAACCGCGTTCCGTTTTCGACATGCCCACCGTACAACCTGACACAGAAAAGCATCTCACCGAACACTTCGGGAGGATAGACCTTGAAGACCAGCATCCCGATTCCGTCGAGCTTCTTGCGTATGCTTTCCGTCGGCGACGGCAGATAGTCACGAACCGCATCCAGCAACGCGTCCACTCCGACGTCCTTCGCGGCACTGCCGCCGAATACCGGCAGCAGGCTCCGATTCAGCACCGCCTTCCGCAACGCCCTGCGCAGGGTCGCCTCGTCCGTCTCCCTGTCCGAGAGGTAATCTGTCATCACCTCGTCGTCCGTCTCCGCGAGACATTCCACAAGATGCGTCCGCGCGGATTTCACCCGCTCATCGCATCTGAAATCGATGTCCGGACTCCCTTCTCCGACACATCGCCCTGTCAAAATGTCAACCATGCCGACGAATCCGTTTTCGTCCGTCAACGGAACTTGCATGGCGACCGCGGACACATGGAAACGCTGCGCTATCTGACGAATGACACGCTCATAGCTGGCGCCTTCGCGGTCCAGCTTGTTCACGAACGCCAGCATCGGGATCCGATGCCTGTTCGCTTGACGCCATACGGTCTCCGACTGGGCCTGTACGCCGCGAATGCCGCAGAAAACGGCTACCGCGCCGTCCAGAACCCGGAGAACCCGTTCAACTTCCGCCGTGAAATCCACATGGCCGGGCGTATCGACCACGTTGATCCGTACATCACGCCATTGGCAGACCACGGAGGCACTCAGGATGCTGATGCCATGCTCACGTTCCTGCGGAAGCCAATCCGTCACGGTCGTGCCCTCATGGACTTCACCGCAGTATCGTATCTCCCCGGTCCGACGGAGTATCCGCTCCGTCAGCGTCGTCTTCCCCGCATCTATGTGAGCAATGATTCCCAGATTCCGCAACGCGGTGGAACTCATCTTCGCAATCCCAGTGCCTATCAGCGTCCGAATGGCTTCGGACGGAAGTAGTTTTGATTACCAGCGGTAATGCGCGAACGCCTTGTTGGCATTCGCCATCTTGTGCGTATCATCCTTCTTCTTCACGGCGTTGCCAGTGTTGTCGAAGGCATCCAGCAGTTCGGCGGCCAGGGCTTTCGCCATCGGCACGCCTTTGCGGGCGCGGCTGTAGCCGACGATCCAACGAAGGGCGACAGCCGTCTGACGCTCGGCCGGAACTTCCAGCGGGACCTGGTATGTCGCACCGCCGACGCGGCGGCTCTTGACTTCCAGACGCGGCTTCACGTTTTCAAGGGCCTGGCGGAAAACTTCCAGCGGCTCCATGTCTGCTTTCTTCTCTTTCAGGATGTCCATGGCGCCATAGACAATACCCTGCGCGACCGTCTTCTTGCCGCGTTCCATAACCGTGTTGATGAGACGCGCGATGATGATGTCATTGAACCGGATGTCCGGAATCGTTTGACGTTTTTCAGCTTTTCTTCTTCTCATTATCCTGTATTCCTCTCAAGGAGCTTCCTGTACTGCCGGATTACTTCTTGCCCTTCGCAGGCGCGCCGGGCTTCGGACGCTTCGTGCCGTACTTCGAACGGCCCTGGCGGCGTTTGTCGATGCCAAGCGTATCCAGCGTGCCGCGGACGATGTGATAACGGACACCAGGCAGGTCACGGACACGGCCGCCGCGCACCAGCACGACGCTGTGTTCCTGAAGGTTGTGACCTTCGCCGCCGATGTACGCATTGACTTCCTGCCCGTTCGTCAGACGAACACGGGCATACTTGCGCAAAGCGGAATTAGGCTTCTTAGGGGTACGGGTGCTGACCTGAAGGCAGACACCACGGCGCTGCGGGCACTGATCCAGAGCACGGACACGGCTCTTGACCGGTTTGACCTTACGACCTTTTCTGATCAACTGATTGATTGTCGGCATTTCGCGTTTCTCTTTGACTTATAATATAGATATGATAAAAAATCGTTCTTTTAATTTAATACGCCAATCCAGAATGTCAAGCGGACGCCCCATGACCGCTCGGATTTTCCGAATCGCCATGGGGCATCCGCCATTTTTTTGCAGGATGGACGCCTGTCTCCGTCAGTTGTCGAAGAACTTCTGCAGGTTGTCGAGATTCTGCTTGTCCTGGGTTTCCTTTTCACTGAGCTCCAACGCCGCCGTCTCGGCCGCGGCCTCTTCAGCCGTGCTTGCCTTGAAGGTCAGTTTGAAGTCCTGCGCATCGGGATAGCCCGTGCCGGCGGGAATCAGATGACCCATGATGACGTTCTCCTTGAAACCGCGCAGATGATCGACGCGGCCAAGGGTCGCGGCCTCTGTCAGGACACGGGTCGTATCCTGGAAGGACGCGGCGGAGATGAAACTCTCCGTCGCAAGGGAGGCCTTCGTGATACCAAGCAGGATCGGCTGCGCGTCAGCCGCGATTCCGCCGTTCTCCAAAACGCGCTTGTTCTCTTCCTGGAACTCGCGTTTGTCAACGAGTTCACCGAACAGGAAGCGCGTCTGGCCGGGCTGCGTGATGCGGACATTGCGCATCATCTGGCGAAGGATGATTTCAACGTGCTTGTCGTTGATTTCAACACCCTGCAGACGATAGACCTGCTGGACTTCGTTCAGCAAGTACTCCTGCAACTCCTGCGGACCGCAGATTTCGAGCATTTCATGCAGGACGACCGCGCCGTCCGTCAAAGGCGTGCCCTTCGTGACGAAGTCGCCTTCCGTGACAACGATTCGCTTGCCCTGCGGGATGACATGCTCCTGGCTTGCGCCGCTTTCCGGATCCTCGATGCGGATGTTCTGCTTTCCTTTCACAGGCTTGTCGATATAGACCACGCCGTCGATCTTCGCGATCTCGGCGGCCTCTTTCGGACGACGCGCCTCGAACAGCTCGGCGACACGCGGCAGACCGCCGGTGATATCGCGGGTACGGACGTTCTGACGGGGGAACTTGGCCAGTTCGTCACCGGCGTTCACCAGTTCGCCTTCCTCAAGGGTGAAGTAGGCACCCGTCGGAAGCTGGATGTTCCTGCGGCGTCTGACAATCGCCATACCGACGTGCACCGACTTGCGCAGGTTCTCCTTCACGCGGAAGAATCCCGTCAAGGTCGTGCCAAGACGCTTGCCGTCGATTTCCTGCAGGCCGTCAAGTTCAATCGTCTCGTTGAACTTCAGGCCAGACAGCTGTATCAGATTCTTGCCGAAACGGATGTCGTCGATCTTGACTTCGCTGCCGTCGCAAGGAGCCTTGACGGCCGTCTTGCGGGCTTCATCATAAACGAGCGTGTCACCCTTGGAGACTTTGTCCGATTCGAAGCTCAAATGGTCGATGCGGATGATCTTGCCGGACTTCAGGTCGCTCTCCGTCAGGACCAGGGAGCAGCGTCCCTGCGCGTCCAGATTGACGCGGACTTCGTCTTCGCCAACCTTGGAGGCGGCATCCTGGTAATAGCCCTTGCCCTGCTGGAAGCGGTAGACAACGCGTTCCGACGCGCCGCCCTTGCGGTCTTCCATCATCTCGGTATAGCCCTTTGCGCTCGTATTGATCAGCTGCATCTGGAAACGCAGTTTCACGCGATTTCCGCCAGCCAGTTCCAACGGGAGCATGTCGACGATATCGAAAGCCGGGCGGATGTCTTCGTTGTGCTCGACGACCTTGTGCTCGATCTTCGCGGTCTGGCTGTTCTCCTCGCTGGAGATGGTCGAACCTTCAACCAAGTCACGGTATTCGATGCAGCCGCTGATGGGCGCATTGATCGGAACGTTGAAGGGATCCCATTCGGCGAATGTGAAATCGGCCTTGATTGCGCCGTCCTGGAAATAGATGATGGAGCCCTGCGGCAATTCCAGTTCGTCGATTTCCGACGCCGCGCCGTTGGCTTGCGCCTCCGCGGTCGTGTAGTTCACGTTGACATGCGCGTTCTGCGTCAGGACCATGTAGCCCTTCGCGATCAACTGGTTGTCGGCGACCTGCTCGGCCAATGCCGCTTCCGCCGGAATCGGCTTGCCGTTCAGCTTGCAGTAGTCCAGATAGGGGTCGCGGGCCTTCTCATCCTTGATGAGACGGGCGAAGCCCTCGTTGTAGTAGTCGCTGCTGCTCTGCGGATTGTTTTTCGGGCCGTTGTAGAAAAGTCCGGCGTTGCTCCGGTTCTTCTCTTCGCTGCAAAGCGTCTTCACGACCTGGATCGGAACCAGCTGCTGGCTGTCTCCGACCATCAGGTTCTGCAGGGCGAGGATACCGTCCTTCCGTGCCTTGTGGCTCATCTTGTTGGCGTCGGCCGCGGCCGTACCGCCAAGGTGGAACGTACGCATGGTCAGCTGGGTACCGGGTTCGCCGATGGACTGCGCCGCGATGATGCCGACGGGGTCGCCATGCTTCGGCAAATCCCCAGTGGCCAGATTGCGGCCATAGCATTTGCAGCAGACGCCGCGTTCGCTTTCGCAGGTCAGCACGGAGCGGATGAGGACCTTGTCGATGCCCATCGCCACGATGCGCTTCGCCAGTTCGGCCGTGATTTCCTCGCCTGCCGCGACCAGCACGTTTCCAGTTACGGTGTCATAGATGTCTTCCGCGCTGAAACGTCCGATGATACGGTCTTCCAGCTTAACGGTTTCCTTCGTGCCTTCCTTGATGGACTTCATGTAGATGCCATTGGCGGTGTGGCAATCGTCCTCCGTGCAGATGACATCGTGCGCGACATCGACCAGACGGCGGGTCATGTAGCCGGAGTCGGCGGTCTTCAGAGCCGTGTCGGCCAGACCTTTACGGGCGCCGTGGGAGCTGATGAAGTATTCAAGGACGGACAGGCCTTCGCGGAAATTCGCCTTGATCGGGTTTTCAATGATATCGCCGGACGGCTTGGCCATCAGGCCTCGCATGCCGGCCAGCTGACGGATCTGGTCCTTACTGCCTCGGGCACCGGAATCCAACATGGCGAACACAGGATTGATTTCAGGCTTGCCGTCGTTCTCCTCCAGCACGCCTGTCAGACGGTCAGCCAGTTCGTTGTTGACGCTCGTCCACTCCTGGATGCACTTGTTGTAGCGCTCCTGCTCCGTGATCATACCTTCACGGCGCTGCTGGCGGATCATGTCGATGTTCTTCTGGGCGGCCTCGATGAACTGCGCCTTCTCCTTCGGGACGATCATGTCCTTGATGCCGATGGAGAAGCCGGCGCGCGTCGCGTATTCATAGCCAAGATCTTTCAGAAGGTCCAGCACTTTGATGAGTCCCATGCGGCCGACAGCCTCATAGCACTGCTTGATCAATCCGCTCATCTCCTTCTTCGTGACCTGCTTGTTGAAGAACCCCATCTCCTTGGGCCAGATTTCGTTGAAGATGCAACGGCCGACCGTCGTCACAATATACTTGTCGTTCTTCGTCTCGGAAGACCACACCGTATCCTTGCCGAAATACGGATTGTGGAGATACACGAAGTCGTGCATTTTCAGGTCGCCAGCTTCAAAGGCACGGAGGAGCTCATGGTAGTCGTTGAACCAGCGCAGGCGGTTCGGGCACTTGCGGATTTCCTCGTTCAAGGCCGCCATCTCAGCGTCATGCTTCTCTTGTGCAGCCTTGAAGTTGCTCTCACTGAGCTTCTTGGAGGCGAACGCCTTGCTGGCCTCTTCCAAGGCCTGGTCTATTTCGCGGGTCTTGGCGGCCCACTGCTGTTCCTTCTCTTCCTGCTCGAGGAACGCCTTCTTGTTCTTCTTGTGCTCGTATGTCAGATAATAGACACCAAGCGTGATATCCTGCGAAGGCGTCGTGATCGGCTTGCCGCTGGCCGGCGAGAAGATGTTGTTCGGAGACAGCATGATCAGCTTGGCCTCAAGCTGCGCCTCGTTGCTCAACGGGACATGGACGGCCATCTGGTCGCCGTCGAAGTCGGCGTTGAACGCCGTGCAGACCAGAGGATGCAGGCGGATCGCCTGTCCTTCGATCAGAATCGGATCGAAGGCCTGGATGGACAGACGGTGCAGCGTGGGAGCGCGGTTCAGAAGAATCGGATGTCCCTTGATCACTTCGTCCAGAATGTCCCAGACTTCCTTGCGTTTTTGTTCGATCCACTTCTTGGCGTTGCGGACGGTGTGGACATATCCTTTCTGCTTCAAGCGGCTCATGATGAACGGTTCGAACAGGACAAGCGCCATCTCCTTCGGGAGACCGCACTGGTTGATGCGCAGTTCGGGGCCGACGACGATGACGGAACGGCCGGAATAATCGACTCGCTTGCCGAGCAGGTTCTGGCGGAAACGCCCCTGCTTTCCTTTCAGCATGTCCGTAAGGGATTTCAGAGGACGGTTGCCGGTACCCGTGACGGCGCGACCATGGCGTCCATTGTCCAGCAGGGCGTCAACGGCTTCCTGCAACATGCGCTTCTCATTGCGGATGATGACTTCAGGGGTATGAAGCTGCAAGAGATTACGGAGACGGTTGTTGCGGTTGATGACACGGCGATACAGGTCATTCAGGTCGCTGGTCGCGAAACGGCCGCCTTCCAACGGGACCAGAGGACGCAGCTCCGGCGGAATAACCGGCAGAACGCTCAGGATCATCCAACGCGGATCCATGTTGTTGTCGAGGAATCCTTCGATCAGCCGCACACGCTTGGCGATCTTCTTGCGGATCGCCTTGCTGGTGGAGGAGTTCAGGTCGCTCTCCAGCTGTTCCTGCAATTCCTTCAGATTCAGCTTGCCAAGAAGCTCCTGGATGGCTTCAGCACCCATGCCGGCCTTGAAGTGATCACCATATGTCTGGCGGTTTTCATTGTATTGCTCGTCCGTCAGGACCTGTTTCTCCTGCAACGGCGTGTCGCCGGGCTCCGTCACGATCCAGCTTTCATAGTACAGAACACGTTCCAGGCTCTTCGGTGTCAAATCGAGAATCAAGCTCAGACGGCTCGGAAGACATTTGTAGAACCAGACATGCGACACCGGCACAGCCAAGTCGAGATGCCCCATGCGTTCACGGCGGACACGCGATTCGCAGACTTCCACGCCGCATTTGTCACAGACAATACCCTTGTGCTTCTGGCGCTTGTACTTTCCGCATGCGCACTCCCAGTCCCGCGTGGGGCCGAAAATCCGTTCGCAGAACAGACCGCCCTTTTCAGGTTTGAAAGTACGGTAATTGATGGTTTCGGGATTCTTGACTTCGCCGCGGCTCCAAGAACGGATTGTCTCCGGACTGGCCACGCCGATCGTCACGAAACTGCCGCTTTCCATTGACTCGATTCCGCCAAATTGGTTTTCAGTGTTATCCAATTTACAACCCTCCATAAATGGGTTATTTATTCGCGTCCCCCGCGAGGATTCTTTCTTTCATGCTCATCCCCGCAGGCGGACACTTAAACTAAATCCAATGTTTCACACGACACGCTCAAGCCTGGGCGCCTTTGGAGTTCCGGACACGGACATCCAGGCAGAGGCTCTGCATTTCCTTCATCAGGACGTTGAACGATTCCGGTATGCCTGCCGTCAACGTGTTGTCGCCGTCCATGATGGAGTTGTAGATCTTCGTGCGTCCCTTCGTGTCGTCGCTCTTGACCGTCAGCATCTCCTGCAGCGTGTAGGCCGCGCCGTATGCCTCAAGAGCCCAGACTTCCATTTCACCGAAACGCTGTCCGCCGTGCTGGGCCTTGCCGCCCAGAGGCTGCTGCGTCACCAGTGAGTAAGGACCGACCGCACGTGCGTGGATCTTGTTCGCGACCAAGTGGTCGAGTTTCAGCATGTAGATCTGGCCGACCATCGCGCGCTGCGCGAAGGGGGCGCCGGTCATGCCGTCGAACAGACGCGTCTTGCCATCGGTGTCGACAAAGCATTCCGTCCGGTCGTTGCCGTTCTGATCGACGACTTTACCATCATCCAGCACAGTCCAGCCGCGTTCGGCGACCTTGATGTGCTTCGCTTCATCGAGCATCGACCAGATCTTCTCTTCCGGAATACCATCGAACACAGGCGTAGCGACGGTCATTCCGAGAATCTTCGCGGCGTAGCCGACGTGCGTCTCGAAAACCTGTCCGACGTTCATACGCGAAGGAACACCCAGAGGATTCAGGATGATGTCCACCGGCGTGCCGTCCGCCATGAAAGGCATGTCCTCGACCGGGACGATCTTCGCGACGATACCTTTGTTACCGTGACGTCCGGCCATCTTGTCACCGATGGAAATGCGGCGTTTGCTGGCGATATAGACCTTGACGCCCTTCACGACGCCCTGCTCGCCCGCATCGCTCTGCTTGTCTTTCTCAAGTTCCTCTTTCCAGCGCTGCTTCGTGATCTGGAACTTCTTGGCGAAATTCTTGAGGATCTCCTCGATTTTCGCCTGCTTCTCCATGGCCTTCGCGTCATTGCTCGGATCAAGCATGTAGGTGTCATAGCTCTGAGCCAGACGGGTCAGCATGCTCTTGGTAATTTTGCGGTCGGCCGCGATGATCTCTTCCGGTTCGCCAGCGACAAGACGCGTGATAGCGAAGCTCAGCTTCTGGCCGAGCAATTCGTCGCTCAAAGTCTTCACCAGATCGTCCTGGATATGGTTCAGCTGTTCGCGATATTTCTGGTCCGTGTCCTTGACGCGGTTGTTGATGTCTTTCTTGGTCTGCTTGGCCTTTGTCGGATCCGCGCGACGATCGACGCGCACATCCATGACGATGCCGGAGCAGCCGCCAGGCACTACCAGCGAACTATTCTTGACATCGCTCGCCTTCTCGCCGAAAATCGCCTTCATCAGACGCTCTTCAGGAGCCAGATCAGGCTCGTTCTTCGGCGTGATCTTGCCGACCAGGATGTCGCCCGGCTTCACTTCTGCGCCGACACGGACAATGCCGTCGGCGTCCAGATTGCGGAGGGACTCCTCGCTTTCGTTCGGGATATCCCGCGTAATCTCTTCGGGGCCAAGCTTCGTTTCACGTGCCTGCACATCCTCCAGCGTCACATGGATGCTCGTATAGACGTCATTGGCCACCAGCCGTTCGCTGATGATGATGGCGTCTTCGAAGTTGTATCCGTGCCACGGCATGAAGGCCACCAGAACGTTCCGCCCAAGAGCGAGTTCGCCGCCGTCCGTGGAGGCGCCGTCGGCGATCGCCTGGCCTTTCTTGACCACATCGCCACGGCGGACAATCGGCCGCTGGTTGAAAAGGGTCGACGCGTTTGTGCGGAGGAACTTGTACAGGTGATAATCCTGCACGGATTCCGGATAAGCCGTATCGTCGGGCAATTTGCCGTCCTTTGTAATGATGACGCGTTCCGCGGTCGCGCTCGCGACAATGCCGTCTTCACGGGCGTTCATCGTGGCACGGGAGTCACGGGCGACGACTTCCTCAAGGCCTGTACCCACCAAGGGACGCTCGGACCGCAACAACGGGACAGCCTGACGCTGCATGTTGGATCCCATCAACGCACGGTTGGCGTCGTCGTGCTCCAGGAACGGGATCAGACCTGCAGCCGCGCTGATCATCTGCAACGGCGACACGTCAATGTACTGGACTTTCTCACGTTCGAACTCGCCGGATTCGCCTTCATGGCGGCAGAGGACATCGCGATTGAGCAACGTGCCGTCTTCAGCCTGCGGGGCATTGGCCTGCGCAATAACGAATGCCTCCTCTTCGTCAGCCGTCAGGTAATCGACTTTGTTGGTGACCTTGGTATCCTTGACCTGACGGTACGGTGCTTCGATGAAGCCGTATTCGTCGATCTTGCCGAAGAGCGCCAGTGAGGAAATCAAACCGATGTTCGGACCTTCAGGCGTCTCGATCGGGCAGACACGGCCGTAATGGCTGGAATGGACGTCACGGACTTCAAAACCGGCACGTTCACGTGTCAGACCGCCGGGGCCCAAGGCACTGAGACGACGCTTGTTCGTCAGTTCGGCCAGGCAGTTCGTCTGATCCATGAACTGGCTCAGCTGGTTCCGGCCGAAGAAATCGCGGATCACGCCGCTGAGAGCCTTTGTGTTGACCAGCTTGGAGATGGTCGGCTCTTCATTCGTATTCTCAAGCTTTTCTTTCATCAAGGTCGCCGTACGGGTCAAGCCAACCTGGCACTGCTTCTGGAGCAGTTCGCCGACCGTGCGGACACGACGACGTCCCAGATGGTCGATGTCGTCCTCTTTGCCGATGCCGTTGTGCAAATACATGAGGAACGCCGTCGAACGGGCGATATCCTGTTTGGTCAGCACGCACTGGCGACGCCCCCAGTTGAGATGGAGGGCCTGGTTCATCTTGAAACGTCCGACAAGACCGAGATTGTAGCGGTGCGGATCCTCGAACAGACGCTTGAACAGCTGCCGCGCATTGGCGGTTGTCGGCGGATCAGTCGGACGCATGCGCTTGTAGATTTCCTTCTGGGCGTCCTCGGTGGTATGGACGGTGTCTTTCTGCATGCAGCGGATGAAGTAGTCACCGCCTTTTCCGGGGCGCAGCAGACGGACGGACACGCCGTATTCATAATCCAGATTGAAATTCGGCTCCGCGGCGGCGACCGCCTCACGATCCGCTTCAATTTCCTTCATGGCGTCCAGCAACGTGGACAGGATTTCGGCCGTGACTTTCACATTGCGTTCGACCAGTTTGACTGCCCCGGCCTTCGCCGCGGGAGCATCGCACTTGTCATAAAGGCACTTGACCAAAACTTCACGGTTGTCGTCCGTATTGACAGGCATCTTCGACATGTAGATCGTGTTGCCAGTGCGCCATCCTTCGTTCTCCAGCTTGTAGGCCAGATCCTCACGATCCATTTCAAGCAGCTTTTCGATCTGCCGAACATTCAGCTCCTCGATCAGGCAATCCGTATGGACGACTTTCACCTTCTTGATTCCGTTCGCCTGCAAAGCATCAAACACCATCTCGCTGCAGGGGGCAAGGCCTTCAACGGCAAGCCCGCTGTCCTTGCCGGCGGCTTTCACATCGCTGGCGATGTAGACTTTGGACGGGTCGTCAAGCTTCTTCAGTTCCGTCAGCGGCTGTTCTTCCAGATAGTACACCGCATCCAGAATGTCTTCATTGCCGTCATAACCGAACGCACGAAGGAACGTGCTGACCAGGAACTTCCTGCGCCGACGCTTGCGGTCAAGGTAGATCTGGATGCAGTCGCTCTGGTCGAACTGGACTTCCAGCCAGGAACCATGGTCGGCAATCACCTTGTAGGAGCACAACATCTTTCCGCTGGCATGGCGGTTGCGCTCGAAGCTCACGCCAGGCGAACGATGCAACTGGCTGACGATGACGCGTTCCGCGCCATTGATGACAAACGAGCCGCGCTCCGTCATCAGCGGGATATCGCCGATGTAGATGCTTTCCTCTTTCACATCCTTGCCATTGGCGGTGTGAAGACGGAATGTGACATTCAAGGCAGCCTGATATGTCAGACCGTCCTTCAAGCATTCGACCAACCCCTTCTTGGGCTCGCCGATTTCATATTTGACAAACTCAAGGCTCGCCTTGCCGTCCGGCTCCTTCTGCGCCGGGAAGATATCCTTGAACGCTTCCTGCAGCCCTTGGTTCAAACGCTCTTCCGGTGGCGTGTCCTTTTGTAAAAAATCCGCGAACGATTTTGTCTGAATCTCAATGAGATCCGGAATATCCAGCACTTCATTCTTCAGACAACCAAAATTCTTGCGTTGTGACATGTTTCCCCGCCTGTATGGTTCCTGCCTTGTGGTTAATGCGCACGTTGTTCAGCGTGTCCTAAATACTTCTCTTTCAACTGGCACGCTTCTACGTGCAACTCCAACCACCTTCGCCGGCCGTCTTCACGACCAGTTAAACAAAAAACCGGAGTCGGACCAAATTCACCAACTTCCGGATCTTTTCAATGTATTCCTTCCCCTTTGCGACCCCCTTTCCGCTTTTCCGTATTCCCTCATTTATCTCCGGCTTACCGGCAAGCGGGGCTTTGACGTCCGTCAAGCCCCCCTGCCGCACCGGACAGCGGATCCGGACTCCGAAGAGTTCCGGATCAACTGTTGACCGACCAGAAGATTTACTTGACTTCGACCTTCGCGCCGGCTTCTTCCAGCTTCTTCTTGATTTCGTTCGCTTCGTCCTTGCTGACGCCGGTCTTGACCGGTTTCGGAGCTTCCGTAACCAGATCCTTGGCTTCCTTCAGGCCCAGGCCCGTGATGCCGCGGACTTCTTTGATCACAGCGATCTTGTTCGCACCGCCATCCGCCAGGATGACATCGAACTCGGTCTTTTCTTCTTCAGCCGGAGCGGCGGCACCGGCGGCAGGAGCAGCGGCGGCCACCGCCACGGGGGCTGCGGCGCTCACGCCCAGACGCTCTTCAAGAGCCTTGACAAGCTTGCTGACTTCGAGAACCGTCAAACCTTCGATGTAGGAGATGAACTCTTCCATCTTCGCATCAACTGCAACTTTTTCTTCCGACATTGGTGTATTCTCCAATTTTTCTTGCTTAAGCTACCTGCTCTTTCGATTTGCAGTAAGCATCCAACACATAAACAATGCTCGCCACTTTGGCGTTGAGCACACGGACCAGCTGGCTTCCGGGAGCCTGCAAAAGACCCAGCAACTGGGCCAGAAGCACTTCCCGGGAAGGAAGATCGGCAAGGGCGTCAACATCGGCGGGGGTCAGGAGATTCCCGTCCAGAACGCCGTATTTGACCTTGACCTGTTCCTTCGCCTTGGCAAACTCACGAACCAGTTTCGCAATCTGCACGGCATCACAAGAACCGCTCACCAGGGCAGTATCCCCGGAAAGTTCGACACCGGCCAGATTTTCCAAGCCCAGCTTCTCCGCCGCTTTCTTCACCAACGTGTTCGGCACTACGTGGCATTCGGCACCAATGGCCGTAAGCTTGCCACGAAACTCATTGAAAACATTGGCCGTCAAGCCCTGATAGCTGATGAGAATCGCAGGACGATCCTTCAGCATCGCGCTTACAGCCGCAACCATTTGTTGTTTTTCTGCTCTCATGGTTTACGCCTTTGCTGCGGATTTGGCATCCAGACGGATGCCCGGACTCATTGTGCTACTCAACGTCCAAGACTGCAGATAGATGCCTTTGGCAGCCGCCGGACGAGCACGGAGAATCGTCGTCAAGACCGCATTCGCGTTCTCAACCAACGCCTCGGCGCTGAAGGACAGCTTGCCAATCGGCACGTTCACCACACCGGCGCGGTCACAACGATACTCAACTCGTCCGGCTTTCGCCTCGCGAACTGCTGTCGCCGTGTCTTCCGTAACCGTTCCAGTCTTCGGATTCGGCATCAGGCCACGGGGACCCAACACTCTACCCAATGTCCGGACTTCTTTCATGGCCGACGGAGTCGCGATCAACACGTCAAACTCCAACCAGCCGCCTTTGATTCTCTGAATCAGCTCCTCATAGCCGACTTCGTCAGCACCAGCGTCTTTTGCACGCTGTGCGAATTCACCCTCGGCAATCACTACGACTGTCTGCTTTTTGCCGGTCCCTTGAGGAAGGACCAAGGCACCGCGGACAATCTGATCCGACTGGCGGGGGTCGATGCCGAGACGGAAGCTGAGCTCCACTGTCTCGTCGAATTTGGTGGTCGGCATCGATTTCAACGCCTGGACTCCATTCTCAATCGAATAGAATTCCGTGCGGGAAAACTTTGCCAAACGGGCGCGATAAAGTTTACTTCTCTTCATCGACCACCTCAATACCCATGCTACGCGCCGTCCCAGCGATGACTTTCACAGCAGCCTCCAGACTTTTCGCGTTCAAGTCCTTTTCCTTGGTCTTCGCAATCTCTTCGAGTTGCTTGCGGTTGACCTTCGCCACCGTCTCGCGCCCTGGTGTCTTGGAACCCGAGGCGATGTTCGCGGCCTTCTTCAGAAGAACCGCGGCGGGTGGTGATTTCGTGATGAACGTGAAAGACCGATCTTGGTAAACTGTGATCACGACAGGGATGATCAACCCCGCCTGTGACTGGGTCGCCGCGTTGAACTGCTTGCAGAATTCCATGATGTTGACACCGGCCTGACCCAAGCTCGGTCCGACTGGAGGAGCTGGATTGGCGGCGCCAGCAGGAATCTGCAAACGCACTTCGCCCACGACTTTCTTTGCCATAATCGTCTTCTTCTATTGCACGACATCGGTACGAACTGGCAGGCATTCTCCCGAAATCGTGTCGCTAATTGTCAATACTTCTCGACCGTCCAGGTTATTGTGGACGATCCACCTGCCAAAAATCCAATTCACAAGGAGTGGAGCGACCGAACATCACAACGCTCAGCTTCAAACGCTTCCGGTCGTCATCGACTTCCTCGATCATTCCTTCGCTACCTTCGAACACGCCTTCGCGAATGATGACGGTCTCGCCGACCTTCCAGACATTCTCGACACGCGGCTTGTCCTTCTCCTCCTCGACTTGCATCAGTCCCTGGACTTCCTCGTCGGAAAGCGCCATCGGATGCTCGCCGCCCATGAAATTGATCACGCCTTTTGTCTCTTTGATCCCCAGCCAATGCTCGGGAATGATACGGCCAGTTTCATCAAACAGCACGGCGCGAACGAAAACATATCCGGGGTAGCATTTCTGCTCACGCTCATATGTTTTTCCGTTCTTGCGCTCAAGAACTCTCGTGGTCGGGACCAGAACCTCCACCAGGCCATTGTCAACGCCATTGGCCAAATCTTGTTGGCGACGGTTCAACAGGTAGTCCTTCACGCGGCGTTCCTGCCCGGACATGACCTGCAATGTGTACCATCTCGATTTGTCCATCGACTCCACCATAACGACCTATACTCCTAGAAAACTCTCAAAAATCCTGTTCCGCCGACTCCATGCCCCTTGATTTCGACTATTGACGCCAAATCCGGCTCGCAGATTCACATAAAACGACACGTTGGCCGGTTCAGCGCATGCCGGTGATCAGATTGACCGCCAGCAAGAAGATCTTGTCCGCGACAAAGACGAAAACACTCAGCAGAATCAACGAAGAGACAACGACCATCGTGGATTCATAAAGCTCCTGACGGGTCGGCCATGTGCATTTCTTCAGTTCGGCCACAGTCTCGTCATACAGCTTTTTAATTGCGGCAATTGGATTCTTCATGTGCTCTTCAGTCCTGCTTCGAAAACTCGACACGGCTTTTGGCCGTTTCTCAAAAAAATGGCAGGTGAGACAGGAATCGAACCTGCGACCTGCGGTTTTGGAGACCGCCGCTCTACCAATTGAGCTACTCACCTGCACGGATCACTGACGTTTGACTCTCCCTTCCAACCTCTATCCGTTCACTACCTTCAACAACCTACACTAGCGGGTTTCGCGGTGGAGGGTGCGCTTCTTTTCAACCGGGCAAAACTTGACCTTTTCAAGACGTCCAGGCGTATTACGCTTGTTCTTGGTAGTCGTATAATTACGGCTTTTGCACTCAGTGCAGGCCAAAATGACAATTTCGCGTGGCATTGTTAATGCTCCTGATTCGCATGTGCCACGCCGCCCGACTTGCATCGGGCAGCGCGCACTTCGAGTTTATATTACTCGCTGATTTCGGTAACACGACCAGCGCCGACGGTCTTGCCGCCTTCGCGGATGGCGAAACGCAGACCTTTCTCCATGGCGATCGGGGCGATCAGCTCGATGTTCATGGTGATATGGTCACCAGGCATGACCATCTGAACGCCTTCCGGCAGATTGCAGATACCGGTCACGTCAGTCGTACGGAAGTAGAACTGGGGACGATAGCCCTGCTTGAAGGAGCTGTGACGGCCGCCTTCTTCCTTGGTCAGGACGTAAACTTCGCCCGAGAACTTCGTATGGGGCGTGATGGTGCCGGGGACAGCCAGAACCTGGCCGCGCTCGACGTCTTCTTTCTTGATACCACGGAGCAGGCAGCCGATGTTGTCGCCGGCCTGGCCCTGGTCGAGCAGCTTGCGGAACATTTCGACGCCGGTAACCGTCGTCTTCTGCGTCTCTTTGATACCGACGATCTGGACTTCCTGACCGACTTTCACAACACCGCGTTCGACACGGCCGGTGACGACCGTACCACGACCTTCGATGGAGAAGACGTCTTCGATCGGCATCAGGAAGGGCTGGTCGATCGGGCGTTCGGGCGTCGGGATGTAGCTGTCAACAGCGTCCATCAGTTCGCAGATGCACTTGCACTCTTCGCAGTCCCAGTTCTTGCCGGCGGCGAGGGCTTCGCCAGCCTTCAGGGCGGAACCGTGGATGATCGGAATTTCATCGCCGGGGAATTCGTAGGAGCTCAGGAGCTCGCGGACTTCCATGTCAACCAGTTCGATCAGTTCGGGATCGTCAACCTGGTCGGTCTTGTTCACGAAGACGACGATGGCGGGGACGCCGACCTGGCGGGCGAGCAGGATGTGCTCGCGGGTCTGGGCCATCGGGCCGTCCGTGGCGGCGACGAGGAGGATGGCACCGTCCATCTGGGCAGCGCCGGTGATCATGTTCTTAACATAGTCGGCGTGTCCGGGGCAGTCGACGTGCGCGTAGTGGCGCTTTTCGGTCTGGTATTCGACGTGGGCGGTGTTGATGGTGATACCGCGTTCCTTTTCTTCAGGAGCGTTGTCGATTTCGTCGTACTTCTTCACATCACCGCCATAGCGCTTGGCCTGGCACATGGTGATAGCGGCGGTCAAAGTGGTTTTGCCGTGGTCAACGTGGCCGATGGTGCCGATGTTGACATGGGGTTTCGTCCTTTGGAATGTTTCTTTTGCCATGGTGTTTATCCTTCCTTCTTTTGTCTCGCTGCGAGGCCTTGGCAGGCTCCGTCAGCCTCGTCTGTTATTATGTATTAAAAAAACTCTATTCTGCAAACTTCAGGCAAGCCATTGAGAATGGAGCCCACGATCGGATTTGAACCGATGACCTCATCCTTACCAAGGATGCGCTCTACCAGCTGAGCTACGTGGGCATCTTGCTGTTCCCAACCGTCTCTTTCCTCAAAACCGCTTCAATAAAGAAAGCAGATATTACTATACACTTGATTTACGCCTTGTCAAGCAAAAGAAGCGTTTTTTCCATGCCTGAAGCTTGCTTTTTCCCTAAACATGGCTTAAACCATGCATTGCCGTCAGGCAACAGGACTATTTTAAGCAGGCATCAGGCGCCGCGACTTTGTGTCATACCTAATAAGATAGCACGAACCAGGCGTTTTTCAAGCTTGCGGCATGTCGATTACCCGAATATCGCCGCCCATGCGTCATCGCACAAGCGGCGATACAGGTGAATTCAGTCCGCTTAGGCTTCCGGAGCCTTTTCAGCTTCCGCGGGGGCGGGCTCAGCGGGAGCGGCTTCCTCTTCCTTGCTGGCGCTGATGGCGTCGGACAGGGCGCTGCCGAAGTCACCGAGGGCCTCGCCGGGCTCCGTGCGTGTGACGGCGCCGGCGGCGTCGCCATCGACATCGCGCAGGCTCAAGCCGATGCGGCGCTCTTCCGTGCTGATGTTCTTGACACGTGCGCGGACGGTGTCGCCGATATTCACGGCGTCCTTGACGCGGGCGACATGGTCGTCGCTCAGTTCGCTGATGTGGATCAGGCCGTCGATGCCGCCTTCGAGTTCGACGAATGCGCCGAAGGACGCCAGCTTCGTGACTTTGCCTTCGACGATGTCGCCTACCTTGTACTTGTTCTGGATCGTCTGCCACGGATCGTCCGTCAGCTTCTTCATGCTCAGGGAGATCCGCTGGTTGACATCATCCACTTCGAGGATGACGGCTTCCACTTCCATGCCCTTATGCAGGATTTCGCTGGGGTTGTTCACCTTGCGGATCCAGGACATGTCGGAGACATGGATCATGCCGTCGATGTCGTCCTGAATCTGGACGAACGCGCCATAACCGGTCATGTTGCGGACGACGCCCTTGATGCGGGTGCCCTTCGGGAAACGTTCCTTGATAACCTTCCACGGATTCTCCTGGCACTGGCGCAGGCCGAGGGAGATCTTGCGGTTTTCCTTGCTGACTTCCAGAACGACGGCTTCGACTTCGTCGCCTTCCTTCAGGACGTCGGAAGCCTTGTTGACTTTCTTTGTCCAGGACATTTCGGAAACATGGACGAGGCCTTCGATGCCCTCTTCCAGTTCGACGAACGCGCCGTACGGCATGACGTTCACGACGCGGCCCTTCACGCGGCTGCCTTTCGGGTACTTGACGTCAACGGTATCCCACGGATTGCCGTCTTTCTGCTTCAGGCCGAGGGAAACGCGCTGGCGTTCCTTGTCCACGTCCAGAATCATAACTTCCAGTTCCTGCCCGACATGGACGACTTCGCTCGGATGCGAAATGCGCTTCCAGCTCATGTCCGTGATATGGAGCAGACCGTCCATGCCGTTCAAATCGACAAACGCGCCGAATTCCGTGATGTTCTTGACGACACCGCGGCGGATGGTCTTGGGAACCAGTTCGTCGAGAAGCGTCGCGCGCTGCTTGGCGCGTTCGGCTTCCAGAAGTTCGCGGCGGCTCAGAACGATGTTGCGACGCTCCGCACTGATCTTCAAAATCTTGAATTCCTCTTCCTTGCCAAGGAAGTCGTCCAAGTTACGCACCGCGCCCAAATCAACCTGCGAGCCGGGGAGGAACGCCTCCACGCCGACATCGACGATGAGACCGCCTTTCACGCGGCTCTTGATCGTGCCTTTGATCAGATCGCCTTCCTTGTAATTCTGCTCGATGCTGTCCCAGGACTTCTGGAGTTCAGCCTTGTGCAAGCTGACGGACGGGACGTTCTCTTCATCCTCCATCTGTTCAAGATAGACTTCCAGCATGTCGCCGGTCTTGACAGTGTCCCATTTCTCGCCCAGCTCGGCTTTGTCGATGAAGGCCTCCGCCTTGAAGCCAATGTCCAGAAGAATGCCTTTGTCATTCTTCTCGGCCACGCGACCGTTGACGATCTTGTCTTCATTGATGTCCGCGTTTCCGCTCTGCTGCAACAAATCCTCCATGGAGGACATGTTTTCTAAGTCGATGTGGTTGTTGCTCATGTTGTTTTGGTTGATTGGGTTGATACGTTTGGATACGAAACGACTAAAAAAAATGATAAAAGGACTTTAATATAATGGTTTGAACATCGCTGTCAAATGCTTTTGGTCGTTCAAAAGCATGATTTTGTCACGATTTTTCGTTGACGTCCATCAAACGGATGCCTTCCGGATCTCCTGAAGCAGGGCCTCCAGCAAATCAGCCTCGGGCAATGTCATCACTTTCTCGCCATGCTTGAACAGGATGCCGCGGCCGTTGCCGCCGGCGATGCCGACGTCAGCGTCACGCGCCTCGCCCGGCCCGTTCACTTCGCACCCCATGACCGCCACTTTCTTCAAGTTGATGACACGGCCTTCGGCGCGAAGCCGTTCCACTTCCCGCTCCACCGCCTCCGCCATCGGAACAAGATTGATCTTCGTCCGCCCGCAGGTCGGGCAGGAGACGATTTCGGGCCCGTCCTCCAAAAGACCGCAGCTCTCCAATATCCCCCTGGCCGCGCGGACTTCCGCTTCCGGTTCGCATGTCAGACTGACGCGGATCGTCTCGCCGATTCCGTCCAGAAGCAACGCGCCGATGCCGACCGCCGACTTGATGACGCCGCGAGACGGGACGCCCGCCTCCGTCACCCCCAGATGCAACGGCACGTCGCTCTTTTCCGCGAACTGGCGGCAGGCGGCGACTGTCGTCAGGACAGAAGACGACTTCAGGCTGACTTTCAAGGCATGGCATCCCTCCGCCTCGAAGAGGTCGACATACTTGAGAGCACTTGCGACAAGCCCTTCCGGCGTCCGTCCATATTCCTTTTCCACATCAGGATCCAGACTGCCGCCATTGACGCCGATTCGCACGACACGATCCAGTTTCGCCGCCGCACGCGCCACTTCCCGTACATAATCGAGATTCCGCATGTTGCCTGGATTTACCCGTACGCCAGCCGCACCGCGCTCCAAGGCGCCGAGAGCCAGATTGTGGTCGAAATGAATATCCGCCACGACAGGCAGAGGGCTGCGGCGGCAGACTTCGCCGAAATTCTCCAGACTGCCGACCGTTGGCACGGCGACACGGATAATGTCGCATCCAAGCCGACGGACTCTTTCTATTTGCGCCAATGTGCCTTCCAGATCATCCAGATGGGTATTCGTCATTGTCTGGATCGAGACTGGGGCGCCACCGCCAATGGGCACTCCGCCCAGCATGATTTGTCTTGTCTTTCTCATTGTTCCTTATCTTCTGGTTTTCTTGGGATCAAAGCCGAGCCTTTCAATGCTTGACTTACCTTCAGGATCTATTTTCAACGCCTTCTGTATAAAGACAGCGGCATCTTTCCGATAGCCGTACCAGTCACAGGCCACGGCGCCCGCCAGATAATGCTCAAACACGCTTGAACGGGCCTGCGCATCCCCCATGTCCTCGCGCATCTTGCCATAGTAGTCAAGCATGCTCCAGATTTCCTCCCATGCCAGATCCTCCATTTCAAGCTTCGTCACAGGGAGACTCTGTCGCGCATCGTCGAATGGCCGTACAACCAAGCCCTGCTCTTCCGTCCCCATCGGGATGAAGCCACGCAGCACACTGCCGTCACGCAGTCGGAGGCCTTCATTCTTCGGAGGACGATACGGCAACCGCAAAGATGCAAAAAGATAATCCCTCAATCCCATCAATCTTCTGGCTCGTTCTGTTTCCGCCGCGACATATTCCGGCGGCAGTTTGCCTAAATACTCGCGCATGCTTCCTTCGTCAAACTTCAGATTCTCCGGTCTTGGACGAAGCCGTCTGAATTCCGACGGCAAGCGAGCGAATCTCGCCTCCTCCGACAAGTCTTGTTCCTCCGTTTCCTCCTCCGCGCCGACATCGTCATCGGCAGGTGACGTTTTTTCCACGGTCGCCGCCAGTCCTTCCACTGTTGGATCATGCTTGTCCATGCCGCCTTGTCGCGCACCGTCTCGCCATTTCCAGAAGGCCCAGCCGCCGACGCCTCCCAAAAGAAGCGCCACCAGACAAAATACCATGGCGGAGGCCATGCCGCCGCCTTTGTTTTCAGCGGCTGGTTCACGCGCTGTAAATCCAGCAGCTTTTCTCCTGTTTTTCACCATGGCGACCTGCCCTTTTCCAGACAGTTCCGCAATCAAAGGAAGGTAGCCGTTTGGACGCTGGAAGACTGAAGCCGAAGCCATTTGCCGTAAAACCATGAGCACGCCGAACGGGATATCCGTCAAACCCATGTCCGTTCCGAACGGGGCATCAGCAGGATCGGCGTCTTCGAGCATGACGCCGCTTGCTGCATCGTGCGGAGAACATCCAGTCAAAAGCCCCAAGGCCCAGACACCAAAACTGTACAAATCACTTGCGACGGAGCATTCGCCACCCGCCTTGCGTTCAGGCGCCGCATACGGCTCATCCGCCAACCGCCCCGTCAACAAGACGCCCTCGCCGAAATCGCACACCTTCGGAACACCCGCCGCGTCCCTTCGGAATGAATTTCCATTCAATGAGCCATGGGGGACTCCCGCCTCCGCGGCTTTCTGCAATGCCTCCGCCAACGACAAAAGCAACGGCTTCGCCTCCCGCCAATCCAGGCGATCGGCGAGAACGTTGTCCCGCACGGGCTTCAAAAGCAATTGGGAAGCGACGTAAACGCCAGCCTCGTACCGTCCGCAGGAATACACAGTCGCCATGCCCGGATGGGACACGGACGCGACTTTTCGCACCAAATCCAGATACCGCTCCAATTGCTCCCATGGATGGGTTTCCGAAGCCTCGCAAATCACGACGCAGACCTCCCGATCCAGTTTTTCGTCCAAGGCGCGGTAACGATGGATGCCACCATTTGACTCCAAATACTCCTCCAGAACATATGCCTGGAATCGCATGGGAACCGTCACCGCACTTCCGCATTGCGGACATGAAAACACCGTAAATGGCTTTAAATCAGTCACATCAAGCTTGGAAGAGCAGGATGGGCATTGAATTTTCATCTTTGTTTTTTCCTGCTCCGGCATAAAAATCTCCATTTTTTTACAAAAATGATTTGCATAATCCCAATTTTGGTGTATCTTAAAGACGTTGACAACATCAAGTCTCCATCGTCTAGTGGTTAGGACATCAGGTTTTCATCCTGGTAACATGGGTTCAACTCCCGTTGGAGATGCCATTTCATAAAACGCCGGTCGTTTCGACCGGCGTTTTTTTGTTCCGTTGCCGACGCCTTCACCATCTGCCCAAGCAGAAACAAAAAAGACGCGCCGTGGAATATCTTTCCTTGACGCGTCTTTCCTAAGTCCCTTTTCAGGATATTCAGCGGGCGGCTCTCGCCTTCTCGACCAGTTTCTTGAAGGCTTCGGGATCCGTAATCGCCAAATCGGACAACCACTTGCGGTTGATTTCAATGCCGCTCTTGGTCAGACCGTCGATCAGCCAGCTGTATTTGAAATCCAAGGCACGGCATGCCGCATTGATGCGGACAGTCCAGAGGCGGCGATAGACGCGCTTCTTCTGCTTGCGGCCCTTGTACATGTTGGCCATTGCGCGATCTGTCGCGCCATAAGCCATACGGATAAGCTTGCTGCGGTTGCCGCGGAAGCCGCGGGCCATGCGCAAAACTCTTTTGCGGCGCTTACGCGACGCAACAGCTAAAGTACTTCTTGACATCTTTCTGTTTCTCCTCGGCCGGTTAGTAACGTCAACGGACTAAACGACCGTGCTTTATAAAGGGTGAATAATTTGACGAATGAACTTCTGCCTTTCCCCAGCCAAGCTGGGCGGCTATTACAGACCGTACGGCAGGGAAGCCTTCAAGCGGCTCATTTCGCTGGCCTTCACGGCGGCGTCCTTGCCCAGGCGGCGTTTGCGTTTCGAGCTCTTCTTCGTCAAAATGTGCCGTCCGTAAGCATGGTTGTGACGGAACTTACCAGTTCCTGTCTGCTTGAACCGCTTTGCGGCCGACTTTCTGGTCTTCATCTTCGGCATGGTGTCAGTCCTTACGATTACTTTCTCAGGGGGTTTCTTCGGCACCCCTCACGCGCCTACGCCTATGTCCTAGGCTTTAAAAACCTTCTTCTGCCATCGTTAACAATAGCAATATAAAAAGGAACAGCCTGTCGTTGCTGTCCCTTCATCATCCATTTCAAGCCCGGCAGTCCGAAGCCTACTCTTCCGCGTTTGCGGGAGAAGCTCCTTTGGGTGCGCCTCCGCTTGATTTGCCCTGGCTCTTGGGAGCCAGAACCGCGGTGATGTTGCGCCCCATCAGTTTCGGCGGTGCATCGATCGCTCCGCGCTCCGCCATTGCTTCCAGGACTCGCTTCATCAGCTCGTCGCCGATTTCCGTATGGGCCATTTCACGGCCACGGAAAGCGACAATTATCTTTACTTTATCACCTTTTTCCAGAAATTCAATTCCGTGCTTGATTTTTATTGACAAGTCGTTCTCGTCAATGTTCGGATGAAGCTTTACCTCTTTGACCTTCGCCTGCACTTGTTTCTTCTTCGCTTCGCGCTGGCGGCGGCTCTCCTGATACAAATACTTCCCGAAGTCCATGATCTTGCAGACCGGCGGCTCGACCTTAGAGGCCATCTCCACCAGATCCAGGCCAAGGGCGGAGGCGCGGTTCAAGGCGTCCTCAAAGCTCATCAAGCCCAGCTGCTCGTTCGTTTCGGACAACAGACGCACCGTCTTTCCACGGAAAAAACGGTCTCCACTTTTTAACTGGCGTGCGATAGCGGTATCCTCCTATGCTAATTGCCTCTTCTTTCCCTGTATCAACAGACTTCCTAGCCGTGTTTCACAGAGACACAAACATAAATTTACACACGTTCTTCGCTTTTGCAACCCGCTAGACATAAGGTTCAAGCGGATTTTTGGACTTTCATCGGCGCCATCGCCTTCGCAGGCCATGGCGCCGACTTGGCAATCCTTACAGTTTCTCTTCGATTTCCTTTTCCAGACGGGCCAGAACGTCCTCGAACTTCATGGCGCCCTCTTCGCCCTTGTCACGGCTACGGACGGCGACTTCGCCGGCGGCCGCTTCACGTTCGCCGACGACCAGCAGGTACGGGATGCGCATGTCACGGCCACGGCGGATCTTGCCGCCGATGGGATCCGCTTCCACGTCGACAGAGCAGCGGATATGCTTCGCGTGCAGTTTCGCCTCCAAGTCGCGGGCGTAGTCCGTGAACTTCTCGCTGATCGGCAGGATGCGGACCTGTTCGGGCGCCAGCCAGAGCGGGAACTTGCCAGCATAATGCTCGATCAGAATGCCGAAGAAACGCTCCAGCGAACCGAGCAACGCACGGTGGACCATGTAGGGGCGGTGCTTCTGGCCATCCGCGCCGACATACGTCATGTCGAAGCGTTCGGGCAGGTTGAAGTCGAACTGGATGGTACTGGTCTGCCATTCACGGCCAAGAGCGTCTTTGATCTTCAGGTCGATCTTCGGGCCGTAGAAGGCGCCGCCGCCTTCATCCACTTCGCAATCGACGCCTTCCGCCTTGACGGCGTTCTCAAGGGAGTGCATGGCCTGCGCCCACATGTTGTCGTCGCCGACGGCTTTCGCGGGGCGCGTCGCCAAATAAGCCTTCACATCCTTGAATCCGAAGCACTTCCACATATACATGCTGAAGCGGAGGACTTCGCGGATTTCGTCTTCGATCTGTTCAGGCGTGCAGATGATGTGGGCATCGTCCTGCGTGAAGCCGCGGACGCGCATCAAGCCGTGCAGCACGCCGGCCTTCTCATAGCGGTAAACCGTGCCAAGCTCGGCCCAGCGGGCGGGCAGTTCACGGTAGGAGCGCGGGCGCGTCTTGTAGATCATGATATGGAACGGGCAGTTCATCGGCTTCACGTAGTAGGGATCGCCGTCGATTTCCATGTTGGCGTACATGCCTTCGCGATAGAAATCCAGATGTCCGGACGTCTGCCACAGCAAGGCGCGGCCGACATGCGGCGTGTACATCAGTTCATAGCCATGTTCGTAATGGGCCTCTTTCCAGAACGTCTCCAAGACGTGGCGGATGCGGGCGCCCATCGGATGCCAGCAGACCAGGCCGGGGCCGATTTCCTCATGGGTGCTGAACAGCTCCATTTCAGCGCCGATCTTGCGGTGGTCGCGTTTCTTGGCTTCTTCGATGCGCGTCAGATATTCCTGCAAGGCCTCCTTGCTCTCGAACGCCGTGCCGTAGATGCGCTGCAGCATCGGATTCTTCTCGTTGCCGCGGAAATAGGAGCCCGCCAGAGACAGCAGCTTGACAGCACCGATCTGGCCAGTATGCTCCACATGGGGGCCACGGCACAAATCGACGTAGTCGTCGCCCGTGTAGTACAGGCTGACCGTCTCGCCTTCAGGAATGTCTTCCAGGCGGGAGAGCTTGAACGTCTGGCCTTTGGCTTCGAACAGAGCTTTCGCCTCTTCACGGCTCACTTCCTTGCGGGTGAACGGGAGCCGTTGGCCGAGCATCTTCTTCATCACCTTTTCGATTTCCTTCAGATCCTCAGGAACGAGACGCTTCGGCAGATCGACGTCGTAGTAGAAGCCGTCTTCCGTGCTCGGGCCGATATCGAACTTCGCCTCCGGATAAAGCTTCTGTATCGCGGCCGCCATGACATGCGCCGCGCTATGGCGCTAATATACGTTTCCTATTCCAGAACACCTTTCGTCGACGGGATGTCCGAACCGCCTGTCCGTGTCACCGCGACGCGCAAGGCGCGGCCGAACGATTTGAAAATCGATTCCAGCCCATGGTGGGACTCCTCGCAGGCGAGAAGGTCGACATGCAGCGTCATGCCCGCCGTGTTCACCAACGCCTGGAAGAATTCGCGGTACAGGCGGCAGCTCACGCCGCCCGCCTCGGCTTCGGGGAAGTTGGCGCGCCATGACAGATGCGGACGCCCCGACAAATCGATCACCGTACGCGCCAATGACTCGTCCAGCGGCACATACGAGTGGCCGAACCGAGTTATCCCGCGCTTGTCGCCAAGCGCTGTGCGCAACGCTTGTCCAAGCGCGAGCCCTATGTCCTCCATGCTGTGGTGGGCGTCTATCTCCAGGTCGCCGTCGCAATGCAGACGCAGGCCAAAGCCCCCATGCTTCGCAAATGCGTTCAGCATGTGGTCGAAGAACGGGATGCCGCTATTGATTTCAATAGCCTTCTGCCCGTCCAAATCAAGCGAAATCTCAATTTTCGTCTCTTGAGTGTTCCGTTTGACGTCGCTTGTCCTGTTCGCTTCCATTGGATGTCTCCTGTTTTGATGGTAAAACTACTAATATAATACCCATTCGCCATTTACCAAACAAAAAAAATCATTCTGCTGGCAAAACAAAGCAGTAATTTTTCGGGGAGGAGGAAGGAGCAACTGTTTTAGTTTTTGTCAATGTCCATTTGCCAATGAGGAGGATGGGGCTACATTAAAGCCAAATCTCTTATACATAAGGATACAAAAAGATGCCAGTTATTTCACTTTTCTACGGAATTATCGTTGAAATGTTCTACAACGAGCATATCCCGCCGCATTTTCATGCACGGCATGGTGAAGATCGCGCTGTCATTGACATTGCCAGCGGAGATGTGCTGGAAGGAGAACTGTCGAGGCGAGACCGTCGTGAAATGTTCAAGATAGCGCCATTGGGATGATGGAAACGGGAGAACCTTGATGGAAATGAAATGGTGTGTAAAAAATGTGACCGCATTGGAAGGTCATCGTCTTCTTTGCCTATTTGCCGACGGCAGCCGAAAAATTTACGACATGACGCCATTTCTGGGAATGCCGGTTTTCCGGAAATTGAAGTCAGAAGAGACTTTCCGTTCAGTCCGTTGCGACGGTCAGACCGTGTATTGGGATGAAATGGCGGATATAGCTCCAGAAACACTTTACCAAGACGGATTGCCGGTAAGCATTCCCTAAACCGGAAAATATCCTGTAAACACGGTCAATCATCGGCTTCCTGTTTCCACCATGAAAACAAAACGATTCCTCTGCTTACTCCTTTCCATAACGATCATCGCATTGATCATCCGTACGATCATCTGCGTCCAGCTTTTCAATGCACCGGATGTCCAGACGCCGAACGTCCAGACGGACATGGCCACCTACCTGACGATGGCCAAGGATATTCTGAAAGGGAACTGGCCGGACCACTACGACTACCAGCCGTTCTACTACACGGTCTTCCTGCCGTTCTGCCTGTCCATCGTCTCCAGTTCCACGGCATTGGTCATGGTCATGCAGACACTGCTCGGCTCGCTGGCCGTATGGCTCGTCGGGCTTGGAACCGCGCAATTGTACGGCCGAAAAGCGGGGCTGATCGCGGCAGTGCTGCTTGCATTGGCGCGGTTCCATGCGTTCTACACGCCATTTCTTTTGTTCGAAGTGCTGAACAGCTTCTGGCTCGCCCTGCTCTTCTGGCTGCTGGTCCGTTCATGGAAGCGCAACACATGGCTTTTGTGGATGCTGTCAGCCGTCGTGCTCTCCTGCGCCGCCCTGACGCGCGGCAACGCCCTGCTCTTCCTGCCGTTCATTCTGGCGTTCATCCTTTGGCGCAACCGCCGGAAAATCGCGAAAGGCGCGGCCGTCGCCGCCGTGACCATCGTCATCTTCTATTTGCCGCAACTGCCATTCAGCATCGTGAACTACCGCTACACGGGCCGCTGGTGCGGCCCTTCGACGGCGGGAGACAAAGTGCTCGCGTTGGGCAACACGCCGGAAGCGCCTCCCGGAGGGCTCGAATACCCGATGACCTACCATGAATGGTGCAACGATTCGGACAAACGGCCGGAGGAAGGCCGCGTCTCCGTCCCGTCGCACATCATCCAGTGGTTCAAGGAATCACCGCTGCAAGTCATTGAATTGCAATTTAGAAAAGTCCTTCTCTTCTGGTATCGGAAGGAGATTCCGAACAACGTCAACATAGAAATCCACGGCAAAAACTGCCCGCTTCTCAAGCTGCTTCTGCCCTTCTGGCTGTTCGCCATTCCCGCGCTGGCCGCCCTGCTGTCCTGCTGGAGATTCCGTTCGCCAAGCCGCCTGCTTCTTTTCATGCTGGTCGTCGTCTATTTTGGCGCGACGGCGATGTTCTACATTCTTGCGCGTTTCCGCATCGGCATCGTGCCGCTGCTCTGCGTGCTCGCCGCCGTTTTCTGCCAACGTCTCATGGACGCCTGGCAGACACGAAACCAGCCCAATCCGGACAAAGGACGACAGCGTCTCGTTCTGGCGGGGCTTGCCGCCGCCTGCGCGGCCTTCATCGTCTGCTCCGCTTTCACGCTTTACCAAGACCTCTATGAAGCGGACATCATCCGCGCCATCCGCCCGAACGGCATCGCCGTCAACGGAAAGGATGGCGTCCTGATCTATGACCATGGCCCGTTCTGCGAAGGCGGCATGGAAGGCATCAATCCTTCCGCAGACGGTCCGTTGGAAATCCAGAAGACGTTGATCATCCCGCAGGAAGACCGCGACCTGTTCGCCAGCCGTCCGACAACCGTCCGCATTCCGTTCTTCAATCAGGCCCGCGCCCCCTTCACGGCGACATTTATCAATGGTTCCCAACGTCTTACGCCGGAAATCGCACAGCACCGTTTCATCCCGTGGCTAGAAGCAAAATTTGACAGACTCACGCTCAACGACGACGGCACGGCGACCATCGCCCTGATTGTGAACGGATCCACTGAAATCGGTCTTGGCATCGACAGGCTGCGCACCTATGACAGGACAAAATACCTGTCGAACGGCAGGCCGCTCCCCCTCCCGTTCGAAGCAAGCATAGAAATCTATGTCGAAAAATAGCCTAGTACAATCCACACTCAAGCGTCTTGCAACCACGCCGCTCCTGACGGCATGGCTGATCGCCTGTGTCGGTCTTGTCATAATCGCCATTTTCTTTTTGACGCATCCGCAAGTCTTTCCCATGCATGGTTTTTCCGGCCCGGCTGAATGGCGCGCCGAAACACCGGCCGGCATCCGTTTCACGGGAGACTCATGGCGGTATATCGAAGGCGGAGAGAAAATCATCGACGGGCGGCCGTTCGACAAGACACAGAAATCCTACATGGGATACATCGCCGTCACCGCCGCCTCCCTTTCCTGCGGCCATACGCTCTTCCCGTTGATCTTCCTGCAAATCATCATGGCCTGCATCGCCTGCGCCGCCGTCATGAACGCTGCCTTCGAGGCCAACGCGGCTAATCGTTTCGCCTTCCATGCGGCGGTCGCGACTGGCCTGCTTTTCGCCCTGAATCCGGAATTCTCCGCCTGGCATACCGCCGTCATGACGGAATCGCTTTACACATCCGTTGTCTGTGTCATCGCGTGGCTCGCCGTCTGGGCGACGGAGCGGAAAACAGCCGTAAGGATTCCAGAAATATTTGCATTGACCTTCCTTACGGCGTTCATTCGTCCGACTGGCTGGATCCTTCTGCCCGCCGTGGCCATCTACTGGGCCGTCAATCTTCTGAAGTCCGTCTGGAGCAAACTTGTCGCCGTCGTCTGCGTCATCGCCATCTTCCTCACCATGGCTTTTGCGGGGCGTTCCTTCAACGAAGGCATCCAGAAGGAAAGCCCTTCCGTAAAACTCTATACAGGCGAAGTCGTCTGGCAGGAAGATCTCTGGCGGGTCAAAATGCCGCCGGCAGATCTGGCGAAGACCGATTTGACGAGCGGTCTGCTCTACGGCATCCGCCATCCGGTCGCCTCCGCGTGGCTTGTCGTCAAACGCCTCGCCGTCATGTTCTTGCGCATCCGGCCGTCCTATTCATGGAAGCACAATCTTTTCCTGCTTGTCTATCATGTTCCGCTGACGTTACTTGCCTTTATCGGAGCATGGCTTGGCTGGAAAAGCCGCCATATCCGCATGGCGACCGCCTTCGTCATCGCCCACGCCGTCGTGGTCGCATTGACCTTCAACGACAACGACGGCCGTTTCACGCTGTATTTCACGCCGCTTCTCGGGCTATTGGCGGCCACCGCCGTGGCCGCCGCCGTCGATCGTCTCAAAATCGCTTCTAACCATTTATAATATTATAACAAGGAGACACACATGAACCATCCCATCCTGTCATTCTTTCTAACCATGGCGGCTGTCGCCTCCCTCTCCGCAGCAGATTTGAAACTCGGTCTTGACAACTGGTACGGCAATCCGCTTGCATGGAAGGAGACGCCAAACGGCTTCCAGACTGTAACCAGCGGCGGCGGACTGCGATACACGCCTGCTCCGCTGTCTGAAAACTGCGAGATTTCCGCCGTCGTCACCGTGAAGTCCCGCACAGGCGAACAATATGCGACGGCTGGCGTCGGACTGTGGTACGACAGCAACAACCACTACCATCTCGCCCTCGTGGAGTCACCGATAGCCGCCAACAGACGGCATTTCATCGAACTTCACCAGAGGTTCAAAGGCGCATGGCCCGGCAACGACAATCTGCAGGAAATCGACAACCGTGTCATTGATGAAAATTGGCAGTACGACACGCCGTATCTTCTGAAAATCAGCAAGACCAAAGGCATCGTCACTGGAACGGTGACGGCCCCGAACGGCGAAGTGATTTTCCAACGCACATGGCAATTCAGGGATGACAGCCCCGTCAATTTTGTCCGCCCGTTCCTCAGCACGAGCGCCATGGTCGTGGATTACAAGAACATACAGGGCGAATGGTCAGGAACTGTCATGCAGGATGACGTTCAGGATACCTTCCCACCATACAACTGCAACAGCTTCATTCCGGACATGCACGACAAAGCGACTGGCTTCTTCCATGTCAAAAAGGACGACGACGGCCGTTGGTGGGCGTATGACCCGCTCGGCCGCGGCTTCGTCGTCTTCGGCATCGACCATGTCAGCTACTGGGGGCATTGGTGCGAATTCATCAACCGCCATCTGCACAAGGAATTCAATGACAAACGCTTCAAGAACAAAGGCGAGTGGGAAGTCGAAACACTCGACCGTCTGACGTCATGGGGCTTCAACATGCTCATGGGCGGCGACGGGGCCCTCCGTCAGCGAGGCATGGCCCACGCGATCGTCATCAACGTCGGCGACACCATGGCCACGTTCGGAGACGAATTCGACCTCACGCCCAACAAGAGCGCCCCCTGCACCGCCTTCCCGAACGTCTTCCATCCGAAGTTCCGCAAATGGTGCGAATACCGCATCAATATCGTCTGCAAATCGCAGGCGAACAATCCATGGCTTTTCGGCTATTTCATCGACAACGAACTCTGCTGGTGGGGTCATGGCTCCAACTACGGCGGTCTTTTCGACACCGTCATGCGGAAAAACTCTACCCACACCGCCAAGCTTGCTCTCCGTGATTTCCTTAAACAAAAAGCGAACAACGACGTCGCTGCATTCAACAAAGTCTGGGAGACCTCCATTAAAGAATTCGACGACATCCTCAAGCTGGATAAGCTCCCCAACGCGACGGACGAGCAAAAGGCCATCAAGACGGACTTCCTCCGCCTCATCGCGGAAATCTATTTCGGCACCGTCCATGACGAACTGCGCAAAGTCGATCCCAACCACATGCTTCTCGGATGCCGTTTCGCAGGCATCGACGGAAGCCATCCCGTCGTATGGGAAACCGCCGGAAAGTATTCCGACGTATTGACTTGGAACTATTACGGCAGTGTCGATCTCGACGCGGAGGCCGCTTACACGCCGCGAATCGACGAAAAACGCCTCCCCCTGCTGGACGACTTCAAACGCGTCTATGAATGGACGAAGCGCCCCTGCCTCATCACGGAATGGTCCTTCCCCGCTCTAGATTCCGGCCTGCCATGCACTTACGGCGCAGGACAGCGCTTCAAGACACAGGCGGAACGCGCCAAGGCGACGGAAATCTTCGCCCGCACCATGCTGTCCATGCCTTTCCTGATCGGTTATGACTACTTCATGTGGGTCGATCAGCCGCCGCTGGGCATCTCCCATGCCTTCCCTGAAAATTCCAACTACGGCATCATCAATCTGGAAGGCAAACCGTACGAAGGACTTGTGAAACTCTTCACGGACATCCAGCATCATGCCAAAGAAGCCCGCCTCGCTCCCATCCCCGCGCCTAAATACGACAAGCCTCTCGCGGAGCATGCACTCTATGACCAGTATCTGGACATGTCGAAACGCCCGACCGCCCTCCAGAAGACGGTCTTTGATTTCACACAGAATCCCAAACCGCAGTTTTCCGTCGACGCCGGCCGTTTCCATATTTATACAAAGGAAAGCGAAACGTTCCTCCAGATTGATTTCGACGGCCAGCAGATCGGCAACTTCGGCGCCCTGCTCCATTATGAAAACGACAAAGGCGGCCTCCTGTGGAACGACATCAACAAAATGTCCCGCCTCACGCTCATCCAGGAGAAGGACTGCACAAGACTCGAAATCATCTCCGACTACATTCCAAGAGCGGACGCCGCGGACAAGAAGTCGTTCAAAATCGAATATGCGCTCGTCATTCCAAAAGACGCGGACTGGATGCTCGCGCAATTCCAGAAAGTACATAATCTGAGCGATATTCCCATCAATATCCGCGGCATCTTCCTCCGCTTCTTCGCGCGATTCGACGGCAAGATGGAAGTCTCCACGGAAAGAGATCGCCAAATCGCCCCGCGCGTCTGGAAGGCTCCGAAATTCGACGGCTGGCTCGCTCCTGGCAACCAACGCTATTTCGCCTTCGCCGCCGGATCCTTCGACGACATCACCATCCATCCATGGTATGACGAAAATCGCGGCTCCTACCATCCGGATCTCGTCCGCTTTTTCCCTGATCCGATTGCATTGCCGCCGAACGGCACGTATCAGCCGGACGTGCCGTTCTATTTTGCCGCCTTCGCTGGAAAAGGCAATCTCGGAGACGCACAGAAACACGCCATAAGAATATGGAAGTAACTGACAGGGAGGGATTTCTCCATGAAAAAAGTCATCAGCGCATTAGCCGCCATCTGCCTCGCCGCCATGGCGCAGGAAGCCGTGCAGATTCCAGAAGGATGGTTCCCCTTCACAGTCGACGCACGCGTCCTGTCGTCGGACAGCCTTGCGTCCGTTGACTTTCTGAATCCGTCCAAGGCGACGGAGCGGATCGTCGTCGACGGCGGCCATTTCAAGACGGCGTCCGGCAGCCCCGTCCGCTTCTTCGGATCGAATCTCTGCTTCAACAACGCGTTTCCGGAAAAAGAGCTTGCGCCACGCCTGGCGGGACGCATGAAGCAGATGGGATTCAACATCATCCGCTTCCATCATCTCGACAACCGCCATATCCTTAACAAGGAAAAGACGGCTCTCGATCCTGCCATGCTGGACAAGTTGCACTGGCTGATGTTCCAGTTGCGCGAGAATGGAATCTATTCCAATCTAAATCTGCACGTCTCACGTGTTTACAATGGCCTCGGCGATTTGAGCAAGACGTTCAAGTACGGCAAGGCGCTCGACCGCTTCTATCCGCCTTTCGTCGAAAGCCAACGGAAATACGCGAAGGAACTGCTGACAACCGTCAATCCATACACGGGATTGGCGCCGATCAACGATCCGATGATCGCGTTCGTCGAAATCAACAATGAAAATACCATTTCGCAATTGGACAGAATCGACAATCTGGAGCTTCTCAAAGGCCACGTGATCGGCGCGGAACTCCTTCGCCAGTGGCGTTCGTGGCTAGCTCGCAAATACAAATCGTTCAAAGACTTGCAGGATTCTTGGAGCAACGGGCTGCAGCCGTATTCGCCCGTCAATCTGATTGAAAACACCGCCATCGTCGTGGAAGGTCAAAAAAAAGGCTTCTTCGAAGTCACGAAAACAGGGCCGCACGACTATGACTGCAAACTGCTGCAGGACGGCTCCACCGCATGGGCCTACCAGATCCATTTTCCGGACGTGCCCTACAAGGAGAATCAGAACTATACCGTTAAATTCAAAGCGCGCGCGACCGCCAACCGCACCATCAACGTCAATCTCGGCCTCCATGAGCCGCCATGGCGAGTATACTCCCCGAACCGCGTCAAACTCACGCCGGAATGGCAGGAATTCAAGCTGATCGCGACCGTCCAAAATTACATGCCGAACAAACGGACACGCTTTACATTTAATTTAGGCGGCCATGATACCGGCCTCGAAATCCAGCTGAAGGACATCGAACTGCATGAAGGCAACGAGCCCTACGACTATAAGAACCAGCAGAGCTTCGACACGGTGGAACTGCCGGAAGGCACTTCCACTGTCTTCTGCCGCAGAGACTTCCGTCAATTTCTCATCGAGACGGAATACAACTTCACCAAGAACATGGTCGCCTATCTGAAGAACGAACTCGGCCTGAAGGCATTGGTTATCGACACGCAGGCGAACTACACGGCCGCCTACGGCATGGTCAGAGAAGCCGAACTCTGCGACTACATCGACGCGCACGCCTACTGGGAGCATCCGCACTTCGCGGAAGGCCATTCATGGAGCCCTCTCCATTGGACGATTCCGAACACGCCGATGGCCAGTTCCGCCACCGGCGGCACATTCCAGAATCTGATCCGCGCAAGAGTCGCCGGCAAGCCGTTCACCGTTTCCGAATACGACCATCCCGCACCGAATGAACACAATGCGGAGATGTTCCCTATGTTAGGCTCTTTCAGCGCTTTCCAAGATTGGGACGCCATCTACCAGTTCAGCTACGCAAGCCCTTGGACGACATCCATGCCAAGCCGTCTGAACGGCTATTTCGCCATGTCCGTCAATCCAGGCAAGATGGTCATGGCACCGTTCGCAGCCATGATGTTCCGCGGCCGTCTGGTCGACACGGCCACGACGGCCACCACGATCACCGTTCCAAAGACCCTCATGGCCGATGCGCTCACCGCCAAAATTCCGGATCTGTCCGCCGCGAATATCTCCGGTTATCCACGGATGTTGATCGGCAACACCATCACTCGGACAACGTTGAAACCAAACGGTTTGGAAGTCATTTGCGATGCTCCCGACCGTCTGACCGGCCTGCCGTTGAAGACGCCGCAGATCGAATGGACGATCGACGAAAATCAACATGGCGTCTATCTGGTCAACGCACCGTCCATCCGTGCCGCGACAGGATTCATCGGCAACCGCGACATCATGCTCGGCGACTTCCGCTTCAACATGACGTTGCCGGAAAAGGACACGGCGGCCATCGCCGTCGCCGCCTTGGACGGACGGCCGCTGGCGGAATCGAAAAAACTGCTTATGGCCGTCGTCGGCAAAATCGCCAACGTCGGCATGCAATGGAACGAAGAGCGCACGACGTTGAAAGACAAATGGGGCCAGCCGCCGACCATCGCCCCTTTCATCCCGTTCACGGTAACGCTCCCCGGCGGTGCGAAACCGACTGTAAGAGCTTTGGACGGAGCGGGAAACGCCATCGGCGAACTGCCCGCGACAGAAAAGGAAGGCCAATGGGCGTTCTCCGCCCAAAAGACCTGCCCGTCTCTGTGGTTTGCCATCGAACGGTGACCGTCATCGACGTTTTTCCTGCATTTTTTTGATTTTACGCAAAAAAATTGCCATTTACGCACTTGCCATTTTGCACACGTCATACAAATTATAAGTGGTTGAGTTTTTTTCGCACGGAACATCATACGCTATCAGGAACAGATTTATGAAATTGACTCCCTGCCTCGAACTATTCTTCACGGAACTGCCCTTCGCCGACCGTATCGCCGCCGTCGCGGACTGCGGATACAACGCAGCTGAATTCTGGGGCCCCGGCAACAAGGACATCGACGCCATCGCCAAAGCCGCCGAAAAGAACAACGTGACCATCACGAGCTTCACCAGCTGCATCGGCAACCTCACGGATCCATCGAAGCATGACGAAGTCGTCGCGAACTTTCCGAAAGACATCGAAATCGCCAAACGCCTCAACTGCAAGAACGTCATCGCCCTCTCCGGCAACTTCATCCCGCGCGTCACCCGCTGCCAGCTGTCGAAGAACGTCATCGAAGGTCTGAAACGCGTCGCCCCGATCGCCGAAAAAGCGGGCATCACGATCGTTCTCGAACTTCTCAACTCCGCCGTCAACCATCCGAACTACTACGTCGACAATTCGGAAGACATGGCCGCCATCCTATGGGGCGTCGATTCGCCGAACGTCAAAGGCCTCTATGACATCTACCACGCGGGCATCATGGAAGGCAACGTCACGGAGAAGATCCTCACGAATCTGGACATCATCGGCCATTTCCACGCGGCGGGCATCCCCGGCCGCCACGAAATGAAGAACGGCGAACAGAACTATCCGTTCCTCTGCCGCAAGATCGACGAAGCGGGCTTCAAGGGCTATCTCGGCCTCGAATACAGCCCGCTGAAGCCGTCCCGCGAATCGCTCATCGAAACCCGCGAATGGCTTGCATATTAGTAACGACGGCGTCCCGCCGTTGAACGGTAGCGACGGCGTCAATGTAACGACGGCGTCCCGCCGTCGCATGAATGGAAGAATACAACCAATCGTTTTTATATTGTCTTAAGCGTCAGCGTCAAGTCTGGCAAAACCAAGTCAAAATTGGAGAAACAACATGGCTGAAAAGAAAGTGAAAATCGGTTTCGTCGGTTGCGGAGGCATCGCAAACTTCCACTTCGGGCACTATGACAACAACAAGATTCCGAACGCCCAGATCGTCGCCGTCTGCGACTTGCTGGACGACCGCGCCCAGAAGGCCGCCGAGCGTTTCAACGCCAAGCCCTACAAGTGCTGGAAAGAAATGCTGGACAAGGAAAAGCTGGACGCCCTGTACGTCTGCGTCGAGCCCTGCGCCCATACGCGCAAGGATGGCGGCATGGAACTCGCCGCCGTTGAAAAAGGCATCAACCTCTTCGTTGAAAAGCCTGTCGCCCTCGATCTCGCCTTCGCGAAGAAGGTCGAAGCCGGCCTGCTGAAGAAAGGTCTCATCAACGCCGCTGGTTTCCAGGATCGTTACATCGATTTCATCCCGTTCATGAAGAATTGGGTTGCCAACGCGAAGGTCGGTTTCTTCAACGCCTACTGGGTCGGCGGAATGCCCGGCGTGTGGTGGTGGCGTCGTCGTGACACGTCCGGCGGCCAGGCCGTCGAACAGACCATCCATACGTTCGACATGTGCCGCAACCTCTTCGGCGAAGTCGTCGAAGTCTCCGCTTTCGGTCGCCGCGGCATCATCACGGACGTCGAGAACTATGACACGGAAGACGCTTCCGCCGTCAACCTCAAGTTCGCGAACGGCATCATCGGCACGGTCTACTCCGGCTGCTTCGTCCGTGGCGGCGGCGGTGAGAACGGCATCCGCGTCTACACGATGAACGGCAGGCTCGACTATGTCGAACGCTCCAGCCTCACCATCACCGAACCGCATCGCACGCTGTCCTTCAAGGTCGGCAACGACTACGGCCAGGACGAAGACGTCGCCTTCATCGACGCCATCCTCGAAAAGGACCAGTCCATCATCATCTCCTCCTACTCCGAAGCCGTCAAGAACCTCGAAGTCACCCTCGCGGCCAACGAATCCATGGACAACAACGGCAAGGTCATCACGCTGAACCAGAATTGCTGCTGCTGCGCAAAAGCCGCCGCCAAGAAGGCTCCCGCCAAGAAAGCCGCCAAGAAATAACCATCGGCTGATTGGCTGAAAAAGCACGAAGGGCGCCGTCCGAAAAGGGCGGCGCCTTTTTTATGTTTACTTTTTTACAAAAAAAATGAGATAATGGCTTGCGAAATGGCGACGTTGGTTGTATTGTTATTTGTTTATCAAGTACATTACCATTAATATATAAATAACAAACCATCTGAGCAATCGGGGACAACCATGAGCGAAGAGCAATCAGACAAACTCAAACTGAATCTGAAGACAACGGACACGAACCGTTTCAAAATCGAAGCGGACCAGCCGACCGAGCAGCCTGCCGAACAGCTTCCCAAGACGGATGCCAAGCCTGCGCAGATCGACGAACTGGAAGCACAGCGCAAAGTGAACACGGGCAGCTTCAAACGTGTTGACGTCTCTGGGCAGGCGCCCGCCAACGCCGCCATTCCAGGCGTCGGCGACGGCGGCCTCAAGAAGTCCGAAACCGTCCGCCTGAAAGTCGTCCGCGCCACACCGGCGGGCGCCCCCGCGGCCGGTCCTGCGGCGTCCACCGTCAAACTGAATCTGAAACACACGGATGACGCGGCTCCCGCGGTTCCGACGCCGACCGCTCCCTCCACCACGCCTGCGGCGGCTTCCGCCCCCTCCCCCGCGCATACCAGCACGTTGAAGCTCCGTCCCACGACGCCCGCTCCGGCGGAAGCGTCGTCCGCCGCCAACACGGCCACCGTGAAAGTCCCGACGACTCCGGCCGCTGCGACCGTCGCCGTCGCGCCGCCGACCGAAAACAAGCCGGCCCAGGCCACTGTCGCCGTCGAACCGCCGGCCGCCGCGCCCGCTGACGGCGCCAAGCCCGCCCTGAAGCTCAACAAGCCGAAACCGGCAGCGGCCGCCACCGTCGCCGTCGAACCTCCGCCGGAAGCCAAACCCGCCGAAGAGAAGAAGGAAGAGCCGCCGAAACCCGCCATGAAGATGAAGGGCGCTTCCAAAGAAGACGACGTCCAGAAGTATCTGCCGCAGCAGGACGATGACGAACCGGGCGCCCTTGAGGGCATCGCCGCCCTGATCGCCTTCCTCGGCACGGGCTTCGCGACCTATCAGCTCGTCATGAACTTCCTCCAGCAAATTCAATAAAAACACAACCATCGCTCTCCAAATCGCAAAGGGAGAACCATGAAAAGACTGCCTTCGCTTCCGTTGATTGCCGCACTCGCTGTTTCAGTAGCCTCGAACGCCGCATCCATAACGGATGTGAAGGCAGTTTGCCGTCATGGGCAAGTGTTTTTGACGTGGGACGAAAAGGAGCTTCCGCAGGACGGCGTCCTTTCCGTCTATGCGTCCAGATCGCCGATCACGGCGGAGAATCTTCCGCAGGCCATGCTTCTCGCGAAGGACATCCTCCCCGGAAGCGCTCGTGACTGGCTGAAGGATCCCGCGTCGTTCAAAAAGGACGTGCCGCACGGCGAGCCTGTCGGCTTCGTCATCGAACCAGGCGCGGAGCCGTTGAATCCCTCTTCGGGTCTGCATGTCCATACCGTCACGCAGCAAACATCCGGCGACATCTATTTCGCCGTCGTCTGGAAGAACCGCGACACGGCGCTTTCGCCAATCATCGCGGGTGAAAACGCCATGACGGCTCCCTGCCATGCCGCCGTCGACCAGCCGATTCCCGTCTGGCAGGGCACGCCAGACAAGGAGCCGCAGCCCAATTCATGCGAAGGCCTCCCGCTCATTCTTGATCTCCACGGTCGTGGCGGCGGCGACACGTCCAATCCGCAATCAACCTTCAACAGCCTATGGTTCGCCAATGCGCAACAAGGCTGGCGGGAAGGGCTTGCATTCAAATTCCAGATGAATGTCCTTCCGGATAGGGTTGTCTTTTTCGTGAATGACCGCGTATGGGTCAACCGCCCCGTCACGGAATCAAAGGACGTTCGCGACCATTGTCCCGCCGTCAACACCTTCTGGTGCGGCTACAACGTCAACATCGCCCATACGACCGTCTCGCGCGGCGATGTCGTCGTCGACAACTTTACGGAAAAATATCTTCTTGGCCTGGTCGACTATGCGCAGAACTATCTGGGCACGGATCCGAACCGCACATATGTCCTAGGCGGCTCCATGGGAGGTTCCGCCGGCGTCGCCATGGCGACGCATTTTCCGGACCGCATCGCCGCCGTCTATTCGCAAGTGCCTGTGTATTCGTACACATGGGCGAAATGCTCCACGTCCAACGCCATCACCGCATGTCGTCTGGAATGCTCCTGCGGGCCGCTGAAAGGAAAAAAGGCCAGCCTGCTGGACGGCAGGGATCTGTTCGAATACATGAACGGCGCGAAAAACATCGCCGTCGTCCGCGACATGCCGCCGATTTTCGCGACAAACGGCCGCAGCGATCCGTCCATCCCGTGGGTCAACAACCCGCCGTTCTACACGGCGGCGAACCAGGCCAGGCAGGCCTTCGCCGTCTTCTGGAACAACGGCAACCACGGCATGAGCTCGCAGGCCCCCGACGATGTCAAATTCTGGAGGCAGCTATATCTTAAATGCAGGCTGAATCTCAGCTATCCGGCGTTCTCCAACAATTCCGACAACAAGAACTACGGCAACGGCCTCCCGGAAGACGGCGATCTCGTCGGTTGGATCAATCGCGGCCTTGACTGGAATGTCGTCGCGGACACGCCGGACCGCTATGAAATCACCATCACTGCCAAGCATCCGGACATCGTCTATCCTGTCACGCTGGACATGACCATCCGCAGGCGGCAGCAATTCAAACCTGCTCCAGGCGAACGGCTTATCGTCACCATCAACGGCGTGGAACAGCCTGCCCTCACGATGCCGCAGGACGGCCTGCTGACCATTTCACGCATCGTCATTCCGTCCGCCGAACCGCTGACCGTCGTTATCAAAAAATAACGTCGTTTTCCGCAAGTCATTCTGTTGCAATGTCCGATAACCCGTTGTCCATTTTCGCGCCATTCATCGCCGAATGGTTCCAATCGGTTCATCCGCAACCGACTGAAACGCAGACGCGGGCATGGCCTGTCATCGCGCATGGCGACAACCTTCTCGTCACCGCGCCGACGGGCAGCGGCAAAACGCTCACGGCTTTTCTCTGGGCCATCAACCAGCTATTGACCGGGCGGTGGCCGTCAAAGCAGCTTGCCGCCATCTATGTTTCTCCATTGAAGGCGCTTAACAACGACATCCGCGAAAATTTGCTGACGCCGTTGGCGGAAATCCGCGAATTGGCCGCGCAAAAAGGGCTTGACCTGCCATCTCCCAGAATCGCCGTCCGCAGCGGCGATTCCACGGCGGCGGAACGGCAGAAAATTTGGACATCCCGTCCGGAAATCCTTATCACGACGCCGGAAAGCCTCTTTCTGATGCTCCAGTCCAAGGAGGAGTTGGTCGTAAATCTCTTCAGCAGCGTCAAGACCGTCATCATCGATGAAGTCCATGCGCTGCTCAACACACGCCGCGGCATCCAGCTGGCCGCGTCATTGGAATGGCTCGCGGAATTCGCGGGTGATTTCCAACGCATCGCCCTTTCCGCCACCGTCAAACCCGCCGAAACCGCGGCGGCCTTCGCGGCGGGAGCTTCCGCGCGGACGACACCGCCCTCCCCCCGCCCGATCACCATCGTCGAATGTCCGAACACACGGCAGCTGGATGTAAACGTCCGCCTGCTGCCCGAACCGGACACAACCGTCGCCGACGACAATCCGTGGCGGCGTGTCGCGCAAGTCGTCCGTCCGCATCTCCAGACCAACCATTCCACGTTGGTTTTCTGCAACGCAAGAAACACATGCGAGAAAATCACGCAGAACATCAACGACGGGCAGCGCGATCTTCTCGCCTTCTCCCACCACGGCTCTCTTTCGAAGGAAATCCGCCAGACCGTCGAAAAGCGCATGAAGGCAGGAGAGCTGAAGGCCATCGTCGCCACGTCGTCTCTCGAACTCGGCATCGACATCGGCGCCATCGACGAAGTCGTTCTCGTCAACGCGCCGTCCTCCATCGCGGCCGCGACGCAGCGGATCGGCCGCGCAGGCCATCAAGTCGGCGCGGCCAGCCGCGCCCTCCTGCTCGCCACGCATCCGCATGAACTCCTGCAGGCCATCGCCGTACGGGACGCCGTCGTCGAAAAAGACATCGAGCCGTCGCAACCGCCGCAGAACTGCCTGGATATTCTTGCACAACTCATTCTCGCCGTTGCTCTTCACACACCACGAAAGCTTGACTCGCTTTACAATTTCATCACCTCCGTCTGGTCATACAGGAATCTGCCCAGACAGCATTTCGACGCCGTCATCCAGCTGCTGGCGGGCCGTTACAGCAACCTCTCCGTCACCGCCCTCCGCCCACGGCTCAATCTCGATGAAGACGGAACCGTCTGCCAGACACGACACGATGCATCGACCGCCCTGAAGCTCTCATCCGGAACCATTCCGGACCGCGGCCTCTACAAGCTCCGCCAGACGGCCGACAACGCCCTGATCGGCGAACTGGACGAAGAGTTCGTCTGGGAGGCGCGCATCGGCCAGCGTTTCACGCTCGGCACACAGGCATGGGCCATCGACCGCATCACCCACGACGACGTATTCGTCAAGCCAGTCGCCTCCACGGCGGAAGTACCGTTCTGGAAGGCGGAACCGCAAGACCGCCCCTACGGCCTGTCGCACCGCATGGGGGACATGCTCGCCCAATGGGACGCCGTTCTTGAGCAGAAAGGCTCACTTCTTCCATACCTTATTAATAATAATGGGCTGGACGCGAAGGACGCCATCCAGCTGGACGAACATCTCCGCGCCCAGAAGGCGACGACCGGCATCCTGCCCAATTCGCGAAACATCGTCATCGAACATGTCGAAAGCCACAACGAAGAAGGCGAAGAGCTCTTCCAAACCGTCCTCCACACCTTCTGGGGAGGACGCCTCAACCGCCCGCTGTCCATCGCCATCCGAACCGCCTGTTGTTCCGTCGACACATTGCAGGACGCCGACATCATCGCCGGCAACGACGCCATCTGGATATCCGCCCCAAGGCCGGTCACCCAAGCGGAAATCTTCTCCGCCATCACGCCGGAGAACATCGAACAGCTTGTCTTGCAAGGACTTCAGGATTCGGCCTTTTTCGCCGCGCATTTCCGCGAAGCCGCCGGACGCGCCATACTGCTGCCCAAAGGGCCGCCCGGGAAACGGAAGCCGCTGTGGATGACACGTCTCCGCGCACAAAAACTGTGGGATGAAATCGCCGCCTATCCGGACTTTCCAATCGCCGTCGAAGCATGGCGCTCCTGTCTTCAGGATGAATTCGACCTGCCGCAGTTGCGCAACGTCCTGACGCAACTGCAGGAAGGCGCCGTAAAAGTCACGGAAGTCACCCGCCAGATCGCCAGCCCGTTCGCCGCCCAAGGCAACTGGGCACAGGTCAACACGCTCATGTACGCCAGCGACAGGACGGCCAAACCAGCCTCGCCGAATTCCGATTGGATTTCCGATCTTATTGGAACGCAGGCAATAAGCATCTCCGTCAATTTGGAAACCATCCGCGCTTTCGAGGCCAAGCGGCAGGGCACGGCGGCAGGCTACGCGCCAACATCCGCCGACGAACTGCAGAACGCCGTCCATGACCGCTGGTGCATGCCGTTGTCGGAATGGACGGAGCTTGCGGACGCCATCCGGCGGGACAATCCGGACGGAGCGGACGGCATTCTCGCCGTGAAAACCACGACAATCAAAATCAACGGCGCGGCATTCGTGACGGATGCCGCCAACGCCCGTGAAATCAAGGACTTCCCGTTGGATGACACGCCGCTTCTCGCCTCCCGCCTGAAGCAGGCCCTCCAATATTACGGCCCCGTCCCGCTGGCGGATTTCACATCGCGGATTCCGCTTCCGGCGGACGCCGTCATGACGGCGGTCCGCCATCTGCAGGAGAGCGGCGTCCTCCTCGAAGGAACGTTCACAGCCGCCTTGCCGTCGCCGCAAATCTGTCTTCGCGAAACACTTGAACGCCTTGTCCGGACAGAACGGAACGCACGGCGTCTGCTTGATTTCTCACCAGTTTCACCGCAGCAATACCAGTCATGGCTCGCCCACAACCTATGCCCCCCGCAGTCAGACGGTACCCAACAGGAAGCGTTCAAGCAACTTCTGCTGAAATTGACGGGGCTGCCGATGAAACTGGACAGCCTTGAAACAACGTTCTTCCCGTCGCGTTTTCCAAACTACGATCCGCTTTGGCTTGATTCCATCGCCGCCGACGGCTTTATCGTCGTCGGATCGCCAGATCGCTGCGTCCGCTTCGTACAGGAAAACGACCTGCCCTATGTCCAACCGCCGACGGCCGCCAATCCAGCCTGGCCGGATGCCCCGTTCACGTTGGACGCCTTCCTCCGGGCGGACGATTATTCGGCCATCCAGACGGAAAAAGTCCACGCGGATTTTCTCACGGCTTTCCTGAACGGCGACATCACATCGGACTCCTTCGCCCCGATCCGCCTGTTGAGCTCATCCGTCACGCAGAAGAACGCCGTGCCGCGGCAATCGCCCGTCGCCGCGTCTCACCGCCGCCATCCCGCCATGCGCCCCAATTCCAGATTCAACGCCGTCGCCAGAATCCCATGGAGAAAGATTCCATGGACGCCGCCGACCACCGATCCGCTTGAAGCCATCGAACGGGACAAAGAGCGCGTCCGCATTCTGATCGACCGCTATGGTGTTCTGTTCAAGGCGCTTCTGGACAGGGAAGCCCCCGAATTCAGCTGGCGGTCGCTCTTCCCCGCGCTCCGTCTTCTGGAACTTTCCGGCGAAATCGTCGCAGGGCATTTTCTGGATGACGTGACCACCCTGCAATTCGCCGCATTCGACACGCTGGAGGATCTGAAACGCCACAAGCCGCACGGCGTCATCTGGTTCCAGGCCAACGACGCCGCATCGCTCTGCGGCGTCGCCTCCGCTTTCTCGACGCCGCCGTTCCCGTCCGCCAGGCGGGAATCGTCGTTCATCGTCATGGAGGACGGCCGCATCGTCCTGACAGCGACGACCTCTGGAAAGCACATCCTCCTTCCGGAGGACGGCTTGCGGCAACTGTCGCCCGACTGGTTCGCCCCATGGCGAACCGCCCTGTCCCGCCGAATCGCCCCGCGCCCATCCATGGAAATTCAGACGGCCAACGGCCAGCCCGCCACCGCCGTCATCCCCCGCAAGACACTCGAAACGAACTTCCTGGTGGAAAAGAACATTGATAAATGGATTCTCTACAGAAAATAACGGCGGAAGAAAATGCCTTTCCATTCGGGCCATTTGCTTTTTTTTCATTTTATGCTACATTAAAGAAAATAATATTGCTATTTCATGCGATTGATACCTCAATCCGATAACTGAATACACAAAACTGTCAATAACACAAACAATCTTAACAATTTGGAGACACAGCATGTCAAAGAATGGTGAACGCGTCATTAAAATTATCGTCGAACAGCTCCAGTGCCAGGAAGAGCAGGTGAAACCGGAAGCCAAATTCATTGAAGACCTCGGCGCCGACTCCCTGGACATCGTCGAACTGGTCATGGCTTTGGAAAACGCCTTCAACACGCAGATCCCCGATGACGACGCCGAAGGCCTCACCACCGTTGGCGACGCCATTAAATACGTCGAAGAAAAACTCGGCACCGGCGACGACGAGAAGTAATCCGTCCGACACGTTTTCCCACTTCAGGCTGTTGCACGCCTTGTCAGGCAAGCAACAGCCTTTTTGTTTTCATTGATTCTCCCCCGCGAAACGTTTTCCGCCCCATACGTCCTGCCACCCTTCATTTTCTTGTTTTTCAGGCTTCGCCGTTACACGGTTTTGACGAGAAGCGCGCCCCATGAGACGTGCAAAAGACGATAGACAACTAGCCAAGAGACCGATTTTACCGTCTGGCCGCCGTTTGCCCGCTTCGTGCTACTATAGTTCGTTTTCTTGTTTTTTGCTAATGATTTTACCATGCGCTTTTCTGTCGCGCGAAGCGCTTTCACAACCGCCGAGCCGCCGGAGCCGTTGGATCCATTTGCTATTGGATTTTCGTTTTGCAAAACAAGACTTCCTGAGCTTGTCGGCCCGGCGGCGAGGCTTTTTCAGTGTATTCAGTGTATTCTGTGGTTTGAAATTTCGTGCTCTTTCGTGCCTTTCGTGGTTCTTGATGAATGATTTGGTTGCGGCAAAGCCCGCCCCGCGTCCATTCGTGCTTCCGCCGCATTTTTCCTGTCCAACTTTTAACATCTTGTCATATTTTGTCCATTTATGACAAGATTAAAAGGTGGCTTGATTTGCGTATTTGCAAAGACATGTTATCTTAATAGGCGTTTAATCATCATTATTTTCCCCTACCTTTCTTATTTAAAGATAAAATATGTCATTTCAACAAAAACGAGTGGTTGTCACCGGTCTGGGAGCCGTCTCACCAGTCGGAAACGACGTTGAATCATGCTGGAAGAGCCTTCTGGCAGGGAAGTCGGGCATCGGCCCCGTCAGCAAATTCGACACAACAGGCTATCGTTGCACGATCGCGGGTGAAGTGAAGGGGCTGGACATAGACGCCTTCATCGATCCCAAGGAATCCAAACGCCTTGATTTGTTCTGCCATTACGCCGTCGTCGCCAGCGACGAGGCGCTTGCCCAGGCGGGGCTCACAAAAGCCCAAGGCGTTGATCCGACGCGCATTGGCGTCATCGTCTCATCGGGCATCGGCGGCCTGACGACGATTGAAGACCAGATCCGCACGCTTGCGGAAAAAGGTCCGAGAGCCGTCTCCCCGCTGTCCATCCCCATGATGATCTCCAACATGGCCTCCGGCTACGTCGCCATCCGCCATAATCTGAAAGGGCCGAACTTCAGCATCGTGACGGCCTGCGCATCCGGCCTCCATTCCATCGGCGAAGCCTACTGGATGATCGTCCGCGGAGACGCGGACGTCATGATCTGCGGCGGCACGGAAGCCGTCGTCGAACCGTTCTCCCTGGCCGGTTTCGGCTCATTGAAGGCCCTGACGGCGAACAACGACGATCCGGAACATGCCAGCCGCCCGTTTGACAAATTGCGCGACGGCTTTGTCCCCGCGGAAGGTTCAGGCGTCTTGGTCATTGAATCAGAAGAACATGCGAAAAAGCGCGGCGCCAACATCCTCGCGGAGATCGCTGGCTACGGCCTCAGCGCGGACGCATTCCACATCACGCATCCGGCGGAAAACGGCGAAGGCGTCCAACGCGCCATCAAAATGGCTTTCAACCACGCCGGACTCCCCTATGACGCGTTGGACTACGTCAACGCCCACGGCACGTCGACCCGTCTGAACGATACGACGGAAACCATCGCCCTGAAGATGGTTCTCGGCGAAAAGGCCAAGCAGATTCCCGTCAGCAGCACGAAATCCATGACAGGCCATATGCTCGGCGCGGCGGGCGGCTTCGAATCGGTCGTCTGCGTCAAAACCATTCTGGACGGCGTCGTTCCGCCCACGATGAACTACGTGACGCCCGATCCGGAATGCGATCTCGACTACGTCCCCAACGAAGCACGCGAAGTGGACGTGCGCCTCGCGCTCAACAACAATCTTGGATTTGGCGGGCACAACGCCTCCGTCTTGTTCGCTAAATACCAATAAGTCTTTCATTCATATATGGATGCAACCAAACAACCAGTGCGCGAGATGGGGCACCACCCGGACGCCACACGCCATTCGCACGGCATGACCATGTTCACGTGCTTTGCGATCTTGTGGACGTCGTGCTGCCTGTGTCTCCTGTTGCAATCCTTCCTCCGCACGTCCTCTTCGTACCTTCCGACGGAAATCATGGAAGCGACGACGCCGGCGGATCTTGTCGACGCGACGGCCAGCCGCACCGTCTATGCGGAACGCAGCTTCCCTTCCGCCGTCGTCGTCCAGCCCCCCGCGGAGGTTTCGTCCAACGACGGCAAGACGGACGCGCCGCCGCCATGGGCCCGCAAATACAATCCCATGGTGCCGATCGACACATGCCTCATCCGCCAAGGCGAAAAATACACGGAGAGCAAAGCGCAACTCGTCCTTGAATACAAGTACTTGTATTTGAACGACCAGCGTTTTAACATCAGCGGTTTCATCCGCTCTTCGCTCATGTTCGCGGCCATCCTTTTCTGCTTCGGCGCCTGCCTGCTGGGCCTGCGCGAAACGTTCTTCGCCCGCCCAAGCCGCGTCACGCTCAGTTCGCTTTTCATTTTCCTCCACATGCTGACGCTGGTCGTCGCCGAACACGTGTTCCGCACCTACTCGCTTGGCAACTCCTTCCATTTGAGGATCTTCCTGCCGATGGCGCTTTTCCCGTCGCTGGGCGTCTATCTGCTCGGCATCCGCTTCGGCATCTGCATCTCCATGCTGCTTTCGCTGCTGACGCCGACGCTTCTGGGCGGCGAATGCCCCTACCCGCTGTTCGTCCATTCCATCATCACATCCTTCAGCGGCATTGTCATCTTCCATAACGTCTCGAAACGCAACGGCTTCCTGCTGGGCGGCCTCCAGCTCGTCGTCATCCTGCTGCTACTGTCGCTCTTCTTCCTCTGGCAATCGCCCGTGAACGACGTATGGAATGAATGGACCGTGATGTTCCGCACGATCATCCATACGGATGAACCAATCCAGTGGCCGCATTTCTGGACCAAGCTCCTCCTGCTGGCCCTCGCCAACGGATTCTTCGTCATGATCGCCCTCTTTTTCCTTCCGCCGTTGTGCGAACGCTTCTTCGACGTCGTCACGCCCATCGCGCTCCATGAGCTCAGTTCGATGGATCATCCTCTGCTGAATAGACTTAACGACGAAGCCAAGGGGACTTACAACCACAGCGTGCAGGTCGGTCAGTTCGCCTACGACGCCGCGCAGGCCATCGGCGCCAACAAGTTGCTCGCCAAAGTCTGCGGCTCCTTCCACGACGTCGGCAAACTCCGCAATCCGGAATTCTTCGTCGAAAATCTCATCGAAGGCCAGCAGAATCCGCATGAAGGCCTTCCGCCCATCAAAAGCTGCGCGAAAATCCGCGAACATGTCATCTACGGCGGCGAACTGGCCCGCAAATACCGGTTGCAGCGGCCGATCACGGAAGCCGTCGTCAGCCATCACGGCACGGACGTGATCAGCTATTTCTACCACAAGGCCTGCCAGGAGGCGGAAGCCAAGGGCGAACCGCTGCCGGACAAGAAGGACTATTCATACGACGGCCCGCTTCCAAGACGAAAGGAAGCCGTCATCGTCGAAATCGCCGACATCTGCGAAGCCGCCTCCCGCGCGGAGCTCCAGAAGTGGGACCACATCGAATACGCCAAAGTCCGCGATTTCGTGGACAAGCTTATCATGAATAAAATGAAAAACCGCCAGTTCGACGACGCCGATCTGACCATCGGCGAACTGACCATCGTCTGCGACGTCATCGCCTCCTCAATCTGCCGCCTCTACCATGGACGGCCGCAGTATGCGAAGCCGAAGGACGACGACGATGAACAGAAGTCGGCCGAACCAGCCTCTGAAAGCGGCCCGTTGTCCAGCATCGACCTGACGAAAGACCTGAAGCCCGACCAGCCTGAACCTCCGCAGGAGCAAAAGGCCCCGCAGGCTTCGGCCACTCCCGCCCCGCCGGAGACGCAAACACCCAAGCCTCCGTCTGCGGATGAACATTAACCCTGCCAGCCACCTGTATGCGACCGGTTCTCTACAAAACTCGCGGCGGTCTTCCGCTCCAGAAACGAAAAGCTTTTCTCACGTCTTTGAAACACGCCGTCGTCCACGCCGGACTTCAAGATGAGCCCGGCATCCTCCAAATCATCATTCTGGATGCAAAACGGATGGCGGAACTCAACGAACGCCATTTGCAGCACCATGGCTCCACGGATGTCTTGACATTCGACCTCCGCGACCAATCCCCCCTGCCACAGGACGAATCTCTTGATGACTGCGTCACCGCCGAAGTCTATATCTGCCCCGAAGTCGCCGTCCAATACGCGAAGGACCACCAGCTGGATCCGTCCCGCGAACTCCTCCTCTACGCCGTCCACGGCATGCTCCATCTCGCCGGATACGACGATATCGACGAAAGCGACCGCGCCAACATGCGGCAGGCGGAAGCCAGAGTCATGAAAAAACTGGAAGAAGACAATGCCAGCACGACAGGGTTCCTGACGGCGCCGTAGCTTTTCAACGGCGCCGTGCAATCCCCTTCCTCCCTGTCCTGCATCGCAACCCTCAACCAAAGAACCAAAGATGAAACCTCCTTTATGTCCGCTGACCGTCTCCTTCGCCGCCACAGTCATAGGCATTGTCTGCTATTTCGGATACCTTGAGCTCGAACGCTTTACGGGCGGCAAATTCAAAAAGCTCGAAGAACTGGACAAACAGCTCGCAGACAAATTGGACGAATGGCACCCCCTGCCGGAACGCCTCTACACGTCCGCCCGGTTCACCATCTTCATCTGCCCCATGGTGGCCGTTTTCGCATTCGTCACCGCCATGAAGGACATCGGCGAAAACAGCCCGAAAAGCATTTTCATCGTCGCGCCTCTGCTGGTCGTCGTCGGCTTCCTGCTGGCGGAGAACATCGCGGCCCGCACGTCCATCGTCGCCAACGCGAAGATCCTCTGCTTCTTCATACCCGTCTTCAACATCTTCAGCTACTTGATCTTCCCTTTCGTCTGGCTGCTGGAAATGCCGCTCAAATCACGCGAAGCCCAAGGCGAAACGCAGGACGTGAACACCGCCGAAGACGAAATCCTCAGTCTCATCGACAAGAAGGAGGAAGGCGAGAAGACGGACTATGTCGATGATATTGAAGAAGATGAACGGCGCATCGTCACCGGCGCCTTCGAGCTCGACAATACGACCGTCCATGAAATCATGACGCCCCGCGTCGATATCGACGCCATCAGCGCGGACAGCGACGTGGAGGACACCGTCAAGCTCATCCTCGAATCCGGCCACAGCCGCATTCCCGTCTACAACCAGTCCATCGACCAGATCATCGGCGTGATCTACGCGAAAGACCTTCTGGACAAGAACAAAGTCTATGCGGCCAAGTCACTTACGGATTTAGTCCATCCTCCCTACTACACGCCCGAGACGAAGAAGATCGGCGACCTCCTCGCCGAATTCCAGAAGAAGAAGACGCATTTCGCCATCGTCATCGACGAATACGGCGGCACCTCCGGCATCGTCACGTTTGAAGACATTCTCGAAGAGCTTGTCGGCGAAATTCAGGACGAATACGACATCGAGGAAGTCCATGAACCGCAATGGACGCCCGACGCCGACGGGTGGTACACGTTGGACGCCCGCACGTTGATTTCCGACATCCGCGACAATCTCGACATCGACCTCCCCGACAGCGACGACTACGACACGATCGGCGGTTATTTGGCCGACGTGGCCGGCCGCATCCTCCAGGCCAACGAATCCCAGACGACGGATCTTCTTGAAATCCAAGTCCTTGAAGCCACTCCCCGCGTCGTGAAAAAAATCAAACTCCGTCCCGTCGCAGAAGAGGAAAAGGAAAAATAAAGGCGGCCGTCTTTTTCGACGACCGCCCATGGTCATGACTGACTTCCGTGACGCTTACCCCCGTGCGAGCAGATTCTTCTGTTCGTAGAAGCGGATCGTGTCCAGATATTCGCCGCCGACGGGAACATTGTTCTTCTCGCAGAAGTAATCCCACACGGCGCACCACGGCAGGCCTTTCGCCTCTTCCTGCAACGCCAGACGGCCCGTGAAATCGAAGGCGTCTTCGCATGTCTGAATTTCCGCACGCGGTTCCAACAAAGCGATTAGCAACGCTTTCTGCATATTGCGCGCGCCGATGACCCATGCCGCGACACGGTTGATGCTCGCGTCGAAATAGTCCAGGCAGATGTGAATCCTGTCCAGATAATCGTACGCGACCGTTTCGCGGGCGATGCCAAGCAGTTCGTCGTTGACGAGAATCACGTGGTCGCTGTCCCAATGGACGCCGCGGCTCACATGCAGAAGCAGGCGGCCCTGCTGGCAGCAGATGGCGGAAATCTTGTCGCCGATGTTTTCCGTCGGATGGAAATGACCGGAATCCAGACAAACAAGAACGTTCTTTCGGGCGGCATACGTCAAATAGAAGTCGGCGGAGCCGACGGTGCAACTTTCCGCGCCGATGCCGAACAGCTTCGGTTCGACGGCGTCCAGTTCGTATTTGTCACTGATTTTTTCCGCAAAACATTCGTCCAACGATTCCAGAAGCCGCTTGCGTGCGGCATAGCGGTCGGACGGGGCGTCTTTGTAACCATCTGGCGCCCAGAAGTTCACGACGGCTGGCGTGCCCAATTCCTTGCCAAATTTCGCGCCGATCTTGCGGCAGGCTTTGCCGTGGTCGATCCAGAATTGGCGGATGGCGGGATCCGGATGGGACAGCGACAGGCCATGGTCCAGTTTCGGATGCGAATAGAACGCAGGTGCGATATCGAAACCGATCTTGTTCGCCTTCGTCCAATCCAGCCAGCCGCGGTAGTTGTCCAGCGTGAAACGGTCGCGGTCCACGCCGGGGAACATCTTGTCCACTTGATGGGCCTGCAGGCAGACGCGATGCTTGCCGGGGATCAGCTTCAGCGCCACTTCCAGATCGGCGCGCAGTTCGTCCGAATTGCGTGCGCAGCCCGGATAGTTGCCCGTCACCTGGCAACCGCCCGTCAAGGCATGGTTCGTCTCTTCAAACCCTTTGACATCATCGCCTTGCCACGCGTGGATCGAAATCTGGATGGCGGACAGCGCCTTCATGGCGGCATCCGTGTCAACACCGTGCGACGCATAGATTTCGCGCGCCAATTTATACATCTTATCAACCGTGTTCATATTTTTCCTCCTTTGTTTATGGACTCCATTACAATACCAGGCTCTTTCCTGGCCAAATGACGTACGGAAACATCCCGCGCGGCGGCGACGGCCGCCATCACACCAGCCGCCTCGCCCATCTTCAGGCAGTCGCCCGTCACACGATACGCCGCATGCGCGACGAAACTGCCTGAAATGCAACGACCGGCCGTCAGCAGATTCTCGACGCCCAACGGCACAAGCGAACGAAGCGGAATATCGAAACCATTGTGCCCAAAGCACGTCTGCGTCGATTTGGACGGTTCGTGGATATCGACGCCGAAATGGACGAGGCAGATCCCGTCCTCATGGCGACGCCCCTCCTTCACATCGTCGTCCGTCACATAATACTCCCCCTTCACCCGCCGCGTCTCGCGGACGCCGACGACCATCGGCAGCTCCATCAGATAAACATCGCCCAAGACAGGGCGGATCGCCTTGAACAACTCCATCGCGCGGCGGATCTGCCGCCGCCCTTCAAGCGTGGCTTTCGACAATTCGTCGCCGTCAGTCCCCAGGCGATGGCGCACATGCGTCCACTGGATCAACGCCTCGCCCTCCCGCGGCAGTTTGATGATGGCGGGGTTGTTGAACGGCACTCCCGACAGAACATCCGTCTCCGCAACGACTTTTGTCAGCGCCTTGTAGAAGCCGTTCGTGTCGTCGCGACCGTATTCCGCCTTGACGCCGCCGATTTTGAACATCATCGTCATCGGCTGGCATGCGCCTTCGGGGCCGCCGATTTCGAACGGCGCGCCCGCACGGGCCGCGATATCGCCGTCGCCAGTGCAGTCGACGACCGTCTTCGCCAGAATCGCCTGCGGGCCTGATTTGTTTTCCACAACCACGCCCTTCAGCACGCCGTCCTCCATGATCGGCTCCGTGGCCATCGTGTAGAAAAGGATGTCGATGCCCGCGTCCAGCGCCAGTTCATCAAGAAGCATGGCCATTTCCGTCGGATCGAAGGAGATGTTCCACAGGCCGCCCCAGCAGCCGCGGGCCTGCAACGCCTCCCGCAGCTCACGGTTCAGACCGTCATGGTGATGGTTGTCGAAAAACGGACTCAGCAGGCCCAGCGTCCACATGCCGCCAAGCTTCCCGCCGTATTCGACAAGCGTCGTGCGCGCACCGGCCCGCGCGGCGGAAATCGCCGCGCCAAATCCGGCCGGCCCCGCGCCGACCACCAATACGTCGCATTCATTGCGAACTGGAATTTCCCTTGCTTCACGTCTGATGTTCATGGTCATGGCATCCTTCTCAACGAAACACGCCCCGCGTCACTGCACCGACAGGAACTTCTTGTAGGCGGCTTCCCACTTGTCCTTGTCCTGTGGCTGGTAGACGGTCGTCTCCGTGCTCGCGCGGATGATGTCGCGGCCTTCCTGCAGCGACTTGATGTCGCCCAAGGCGAGAGCCTGGCCGATGATGTTGCCCAACGCCGTCGCCTCGACGGGCCCCGTCTGGACGGGACGGCCGATGGCGTTCGCCGTGAACTGGTTCAGAATGATGTTCTTGCAACCGCCGCCGACCAAATGCAGCATGTCGATCTTCTTGCCGGTGACGGCTTCGATTTCGTCCAGCGACTGGCGGTAGCGCATCGCCAACGATTCCAACGCCGTGCGGAGAATCTGTCCGGGCGTTTCGGGAACGGGCTGGCCGGTCTTCTTGCAGTAGGCGGCGATGCGGGCGGGCATGTCGCCGGGCGCGACGAACGACTGGTCGTTCGGATTGATGAACGAACGGAACGGCTCCGCCTCGTTGGCGAATTCGTCCAGTTCGTCGAACGTGTACTTCTTGCCGCGGCGCTTCCATTCCGTGCGGCACTCCTGGATCAGCCACAGGCCCATGATGTTCTTCAGGAAGCGGATTGTTCCGCCGACGCCGCCTTCGTTCGTGTAGTTCGCCGCCAACGCCGCATCCGTCAACAACGGCTTGTCCAGCTCGACGCCCAGCAGGCTCCATGTGCCGCTGCTCAGATACGCCCATGACTTGCCGCTCTGCGCGGGAACAGCCGCCACGGCGGAAGCCGTGTCATGGGAGCCGACCAATACGACGGGAATCGCGCCACACTTCAGCTCTTCCTGCAACTGCGGCAACAGCGTGCCGGCCAGCGAGCAGGCAGGCTTGATTTCAGGGAACAACGACCGCTTAAGTCCAAGCGCGTCAATGATTTCCCACGCCCAGTCCTTCGTCGTTGGATTGTACATCTGCGACGTCGTCGCGATGCTGTATTCGGCGGACTTGTCGCCGCAGAACAGATACGTCAGGGCGTTCGGAATGAACAGCAGTTTGTCGGCGATCTTCAGCGTCTGGTCGTCGTCGCGGACGGAGGCCGCCAGCTGGAAGATGGAATTCAGCGTAATGAACTGGATGCCAGTCAGTTCGTAGATTTTCTTCTGCGGGACGCGTTCGAACATCCACGGCATGACATCGTCCGTGCGCGGGTCGCGGTAGTTGTGCGGTATGCCCGCGAAGAAGCCCTGCTTGTCGATGAACGCGTAATCGACGCCCCATGTGTCGATGGCGATGGCGGACAGATTGGCCCCCGCCTCCAATGTCTTCTTCAGGCCGAGCTTCATTTCATTGAAAAGCCCCAGCAGATTCCAGAAGAGGCCGCCGTTGATGGACATCGGCCCGTTTTCAAAACGGTGCATCTCCTCCAACGTCACTTTGCCGTTGTCAATCGTGCCCAGAATCGCGCGGCCACTGGACGCGCCCAGATCAAATGCCAGATACTGCTTCATCTTGATTCCTTTTTTCGTTTCGTGTTTTGATTTATTATACCTTTATAAAATAATATTTGAAAATTCTTGTTTTTCACAAAAAATTCATTATTCCTCTGCTTTACGCGAAGCGCTTTTTCAAACCGCGAGCCGCCGGAGCCGTTTGGATTCATTCACGCCCGAATCTTATAATCATCAACCAAGCCTTTTTGACATTTGTCAACTCGGCGGCGAGGCTTTCTGTTTATTTCGTGTATTCTGTGAACTCCCTGAAATTATTTTTTGATTATATTTTCATAAAATTACATTCTATTGTCTCACCGACATCGACGACGGCCACCTTCCGCGTGATCGTCATCGCCCCCGCGCAGACCTGCGTCCAGCCGCCATGCATCCAGACGAACGGCCTGTGCAAATGCCCGCACAGAAGCACGTCGAAGCGACCGTCCTCCGCCCATTGCCGCAAATCGTTTTCGATGTTTATCTTCCGCCGCCATCCAAGGCTGCCGCCGTAATAATCCACCATTGGAAAATGGCAGACCACCACGCGGCGTTCACCGTCTTCGCGCGGCCGCTGAAGCATCGCTTCCAGACGCTGCCTGGCGTCGTCCGTCAACAGCCCCGCCGATTTCCACGGCGGCATCGGCGCCGCCGCGTCGACCATGATGAAGCGGACATAGCCGAACACTCGCTCCGCTGGGAAGGCGTCACGTCCGAAACCGTTCAGTTCCAGACATGTCCGTTCGAGCGCCGTCCGATTCCGCTGATGGCCGACGTATGCGTCATGGTTCCCAGGCACATACATGAAACGCTCTCCGTAGCGTTCCGCCAACGGCTTCAGAACCGCCAACGCCCTCTCGAACTCCGACGGCTCCGCGATGCTCCCCAGATCCCCCGTGCAGACGACGACGTCCGGCTTGATCCGCTCCGCCAACGGCTGCAGTCTTTCGACGCAACCGAAGTCCTGATGCGAACGGCGGCGGACATGCTGCGTGAACACGCCCAGGACACGCTTGTCCAGCAGCCAGCCGAAACCAGCTGGCCAGTTTCCAAGATGCATGTCCGACAAATGCAGTATTTTCACAGTTTCCGCGTCTCCGATGCCGCTTTGCTTTCAACACAATCTAAAAAAATACCATCAAAACAACGGAGTTCAAGTTCCTTTCATAAGACATCTGCCCGCTTGATGCTATAGTAATCATGTCTTTTCACACACAGACCGCATCCGCCACCATTTCGACGACGCCCGCCGCGTCTTTCGTCAACCATGAAAACCATCACCACAGCCCGAACCGTCATACGTCCGTGGTATCTTTCGGACGCAGACGATTTCTTTGAATACGCCTCCACGCCGGACGTCGGCCCGAACGCCGGATGGGAGCCGCACCGCACGCGCGCGGACAGCCTCTACGTCATCAAGAACTTCTTCCAGAAAACATACTACCACTGGGCCATCGTCCTCCCGCAGCTGGACAAAGTCATCGGCGGAATCGGCCTCACGCAGGATCCCAAACGATCCTTTCCGCTGGCCAAGGCCCTTGGATACTCCATGTCGAAGAACTTCTGGGGGCACGGCTACATGACGGAGGCCGCGCAGGCCGTCATCTCCTATGCGTTCAAGGAGTTAAACGTGCAGCTCATCTCCGCGTACCATTACTCCTTCAACGACCGTTCCAGACGCGTCATCGAAAAATGCGGCTTCACCTACGAAGGGCGGCTCCGCCTCTGCAGCCAGCCATATCATGGCGTCCTCCATGACGACTGCTGCTATTCCATGACGCGAGACGAATTCAACAAGCTCTACATCTGATCGCAACCTCCTTCATTACAATATGAAACAGAAGTCCATCATCGCGGCCATCGCCGCCATCGTCCTTGCAATCGCCCTGCTGCTGATGCCGCCGGGCGTGACGTCGCGCTTCGCCAGCCTTGTCCGCATCGTCACCCATCCCGCTTTGGCATGGGCGGACTGGACGGCGCGCGTCTCGCTGGCGACCATCGGCCACGGTTCGCCCTTTCCCGAATATGAAAAGATCACGCAGCTCCAATACGATCTCGCCGTCAAGCAAACGGAACTCTCCAACGCAGGGGCGAAATACAACACCGCCATCCTCGAAAACCGCTTCCTGAAAGACCGTCTGCGCCTTGTCTATGACGACAGCCTCTTCACGTTGGCGCTCTGCAAAGTCATGAAACGGGATCCCGTCTCAAGCTACTATGACACCATCATCATCGACGGCGGCACGAAGGAAGGCCTGAAAATCGGCCAAGTCGTCTTGGCCCTGCCGCCCACTCCCCCACCGGGGGAGGAACGGGAGGCACCGTCCCTGCTCGGCATCATACGAGACGTCTCCCGAGATTCGGCAATTGTCACACTGACAACGGCTTCCGACTTTTCCATCGCCTGCCACATCCCTGTGCGCGGCGTCACGGGGCTCATCACCGGCAGAGTCAATTCCTCCCAGAAAGGCCCCGCCATCAGCATCCCCCCCGGAAATCTCATCCTGCGTCATCCGTCGGAGCCGCCGGCCGATCCCGTACAAGTCGGTGACAAAGTCTATACGAGCGCCTTGGGCGACAATTCCGAAAGCGTTGAAAACATCTATGTCGGAACGGTCGATGAAATCAGCACCAATGAAATCGGCGCCCCCGTGCTCCATATCCGCCCCGCCGTCACGAACGAGCAACTGAGCTACGTTCTGGTCGCCTTGAAGACCACGCCAGAAGAAGCCAGAAGAAAGCAACAGCTTAAACAACAACAGCAACAGCAACAACAATAAATATTATAATAGGTATGCCATCCATGCAGTCCATGCCAGACAAACCGAGACTCGTCGAAATCGAGATCCGCTTCAATCCGAAGCTGATCCTCGAATACATGACGTCGCGCAACGGCTTCTGGCGGCATGCCTCCTTCCTGCTCGTCACCCTCTTCTGGATTTCCACCGCCTTCGGCCTACAGCTATCGCTGCCGACCGTCTTCCCCTCATGGCCATGGCTGCCCGCCGCATGGGGCACTGCCTATCTCGCCACGCGGCGCGGCCCTGTCTGCGCCATGGCCTCCGCCTTCGCGACAGGTCTCGCATTGGACGCGATTTGCTTCCAGCCGCTCGGCCCGTCCTCCATCATTCTCGTCCTGATCGCACTGGCCGCCAGACTGTTCTCCGCCAGGATCCCATGGCAGAAGTTCTTCATCACCAATACATTGGCGCTTGCCATCGGTTCTACGGCCATTTTTGTCATCGGCAAGGCGTTCTTCTGCCGCCCCGCCGCCACATTGGAGACCGATTTCGCCCTGCTGCCGAAATTCCTTTTCGGCGGCGCCCTGCTGAGCCTTCCGGTCTGCTTCCTGACGTATTCCGTCAAGGATATCATCGAAGGTCTTCTCTTCCAATCGATTGACGACACTGTCGCCGCGTCGGAGGAATGACCATGCCGGGCTCCAGTTACCAGTCACAATGCCGCGCCCTCCGTTGGGGCGTCTACGCCGTCATTCTCGCGCTGATCGCCTACATCGGCTGGCTGCAACTTGCCGAAAACGAAGAGATGAACCACTGGAGCGAACGGCAGCAGAAACGGCTGAACTACGTTCCCGGCAAGCGCGGCGCCATTGTGGACCGCAACGGCGTCCCCCTGAACTACGACATCGCGACCTACGATATCGCCATCCACATCGAACGTCTCCGCGACCCGCGCGACACACGAAAGGCCACCATCAACAAAGTCTCCGCCGCCGTCGCTGAACTCGCCTCCATGCTTGGGCCGGACGCATATCGGACACGCCCTTCCGCCCGTGACATCAACAGGCATGTCGACCAGTCCGCCCCACTGCCGCTCATCCTCTGGAAAAATCCGTCGGAGGAGATGCTGGCCAGATTCGCGCTCCAACGGCATCGTTTTCCCGCCGCGGATCTTGTCCTGTCATGGAAACGTGTCTATACCCATGAAACCGTCGCCACGCAGATCAGGGGCTTCGGTTCGCAAGACAAACCCGCCTCGGCGGATTCCGCCCTGCGGCCGTTCAATTTCAAGGAGTTCGTCGGACAGAGCGGCATCGAACTCGCCTGCAACGACAAGTTGCGCGGCACGAACGGTTACCAGCTTTTCCAGACCGACGTTTTCACCTACTGGCATGAAACGGTCGAAACGAAAAAGGCCATGCCCGGACAGGACGTCGCGTTGACGATCGACGTCAAACTGCAGCAGGCCGCGGAGGAGATCTTCACCAGCCAGGGGCTCAAAGGCGCGTTGATTGTCATGGACGCCGTCAATGGGGAGGTCTACGTCATGGCCTCCGTGCCGTCCCATCATCTTCCGCTGCGGACGGCAGATCTCCAGCCCGGAAGCGGCGCCATGCGCAGCCGTGCGCTCGCAGGCTACTATCCGCCAGGCTCCACCATCAAGCCGCTCATCGCTCTGGCGGCCCTGCAGCAAGGGATCATCTCGCCATACGAATATCTGTACTGCCCGGGCTTCTTCCAGCTGACGCAGAAGAAGCGAATCGGCTGCACGGCCAAATACGGCCATGGCGAATTGACCGTCATTCCCGCGCTGGCCTATTCCTGCAACACATATTTCTGCGAAGTCGGCAGCCGTCTCGACTACGCCAAACTGGCGGAACTCGCCTCCTTCATCGGTCTGGGGAAACGGCTCAACACGCTCCTCTGGCGGGACGAAGCCCCCGGCATCGCCTTCACGCCCGAATGGGTCCGTTCACAGCGCAAACGCGATCCCGTCTGGCATCCGGGAGACGCCGCAAACGCCGCCATCGGGCAAGGCAACTGGATCGTAACGCCCCTCCAAATGGCCGTCTACGCATGCGCCATCACGACCGGTCGCGTCTTCACCCCGAAATTCGTCATCTCCGACGACGACGCGCTCGTCAACACCCTCTCCTGGCCCGATGAAATATGGGCCCCTGTGAAAGACGGCATGCTGGACTGCGTCATCTCCTCTCGCGGAACAGGCAAGGCGTTGCGAATCAAGGGATTGGACGTTCTCGGCAAGACGGGCACGGCCGAACACAACACGAACGCCGCCCCCCATGCGTGGACATTCGCCGCCCTGCCCGCCTTCAATCCGCGCTTCGTCGGCGTATGCGTCGTTGAGGAAGGCGGCGGCGGCGGCAAAGTCGCCGCCCCGATTCTCCATGACATTCTCCTCCAAGTGGTTGAAGCCTACCTTCCCACGACTTTCCCCGAAGGGGAATGATCCAGCCGTTGCAGGCAAGATTCATAACTCCCCTGTTTTTGTAGAATTTCATGTCCAAACATTTTTTTCAAGCCATTGCCACGACTGAACGGTCTATATAGTTGCAAAACATGGTCTTGCATCATAATATCGCGCAGTCAACAATCGTCCTATCATGACTTGAATAACAGAATACAGATGGTATAGTTAATCCGTTTAGTCAGATTTCATTTGTCTGAGATACGGAATCTATTGACCATGGCGAATGAAGCGGGATGGTTTCATCCTGCGCAGGCCCGTCACGGAAGCTCGCCATTCTGTTGGATTCCGTTTATTTCAAGACTGTTGGAATGATTAAGAAGCGTCTTGTCGTGTATTGTCCGTCATGTCGCGGGATCGTTTTGGAAACGAATCGCGCCATTGGAAATTGTCAGGAAACATCAGAAAAAGGGAGCATCGGGAATGAAGCGTTTGATGCAGTTGCTGATTGGTCTTTCATTGGTTTGGGCGATGACAGCCCATGGTGCGGACGTGCTCCGCTTCCGTGGCGAGAATTCGCAGGGCATCTTCAATGAAAAAAGCTTGCTGAAGAGCTGGCCGGAAGAAGGCTTGTCGCCATTGTGGACTTACACGGGGCTGGGCGTCGGCTGGAGCAGTGTCTCGAAGGTCGGCAACCGCCTCTTCACAACTGGCACGGATGCGGAGGACAAGTCGCGTGAAATCGTGGTCTGCCTGGATTTGAACGGCAAAAAGCTCTGGCAGACGGTCGTGGGAAAAGTATGGCAGCGCGCATATCAAGGCGCACGCTGCACGCCGACATTCGTTCCGGAAGGCGCGGCCGGCGAAGGCCGCCTTCTGGCGCTTTCCGGCAGCGGAGACATCTACTGTCTGAACGCGGCGGACGGCAAAGTTCTCTGGAACAAGGACATAGCCTCAACATACCAGTCCCGTTTCGGGCATTGGGGCATGGCGGAATCGCCTGTCGTCAAAGACGGAAATGTGTTCGTGGTGGCGGGCGGCAACAAGGTGCTTGTCGTCGCGCTGAAAATCGCAGACGGCTCCGTCGTCTGGGAATCCAAGCCCAACCATGACCATTGCGCCTATGTGACTCCCGCCCTGGTCGGCGACCAGCTGATCGTCATGACCGCTACCAAAGTCAACGGCGTCGACACGAAGACCGGTGAAATCCTTTGGGAAAGCCAATACAGCGAGATGGCGGGCCCTGTCCGCTGGGGCGGCATCAACTGCAATCCGCCTGTCGTGAAAGGCAACCGTTTCTTCGTGACGGCCGGCTACAACCAAGGCGGCGTGATGTATGAGCTAAATGCCGACGGCAAAGGCGTCAAGGTCGTATGGACCAGCAAAGTTCTGGATCCGCATCATGACGGCGCCGTGGAAATCGACGGCAAGCTCTACGGCTCCAACTGGGAGAACAACAACAGCGGCAAATGGGTCTGCATGGACTGGAACACCGGCAATGTCATTTATGAACAGAACTGGGACAATCTGGGCAAAGGCAGCATCCAATACGCGGATGGAATGCTTTACCTTTATGAAGAGCGCCGCGGGACGGTCGGTCTCGCGAAGCCCGGAGACAAATTTGACGTCGTCAGCAAGCTGCCGATTCGCTATGGGACGAAAGAGCATTGGGCGCATCCGATCATCAGCGACGGCATCCTCTACGTGCGCCGTGGAGACGCCTTGGCGGCTTTTGACATTCGTGCAAAATAGAACGGGTATGAGCGACCATGGGGGAGCACTCCATGGCCGCATGACGCAAGTAGTTTTGATTAAGGAGACTAAGTGAAGCAACGTGAATTTTTAGGGGAATTCACCGGTACGTTTTTGATGGTCCTGTTCGGTACGGGATCGGTCGCGGTCGATACATTGTTCGGAGCCCACAAAAGCCTTGGCGTGATTGCGATCATCTGGGGCGTTGGCGTGACACTGTCGATTTATCTGACGCGCCATTTGTCCTGCGCGCATTTGAATCCGGCCGTCTCGTTGGCGATGGCGACGAGCGGCCGCATGACATGGCGAAAAGTGCCGTGTTATCTTGTCGCCCAATTTCTGGGTGCGTTTCTTGCCGGCTGGATCGTCTATCTTCTGTTTTCATCGTCTATAGCGGATTTTGAGGCGGCTCATCAAATAGTCCGCGGGACTCCTGAATCGGTCGCGACGGCGCGCATGTTCGGCGAGTTCTACGACACGAAAATCGTCTCATTGCCGTTGGCGGTTTTCGGCGAAGCATTTGGAACGTTCATTCTGGTCGTCATGATTTTCGCCTTGACGGAAGGATGCAATGTCGGCAGACCGTCGGACACGATGGCGCCGGTTTTCATTGGTCTGACCGTTTCATCGGCCATCTGCCTGATAGCGCCGTTGACGCAGGCGGGCTTCAATCCCGCGCGGGATTTCAGCCCGCGTATGGTCGCGGCCATCATGGGCTGGGGACGTCATGCCCTACCGGATAGCTGCGGCGGTTTCTTCTGGGTCTATATGCTCGGCCCATGTCTTGGAGCCGAGCTGGCGGCGGTCTTGTTTGTGAAACTCTTTGAACCGCTTATGAATAGGAAAGCAAACAACGATTGTTGCTGCGGCGGGAAACACGACAATGCCTGCGCGTGCGGAAGCAGCCAACAGGAGAAGAAATGATGAAGAAGATAAAACTACTATTAATAGGCGGCTTTCTGGCGGCCGGCAAGACGACCATGCTGTGGGAGACGGCTCGCGCCTTGGCCAAACGGAATTACAAGGTCGGTCTGATCACCAATGACCAGGCGCCCGATTTAGTTGACACGGCGTTTCTTACGAAAACAGGCGCGGGCGTCAGGGAAGTCTCTGGCAGCTGTTTCTGCTGCAATTTCCCAGGCTTCGCGAATGCCATCGCTTCGTTGACGGACGCGGGGGCGGATTTCATCGTGGCGGAACCAGTCGGCAGCTGCACGGACTTGTCCGCGACAATCCTCCAGCCGATTAAAGACAAATATCCCGAATGGGAATTGCTGCCGTTGGTCGTTTTGGTGGAACATGCCCGTATGCTGGAGGCATTGGGCGTCACGGAGGGACTGACGCATCCCGATGCGCTGTATATCATTGAACGCCAGATGTCCGAAGCGGACAGGATCGTTCTGAACAAAAAAGATTTGCTAAGCGAAAAGGAATTGGCGGACGATTTGGGAATCCTGCGGAAACGCTTCCCAAATACGCCTGTCACGGCTATTTCCGCTCTGAACGGCACGGGCGTGGATGACGTGCTGGATGATGTGCTGAAAACAACGGACAAAGCGGGCAATCGCCTGACAGACGTTGATTACGATCGTTACGCAAACGGCGAGGCTGTGCTCGGCTGGCTGAACGCCGCCATGGATTTGCGCGGCAAGGTGGAATGGCATGCGTTTGCGGAAAATCTGCTCAATGCGCTCGGCGAGGCGTTTGCGGAGAAGAAAGCGGAAATCGGACATGTCAAACTGATTCTTCTCGATGGCGAAAAGAGCATCGTCGGAAACATTGGAAAACTCTCGGATTCAGCAAGTTGCCGTGGCGAAAAAGAATTGTATGCTCCGCATGTCACGTTGATTCTCAACGCGCGTGTGCAAATGCCGCGGGAGGCGTTGGAGGAAACGGTCCATGCGGTGGTGGCGAAACTGGCGAAACAGGTGGACGTGTTTGTCGGTTATGACACGGAACTCTGCCTGACGCCCGGCCGCCCGAATCCGACGTATCACTACAATCACGTGGTTTAATGGGAAGATTCTTGATTACGAATACCTTATATTATAAGCAAATGGGCATGGCGAGCATGCAGGAGGCGATATGAAGAAGAAATTCATCCTTTGCGCATGCCATTACTATCGCCGCATTCAGTCTGTGAAAGTGCAGGCGATATATTCCGCCTGCCTTGCCGCAGGCGTGGACTGCACAGTCGTGCCAGATTTGTGCCGCGTAAGCGCAAAACATGAGCCCATCAATGCGGAGGATTGCACGATACTGGGCTGCCAGACACGCGCCATCAAGACATTGATCGGCCATGCAGCGGATTGGATCGACATACGCTCGACGCCAACGGACGAACTTCTTGAAAAGCTTTCGCTTCCGAAGGAGTTCCCTTGGAAGGAGCTACCGGAAGTCACGTTGCCTGACAAATGGATTCCATGGTTTCCCGCCATTGACGCCACCCGTTGTGTGCAATGCGGGAAGTGCATGGATTTCTGCATGTTCGGCGTATACTCCAAACCGGATGGCAAGGTGACCGTCACCAGCCCGGAATCATGCAAGACGGACTGCCCAGCCTGTGCGCGCATCTGCCCCGCCAACGCCATCATCTTCGCAAAATCAGAGGAAGAACGGCTGAACGGATCATTGGACGAACCGGTCAAGCCGTCTGAAAACGACAAAGCCGCCTTGCTTGAGCGGTTGAAGCACCGTCGCGTGCCACGTCTGTTCAAGGAGGAATGACGATGAATCCGCTTGTTCCCCTGCGCATCATGCTTGGCTGTTCATTCCGCTCCCAATGGAATCTTCTGAAATTCTGCTGGAACGGAAATGGCGCCGTGCGCGCATTCGAACGCCGTCTCAGGCAGGGGGAACCGTTCTTTCCGGCCTTCATCATGATGTCCATTACAAATCGCTGCAACCTCCACTGCAAAGGCTGCTGGGTGGAGCAGACACAACCGCCTATGGCCCTGTCGCTGAAGCAGATGCAGGGCATCATCGATACGGCGAAAAAATACGATTCGAAGTTTTTCGGCCTGCTGGGCGGCGAACCGCTCCTGCATCCGGATGTCATGACGTTGATTGAGAACAATCCGCAGGCGTATTTTCAACTGTTCACAAATGGAACGCTTTTGAACGACGATATTTGCGCACATCTAGCCAAGCTGGGCAATGTCACGCCTCTCATCAGCATCGAAGGCATGGAGACGGAATCGCGGCTGCGTCGCGGCCGCGACGACGTGTTCGCCAAGTCGATTGCAGCTCTGGAATCCGCCGTGAAGGCGAAACTGTTCACAGGCGTGGCGGCCAGCATCAACCGCAACAACTATGACGAACTCGTCAGCACGGAGTATCTGGACTTTCTCGTGAAGAAAGGCGTCCATTACATCTGGTATTACATCTACCGTCCATGTGGGAGTTCGCCGGAACCGGAGCGGGCGTTGGATGTGGAACAAATCGTGGGACTTAGGCGGTTTATCGTGGAACAGCGGAGGACGGCGAAAATCATGATTATCGACGCATACTGGGATGCGGACGGCAACGCCGTCTGCCCGGGCGCCATGGGGCTATCGCACCACATCGCGCCAAACGGCGCCGTCGAATTCTGCCCGATCGTCCAATCGACCGGCGATTATCTGAATGAAGACGCCTCCAATTTGGAGGAGATTTTTCAGAAGAATCCTTATTTGAAGCAGTTGCGAGAGTTTTCCGTGCAGAATGGACGGAATTGCCTGCCGATGGAGGCGCCACATGAACTGAAAGATTTTCTGGCCGCGAAAAAGGCGATTGATTCGTCCAACCGCGATTATCAGCAGGAACTGGCGGCGGCCGTGCCACTGCCCTGCCATCATGTTCCGGGACAGGAACTCCCGGAAAAATCGCTGGCGTACCGTTGGGGGAAACGCCATTATTTCTTCGGCTTTGGAGCATACGGATGACCGAACAGACGAACAAGCAACAGGTTCCGCAAGACTTCCAGACGCGCTGCGCCGTTCGCGACGCCGCGCGACGGCTGGTCGTTGCCGCGAACCTGCTGCCACCGCAGCGTCTGGAAAACCTTCAACATTTTGCGTCAAAACTACTTGCAGATTTAAATCTTCATGGGCAAAACTATGACGATTACGCCATGATCTGGTTGAACAATGCCGTCTGGGAACGGCATTTTCCGGCGATTCCACGAAGCAGGCGGCTGCTGTTGCTACCGTTCTGTCTGCGCAACCATGACGAATGCCAAGCTCCGCGCGATGATTTGGGGCTAATATGCCAGGAATGTGGAAAATGCAGGATTCCAGAACTTTCCGCACAAGCAGATGCATTGGAGATGCCCGTGTTGGTGGCGGAATCAAGCTCCCGTGTCGCGGAATGGGTGGAAGCAGGTGAAATCGAAGCGGTTGTCGGTGTATCTTGTTTGAATTCACTGGAGAAGGCGTTTCCAGCCATGCTGCGTCATGCGGTTCCGGGGCTCGCAGTTCCGTTGTTGCGTGATGGCTGCAAAGATACCGAATATGATGAAAGTTTTCTGGCGGACGCCATGCAGTTGTCGGAAGACGGGTCGTTCGCCATGGTCTCGATTCCGGATGTCCAGACGCAGATGACGGAACTTTTCACGGAACGGATTGTTTCGTCCTACTTGCGTTTTGACAAGGATTTGGAGATTTTCTCCAAGGAGATTGTCCATTCTCTTTGCGCCCATGGGAAGCATTATCGTCCGATGATCGCCTACGCTGTTTATTCCGCTTTGTCGCGAAGCGGTGAATATCCGGAATTCATGCGTGTGGCGGCCTTGGCGGTGGAATGTTTCCACAAGGCATCCTTGATTCATGACGATATCGAAGACAATGATTCTGAACGATATGGAGAGCCGACCATGCATCAGCGCATTGGCGTGCCAGTCGCGTTGAACGCAGGAGATTTTCTGGTCGGGGAAGGCTATCGGCTGTTCTGCCATGAATCCATTCCCGCAACGATGAGGGCCGAAATGGTCGCGCAGGCGGCGCAGGCCCATAGCGAACTGTCTCTTGGGCAGGCGCGGGAATTTGAATTGCTCCAATCCGCCGTGACATTGGAGATGTGTCTTGAGACGCATCGCCTGAAAACGTCGCCTGCCTTCCGCGTGGCGATGGACATCGGCGCGATCGCCGCAGGCAAATTCAATGATTATCGTATTTTCTTCCAACGTTTTGCGGATTTACTTGGCGTTTCCTACCAGTTGCATGACGACTTGGAGGATGCGGTGGCGAATCCCGCCTCGTCCGTCGATTGTCTCATGCGCACGACGAATTGCAGCCGTGAAGACGCAAGACGCGTCATCATGGATCAATACGAACAATATCGCCGCAAGGCATTCGAATGTCTCGACGAACTGACGGATGTCCCCTTGAAGATTCTACTGTGGCGTTTGACGGGAAAGGTGCTGAAAGATGTTCAATAGACCGACATTTGAAAAAGCCTTTTTCCGGACAATGCTGCAAGGCTGGAAACGCATGGGAGACGAAGCGAAAGCCATTGTCAGCGAAGGAGTTGCCACCGCCCAAGGAGCGGCGGGACTGTTCTGCGGTCGCGGCAACAAGGAAGATCTGTACTATAGCTTTTTCGGTTTGCTGCTTTCCCTGATGCCGAGTATGAGAGTTAACAGCAAGGCATGCCGCCATGCCTTGGATTCCATAAACTTAGCGTCATTGGATCTTGTTCATTCTTGCGCTTTTTTACGCTCTCTGCGAATTCTCCATCCGTTCACGTGGAGATTCAAATATGATATTTCATCTTTGCGCAGTCTTCCTCCGACGGCTTATCCGCATGGCGATCCCGAAGCGCCATATTCACGTTTCCTGCTGGATACGTTGCTGAACGATTGCGGCGAAAAAACATCCCGTCCGGATTTGCATGAGTATCGTCTGCCCGATGGATTGTATTCAAATCTGAAAAATCAGATGGAATATAATGTCAATGCGACGGCGGCGGCGGCATTTTTACTGCCTGATGGAATGCGGCGGCAGACGCTTCAGGCATTGGCGGCGGAACAGGCGACAGACGGCTCGTTTGGCGGCAATCTTCTGTCGACAGCGGTGGCTTTGTTCGCCCTGCATCATGATCAAGAGACCATCCGATTTTCCGCAAAAGGATACTTGCAGTCATGCTTCCGCGAGAACGGCTTTTTCGCGCCGACGCCCGAAGCGCCGGAAGGTGATCTGGAATACACCGTTTACGGTGTTCTTGCCATGGGGGCGACGCCATGATCAACAAGAACTTGAAAGATTACCTCCTGAACATGCGCGAAGCGGACGGCTTCTTCGAAAGCGGCCTTTCCGATTCGCCTATTTCCACGGCCATCGCCTGCGTTGCCTTGAAAATCGCCGATCATCCAAAATACGCCAGTCAAATCAAAGCCGCTGAAGCCTGGCTGGAAGCGAATTGCGACGCCGACGGACTTTATGGCGACACCGTCGAATCGCCGCCCAATCTGACGGCCACCTATCTGGCCGTCATGGCGCTTCCGACCGCCACACGTGCCAAAGCTTTTCTGGAATCACAATTCGGAAGTTTCGCCTTCGAAGACGTAAAGCGCGGATTGCTCGCTGAATACGGAAAGGATTTGACGTTTTCCGTTCCGCTTTTGGCGCTGGCGACGGCGTCTGGATTTTTCGAAGACACGGAGGCGGCTTGGCACGAGATGCCGCGCTTCCCGTTCGAGGCGGCGGTTCTGCCGGAAGGCATGTTCAAACACATGAATCTGCCGGTTGTCAGCTATGCGATTCCCGCCTTGATTTGCGTTGGCCTCGCGCAATTAAACCATACGAAAGAAGGATTTATCAAGAGCTTGCGTTCATTGGCGGTCAAGAAGGCGCTTCGTGTTCTGGAGGCGAAACAGCCGGAAGACGGCGGCTTTTTGGAAGCCGCGCCATTGACGGGATTCTGCGCCATCTGCCTGTACGCGGCTGGCATGCAAACGCATCCTGTAACGCAAAAAGCTTTGCAGTTTCTTATCGACACACAGCGTGAAAATGGCGCATGGCCAATCGACCGCGACCTGCGCCAGTGGGTGACGACGCTTGCGTTAACTATTTTGGCTCCTGAATTTTCCGAAGAGGAAAAGGCTTTTTACTGCAAAGCCTTATGCCAGTCTCAGACAAAAATCATCCATCCCTTTACACGTTCCCTGCCAGGCGGTTGGGCATGGACAACCTATTCCGGCGGCGTTCCGGACGCGGATGACACGCCATCCGCCTTGATCGCTCTCCATGCGTTAGGAGAAGGCGTCACACCGACCGTCATAAACGGTATCAAATGGTTGCTGGATTTGCAGAATCGCGATGGCGGAATCCCGACGTTTTGCCGTGGATGGGGCAAACTTCCATTTGATAGAAGTTGTCCGGACTTATCAGCCCATACCTTCCGCGCCATCTCTCTGTATCTGAATGACTTGCCAGATGATTTAAGATCACGGGCGAACAAGGCGCAACAGTCGATTCTGCGTTTTTTGGAAACAACGCAGAATCCAGACGGCTCCTTTACGCCACTATGGTTCGGCGACCAGCTGGCAGTAGACAAGACCGCTCCCGTGTATGGTTCCGCCGTCGTGCTGGAGCATCTTGTCGGCATCGACAAGCCATTCTTGCGGAAGACATTGGAATACTTATTGAAGATGCAGCATGAGACCGGTGGCTGGGGTGGCACGGATGGGAAGACCGACTATGTCATCGTGACGGCGCGTTGCATTGCCGCGTTGAAGCCCTATCCAGAAGCAGCAAAAGCCGTAGCGCATGGTCTTGAGTTTTTGCGGCCATATGCGGCCGCTCCGCAAACGGCTCCCTTGGAGCCGATTGGCTTGTATTTTGCCCATCTATGGTACAGCGAAAAATTGTATGCGCCGATTTTTCTGGCGAAGGCGGTGACGGATGATTGAACGGATTTTTGACATCGCCTTAAGAACCATGTTCGTCTTGACGGCATGCACAGGTATTTGGCATTACGTAAGTTTCGTCACGCCACGCGCCGTCGGCTACGCCGTGCCTGTGCGCGACGGCTCCGAATTCCGTGTCGTCAAGAAAATGACGACGAAAATCGGCGAGACATTCAAGTCATTTTCCTCCGCAACCGAAATCAAGCCATTCGACGGCGAATGGCCGTGTTTCCGTGGGGCCAGGCGGGACAATCTTGTGCAGGAAGACCGCCCGTTGACGAAAAGTTGGGGGGCCGAAGGCCCGAAGGTGATGTGGCGGAAGGAGTTAGGGGAAGGCTATTCGGGAGCCATCATCGCTCAAGGCCGCGTCTATGTTCTCGACTATCTCGAAAAGGAGGACTCCGATGCCTTGCGTTGCTTTGAGCTGTTGACAGGCAACGAGTTGTGGCAACGAAGCTACAAGAATCCGATTCGCCGCAACCATGGAAAGTCGCGGACGATTCCCGCCTGTTCAGACAATGTCGTCGTCACGCTTGGGCCTGCCGCCCATGTAATGGCGGTAGACGCCACAAACGGCGAATTTCTATGGAGTTGTGATTTGGTTGAACAGTACGGTTGCGAGATTCCGCAATGGTATGCAGGCCAATGCCCGCTGATAGAAAACGGCAAAGTCATTATAGGTGTGGGGGGCGAGAATATCCTGATGACGGCTTTGGATTTGAAGACAGGCAAGACTTTGTGGGAGACGCCTAATCCTGATAAGCTCAAGATGTCGCATTCATCCGTGCTATCCACTCGACTCTGTGGTGTCGAACAATATGTCTATGCAGGTATCGGTGGCATATCTGCTTGCGATTTAAATGGTAAGCCATTGTGGATATGCAAGAGTTGGAAACCGGCTGTATGGGCCCCCACTCCTTTGAAAATCGCAGATGACCTGCTATTTTTGACGGCTGGCTACGGAGCGGGCAGCGCCCTGCTCCGTGTACGTCTTACAAATGGCGCGTTTGAAGCGACCATCGAAAATGAATGGAAGCCGACGAAGGGGCCGGCTTCCGAGCAGCAGACTCCTTTACTTATTGGAAATACGCTATTTACCATCCAGCCCAAGGATGCAGGCGGCCTGCATGCGCAGCTGGTGGCGGCGGATGTGGACAAGCTTCCTGCGCTTCGGGCGACGAGCGGCAAGGAGGTCCGTTTCGGCCTCGGCCCCTATCTTCACGCCGATGGCGCATTTTGGATCATGGATGATGACGGCGTTCTGCATGTCTATCAATTCAAAGATGATACATTCCAAAAACTGGCTTCGCACAAGGTGGTTCCAGGAGTGGATTCATGGGGACCGATCGCCTACGCGGGCGGATTGATGATTCTGCGTGACAGCACGTCCATGGCGTGTCTGGATTTGCGCAAGGAGGATACGAAATGAAAATGACGCATCGTGAATTTCTGGTATGGCTGAGCGGCCTCGGGTCGTTGGGACTCCTTGGCGGGTTGGTGAAGCATAAGATGCTGCCAGCACCTGCGTTGGAGCCGGAAAAGCCATTCGAGCTTCCACAATTCGCCGTCCGTGTCAAACATGCTGTCAACGGCGTGTTGTTTGGCATCGACCGTGCACGGAAAATCGTGACGGCGCATGCAGAAGTCGACGGCAGGCTGTTGTGGGAATCCCATGGCGAAAGCAAATTCATCATCCCCGGCGCGGCGTTTCCGATCGATTTGTCTCCGGAGGGGGAGCTATGGGTGGCGAATGTCGGCCGCAAGCATTTGGAACAGTTGGATTTGAAGACAGGGAAGTTCATTGCTTCATGGCGGCCATTGGAGGAATTCGGCGGTTGCTGCAATCCCGTGCGATTCGCGGCATTGTCCGGCGGACGCTTTGTGACCATGGAGAAAGGCATGCGGCGGGCATGCATCTACCAGCCGTCGGGAACGTTGGAACAGGTTGTCACGGAAGAACTTTCCGATTCCGAATTCAATTATTTCCTTGTACGCCATGAAGGCAAGATCCATTTATATGACACAGGCGCGAAAAAACATTGGGAGGTGCTGTAACATGATGACCAAACGTGACTTCATGAAACACGCCGCGCGAACGCTGTTGTTGGGCGGCCTAGGCGCCCTCACCTATCGGCAGGCGACTTCCAAGAAGCAATCGGACATCTGTACGGACAAGAATGGATATTGCCGTAAATGTCCATCGTTGGCGTTCTGCGGCCATCCGAATGCACGTTCGTTCAAGGAGAGCCTCAAATGACTCTTCGGGAATTACTTAAAGTAATGACAGGAGCGCTTTTGGCCACGCCGTTCCTTCAACTCTTCCGTAAGAAGGAGGAGACGGGATACTATTGGCAAATCGATCCGGACAAATGCATCCAATGCGGCAAATGCGAGACGGAATGCGTGCTGCCACGCTCCGCCGTCAAATGCGTCCATCAATACGCATCTTGCGGCTATTGCCTGTTTTGCAGCGGTTATTACCAGGACAAGAGAATCGAATTCAACACCGCCGGTGAGAATCTGCGCTGCCCGACGGACGCCATCGTCCGCACCTATGTGGAAGACCCGTATTTTGAATACAAAATCGATGAAGAAAAATGCATCGGTTGCGGGAAATGCGTGAAAGGCTGCGCCTCCTTCGGCAACGGCTCGCTGTTCCTTCAAGTGCGCAGGCATCTGTGCAAAGACTGCAATGAATGCCGCATCGCCAAAGTCTGCCCATCTGGTGCGTTCACACGCGTTCCCGCCGACAAACCGTACATCTTCCGTCATCCGCCGGAGGTGAAATCATGAACATGTTGGGAGTTGTCCAAGCACGCTTTCCGGCACCGGAATTCGACAATTACAAAGTGCCGTTGATACAGTTGGAAAACATCGTGGCGGATGTGACGCCATGGCGCATTCTGCTGTTGACGCTGTTTTTGGTGGTCGGGGCGGTTCTGTTTTACAAATATCGCTCCCGCAAGGGGATGCTGTTTCTGTCTCTGGCGGGATTGACGCTGTTTGGCTTTGTACTGAAATCATGTCCATGCCCCGTCGGCATGTTCCAGAACATCGCGGAAGGCGTGGCAAACGGAACATACGTGCCGTTGGGAATCCTGCTGTTGTTCACGTTGCCGCTCGTTTGCGCACTATTCTACGGGCGTGTTTTCTGCGGCGGGGCGTGTCCATTGGGAGCCTTGCAGGAACTGCTTCATTGGCATACACTTACCATACCACTGGCTTTGGACCGTGTCTTGCGACTGATTCCAATTCTGCTGTTGCTGCTCTGCTCCGCCTGCGCGGCATGCGGATTAGGCTTTCCATTATGTTATCTGGAGCCATATCTGCCGATTTTCGTGCTGAATTTCGCCACGCCGCTGGCGATTTTGAGCGCCGTGTTCATCGTGGTTGGTTTGTTTGTATCACGTCCATTCTGCCGTTTCGTCTGCCCGTACGGGGCATTGTTGCGTTTCTGCACGTTGTTCGCCGTCAAGAAGCCAGTCATTACGGTAAAAGAATGCGTGAATTGCAAATTGTGCGAACAGGGATGCCCGAACGGGGCGGTGTTGCCGCCAGAACCGGACACATCGACCGCGACACGTCGAAAAGGCTCCCGCCGTTTGTCCACGCTGGTGGCCTGCATTCCGCTGGCCCTGTTTCTGGGGGGGCTTCTTGGCTATTTCGCCGCGCCCGCCATGTCGTCCATGCATCGTGACGTGCGATTGCTCCGCGACGTGGAAACGAAACAACAAACGCTTGAAGTGGAGGCATTTGAAGCACAAGGTTCCAGTCTCAACGAACTGAAGGCGCGCGCCGTCCACGCGCAGAACAAGACGTTGGTTTGCATGACATTATGCGGCATGCTCTTCGGAGCCTGCGCGATGGCGGAACTGATTGCGGAATCACGGCGTCGCCGTGAGGAAAACAGCTATTCCATCGATGCGTCGCTCTGTTTCTGCTGCGGGCGCTGCTATGCAGCCTGCCCGTTGGAACGCAAGGAGAAAACACATGAGAAATGAATCCATACGACGTACCCTGCGGTTCCTGCAATGGGTCACCGTGACATTCTTATTGACGCTCGGTATCCTATTGGCGACCGACGCCTATCGTTCAAAAGCACCTCTGGCAGAAGGACTTGAAGAAATCGCCCGTCTGAAGGAACAGGATTTGGCGGATGCGAAGCTCGCCCAGACCGTACGCGATTTGGATTATCTCTATCGGTCAGCCTATTTCCAAACGGTCGATAAACAGAAGCATGGTGTCTTGTTGCTTGGCATCGGCTTTTTTACATTGTGCGGCCTCCTGACGTTGGAGTTAGTCCTGTTCCAACCAAAACTGAAAGTTCCGAAAGCGGCAGAGCAACCGCCGGAAAAAGAACGCAGGCAGCTGCTAATCTTTGCGTCCTGCGGACTTGTGTTGCTGATTGGCGGCATCGTCGCCATGCGGATGACGCTGCCGTCTTCAAAGCCTGCGGCGGTGGAAATCGCTTCTTCCGATGAGCCGACGGCAGTCATCGAAGAGATTGATTTGGCGGCCGCTTTGGAAGCGGAGAAAAGCCAATGGCCGCAGTTCCGCGGCTCCGTCCTGCCGAACGCCAATGCCCTGCCCGCCAAATGGGACTTCCAGGAGAAGTGGAATGTCGCCATCCCATTGCCCGGCAACAACTCGCCTGTCATTTGGGGCGACAATGTCTTCCTAGCGGGAGCCGACGAAAATGAACGCGCCATCTTCTGTTTTGATGTCAAAAACGGCGGGCTTCGATGGAAAAACGCCACCAGTCAAGTGAAGGAAATGCCTGAAGTCAATGACGATACGGGATTTTCCGCTCCAACGCTCTGCGTGGACGCCAAACGCGTTTACGCCGTCTTCGCCACGGGGGAGGTCATGGCTTGCGACCATGACGGCAAGATGTTGTGGAGCAGGCAGTTGCCCAAGCCGGACATCACCTATGGCTATGCGTCGTCGCCTTTGTTGATGGGAGACAAATTGATTGTGCAGTATGATCAGGACAGCGTGCAGACGATTTTCGCCCTAAATGTCTTCACAGGACAGGAGGCATGGAAGACAGTGCGCGAAAGTTCTGCTTCATGGTCTTCCCCGCAAGGACTTTACATCAACGGCAAAGGGCTGGTTTTCACGGCCGGCAACCAACTGGCGGAGCTATTCGAACTGGATACTGGCAAGATTGTCTGGAAGCAGGAGTGCATGGGCGGCGAAGTCGCCACGACGGCGTTCGTGTCGGAAGATGTCATTTATTTTTCCAATACAGGCGCCTTCACCGGCGCCTTCTCCGCAGCGGACGGCAGCATCCTCTGCCGCAACGACGACGTGCCCGCCCCCGATGTGTCGTCGCCGGTAAAATTTGGAAATCAATTTCTCCTGTTCGGCAGTGGCGGCACCATTATCGCCATTGATGCCAAGGATGGCAAGGAACTGTACGAAAAGGACTTGGACAACGGATTCTATTCGTCGCCAGTTGTCGTCGGCAATAAAATCATCGCCATCACTTTGGACGGCGATCTGCTGAAAATGGCACCATCCGAAGGGGAGCTGAAGATTGAAGGCAACTATCCCATTGGGGAGAAAGTGGTTGCGACGCCGGCCTTCCATCAGGGTGCCATCATCGTCCGCACGGCGGCAAACAAGCTCGTCTCTCTGGAGGCCAAGCCATGAATCTCATCGACCCACTGCTTCCGGAACTCATTGCCCTGCAACGACGTGACCGCTATTTAAAGGAAGAGGAGCTTGTCGCCCTAAGCCAGCGGTTGAACGTGCCGCTCAACCGCATCTACAGCGTGGCGAGCTTCTATCAGGCGTTTCGCTTCAAGCCATCCGGAAAGCATCATGTAAAAGTCTGCGTCGGAGCGGCTTGCTATGTAAAAGGCGCTGAAAAGACATACGAAGCCTTCAAGTCGTATCTGAAGATCGCGGACGGAGACGACACGTCTCCGGACAGGCTGTTCACGCTGAGCAAAGTCGCCTGCCTGGGCTGCTGCATGCTGGCGGTGGCCGTGCAGATCGACAAGCATATTTTCGGGCATGTCACGCCGGACAACGTGGCCGCCGTGCTGCGTGATTTTCTGCTCATGGCGGCGGATGAACAGAACGCAACGCCCGATGCACAGCCAACGGAACGGTTCCAATCAGAGATCCGTATCTGCCGTTGCTCATCCTGCCGCGCCGCAGGCAGCGATCGCGTGTTCGACGCGTTCGTGGCGGAGCAGCGCGCTGGAAAGTTCGACTACACCGTCAAAGAAGTCGGTTGCCACGGCATGTCCTATCGCGCCCCGATGGTCACGGTCGCGTTGGAAGATACGATCCTCCATTACGCCAACGTCCATGAATACGATGTCAAATCCATTGTTTCCCAGCATTTTACGTCAAAAGGCATCGCTTGGCGGAGCCATGCTTTCATGGACGCTCTCTACAATCGGCGGACATGTTCCTGCATGGATCTTTCTCAGCTTCCGGAAAATCTTGACAGTCTGAGACTTGTGACACGAAACAGCGGCATGGACGATCCGGAATCACTGGAAGACTACCGCGCCCATGGCGGTTTCGCCGCATTGGCAAAGGCCCGCTCCATGGCTCCTGAAAAGGTCATTGAGATACTGAAGGCCGCCAAACTGCGCGGCCGTGGCGGCGGCGGTTTCCCGACTGGCGAAAAATGGCGCATGGCCTTGGAAGCCAAAGGCGAAGACAAAGTTGTCATCTGTAATGCGGATGAAGGCGATCCAGGCGCCTTCATGGATCGCATGCTGATGGAATCGTATCCGTACCGCGTTTTGGAAGGCATTCTCATCGCGGCATATACGATTGGCGCCAAGCAGGCCATCATCTACATTCGCGAAGAATACACGCAAGCGGTTTCCGTCTTGGAACGCGTCATCGCCAAACTGCGCGAAGCAGGCGTTTTCGAACCGTTTGCGAAAGGATTTGACATCGTGCTATTCCGTGGCGCGGGAGCCTTCGTCTGCGGAGAGGAAACCGCTCTGCTGGAGTCGATTGAAGGCCGTCGCGGCATTCCGCGAAAACGGCCGCCGTTCCCCGTGACGAGCGGTCTGCGCGGCATTCCGACGTTGATGAACAACGTCGAAACATTCGCCTGCGTGCCGATCATTCTTGTGGACGACGGCGCGGCATTCAATGCCATCGGAACAGCAGATACTCATGGAACCAAGGCATTTGCGTTGGCTGGAAAAGTGCGTCAGGGCGGCTTGGTCGAAGTGCCTGTCGGCATCACGATTGACGACATTGTGGAGAAATACGGCGGCGGAGCGGAAAAGGGCCATGAAATCAAGGCCGTGATGATCGGCGGGCCTTCAGGCGGATGCATTCCCAAACGCCTCTTCAACACGGAAGTCGATTACCAGACGTTGCAGAAGAACGGCGCCATGATGGGCTCCGGCGGCCTGATTGTCATTGACGAATGTGACTGCATGGTCGATATTTCCTTGTATTTCCTCCGCTTTTTGAAGAACGAATCCTGCGGCAAATGCGTGATGTGCCGAGAAGGCGTCCCGCGATTGTACGCCCTCGTGGAGCAGTTGACGCACAAATGCGAAAAATCACCGGATTTGCTTGAGCGGATTGAATCGCTCGCGCTTCACATCCAGCAAGGCTCGCTCTGCGCTTTGGGGCGGACGGCGCCGAACATGGTGTTGAGCGCGCTTCATGAGTTCCGAAATGAATTCGAGGCCCATCTCGTCAATGAATGTCCCGCCGGCAAGTGCGTGGAGCTGACGGAGTTCCACGTGACGGACGATTGTATCGGCTGTACGAAATGCGCGCAGGTCTGCGCGGCGGACGCCATTGAATGCGAACCGCTTGTGAAGGCGAATATTTTAACGGACAAATGCGTCCGCTGCGGCGTCTGCCGCTCCGTCTGCCCCGCCCATGCGATTTTGAACAAGACGACGCCCCATCCAATCAAAGCTCTTCCATTCAAACAAGTTGAATCAACGCGCCCTGCTGAGGGAGATGTCATTGTCATCGACGGTGTTTCCCATCCCTTCGTGGCGGGACGCACCATGCTGGATTATGTGGAACTGCCAACGCTATGCTTCATGAAGGACGTCAGCGACGCAGCGCATTGCATGGTCTGCGCAGTCTGGGATGCCGTTCTGAAACGTTTTGTTCCTGGATGCGAACAACTTGTGCAAAAAGGGCATGTTTATGAGACGAACTCGGAACGCGTTCGCGAATTTCGTCGTGAAGCGCTTTCCCTGATGCTTCTTCGCCATGATTTCAAATGCGGAACCTGTTCCGCAAAAGGGAAATGCAGATTCTTTGATTTGGTTCGCGAATACAAGGCGAAACGGGAGAAGAGCGATTGGGAATGCCCGCAGAAAGTCGAAACGGCGGCGTTGACATACGAAGCCGGAAAATGCGTCCTCTGCCAGCGTTGTGTCTGCGTTTCGAAGGAAACGCTGGCCGTCCACCATCGCGCGGACAACTCCTGCATCTCGCCCGGTCCCGCCGGATGGTCTTCCATCGGGCCTGACGTGGCGGCGGCCATCTGCGCCGTTTGCCCCACGGGTGCCTTGACGCTGAAAACGACAGGAGGCAATGCATGAGAAAATGGCTCATCGCCCTTCTCTTCTTGCTTGGATGCCTCTGCCTGGTTGTGTATTTCCGCCTTGGCGACAATGCGCCAACGGAAAAGAAGCAACCATCTTGGTCGCTCGTCTATTCCGGCCGTTCGCCATTGGGGGCGTTGGGAGCCTACAAAGACGGTTTCGCCGCCTGCAACGGAAAAGGCGATTTGATCGTCTTCTCAACAGGCAAGGAACCAATGACTTACAAGATATCGGAATATTCGTTTTCTGCGCCTCCGCTGGAAAAAGACGGCATCGTTTATGTCGGTGATGAAAACGGCATTTTCCATGCCTTTTCGCCTGAACGCGGCGAGCTGTGGTCTTATCGGACAGGCAATCAGATTGTCGGCGGCGCCGTGATTTTCGAAGGGCTGGTCTGGGTTGGATCCCATGACCATACGCTCTACGCTTTCGCGGTGGAAAACGGCAAAGTTTTGCATAGCGTGGATTGTGGTGCGCAAGTCAATGCCACGCCTGTTCTTTATGAACCGAACCGTACGCTGTTTCTGGGCAGTTGCGATGGTAAGTTGCGTCGCATCAGTCTTCAAGACGGATCTTTGATGGGCGAGATTGATTTGGAGTCACCGATTCCGGAAAATCCCGTCCTCCATGACGGAATCGTCTATGCGTTGTCGCATCAAGGCGTTTTGGTGGCGGTCAAAGCATCCAATTTTCAGGAAATCTATCGCGTGAACACATTGTCCGGTTGTTTTGCTCCGCCTTGCATTGCAGGAGATTATGTATTTGTCACAGGGGAAAATGGAACCGTGCAGGCACGGCGGAAGGTCAATGGCGAACTGGTTGAAACATGGGAACTTGGAGAACGCATCAACACGCCATGCTCTGTCAATGACGACACCGTCTATGCGGTTTCCGGCATGGGAAAACTCCATCGATGGTTTTACCATGCAGAAAAATGGACGCATGACGTCGTGGCGGATTTTCAGACGGATTGCCGCATGGGATGCCATGTCTTTGGAAATGACCTGCTTGTGCCTGATGAAAGCGGTGGCGTTTTGTTGTATCGGGAGGCGAAACCATGAAACTTGTCCTGAACCATGTATCCAAGTCCTTTCATTCTGCAGGAGAGACGGTTGCGTTGTTTCATGATTTTGATTTCTCCTGCCCGTCCGGCTGTGCGCGACTGTTGACCGGCCCGTCGGGAAGTGGCAAAACCACCTTGCTGAGAATCATTTACGGTTTGGAGCCGCCAGATGCGGGCGAAGTCCTTTTCGATGATGTGTCGTTGTATAGCCTGCCGGAAGCGGAACGCCGTCGTTTTCGGCGGCAAACCATCGGCTTCGCCGATCAGGATTCATCACTTTTGCCACAGTTAACGGCGCTGGAAAATGTTCAGCTATCGATGATTGGAACAAAAGAGGACCATCACGAACAGGCGTTGGCATGGCTGGCGGAATTCGGTCTGGAGAAGCGAAGCGGTTTCTTCCCGCAGCAACTTTCGGGAGGGGAACGCCAACGCGTCGCCTTGGCGCGTGCCCTGCTCCCGAATCCGAAAATCCTGCTGCTGGACGAACCGACTTCCGCCTTGGACGCGGAACGAAGCGATTCTTTCTTCAAGTTGATCCAGCAAATCAACCACGACCACCATATTTCCATCGTTCTGGCGACGCATAACCGTCGTGCTTTCGATTTCTTTCCGGACGGCGTCAATCTCGCCCCAAACGGAGCTGAACAAGCATGACACGCCTCCATTTGTTTCAACGCGATTTTGTTTTCTACCGCAAGCCATTTGCCGTTCTGGCGGCCATGGCCTGTCTGTGCTGCGCAATTCTTACAGCTGCGTTTTTGATTGGCGATAGCGTCAGAGGAACACTTTACGATAATCTGGAGACGCAAGTCGCATCCATCCGTCGTCTGATTCGCCTCCCGTTTCCCATCAAGACGGACTTGCCAGACGGCGTGCTTCATGCGAAGGGCTTCGCGCCGCCCGGAGTAAAGCTGGAACTCTATGCGTTTCAAAACAATGCAGATATTTCGGAAAACGACGCATGGGCCAATCCCACGTTAGCCAAACGACTGAATCTAAAAGAAGGCGATTTCTTCACGGTGCGGACACTGACGATGCCATCAATTCCCGCCGAAGAACTGATGGGGCGACCACCGGAATTGAAGCAAATCCGTTTTCGTTACAGGGGAATTTGGCGTGATGCACGCCGTAATGTCAATTTCGAAAATCCGCAGCTCAATGCAAACAATTTATTTGTCAATCATGACTATCTTGCACAAGCTCTTGGGATAGAGGAAAATGCCGTCAACGAAATCTGGGCGCGCGACGACTGTGAACTTCCCGATGAAATGATTTGGAATCTTTCACGTCTTTCGTTTAGCGATTGGGATGGCCGCCCTGCCTTGAAATCATCGGCATGGTTTCTGCCGGAACGCATCCGCGGACTTTTTCCTGCCGCCGCCGGCGGCGTCACGACGTTCGCCGAATCCCTCTCCGACGGCGCGCATCAACTTGATTATTTCTTTGTCAGCGCATTCGAAAACGATATTTTTCCTATTGAAAAGGATTGCGCTGTTCTTGCCGACAATGTTTCGGCCGATTTTCCGAAAGGAGGCAAATTGGCTTTCTTCGGCATGGGTGCCTATCGCAAGCTTATTCGTGAAACTGTTTCATTGCAATACATTGCGAAGGCCTCGAATGCACATCTTGGGCAGGCATTGAATCCGGAAGCGGCTGGTTTGACAGACGTCGAAAGCTGTACCGATTGGGATGCAGGCATTCCGATTGATTTTGACAAAGTCCGTCAAGAAGACAAAGACTATTGGGACAAGTATAAAAGCAAGCCGAAACTGTATTTGAATTTCCAGCAGGCGCAGCAGTGGTTTTCGCCTGGCAAATACACGGTTTTGATTTTTGAAAAAGGTGAAGATGTTTCCGATATTCGTCAAAAGATTATCAATGAACTGCGCCATGACACCGCATTGTATCGAACGGATGACATCAAGACCATTTTGGCGGAAAACATCCGGAATGGCGTTCAATTCGCCCCTTTGTTCTTGGGACTGAGCATGTTCCTGATTTTCGCCGCGCTTCTGGCGCTCTCCATGATGGTAAAGCTGCATCTATTTGACAGACGCAAGGAACTGGATATCCTGTCAGAATATATGGATGGAATCCACCGTTTTCTGTTCATGGAAATCATCGCCGTCCTGCTGCCGGGCATCATCGTCGGGTTGATAGTCGGAACCATATTCTGCCGATTGCAACTCTGGATGCTGGAACGATTCTGGAATGGCGTCATCTTGATGGAACAGCTTCATTTCCATTGGAATATAAGCAGCTATCTTCTTGGTTTCGGATTGTCCTTCCTGCCAATGGCGGTGATCATCCTCCATACGCTAAGACGTGATTCCGCCAAGACAGTTAAATTCTGTTTTTCTGAATCCAGAAAAATCAATATGCCAATCCAATTGGGCATGTTGTCGTTTCTGCGTCGTTTAAGACATTATCGGGCATGCATTGTGATTTTGGTCTTGGGCTTTCTAGGGACGTTGGGCGTCGGTGCGTTCGGCATCAAGGCGCGTGGGGAAGACGCCTTCGGATGGCAGTTTGTCATGGAGACGATTCTGCCTGTCGTGCCGTCAACCGACCGTCCTTTTCCGGACGGAGTCTTGCCAATTCGTGTCTTCACAAACGACAGCGCGGATTGTTCCAATATTTTACAGGCATCCGTTCCAACAGTTTATGGATGTGATTTGTCTCTCTTGACTCGCGACGGCGATTTTCTTAATAAATCATCAGCCGCCGTCGATATGGGATCGCTCTATTGGATTATGAAAAAGCGTATAGGCGATACCATCGCCTATCCGAACGGAAACATCACATTGTCGCGCACGATGAGAGCCTCCGTTTTCCAACGCGGGATTCTGGTCGGCGACGATACCTTCCAATCGTTGTTTCCTGATGTGCAGGGGGCGCGTTTCTTTTTGATAAATGACAAGCAAACAGCGGATAAATGCAAACAACTCTTGGAGCCATACGGCTTAAGCACATGGACGACGGATGAATTCATGTCAGAAGCGGAACGCTTTCAGAATCATTATCTTGCCATTTTTCTGCAATTAGGCGTCCTCGGCTTTTTACTGGGGCTGTTCTCGTTGCTTCTGATGATGCTCCGCAATTTTCATGCCGAACGGAAGACGATTCGATTTCTGCTGGACATGGGGCTTTCGCAATCAGAACTCTACCGACAATATCTGGCTGAAAATATGCTGCTTTTCATGTCAGGGGCGGTTCCGTCTCTCATCCTTCTTGGCATACTGTCCTTCATGGCGGATTTGCATGTGCCGACATTGCTGTTCGGCTGGCTGGGCTTGACGGCCATCGGCCTTCTCTTGATCTCCGCCATGCTGGCAGCCAAATTCAAACACGGCAAAATGTATGGGCGATAACACACACATCCATTCTAGGATTCTAGTTTTCCAGGATTCTAGTTTTCTAGGATTCTAGCCATCTAAAAAACCGCCCTGCGGAGCATTCTCCGCGGGGCGGCGTTGATTCTTCATGCCGTGCATGGTTTCATGCACGGCTGCATTTTCACTGCATTACAGGCCGAGCTTGGCGCCGCGCTGCAGTTCGCCGAGCGTACGGTTCGTCGCGGGGACATAGCCCTTCAGCGGCATGATACGCTCGTGGATCGTGTCCAGAATCCAGCTGGGCTGCGGGAAGTATTCCTTCTCGTGCTCGGCGGCGGGGCTGACCCAGTTGTGGGAGCCGACGATGGCCATCGGGGCGTCCAGATAGTCGAAGCAGAACTGCGTCAGGTTGGCGGCGATATTGTGCATCGCGTTGCCGCGTTCGACGGCTTCGTTGACCAGAACGCACTTGCCGGTCTTCTTCACGGAGGCGATCAGCTTGTCGTAGTTCAGCGGGTTGATGCAACGGAGGTCGATGACTTCCGCGCTCAGGCCGTACTTCTCTTCGAGTTCCTTCGCGGCGTCGAGAGCGACGTACAGCGCGGGGCCGAAGGTGATCAGCGTGATGTCCTTGCCTTCCTTCTTCACGTCGGGCTCGCCCAGTTCGATTTCATAGTAGCCTTCCGGAACGCCTTCCTTGTGGAACATCTCGCCCTTGCCGTACAGCTTCTGGCTTTCCAGGAAGATGACGGGATCGGTGCCCGCCAGAGCGGCGTTCAACATACCTTTCGCGTCGTAAGGCGTGACAGGATACGCGATCTTCAGGCCGGGGATGTGGTTGCACAGCGCGGACCAATCCTGCGAATGCTGCGCGCCATACTTGAAGCCGACGGAGATGCGCAGGACGACCGGCATCTTCAAAACGCCGCCGGACATGGCCTGCCACTTGGACAGCTGGTTGAAGACTTCGTCGCCGGAACGGCCGAGGAAGTCGCAGTACATCAGTTCAGCCACCGCACGGCCGCCGCAGAGGGCGTAACCGACGGCCGCGCCGACGATACCGGCTTCGGCGATCGGGCTGTTGAAGAGGCGCTTGTAGGGGATGAGTTCCGTCAAGCCGCGGTAGCACGCGAACGCGCCGCCCCAGTCACGGTTCTCTTCACCGAAAGCGACCATCGTCGGATCGATGGAGAAACGATGCGCCATCGCCTCGAACACGGCGTCCGTGTAGGTGTAGGCGACCATCTTGCTGTAGGGCTTGCCGTTTTCGTCAATGCCGAAGCGCTTCTTGCCGGCGATACGCTTGACCTGCTCGTTGTCCTCCAGTTTCTGGAGCATTTCGGGCTCGCGGTCGTCGAACTTCTCGACCTTCTGGTTGGAGAAGGTGACGGTTTCGATATACTTGGAATCAGCGGATTCGTAGGGGGAGATTTCCTTGTCGATGGCCAGCTTGAACATCTCGAAGACGAGATCCTGCACGCTCTTGCGGGTGGCGTCGAGCTCGGCGGCGTCCGCCATCTTGTTCTTCACCAAATACTGGTAGAACGTTCCCTTGCATTCCGCGCCGACCGCGCATTCGCCGCCGACGGCGTCCGCGTCGAAGAAGCGCTGCAGCTCTTCCTTCGTACGGTAGCTGGAGGCATCGGACGGGGAATGGCCGCCCAGACGATAGGTCACGACATCCAACATCGCGGGGCCCTTGCCTTCCAGCAGGATCTGCTTCTTGCGGGCCACGGCGTCGATGACGGCCAGCGGGTTGTAGCCGTTGACGCGTTCCGTGTGCATCTGCTCGGGGTTGACGCCCGCGCCGATACGGGCCATGAATTCATAGCCCATGGTTTCACCGTTGGTCTGGCCGCCCATGCCGTACTGGTTGTTGAAGCAGTTGAACAGGATCGGCATGCCTTTGCCTTCATCCCACAGCTTGCGGTACTGCGCCATGGCGGAGAACATCAAACCTTCCCAGACAGGGCCGCAGGCGAAGGAGGCGTCGCCGATGTTGCAGACCACGATGCCGGGCTTCTTGTTGACGAGTTTGAACAGAGCCGCGCCAGGAGCGACGGAACCGGATCCACCGACGATGGCGTTGTTCGGGTAGATGCCGAACGGCGTGAAGAAGCAGTGCATGGAACCGCCCCAGCCTTTGTTGAAACCGGTCGTGCGGGCGAAGATTTCAGCGTAGGCGCCGTAGATCAGGAAATGGATGGCCAGATCCTTCACATCCTTGCAGCCGCACTTTTCGACGACTTTCAGCGTGGCGCCGCCGAAGAAGTTCTTCATGATGTCCATCAGCTTGTCATCATCCAGTTTGCGGATGGAGCTCAAACCTTTGGCCAGAATTTCGCTGTGGCTACGATGGGAGCCGAAGGTGTGGTCGTTGACGTCCAGGCTGTAGGCCTGTCCGACGGCGGCCGCTTCCTGTCCCATGGACAAGTGGGCGGGGCCAGCGTGGTTGTATTTCACGCCCATGTATTCGCCGTGCAGCTTCAGTTCGTTGATGATCGTCTCGAACGTGCGCAACGTCACCATGTCGTGGTAGATGTTCACAAAGTCTTCTTTCTTGAAGAGTTTCTTCTCTTCCGCGGGGGTCTTGGAGTAGGCGTTCACGGCGATCGGCGTGAAGTCGATTTCACCTTTCTTGAACAGTTCTTCCGGATAGATTTCCAAACACTTCGTCATGGTTGCTTCCTCTGATTATATTTAAGGTTAGGATAATGTTTGTTTCGTTTTCGACGGCAGGGACGCCGTCGTTACATCATGCGTGGAGAACCGTCTCCTTCAGGGCTTCGGACTGCGTCGGATGCGGGAAGACGATCTGGCGGATGTCTTCGACGCACTGCTCCGTCTCCACCATCGCCGCCGCGCTGGCGATGAATTCGCCGCAGCAGCCGCCGATCATGTGGACGCCCAAAACCTGTCCGTACTTCTCGCTGACAAGCACTTTCACCGTGCCCGCCTTGCCATCGTTCTCGACCATGAAACGGCCCGCGATCGCCATCGGCATGACAGCCTTCTTGTAGGCGACACCGTTCTTCTTCAGCTCATCCTCCGTCGCGCCGACCTGCGCGACTTCAGGATGCGTGTAGATGACGGACGGGATCGCCGTGTAACGCATGCGGTCCGCGATGCCGAACATATTGTGGACGGCCACGATGCCTTCGCGCGTCGCGGCATGAGCCAATTGCATGCGGCCCGTGCAGTCGCCGCAAGCCCAGATGCCCGGAACGTTCGTCTTGCCGAATTCGTCCGTCTTGATACCGCGGCGTTCGATTTCGACGCCGGCCTCTTCCAGACCGAAGCCGCGCGTCACGGCAGAGCGGCCGATGGCGCTCAAGATGTAGTCGCCCGTGATCTGCTGGTCTTTGCCGTCGGGATCCGTGAACGTCAGCACGTTGCCTTCAATCTTCTGAACTTTGCAGGAAAGATTGAAGACGACGCCGGCCTTCTTCATCTCGGCCATCAGCTTCTTGGAAATCTCTTCGTCCACGACGGGGGCGATTTTCGGAAGCATTTCGACGATGGTCACTTTCGTGCCAGCCGTCGCGAAGAACGTCGCGAATTCCAGACCGATCACGCCGCCACCGATGATGACGAGTTCTTTCGGAATCTCTTCAAGAGCAAGAATGCCAGTGGAATCCAAGACTTTCGGATTGTCACGCAAGCCGGGGATCGGCGGGCAGGCGGGAACGGATCCAGTCGCCACCAGAATGTTCGCGGCTTCGTATTCCTTTCCGCCGGCGGCGACTTTGCCGCGGCCCAGGACTTTTGCTTCAGCCTTCACGATTTCAACGCCGGCGCGCTTCAGCATGCCTTCGACGCCTTTCTTCAGCGTCGCGATGACGGACTGCTTGCGGGCCTGAACGGCCTTCATGTCCAGCACGGGCGTTCCCGCGCCGCTCACGCCGTAGCGGGAGGCTTCCAGAACGTCTTCATACGCACGGGCGGAGCGCAGCAACGTCTTCGCGGGAATGCAGCCGACGTTCAGGCAGGTGCCGCCGAGCTCGTTCTTCTCAATCAGCACGACTTTCTTGCCGAGTTTCGCGGCGTACGCAGCCGCTTCGTATCCGCCGGGACCGGCGCCAATCACAATCAGATCGACCATTTTATCTTCTCCTGATAGTAATATCGCAGGCGGCTCGTCGCCGCCTGCGATTTCATGACTCATAACTTAACAACCTGCGATGCAGACCAGTTCGAAGTTTTCGATGATATCCTTCAACGTCTGCAGAAAACGGGCGCCGGGGGCACCGTCGATGACCATGTGGTTCATCGTCAGCGAGAACTGCATGTAGTCCTTGTAGACGATTTCGCCGTTCGCCGCACGGACAGGGCGCAGCAGCGTCTTGCCGACGCCGAGAATGGCCAGTTGCGGGACCGTGAACACAGGCGTGAAGTTCGTGATGCCGAACGCGCCAAGATTCGAGACAGTGAACGTGCCGCCCGTCATCAGGTCGGGGTTCAGATTGCCGTCGTTCGCCTGCTTGGCGAGGACTTTGACGCGCTTACACATTTCGGCGAGCGTCATGGTCTGCGAATTGTGCAGAACGGGGACCATCAGGCCGCGCGCCGTGTCGCAGGCGAAGCCCATGTTGATGGCGCTGTGCAGTTTGACGACGTTGTCATGGAATTCGCCATTGAGTTCGGGATGCTTCTGCAACGCCTTGATGACGGCGAACATGACCATGTCGCCGATATTGATGTTGGCAAGACCGAGCTTCTCGCCCTGCGCCTTGATTTTGGCGCGGAGGGCCAGCAGGCCGCTGACGTCCGCTTCGGACATGAGCGTATATTGCGCGGAGGTCTGGAGGGATTCCAGAAGGCGCTTCGCGATGATCTTGCGGATCTGGGCGAAGGGCTTCTCCGTGATAACGTCCTCACCGGCGGCGGGAGCCGCGGCAACGGGGGCGGCGGCAGGAGCGGCAGGAGCGGCAGCAGCGGCGGGCTTGCCCATGTCGCCGGCCAGAATCATGCCGTTCGGGCCAGTTCCGGCCGCGGGGGCGGCAACGCCAGCCGCCAGCATGGCGGCGGCGGCGGAGCTCAGTTTCGGTGAATTATGATAGGCAGCTTCCACGTCCGCTTCCATGATGCGTCCGCCTGCGCCAGTGCCCTGGATGGACGGAACGACAAACGGATGCTCGGCGACGAATTTCTTCGCGCGGGGGCTCATCGGAGCGTTGTCCGTCGCGGCGGCGGGAACAGCGGCTGCCGCTGGGGCCGCGGTGGCAGGAGCCGCGGGGGCGGCTGCCGGAGCGGC
>CACYQT010000004.1:204989-227037 GCA_902776645.1 uncultured bacterium | reverse complement strand
TTTCGAGTGGTAGCAAGGCCGTCTCGGCCTTGTCAAGGGCGGGGACGCCCTTGCTACCTCCAGTTTAAATTACCTTTGACGTCACATGCAGAGGCCGCCGTTGATGGAGATCACCTGGCCGGTGATGTAGTCGGCGTCGTCCGAGCAGAGGAACGCGATGAGGGCCGCGACTTCTTCGGGCTTGGCGAAGCGGCGGCAGGGGATTTCACGGTAGAGTTCCGCGCGGCGTTTGTCCGTGATGTTGGAGACCATGTTCGTCTCGACGAAGCCCGGGCTGACGGCGTTGGCGCGGACGCCGAGGCCGGCCAGTTCGCGGGCGATGGAGCGCGTCAATCCGACGAGGCCTTCCTTCGCGGCGGCGTAGTTGGAACGGTTTGCGGATCCCATGCGGCCTGCGTCGCTGGCCATGTTGACGATGCGCCCCCAGCGCTGGCGGGCCATGTTCATGGCGGCGGCGCGGATGAGCTTGAACGGGACGGTCAGATCCATGTTCAGCGTGTCGGTCCACTGTTCGTCCGACATGAAGGAGACGGTCGCGTCATTGAGGATTCCCGCGTTGTTGACGAGAATGTCGAGACGTCCGAATTTGACAACGACGGCGTTGACAAGTTCCTTGGCGGGATCGCCTTCCTTCGCGGCGAGATCCGCCTGGAAGGTTTCGCAGGTGGCTCCGGCGGCGCGGAGTTCATCCGCCAGTTTGGCGGCGGCGTCCGGATTGGAGCGGTAGTGGAGGGCGAGCGTCGCGCCGTCCGCCGCGAGACGGCGGGCGATGGCGACGCCGATGCCGCCCGTCGCGCCCGTGATGAGAGCGACGCGGCCCTTCTGGCCGCCAAGCGGATTGACGACGATCGGCGCGGCTTTCGGGGCTGCCGCTGCCGCGGGCTTCGCCGCTGGGGACGCTGGTTTTGCTTCAGCCGCAGGGGCTTGCTTGCTGGCGATGTAGTCTTCGACATCCTTGCGGTGGATCATGTCCCGCTTGCAGAACGCGGCGACATCCGCCAGTTCGACGCCTTGCTGACGCGCGAAGACCTTCGCGGCGGGGGCGGCGCGGAAGGCGGGCTTCTCCTCCGCGGCGGGGGCTTTCGACGCGAAGTCGCCGAGGTCGATGCCGCCGGCCGTTGCTTTCAAATGGGCGGCGACTTTGGCTTCGTTGGCGGCGGCGACGTCCGGTGCGGCCTCGCCCGCGGCGCCGATGGCGCACAGCGCGTAGCCGTGCGGGACGGTGCTTTTCTCTTCCGCGTAAATCGCCAGAACTGTCCCGTTTTCAGGAGCTTCCAGCTCCGAAACGGTTTTGTCTGTAATCAATTCGACGAGAAAGTCGTCTTTCTTGACGGCCTGGCCGACCTTGACCTGCCACGGGCCGATGGTCGCCTCGTCCATGTTTTCGTATAGTTTGGGTAGTTCGATGATGGTTGCCATGATGTGTTGCTCCGTCTTTTTCAAGACGCAATGTGGGACAGATGATTAAAATCGCAAAAGAAAAACGAACAAGAAGGGGCTTCCATTGGCCAATACCTTATTTTTTATAAGGGAAAACACGTTTTATCTGAAAAAAAATTGCAGGAGGGGAATTGAGCAGGTAAAGTAACAAGGGTTGTCTATCGTTATTGATTTTTGCGAATGTGAAATAAGATTTATTTGTCAATATATTCCCAAAAAGTCACAACAAAGAGAGAAGAAAGATGAAACGATTCTTGTGCATGTTGATGGTGTTTCTGTCCGCCGGCGTGTTCGCGCAGGATGCGCAGGCGAAAAATCCCGTGAGGCTTCAGCTGCCGGACGGCATCTACGCCGTTCCGGGCGTGGAGATGAACGTCTATTTCGACAACATCACCTGCACAATCACACCCGGAAACTACGTGTTTGACGTGACTTGCCGCAAAGGCCGCAACAACACGAAATTCTGGACGTACACACCGAAACCGGAGGATGTCGGCACATACGACTGGTCCGTCAAAGTCATCAACGACAACGGCGTGGTCGCGGAGGCCTCCACGAAACTGCATGTGGCTCCGGTGGACGCGGGGAAGGACAAGGACATCACGGTCCTGCTAATCGGCGACAGCCTGACGCACGGGCATGTCTATCCGACGCGCATCTTCAACCTGTTCCAGCAGCCGGACAATCCGAAATTCCACATGATCGGCTCCAACGGGCCGAAGGGCGTGCCGCAGCCTGACGGCGTCGCCCATGAAGGATGGGCCTGCTGGATGTGGGACACGTTCGTCCATCGCGCCGAGCCGCGACAGGTCAAGAATCCGCAGTCCTTCGATATCGCGAGCCGTTTCCTCTACAAGGTGGACGGCAAGCCGCAACTGGATTTCAAGAAGTATTTCGAGCAGTACGGCAACGGCCGCGTGCCGGACATCATCACGTTCCAGCTGGGCGTCAACGACATTGCGGGCGCCAATGACGAAAATGTCCACCGCCGTTGTGAAGCGATTCTCAAGAACGCGGACGAACTGATCGCGGCGGCCCGTGCTGGCGCGCCGGAAGCGATTATGGGCGTTGGACTTGTGACACCTGGATGTAGCAGCCAGGAGGGCTTCGGACATGACTACAACTGTGGCCTGACCCGCTGGCAGTACAAGAAGAACCAGCATACTTTGAACGCCGCGATGCTGAAGCATTTCGCGGATTATCCGGACAAGAAGGTGTTCATCATCCCGACCTCCCTGAATCTGGACTGCGAGAACAACTTCCCCGTCTTCAACGGCGTGCAATGCAACGGAGTGCATCCGACGGCGGCAGGCTACAACCAGATGGGCGACACTTACTATTCGTGGATGAAATACCAATTGTCTAAATGACTTCTAGGCTTCTAGAATTCTAGACTTCTAGGTCATTCAACTAAATAAAATGAAATCACCTTCAAGATGAGAGGAGATTTATGATCAGGCAGGCTCTTATCAGCACGTTATTGCTATCGCTTTCCGTTCAAGCGCAGAACACGTGGCAGAACTATAAAGATTCGCTGCGGAAGGACGAATCGTTGCTGCGTTTCTACACGTTTGAAAATCTGAAAGCGGATGACAGGTCGATTCCGTCGTTCGGTTTGGAAAATGAGCCGCTGCGGGCGCAAGCTCCGCTTGAAATCGTGGCGGGGCGTTTTGATGGGAAGACAGCCGTCCATCTGGATCGTTATCCTTTGGATTCCAGACGGTTCATCCTGACGGACAAGGTCTTCACGGCGCAGATCTGGATGCGTGTGACAGGTGTCGGCGTCCATCGCGGCAATGCAGCTTCGACGAACGGCACGATTCTTTCCATCGGCATCGGCTATTGGGACGGATGGCGCGTCACGACGAATTATCCAGGCTTGAACACATCGTTGGAACTAGGCCGTCCATCTCCTGTAAACGCCTTTCATGTAGGCACGAGCAGAGCACTTGTCCAGAATGTCTGGCAGCATGTGGCGGTCAGCTGGGATGGCCATGTCCTGCGGCAATATGTAAATGGACGTCTGGCGGCTGAAGCCGTCTATGAGCAATCCTACACGGAGCCGTCTGAAAACGCGCCGTTCCGCGTCGGCTACAACGGATATGGTATTGGCTCGATCGCGATGGATGTCGATGAAGTGGTCGTTCATAAACGCGCGCTGCGGCCGTCCGAAATCATCGCGGCGTCGCTTGGCGTTGTGGATTTGGCGGCGGATGTCATGGAGAGGCTTGACGAATTGCAGGCTGCATTTCTTAAAAAGGATGCCGCCGAGATCGCCGCGCTCATCGGCAAGCTTCGTGCGGATCCGCGATCTCCGGCCGCGCTGAAGCTTTGGCTGATGGCCTGCGAGGATGCGCAAGTCTCGTCGCAGGAGATCATTGCGTCGGATGAAATCAAATCGAAGGATGTGCCGGATGTCCTGCGCAAGATGATTTATGCGCAAATCGTCCGGAAGCTCCGCTACAATCCGCTGCTGCCGGTGCCGAAGGAGCTACTGACAACGCTTTTCACCCAAGTTGAAGGAATGTCGAAGGAAGACCGCCGTTATCTGTTTTTCAAACAGTCGCTGCTGGACTTGCAGGAAGGGCGGAAGGATGAAGCGAGGAATCGTCTTGACAACATGTTGGAAGACAATGAGTTGACTGCGCTTCAAAGGGGCGAGTTGACGATGAGGGTCGCCAACGCGTTGCGGAATGCAGGGCATTACAGCGAGGCCCGCGATTACTATGTCAAATTGGCTTATACTTTGAACGACAATGTATTGCCGAAGCAGTTGTGCGGCATAGCCGCCTTGGCCGCCGCCCAGACCTATTTATTGGAAAAGGATTATGCGAATGCCGAAATGGTATTCGAAGACATTGCAAAACAAGATGTTCTGCCGCATCATCAGCTTGAGGCGAAGGAATGCGCGGCGGAAGCCGCACGGCTGGCGGCGGGCAAGCCCGCCCGTGATCCGGAGGCCAATCGCCGCCGTCCGAAGGCCATTGTGATTCCGAAACTCGCCGTCTATGTCTCGCCTGACGGTGATGATGACGACGACGGCTCCGCCGAGAAGCCGCTCATGTCCATCGACGTCGCGTTGGAAAAAATCCGCGCGTTGCGCAAGGCGAATCCGAATGAGCCGTCGGCCATCGTCTTCAAAGACGGGCAGTATTATATGACGGAATCCATTGAATTGACGGATGTTGACAGCGGTTCGGAGAATGCCCCGTTCATGTTGGTTGCGGCGCCCGGCGAGAAGCCTGTCCTCTATGGCGGCATGCGGCTCCGGGCGTTCATTTCGGAGACGGATCCTGCTGTTCTGGAACGGCTTCTGAAGGAAAAGCGCATCAACTTGCTGGTATGCGATTTGAATGGACTTCCCATTGAGTCCAATTTTAATGAACAGCCCCGTGCGGAACTGTTCGAAGACGGCAAGCCGCTCACGCCCGCCCGCTGGCCGAACGAAGGCTTCGTCGAGACGGGCGCCCCCGAAGAGACGGAAGACCACAAGCCGTTGCCGTCGTTCAAGTTCAATGGCTTGGACAAATTGGATTGGTCCAAGGCGGAGGACGTTTGGGCATACGGCTATTGGAAATACCTGTGGGCGGCGGATTATCTGAAAGTGAACAGCGTTGACGCCGCAAATGGAACAGTGAATCTCGCGAGACTCTCCGGCTATGGGCTTGCACCAAATATGCCGTTCTATTTCTATAATTTATTGGAAGCCATTGACAAGCCAGGGGAATGGTTCCTTGACAGAAAAGCGAAGAAACTATACCTGTATCCGGACAAACCTGTCGGCAAGGCGAAGCTGGAGCTGTCACTCTTCAAGCGGAATTTCCTGAAAATCAAGAATGCGCATCATATTGTCATTCATGGTCTGACATTCGATTTAGGGCAGGGGACGGGCGTCGGTATGGAGAATGTCCATGACGTGCGGTTCTCCGGCAATACGCTGTCACGTCTGGCGGGCGATGGCCTTGTCGCCATAAAAGCCATCAATCTTGAGATTTACGGCAATGATTTCTTCTGCTTGGGCCGTGGCGGCATGAGGCTGTGGGGTGGTGACCGCAAGACGTTGACGGCAGGCAACATCAATGTCGAAAACAACTGGGTTCGAGACTTTTCGCGCATCGACCGCACCTATACGCCCGCCGTTCTGATGGACGGCGTCGGCAACCGCATCGCGCATAATTTGTTCCATGACGCGCCGCACCACGCCATCCGTCTGGAAGGCAATGACCATATCATCGAATACAACGACGTCCATTCCGTCGTGTACGAATCCGATGACCAGTCGGGCATCGACATGTGGAACAATCCATCGTATCAAGGCAACATCATGCGGTACAACTTCTGGCATCATATCGGCAGCGGGCATACCATCGCGGGGCAGAGCGGCATCCGTCTGGACGACGCCATCTGCAATGTCTTGATGTATTCCAACATCTTCCTGTGCGCCGCAGACGGCCATTTCGGCGCCATCCAAATCCATGGCGGAAAGGACAATGTGGCGGACAACAACCTCTTCGTGGCCTGCCAGGCGGCCGCGTCGTTTTCGACATGGTCGGATGAACGCTGGCAGGAGATGTTCACGCGGGCGGACATGAAGAAACGCCTTCATGAAGACATCGACATCGACCAGCCGCCGTATTCGACGAAATACCCTTGGCTGAAGGATTTGCGGAAGCACAACGGGCAGAACTTCTTCTGGCGGAATCTGCTGGTTCGCTGCAACAGTCTGGCATTGCGTCGCAATACGAACATCCATGAATTTCTGGAGACGATTTCGACGGATGACACGAACGCGTTTCTGACGGATGGCACGCCGGAAAGCTATGACAAGGCGTTTTCGCCTGAATCATGGAAGCCGTTCACGGCGTGTTCGCCCATGCGGCCGATTCCGTTCGCGGAAATCGGCCTGTACGACGATCCGTCGCGGGCGTCCGCTGTCGACACCGCCGCCGCGCGGCAGATCACGCCGCATTTCAAAGGAACGAGACGATAACTACTTAGAACCACGAATGAACACGAATGGACACGAAAATTAAAGGAGTCCACAGAAAACACGGATTACACTGAATGCCTCGCCGCCGGGCCGCCAATCAGCAGAAGAATTTGTTTATATATAATGAATTCCATATTCTGAAAAATGCAACGGCTCCGGCGACTCGGCGGTTGTCGTCGCTTCGCGAGGCGGGAACAGCATCATGTGGAAGCTCTATGCTTTAGAGAAAATCTTTTCAGAAAAACAAGAAAATGAACGATAGTAGTATAGTAGTACGGATTACACTGAATGCCTCGCCGCCGGGCCGACAATCTCCTGAGGAGTTTGTTGTTCATAATGGAATCTGAATGTTGAAAGATTAACAGCTCCGGCGGCTCGGCGGTTGTTGTCGCTTCGCGAGGCGGGAACAGCATCATGCGGAAGCTCGAAGCCATGAAGAAAATCTTTGCGGAAAAATAACATAAACATATAGTAGGACAACTGAACAAGAATTTTAGAATATTACATATGCCAATGAAGGAATCAAGACATGAGATTCATTGAAAATGACAATGCGTTGATATTCATGCATCAAGGGGAATTGGGCCGCATCGAGGCGTGGGGGAAGGACTCCCTGCGTGTGCGGACGACGCGGCGTGGCGAATTCTCCAATATCGAATGGGCGCTGACGGAAGCCGTCGAGCCTTGCAAACCAACGATATCCATCGACGACGGCAACGGCTGGCCGTTCGCGAGCATCACGAACGGACGGCTGAAGGCGACCGTGAACCACGCGGGCGTCATGTCGTTCTACAAAGACGGCGAACTGATGCTGCGGGAATACCATCGCATGTACAGCGGGACGTATTCGCGGGAGAGCCGCTGCCTGAAAATGCCCAGCCGCACATGGAAGGGCATCATCGGCGGAGACATGTACAGCCTCAATCTGAAATTCGAAAGCCATGACGGCGAGAAGATTTTCGGCATGGGGCAGTACCAGCAGCGCAACATGGACATGAAAGGATGCGTGCTGGAACTTGCGCAACGCAATTCGCAGATAACGGTGCCGTTCGCCGTATCATCGTTGGGCTATGGTTTCCTGTGGAACAATCCCGCCGTGGGGCGCGTCACGTTCGGCGCCAATTACACGGAATGGATCGCGGAATCGACGAAGGACATGGACTATTGGCTGACCGTCGCGGACACGCCGAAGCAAATCGTTGAAAACTATACGAATACGACGGGCCGTCCAGCCGTGTTTCCGGAAGACCGCATGGGCCTGTGGCAGTGCAAGCTGCGCTACAGGACGCAGGAGGAGGTCCTGTCCGTGGCGCGGAAATACCATGAGCTCGGCATCCATATCGACCAGATCGTCATCGACTTCTTCCACTGGACGCGGCAGGGCGAATGGGAGTTCGATTCGAAATACTGGCCGGACCCGAAGGCGATGGTGGACGAACTGCACAGCCTGGGCATCAAGGTGATGGTCTCCGTCTGGCCGTCTGTCGATCGCAAGAGCAAGTATTTCAACACGATGATGGATCGCGATCTGCTGGTGAAGACGGAGCGCGGCACGGGGCAGACATACGAGTTCCAAGGGGACTGCGCGGACATCGACGCCTTCAATCCGGAGACGCGCATGTTCGTGTGGGATCTTTGCTATAAAAACTACATGTCGCACGGCATCGACGCATTCTGGCTGGATTGCGCGGAACCGGAGTTCGGCGCCTACGATTTCGACCATTACCGCTATTGCGCGGGGCCGGCCATGGCCGTCAGCAACATCTTCCCGCAGATGTACAGCCGCGCATTCTGGGAGCCGATGGACGAACTTCGCAACGGCCCGATTGTCAACTTGATACGCAGCGCATGGGCAGGCTCGCAAAAATACGGGAACGTCGTCTGGTCGGGCGATGTTCCAAGCACCTTTGAATCGTTTGCGGACCAGTTGCAGTGCGGCCTCAACATGGGGCTGGCCGGCATATCGTGGTGGACGACGGACATCGGCGGATTCATGACGGATGACGTCAACGATCCGAAATTCCGCCAGCTGCTTGTTCGCTGGTTCCAATTCGCGGTCTTTTCCGCCGTCCTGCGCATGCATGGCGACCGCGGCCCGCACAATATCCCGCGGCTGGACGACCGCGAATGCGGCGGCGGCTATCTCAGTACAGGCCAGCCCAACGAATTGTGGAGCTACGGCGACGACTGCTTCCGCATCATGAAAGCGTATCTGGACATCCGCCTCTCCATGCACGACTACATCAAGGAACTTTACCAGGAGGCGCATGACAACGGTTCGCCGTTGATCCGCGCCATGTTCTACGAGTTCCCGGAGGATGAAACATGCTGGAATTTGCAGGACCAGTACATGTTCGGCAGCCGCTATCTGGTGGCGCCGATTCTCCATCTGGATGAATTCAAACGTGATGTGTATTTGCCTGCGGGAACATGGAAACTGACGTCGACAGGGGAGACGTTCGATGGTGGGCGGACTGTGACGGTCGATGCGCCAATCGAATACATGCCTGTGTTTGAGAGAGTAGTGGTTAGTGGTTAGTGGTTAGCTGCTTCGCAGAGCTAAAAGCTGAAAGCCGAAAGCTGAAAGCAAAATGCAAGTTGGCTGGGAGGGCTGCGCTCCAGCGCGGCCGTTGGCTGGGAGGGCTGCGCTCCAGCGCGGCCGAATGGGAGGGCTGCGCTCCTGCGCGGCCGTTGGTTAATGGAAATATACGGAGCTGCTCAATAATATCACAACTATTTTTCAAAAAAAACTGGCAACATTTGTTTTTGGCGTTATTATATTGAAAATATGACCGCCCTTTTTGCACAGAAAAACCCTTAACCAATTGGAGAAGACAAACATGGCAAGACCGAAAAAAGAGAGACCCGAAGGCGAAGAAGCTCCGAAACGCGTCAGAAGAGGATTCGCCCAGATCATCGTGGACAAAGTCACCCGGAAATATGACGGCGCGATCGAACCCGCCAAATTGCAGGCCGGTCTTGATGAAATCGCGAAGATCATCGCCACGTTTGATGAACTGAAGAAAGCCAAGAAGAAGGACTTTCGCGCGTTGAAGAAATTCAGCAAGGAAGAACTTGAAGCCTATTTGGCGACGTTGAAGTGATTATCTTCGACAAATGAATTGTTGACATGAAAAACCGGCGGAGCCATAGGGGTCTGCCGGTTTTTTCATGAACAGGCAATGGTGCAAAAAGACAGAATGACATGAACAGACGTGATTTTCTAAAAATGGGAAGCGGCGTCGCGGCTATGATGGCCATGTTGCCGAAAGCAGGGCTTTTCGCCGCTGATGAAACGTCGCAGTCATCTGATAAGACGGCGTTTGCATTGGATGGAAACAAACTTCGCCTGCAAGGGCTTGGTTTGAAGAAAGCCGTCAGATTGCTTGTTTTGGCGGATTCCCATCTGACGATTGACGACGAACGCGGGGAGCCTTATAAGGATTACAGCAAGCGGATGGCGCAGTATTTCCAGCAGTCCATCCCCAATCTTGAGAAAGCCGCTTCCGTCGTGAAAGATAAGAATTTCGATTTGATTCTCATGCTGGGCGACATGGTCAGTTTTCCGACGGCCAAAGGCGTGGAGACGATTCTGGAGAAAATCAAGCCGTTGAATACGCCGTTCGCCTATATTGCCGGCAACCATGACTGGCATTACGAAGGCGAGTCGGGCACGGAAATGGAATTGCGGCGGAAATGGACGGAAAAGACGCTCAAGCCGCTTTACCAAGGCCGCAACCCGTTGTGCTACAATATCATCGTCAATGGAATCAACATCGTCATGATGGACACGTCCGTCTATGAAATTCTGCCTGAGCAATTGGATTTCTGGCGTGAGCAAGTGAAGGCCGGGCTGCCGATATTGCTGGGCTGCCATATTCCGTTGTGGGTGCCCGGACGGTCCGTCGGCTGGGGCGTCGCCCATCCGGATTGGAATGCGTCGCATGATCAGCATTGGGAGATCGAACGGCGGCCGCGATGGCCTGAAGCGAGCCATACGGAAGTGACGAAAGCCTTTCATAAAGAAGTCTTTGCGGCTCCGAATCTGCTCGGCGTCATCGCGGGGCATGTGCACAGGCAGTGCTATGACCGCTATTGCGGGAAGTTCCAGACCACGGTGAGGGCGACTGGATTCGGCGGATCTCTGGATATTAGTTTAAACTAATTGTGCGGGAAAGTTGCACTTCGGCTTGGAAATATGATATTATATCGGTCAAAGACTGAGTATAGCATAAAAGGAGTTTGAAACATGTTAACGGTTCATAGATGGATATGCCTTGGAATGTTGGGCTTATGTGCAATGAACGTGGCGGAGGGCGCTTCCGAAAGGGAATTGTATCCATGGCGTGAAGTCATGCATGTTCTCAAGCCGAATACACAAGTTCCGTTGAATTCGCTGCTGGACATGAAATGGAGCGACGTCGGCGGGCCGGAGGGGCGTGTGGCGGTCGTGACCGACGACGCGACGGGCGAGAAGATGCTCGACTGGAAGATCAAAATCGATCATTTCAACGAAGGGCAGTATCCGCAGGGATGGCCCGCGATGGAGACGCGGCCGGATCCGTCGCTTGATTTTTCTGGCAAGAGAGTCATCCGTTTCAAGATGCGCGCCATGACGGACGTCGGTTATCCGCAGATCGTCCGTTTCATCCTGCGGCGTCATTCGGGCAATCCGATCAACGTGCCGTTGCCGCCGATGACCGTCGGCAAATGGCAGCAGATGAGCGTGCGGCTGAACAGTGCGGCGTTCAAGGATGTGAATTTCGTCCATTTCTTTATCTGCGAAGACGCCTACAAGCATGGCGACGAACTGGACTTCCAGATAAAGGATTTTGAATTGGGCGAAGAAGAGGATAAGATTTTGCCGTTGACGGCCGGAAAGGCGGGCGTGACGTTGTGGCTTGGCGAACGGGCCGATTTGGACAGCCGCATCGTGATGCTGCCGAAGGGGACGAAGCGGCTGGCGGCCACGCTGCGGATGGAAAACAGCCTTGGAAAGACCGTCAAGGCGGGTATGGAGCTGCGGTTCCGCATCCGCAATGTCTTCAACGGAGAGGAAACGATTACATCCATGAAATTGGGGCAGAGCGTCGGCAACGGCCTTTGCTTCCGCGAACAGTACCAACTGGATGTTTCAAAATTGAAAAGCGGCTACTATCACGTGCTTTGCGATGTTCTGGACGACGGCGTGTCGATTCTGGAGCTGCGCAAAGGAAGCGACGACTTCTATCTGATGGAGCAGGATGAAAGCATGACGCATGCGATGCTGTCGTTGCGGACAGGTATGGCGTTGTGGCTGAAAGACTTGCTGCATGACGGCTTCTTCCATTCCGCCGCCAATTATCTGCCGCACTGCTACGATCCGTACGATGCGTCGAAAGAAAACTATGCGGTATTCATTAAAGCATTTGTTTACAACACGTTCAAGCATACGGAAGGCTATGAGGCCGGCGTGCCCGGCCTCGTGCTCGCGGCGGAGGCGTTCAGGCGGAACGGCGAGACGGAGCGGCAGCGGTTTACGGAAGGGCTGATCGACAGCGCCGTGAAGCAGATGCTGACGATGCAGGACGAATGCGGCGGCGTCATCATGATGACCAATGAGCTGGCGGACGAGGGCATCGGAAAAGGGCCGCGGAGCAATGCGCGCGGCAATTACGACAACAACCAGATCGGCGAATGGATGCGCGCCCTCAACTATGTCGCGCTGTATTATCGTGAAGTCGCCGACAGGGCGGAATTTGTGAAGAATCTGAACGATGTCTGCCGCAAGGCGGGCGATTTCATCGTCCAGTATTCGCTGCGTGAATCCGACGGCATCGGCGGCGTATTGCGCCATTTGGGAATCAATATGACGCTTCCGGAAAACAAGCGGATCACCGTCTATCATCAGGAAGGGCGGCAGTGCGACGTCTACCAGCCGCGCGCCTTGGCGGGGCTTGGTTACACGGCCTACACGCTGCAGCGTTTTGGTCTGGAAGTTCCCGCCAACTGGTGGCCGATGTTCGACGCGACGGTGGCGTGGATGGACAAGAAGATGAAGCCGAACGGATGGTTCGACTGGCAGTGCGAAGACATCGTGGAAGGCGGCTGCCACACGTTCCTCGGCAACATCTACGCGGGCGAAGGGCTGTTCGGCGTCTATCTGGCCGACCGTCTGGCGAAGCGTGACGCTCAGGCCGACGTGGCGAAAGCGGCCGCGTTGAAGGCCTATCGTTATGTAACGGATGATTGTTATATCAAAGGAAATCGCTATCAGTATCCGCTGGAGTTCTGGGTGGGGCCGTACGTCTATTGGCTGTTCCGCGAATGGCGGGACGCCGTCGGCCGCGAGGAGGCCTTTGAAGACTGGCTGACGGTGTTGGACAAGCGTTGGTCGGAAGATCGCAAATGGCAGGATTTCCAGCGGATTCCGGGCTGGAATTGCGGTCGCGCAGACCATGCGGCATTGCTGAATCTCGCGATTCTTGGCTACATCGGCATCAAGCAGATGGACGAAATCCGGAAGCCGTGGAACTTCTTACAATAATGATGGGAGGGGCGCGCTTCTGCGTGACCGATAAAAGGAACCATATAATATGTTGAAGGTTTGCATCAACTTTGAGACGGGCGGCGGAAGGCGTGGCGGTCATTTCACGCACTTCTCCTTCACGGGGCTGCCTGGCGTGGAAATCGCCGCTCTGGCGGATTCCAATCCGTTGGCGGAGAATACGTTCCGCCTGACGGGCGCGAAGCGCCTGTACACATCTTTCGAGACGATGATGGAGCAGGAGAGGCCGGATATTGTCGTGTTGTGTTCACGGCTTCCAGGCGAGCATGTGGATCAGATCCGCTATGCGTTGAACCATCGCTGCCATGTGCTTTGCGAGAAGCCGTTTGCGGAGACGCTGATCCAGGCGGACGAACTTGTTGAACTATCCAAACAGACTGGTTATCTTGTCCAAATGGCTCATCTGGCGCGATTCGCGCCAACGTTTCAAACGATGAAGCGTATGATCGAGGCCGGTGAAATCGGCAACGTATTGACTTGCCACATGCGCGGCAAGGAGGATACGCGCGGCGGCGGAGAGGATATGATCGTGCTGGGCACCCATGTCATGGACGCCGCCTATTGGATGTTCGGACAGCCTGAACAAGTCTTTTCCGACATCCGCATCAAAGGAAGGCGTCTGACTGCCGCTGATGTGAGCGTAACCACCGAGCCAGTCGGCCCTTGCGGCGGTGATGAGATCTATTCGATCTACCGTTTCCCGAACGGCGTAAACGGTATTTTCGAAAGCCGCCATGTGGTCGATTCCGGCGATGCCCGCCTTGGTCTGACGGTTTGCGGGACGAAGGGCATTCTCGCCATCCGCTATACGGGCAACCGTGAACTGCGGATATGCCGTGATTTTCCTGTTCCGGAGGAGGATCATGCTGATTTCCAAATTGTTCCGACAGAAAATGATGTTAAGATTCCCGATGCGGAACCAATCGATTTTGATGCGTGGCGGATAGATCCACGGCCTTATTTCCATCACTATTTTGTCGACAACAACCGTCGTGCGGCATGGAATCTGATTCAGGCGATCAGCGGAAAGGAGCCGCTTGTCGCGGGAATTGATTCCGCCGTCGGAGCCTTGGAGATGATCACGGGGGCCTATCAGTCCGCGTTGCAGCGGGCTGTCGTTGAATTTCCATTGAAAGACAGACGACATCCTTTAAATAATTCATAATTCATAATTCATAATTCATTCATATATAAGTATGAAAGTTAAATCGATAGATTTTGTTGCCCGTGGCAAGGCGGAGTTTCGTGAAATAGAGATGAACGAAACGCTCGCTCCCGACCATGTGCTGCTGAAAACGGTCTGCACGCTGGTTTCGCCCGGAACGGAATTCGCCTGTCTCAATGGAACGGATTTGGGCGGTATGAAATTCCCCAAGACGTTGGGATACAGCGCTGTGGCGCATGTGCTGAAGACGGGGTCCGCCGTGACGGAACTGCATGAGGGCGACCGTTGCCTCTGCTATCACAGCTGCCATCGCAACTATCAGAACATGCCGCAACAGAATCTGGTGAAGATCATCGACGACGGGCTGCCTGCCGAAGAGGCGGTTTTCTGCGTCATCGGCTGCATGGGGTTCCAGGGGGTGCGGCGATGCCGTCCAGAATTCGGTGAGTCGTTGATGGTCATGGGGTTAGGACTTTTGGGACAATTCGCTGTGCAGACCGCCCATTGGTCCGGATGTTTTCCTGTGATCGGTCTTGATTTCAATGAAAATCGACGGAATATTGCTAAAATGCTTGGGGCGGACGCCGTCTTCTCGCCTGACGATCCGGATCTGAAGGCGAAAATCAAACAGTTGACGGAAGGGCGCGGCTGTGATGTCGTCGTCGAAGTGACAGGCAATCCGCAAGCCGTCGTGCAAGGCTTGGAATTGATGGCGCCATTCGGGCGGATTTCATTGACGGGATGTAATCGGACGCCGACAGAACATATTGATTTTTATAATCTTGTGCATCGAAAAGGCATTACCGTGATCGGCGCTCACAACATGGCGCGGCCATTGGTGGAGCGGCGGCCGGGCGTCTGGACGATGAAGGAGGACATGGCGTTGCTGTTGCGTTTCATGTCGGCGGGGCGTCTGCAGGCGAAGCCGTTGCTTTCCCGCGTCGCCGATCCGTCTGAAGCTCCAGGCATCTATGACAGCATTTTCGCACGTGATTTCAATCATCTTGGATTTGTTTTCGATTGGAGGAAATACTAAAAACCACTAATGGACACGATTAGACACGAATGCCTCGTCGCCGGGCCGACAATCTTCTAAAGAATTTGTATGGTTATAATGAATACTGAATGTGGAAAAATCAACGGCTCCGGCGGCTCGGCGGTTTGAATCTGCTTCGCGGAGTTGAAGGCTAAAAAGATAAAATGCATTAAGCATTAAGCATTAAGCATTAAGCATTAAGCATTATGAAGAAAGTTCATTTTGATATAAAAGGCATGTCTTGTTCATCCTGCCAGGCCCATGTGCAGAAAGCGGCGGAGGGCGTGGCGGGCGTTTCGCGCGTCAACGTCAATCTGCTGAAGAACTGCATGGATTTGGAACTGGATGAGGCTGCGACTTCTGAAGATGCTGTCTGCCAGGCGGTTGCGGCGGCCGGATATGAAGCCGTCGTGTCCGATAAAGGCGGTGAAACGGCGAAAAGCGTGAAAAAAACGGCGGACGGCCCGTCGGAATTCACGCTGATGAAGCAGCGGTTCTTCCGTTCGCTGGCGTTTCTGATTCCATTGATGTATCTGTCCATGCAGGGGATGGCCCACTGGCCACTGCCCAAATGCCTCTTGGGAGCGCAGAACACGTTGCCGTTCTTATTTTTGCAATTCTTGCTGCTGCTGCCGATTTTGTTTTTGAACAGACATTTCTTCAGCAACGGCCTTCGCCATCTGCTGTTGCGTTCGCCGAACATGGACACGCTCATCGCGCTTGGCTCGGGAGCGGCGCTGATCTACAGCGTGGCGGGCATTTTCAAGCTTGGGCCGCTGATGGCGGCGGCGAATTGGCACGCCGTTGAAATGTTGCGGATGGATGTGCATTTTGAATCGGCGGGCATGATCCTTGTGCTGATTACGTTTGGCAAGATGTTGGAAACAAGGGCGAAAGGACGCACGGGAGAGGCGATTTCCAAACTGATGGAACTGGCTCCCGCGACGGCTGTCGTCCTACGAAACGGCGTTGAATCGGAGATTCCGTTGGAGCAGGTCGTGAAAGGCGACACGGTGGTTGTGAAGCCAGGCAGCCGCATTCCCGTCGACGGTACGGTGGTGGACGGGCGGTCATCCGTCGATCAGTCTGCCATCACAGGCGAGAGCATGCCCGTGGAGAAAACGGTCGGCGACACGGTGACTGGGGCGACGGTCAACGGCGGCGGCTATCTGCGGATCCGCGCGGACGCCGTCGGTGAAGACACGACATTGGCGCAGATCGTGCGGATGGTGGAGGACGCTTCCGCCTCAAAGGCTCCGATTGCGAAAATCGCGGATCGCGTCTGCGGTGTCTTCGTGCCTATCGTGTTGGGATTGGCGCTGTTAGCGACCATCTGCTGGCTATTGGCCGGAGCGGCGTTCGGCATCGCGTTGACGTTCGGTATCGCCGTGTTGGTCATCAGCTGCCCATGCGCGCTGGGCTTGGCGACGCCAGTGGCGATCATGGTCGGCACTGGCCGCGGCGCGGAGCTTGGCATCCTGTTCAAAAACGCGGAGGCGTTGGAGAATTTCCATCATGTGGATACGATTGTTCTGGACAAGACGGGAACCGTGACGGAGGGGCGGCCCGCCGTCGTCGATTGCGTATTGGCGGATGGTGTTGACGAAACGGAATTCTGGTCGCTGGCGGCGGCGTTGGAGCGTTCCTCCGAACATCCGCTGGCCCAGGCGATTCTGTCCCATGCGAAGGAATTGAAGGTGGAAGAGCTTCAGGCGGAGGAGTTTGAAACCAAGCCTGGCATCGGCGTGACGGCGTTGGTGAAAGGCCGTCGGCTGACGATTGGCAACCGACGTGTCGTGGAAGGCTTTGGCGATGATTCGCCGTTGGTTGCGCAGGCTGAAGCGAAGGCCGAAGCCGGCGAGACGCCGTTGTATCTGGCTGATGAATCGCGCCTTCTGGGCTTTTTAACCGTTGCGGACAAGCCGCGCGCGAACGCCGTCGCGGCGTTGAACGCGTTGCGTGGACACAACATCGATTTGGTCATGTTGACGGGCGACAACAAGCGGACGGCTGAGGCCATCGGTAAATCGCTGGGCTTCACGAAAGTCCATGCGGAGTTGTATCCCAATGACAAGGAACGGATTGTGCGCGAAATGCAGGCCGAAGGCCATCGAGTGGCGATGGTCGGCGACGGCATCAATGACGCGCCCGCATTGACGCGGGCGGACGTCGGCGTGGCGATTGGCGCGGGAACGGACATCGCTATCGAATCGGCGGATATCGTGTTGAGCAGCAGTGATTTGAACACGTTGGAGACGGCGTTGGCGTTGAGCCAGGCCGTCATGCGGAACATCAAGATGAATCTCTTCTGGGCGTTTTTCTACAATCTGCTCGGGATTCCCATCGCGGCGGGAGCGTTATACAAACTGTGCGGCATCCGTTTGACGCCGATGCTCGGCGCGGCGGCGATGAGCTGCAGTTCCGTGTTCGTCGTGACGAATGCGTTGCGGCTGAGGTTCTTCCGTCGTGGAAAGAGCGCGGCAGCAGATGATCCGAATACGGTTGTTTTGAAAGTCCGCGGCATGCATTGCGAACATTGCGTCCGCTATGTGACGGAGGCGTTGCAGGGCGTGGACGGCGTGGCGGACGTGGCCGTCTCGCTGGAAGGCAAAAGCGCCGTCGTGAAGCTTTCGCATCCCGTGCCGCGTGAAAACTTGACAGAAGCTGTAAAACATGTAGGTTTTAAGGCATCGTAAATTGAATGTCGCTTTTGTCCCTTATGTCCCTTCTAAAAAGGAAAGAAACCATGCACCAAAACATACGCTTTTTCAGCACAGCGGCCCTTTGCTTGTGCAGCCTGGCCGCCAACGCGGATGTGAAAACCTTCAACGGCGAGCGGAACGCGGGCGAAAGCATCGTGGTGGCGGAGTCGCCGGAAATCACGTTCGCAACGTGGGTTAAGATTGACGGATGGGGCAAAGGCGACAAGCCGTATCCGCGCATCATCGATGGCCCCGCTTTTTATTTCCATCCGACGCAAGGGAGCGACGGGCTGGCAGGCCTGACGCTTGGCGTCCGCCTGCCCGACGGCGTCAGCTCATGGAATTTTCCCGCCTTGCTGCCGGAAAAACAATGGACGCATGTCGCCGTGACGATGGGCGGCGTTTCACCCTACGACAGCGGTCTGCCGCGCATCTTCATCAATGGAAAAGATGCGGATGTTCGGCCGGCGGACCAGCCTATGCCGGCGGTTTTCGCAGGCGGGACGGCATGGCTTGGAAATTCAAGGAAAGACGGCGACCGCCCATTCGAAGGTTGCCTGGGCAACGTGACTTACGAGACGCGCCGCATGTCCGATGAGGAGATCGCGGACATGGCGCAAGTCTCGCCGGACGGCACGCGTCCGAAGGAAATCGTGAAGCCGTGCCATGACGAATTGCCGATCGTCGATATCTCCCGTGAAAAATTCCGTCAGACGGTCATCGCCATGGGTACGCCGGAGGTCTATCAAGGCCATCCGACGACGGTTCTGACAAAAGACGGCAAGACGATTTTCTGCGTGTGGACGTTCCAGCATGGCGGCCCGTGCGGCCCGATGGCCCGTTCGGACGACGGCGGCAAGACGTGGAAGCGGCTGGACAGCATCCTGCCGCCCGCCTACGCCGCGACGCATCGCAACTGCCCCACGCTGCAGGCCGTCAATACGCCCGACGGCGCGGAGCGCCGCTTCTGCATTTTCAGTGCGAAAAAGGGCGGCATGGGCATCCTTATGAGCCGCGATGAAGGCGAAAGCTGGTATGAAGTGCCGCCCGCCAAATTGAGCGCGGGCATGCCGCCGACGGGATTTATCCAGTTGAAGGACGGTACGAGCGCGTTGTTCGGTCAGATCCGCACGAATCCGGCCGTGAAGACGGACGGTCCGACGGATGATCAGGACATCTGGATGTCCATCACGAAAGACGGCGGCTTCACATGGTCGCCTGCGAAAATCGTCGCCCACAAGGAGCAGAAGAACCTCTGCGAGCCGTTCGCGCTGCGGTCGCCGGACGGCGATGAAATCTGCCTGCTGATTCGCGAAAACCGCCACACGGCCCGCAGCATGATGTGCTTCAGCCGCGATGAAGGCCAGACGTGGACGGAGCCTGTCGATACCTGTTGGGGGCTTTCCGGCGACCGCCATGAAGGCATCCAGCTGCCCGATGGCCGTTGGCTTATCGCCTTCCGCGACAGGGCGTTGAATTCCTCCACCTACGGCCAGTACGTGGCGTGGGTCGGGACCTATGACGACATCCGCAACGGACGGCCCGGCCAGCACAGGATCCATCTGCTGCACCATTGCGGCCGCGGTGGATGGCCAGCCTGCGACACAGGCTATTCGGGCGTGGAACTCCTGCCCGACGGCACCATCATCTGCACGACCTACACGAAGCATTGGGACGACGAACGGCTGCATTCCGTCGTCTGCACGCGCTTCAACATGGCGGAAATCGACGCGAAATTCGCGAAGCTGCAGGAGACAAAATGAAGCCTGTCGATATCACTTCCGTTGTGGATCATATTCGGAAAACGGTTCAGTCGCACAGGCTTGGAGCGGGAAGCTATGCCCGCTGGCTATGGCAGGACAAGAAGAACTCGCGGAATCTCGGCGAAGACGAATACGGCTGCGCCGACGCGATGAACATCCTCTACACGATTTCAGACTTCCCGCGTGACGCTGCGGAGCGGGCGGCCTGCGTGGAACATCTGCAGGCGATGCAGGGTGCGGATGGTTTCTTCCGTTCAAAGGACGGTCATCATCATCCGTTTCATACGACGGCCCATTGTTCGGCGGCATTGGAATTGTTCGACGTTGCGCCGCTCCGGCAGCCGACGGAGCTGTCGGAACTGTTGCAACCTTCTAAATTGGAAGAATTTCTGGAACAGCTCGATTGGAACCATGATCCGTGGGACGAATCCCACAAAGGCGCGGGATTGTATGTGTTCATGAACATGACAGGCATGGCCACGCCTGAATGGAATACACGCTATTTCAAATGGTTATGGGACAATGCCGACCCAGAGACAGGCTTCTGGCGCGGCCCCGTGGACAAAATCGACTCCAAGGCGCACATGTTCCACTATCTGGCGGGATCGTTCCATTATCTGTTCAACCACGAATACGCCCACATGCCGCTACGCTATCCGGAAAAGGTCATCGACACATGTCTGGCCTTGTACGACAACGAGTTGGGCAAACGCCACTTCGGACGCGGGGCAGGATTTTCGGAAATCGACTGGATTTTCTGTCTGACGCGCGCCTCACGCCAGACGGCCCATCGTTTCGACGACATCCGCGACCGTCTGGAGCGTTTCGCCGAAACGAATCTCGACTGGTGGTTTCATCTGGATTGGGTGACTGACGAAGGCGTCAACGACATGCACTGCCTCTTCGGCGCCGTCTGCGCATTGGCGGAACTCCAGCAGACGTTGAAGGGCAAGATCCTGTCAGACAAGCCCTTGCGGCTTGTCTTGGACAGACGGCCGTTCATTTAGCAGGTGGTTTGGAAAACCATAATTTGCATTTTCGGATCCGAAAAGTGTGCAATTTCACATTTTTCGGATCCAATAAGTGTGGAAAATTACATTTTTCGGATCCAAAAAGTGTGAAAAATCACATTTTTCGGATCCGAAAATGCAAATTTGACGGAACTAGATTTCTAGAATCCTAGAAACCTAGCATCCTAAGACCTTCTACGGCAATACGTTGCCGTCGCGGTCGATCATGGAGACGGGGACAAGGAAAACATTGTTGCCGTCCTTGTCGACTTCGCTCGCCTCGATTTTTTCGCCTTTCACAATCTTGTAGGCGATTTCCGTGCCCATGGCGCCGATGCGGTGGGAGTCCTGAGCGACGGTGCCGCCGAGCTTCTTCTCCTTGATGGCGGCCTTCGCGTCGTCGTTGCCGTCGAAGCCGTAGATGAGAAGCTTTCCTGTCAGGCCCGCTTCGTCAACGGCGGCGATGGCGCCCATGGCCATTTCGTCGTTTTCGCAGAAAACGGCGGCCAAGTCGTTCTTGTATTTATTGATATAGACGCGCATGATCTTGTAGGCCTCGTTCTTGTTCGAGTTGCCGTGCTGCTCTTCGACAACCGTGTAGCCAGCGGGAACGACGGCGGATTTGAAGCCTTCGCCGCGGGTGATGGCGTAGGTGGCGGACGTCTCGCATTTGATGATGGCGACCTTCTTGCTGGTGATGTCCGGATAGAGGCCCTGCTTCATGACATCCAGGAAGTATCGGCCGGCCTTTGCACCGCCTCCGTACATGTCGGAACGGAGGAAGGCGTTGATTTTCGCGCCGCCCGTGCCGATGTCGAGCACGACGACGGGAATGTTCGCCTTGGCGGCCTTCGCCGTGATGGCGCTCATGGATTCGGGGCTGCAGGGGGAGACGAGCAGGGCGTCGATGCCCTGCGCGATGAGGGCGGAGACGCCTGTGACCATTTCCGTGGCGTCGCCTTTCTGATCATGTGTCGGAAGCAGTTTGACGCCAAGTGCTTCGCACTGTTCGCGGACGGCGGCGTCCATGGGGATGAAGAACGGGTTGGACATGTCGTAGACGGACCATCCAAAGACGAGTTTGCCGTCGTCGGCGGATTTGGCGCCGCGGCTGTGGATGCCGAGGCCGACCGCCGCGATGATAAGCAACGCGACGATGGCGGCAGTCGCATATTGCAACCGCTTGGCGTTCGTGGGCTTGCGGGCCGCGAAGAGGCGGATCGTGTAGAGGGAAAACGCGAACACGAGGATGCATCCGCGGAAGATGCCATAGACGTTGTTGCCGACGCCGTAGGCATTTAGCGCCGTGGAAATCGTCGCGAGGAAGATGGCCGCGACGACTGTGTTGAAGATGCTTCCAGCACCGCCGGCGAGGGCCGTGCCGCCGAGAACGAC